>NZ_JAALEU010000043.1:0-212 GCF_011800685.1 Pantoea sp. EKM10T
CCCCGCCTTTCGCCCGCGTCCTGCGGGCTCTCCTGGCAGACTCATTCTGTTCAGCGCTGCGGATTGCCTGCCCCTGATCGCCACCGGCCTGCTCTGAAGCTTGAGTGCATGTTGTCAGAAAGGGCACGAGAGTGAAGGCCTGAGCGCCTCTGCTGCTGAAAGGGCTATCCGCAGCGCTGAGGCGTGACGGTGGGCCAGAAGTCCACGCCGGG
>NZ_JAALEU010000044.1:0-212 GCF_011800685.1 Pantoea sp. EKM10T
GCCGCGGGTTTCGTTCCCCGCCGCGTCCGTCACCTTCACCTGCCAGCTGTAATCGCGGTCCGTCAGCGTGCCCAGCGCCAGTGTCCAGTTGCCGTCCGCGTCCGCCACCGTGCTGCCTGCCGGCGTGCTGCTGTCGTCCAGATATACCGTCACCGTCGCGCCCGCTTCCGCCGTGCCCTTCAGCACCGGCGCGCGGTCGTCGGTTACCCCGC
>NZ_JAALEU010000045.1:0-209 GCF_011800685.1 Pantoea sp. EKM10T
GCCCCGCCTTTCGCCCGCGTCCTGCGGGCTCTCCTGGCAGACTCATTCTGTTCAGCGCTGCGGATTGCCTGCCCCTGCCCGGCTCCGGCCTGCTCTGAAGCTTCTGGTGCGTGCTGTTAAAAAGGGCACGAAAGTGGAGGCCTGAGCGCCTCTGCTGCTGAAAGGGCTATCCGCAGCGCTGAGGCGTGACGCCGGGCCAGAAGTCCACG
>NZ_JAALEU010000046.1:0-207 GCF_011800685.1 Pantoea sp. EKM10T
CTGAACGGCACCGCGGGCGCGGGGCTGACGGTCATCGTGTGGGCCACGGATGCGGACGGCAACCGGGTAAACGCGGGCTCGGGCGTGGCGGATGATAACGGCCGCTGGAGCATTACTACGGCGGCGCTGAGCGAGGACGGCCGCTATGACCTGACGGCGACGGCGGTGAACGCGGCGGGGGTTTCCTCGGCGGAGACCGGCGCGTTT
>NZ_JAALEU010000047.1:0-202 GCF_011800685.1 Pantoea sp. EKM10T
CCTCTGACTGCCTGGGCATCCACCGTGTACGCTTAGTCGCTTAACCTCACAACCCACAGGCGTTTTACAACGCTGCGTGTTGCAAGCATTTGAGAGACTCGAACGCATCGCCTTGTCATCCCTTAATTACGGAGGAATGACGCGCTGCGTCGTTTCAATTTTCAGCTTGTTCCGGATTGTTAAAGAGCATAATACGTCGCAG
>NZ_JAALEU010000048.1:0-200 GCF_011800685.1 Pantoea sp. EKM10T
GGGGGCCGGATTTGAACCGACGACCTTCGGGTTATGAGCCCGACGAGCTACCAGGCTGCTCCACCCCGCGTCCGTATTGCTTCTATTACTTTTACTTCTCACATTGTGACTTCTGTAAAACTGCTGCAGAAGTATTGGTTGCGGGGGCCGGATTTGAACCGACGACCTTCGGGTTATGAGCCCGACGAGCTACCAGGCTG
>NZ_JAALEU010000006.1:0-348097 GCF_011800685.1 Pantoea sp. EKM10T
GCATTAAATAAGTGAAGAAGCCCCGCACGAAAGTGCGGGGCTTTTTTACGTCTGCACTTTGCCACGTTAAGCTGAAACATTTTCATTTTCTGCATCAAACCTCGACATCTTACAACGATCAGGCTAATGTTGGGCATCTGGATGTCTAAACGTTTATATGGTTGTAAGAGGTGAGCAGGTTATGCCAATCAGGGTTCCCGACGAATTACCGGCAGTGAATTTTTTGCGTGACGAAAATGTCTTTGTGATGACATCGTCGCGCGCCAGTGTTCAGGAGATCCGCCCGCTTAAAGTGCTCATACTGAATCTGATGCCGAAAAAGATCGAAACGGAGAATCAGTTTCTGCGTCTGCTTTCCAACTCGCCCTTACAGATCGATATTCAGCTGCTGCGCATCGACAGCCGCGAGTCACGCAATACGCCCACTGAGCACCTCAACAACTTCTACTGCAATTTTGAAGATATCCAGCATGATAACTACGATGGCTTAATCGTGACAGGTGCACCACTCGGGCTGGTTGATTTTAATGATGTCGCTTACTGGCCACAGATTCAGCGCGTTCTGCACTGGGCCAATGAGCATGTCACCTCAACCCTGTTTGTCTGTTGGGCGGTTCAGGCTGCGCTTAACATTCTGTATGGTATCCCCAAGCAAACCCGGCATAACAAACTGTCTGGCGTCTATGAACATCAGATACTGCATCCCCATGCGTTACTGACCCGCGGTTTTGATGATAATTTCCTCGCACCGCACTCACGCTATGCTGATTTTCCCACTCATTTGATAACGGATTACACCGATCTTGAGCTGTTTGCTGAATCGGAACAAACCGGTGCCTATCTGATGGCGAGTAAAGACAAACGTCTGGTGTTTGTTACCGGTCACCCGGAATATGATGCCCTGACGTTGTCTGGTGAGTATCATCGCGATTATGAAGCGGGGGTGAATCCGGAAGTCCCTTATAACTATTTCCCGCAGGATAATCCGGTATTGCCACCCCGCGCCACCTGGCGCAGTCACGGCAATCTGTTGTTCTCGAACTGGCTCAACTACTACGTTTACCAGATCACGCCGTTCGATCTGCGTCACATGAACCCAACGCTGGAATAGTCCCGTCTGAAGATCAACTGAACCGTGTTAGCCGATGGCAACACGGTTTTTTTTCGCCTTTAAAACGTTAACTGAAAGCGATTCCTTTAATGGATTAAAGTTTTATTTCAGATAAAACATCAGGATAGGTTGTTTTGTATTTAAAAATGGAAATAGTTTTTGATTTAAAAAAATAAATGCTTATGCTCTGATCCTGTAGCTCACAAAATAAACACCGTGTGGATCCGCTGCTTTCGATCCTTTGAATACAGGAGAACGCCAGCATGACAGACTCAGTGATCAGCCATACCCTGATTTTCAGCCAGCCCTTTAGCCATGCAGAACAGCAGCTGTTAACGCCCGAGGCTGTTTCTTTTTTAGAGTCTCTGGTCGCACGCTTTGCACCGCAACGCGAAGTGCTGTTATCGGCTCGCCAGCAGCGTCAGCAGCAATATGACCAGGGCTATCTGCCAGACTTCGATATGGAAACGGCTTCCATAAGGGCCAGTGAATGGCGTATTCAATCTATTCCGGCAGATTTAGAAGATCGTCGGGTCGAGATCACCGGTCCACCCGATCGGAAAATGGTGATTAACGCCCTGAACTCAAACGTTAAAGTCTTTATGGCCGACTTTGAGGATTCGCTCTCTCCGGAGTGGTCAACGTTGATTGAAGGGCAGCTGACACTGCGCGAAGCAGTACAGGGCACCCTGAGTTATACCAGCGACAAAGGCAAAATTTATCAGCTCGGCGCTACCCCTGCGGTACTGATGTGCCGGGTGCGCGGTCTGCATCTGTCAGAAAAACATGTCAGCTGGCAGGGAAAGGCAATTCCGGGCGGGCTGTTTGATTTCGCGCTCTATTTCTTCCACAACGTCCGGCCGTTACTGGCCAAAGGCAGCGGGCCTTATTTCTATCTGCCGAAAACCGAGAGCTGGCAGGAGATCGCCTGGTGGCGTGAGATCTTCAGTTTCAGCGAGGATCAGTTCGATCTGCCGCGTGGCACGATCAAAGCCACTGTCCTGATCGAAACCTTACCCGCCGTGTTTCAGATGGATGAGATCCTGTGGAATCTGCGCGATCACATTGTTGGCCTCAACTGTGGCCGCTGGGATTACATCTTCAGCTATATCAAAACCCTGAAACAGCATGCGGATCGCGTGCTGCCGGATCGCCAGTCCGTCACCATGTCTCAGCCTTTCCTGGACGCTTATTCGCGACTGCTGATTAAAACCTGTCATCGGCGGGGGGCTTTTGCGATGGGCGGGATGTCAGCGCTGATCCCCGCTAAAGATCCCACGCGCAATGCCTGGGTACTGCAGCGCGTGACGGAAGATAAGCAGCGGGAGGCAGGTAACGGGCATGACGGCACCTGGATTGCTCATCCTGGTCTGGCAGAGACCGCGATGGCGGTCTTCAACGCTGCGCTGGGCGACCGGCCAAACCAGCTGCAGGTCATGCGGAAAGAGGATGCGCCGATCACAGCGGAGCAGCTGCTGGCGCCCTGCCAGGGTGAGCGCACCGAAGCCGGTATGCGCGCCAACATCCGTGTTGCGCTGCAATATCTGGAAGCGTGGATCAGCGGTAACGGCTGTGTCCCGATTGACGGACTGATGGAGGATGCCGCCACCGCTGAGATCGCACGCACCTCAATCTGGCAATGGATTCATCATCAGCAAATGCTGAACAACGGCCAGCAGGTCACAGCTGAACTGTTTCTGCGCTGGCTTAACGAAGAGCTGCATCTGCTACAAAACGCGCTGGGCGAAGCCCACTTCAGCGCCGGTCGCTATGACGACGCGGCGCAGCTGATGGCTCAGATCACCACCGAGCGCGAGCTGGTTTCCTTTCTTACCCTGCCAGGCTATCGCCTGATCCCCTGAACAGAGGAGCTATTGCCATGACACGTACTCAACAGATCGATCAACTGGAACAACTCTGGCAGACCGCACGCTGGCAGGGCATTACACGCCCTTACAGCGCAGCAGAGGTCGTCAATCTGCGCGGCTCGGTCCTGCCCGCCTGTACGCTGGCAGAGCGCGGTGCGGAAAAATTATGGGCGTTGCTGAATGGCGAGGCGAAGAAAGGGTATATCAATAGCCTGGGTGCGCTGAGCGGCGGGCAGGCACTGCAGCAGGCCAAAGCGGGCATCGAAGCGATCTACCTTTCTGGCTGGCAGGTAGCGGCGGATGCCAACGTGGCGGGGCAGATGTATCCCGATCAGTCGCTCTACCCGGTGAACTCGGTGCCGGAAGTGGTGACGCGCATTAATCAGACCTTTCAGCGCGCCGATCAGATTCAGTGGTCCAGCGGCATTGAAGCGGGGGACAGCCGGCACACCGATTTCTTCCTGCCAATTGTGGCCGATGCTGAAGCTGGTTTTGGCGGCGTGCTGAATGCGTATGAGCTGATGAAGGCGATGATTCAGGCGGGCGCGGCGGCGGTCCACTTCGAAGATCAGCTGGCGGCGGTAAAAAAATGCGGTCACATGGGCGGCAAAGTTCTGGTACCGACTCAGGAAGCCATTCAGAAACTGGTAGCGGCACGGCTGGCTGCCGATGTGATGGGCGTGCCAACCGTGCTGCTGGCACGAACTGATGCCGACGCCGCTGACCTGATTACCTCAGACTGCGATGAATACGATCGTCCCTTTATCCAGGGCGACCGGACGGCAGAAGGCTTCTTCCGCACCCACGCCGGCATTGAACAGGCGATCAGTCGCGGGCTGGCCTATGCACCTTATGCTGACATCCTGTGGTGTGAAACCTCAACGCCGGATCTGGCGATGGCGCAGCGCTTTGCCGACGCCATTCATGCGCGTTTCCCCGGCAAGCTGCTGGCCTACAACTGTTCACCGTCGTTCAATTGGAAGAAGAACCTCGATGACCGCACCATCGCGAAGTTTCAGCAGGCGCTCAGCGACATGGGCTATCGCTTCCAGTTCATCACGCTGGCGGGCATCCACAGCATGTGGTTCAACATGTTCGATCTGGCCCACGCCTACGCCCAGGGCGAAGGGATGCGTCACTATGTTGAAAAGGTTCAGCAGCCTGAGTTCGCTGCCCGCGATCGCGGTTACAGCTTCTCTTCGCATCAGCAGGAGGTGGGCACCGGCTATTTTGATCAGGTGACTAATATCATTCAGGGCGGTAAGTCCTCGGTCACCGCGCTCACCGGTTCGACCGAAGAGCATCAGTTCTGACCCTTTTCCTCTGACTGATTTCCCGTCCGCAAACCGCGGGCGGGCGTTTACCGGAGCTGATTATGCCGCCACGCGAATCATTGATCGCCCACACTATCCTGCAGGGTTTTGATGCACAGTATGGTCGCTTTCTCGACATCACCGCTGGCGCGCAGCAGCGGTTTGAGCAGGCGGAATGGCAGGCGGTGCAGCATGCCATGAAGGCCCGTATTCATCTCTATGACCATCACGTCAGCCTGGTTGCCGATCAACTGCGGGTGCTGAACGGTGCGGCCAGCTGGGATGAGATGTTCTGGCTGCGGGTTAAGGACCACTATCAAAGCCTGCTGCCCGGCTATCCACGACATGAAATTGCCGAAAGCTTCTTTAATTCTGTCTACTGCCGGTTACATGGACATGCCGATCTGCAGCCGGACCGGCTGTTTATCTTCAGCTCTCAATCCCTGACCGCACCGGTCACACCTTTGCGCCCGTTATCGCGCCGTTATCAGCCGGAGCGGGGCTGGCTGGCACTGGTGGATCAGGTGTTGAGCGATTTACCGCTGACGTTGCCGTGGCAGCAGCGCGCTCGCGACGTCGGCTGGATTGTCCGCCACCTGCAGTCGCATTTTCCCCGGCTGAACCAGGGCTGGCTCGAGGTCAACAGTGAACTCTTCTATCGTAACAAAACTGCCTGGCTGGTGGCGCGCCTGCATCTGCCGGAGGGCATCTTGCCCTGTCTGCTGCCGATCCAGCGCAGTGAAACGGGCGAACTGTGGATCGACACCTGTCTGACCGATGTGAATGACGCCAGCATTGTGTTTGGTTTTGCCCGCGCCTATTTCATGGTTTATGCGCCGGTGCCTGCGGCGCTGGTTGCCTGGCTGCAACCGATTCTGCCTGGCAAAACCCTGGCGGAGCGCTATATGGCGATTGGCTGCCAGAAGCACGGTAAAACCGAGAGCTATCGCGAGTATCTTCAGGCGCTGGCAGAGAATGAGACGGCCTTTGAGATCGCACCCGGCGTGCGCGGCATGGTGATGCTGGTCTTCACGCTGCCGGGTTTTGACTGGGTGTTCAAGGTCATCAGGGATCGCTTCGCGCCGCAAAAAGAGGTGACGGAAGCGCAGGTCCGCGCCTGTTATCAGCAGGTCAAAGAGCACGATCGCGTGGGACGTATGGCGGATACGCAGGAGTTCGAGCAGTTTGCGCTGCCGCTGTCGCGCATCTCACCGGCGCTGCTGGCAGAACTCCACGCCTGCGTGGCTGAGAAGCTGCATATCGAAGGCGATCGCCTGATTATTCGTCACCTGTGGCTGGAGCGCCGTATGCAGCCGCTTAATCTCTACCTGGCCCAGGCGAATGCCGCAGAGCGACGTCACGCGATTGAGGAGTATGGCAATGCCATCCGACAGCTGGCGGCGGCCAATATCTTTCCCGGAGACATGCTGTTTAAAAACTTCGGCATCACCCGCCATGGCCGGGTGATTTTTTACGATTACGATGAGATTCGCCCGATGCAGGAGCTGCACTTCCGGGAGGTGCCCGCGGCGCGCTATGAGGAGGATGAACTCAGCGCCGAGCCCTGGTACAGCGTCGGGCCGGACGATGTCTTCCCGGAAACCTTCCGCTATGCGTTATGCAGTGAAGCCGCTACCGGCGCATTGCTGTTACAACTGCATCCGGAGATATTCGACGCCCGCTGGTGGCGCGCGCAGCAGCAGCGCATCGCCCAGGGCCATGTGGAAGAGGTGATCGCCTGGCGGCAGACGCAGCGTTTCAGCGTCTGCTACGGCGCAGATAAAGTTAACGACCGCTGTACGCCAGCGTAACCTGGCGCGCTTCGCGGATGACCAGTGCACCTAATTCAGTAATCCGATCGTCTGTCATGCGGGCGATGGGGCCGGAGATGGAGAGCGCGGCAAACGCCTCGCCATGTTCGTCATAGATTGGCGCGGCGACACAACGCAGTCCAAGCGCATGTTCTTCATCATCAAATGAGAAGCCCGCTTTGCGCACCAGCGCCAGATTCTCTTTCAGACTCTGCGGCGACATCAGGGTTTTCGGCGTGTAGTAATGCAATCCTTTCTGATGCAGCAGGGCGGTGACCTGCTCATCGCCCAGATGGGCCAGGAACGCTTTGCCTGCGCCAGACGCATGCATCGGCAGCTTGCCGCCAATCGGCGCGGACATTCGCATCAGCTGGGTACACTGCACCTGATCAATGATCACCGCCTGGTGATCGCTGAGATCCAGCACCGCCAGATTCACCGTTTCACCGGACTGCTCCATCAGGCTACGCAGCACCGGGTGTACCAGCGCCAGCAGGTTACGGCTCTGCAGGAAACTGCTGCCGACCACGAAGGCGTGTGCGCCGATCGTCCACAGCCCGAGATCGCCCACCTGCCGGACAAAACCCTGCTGCTGCATGGTGCTGAGCAGGCGATGCGTGGTGGAGTTAGGCAAACCCGCCTGCTGAGCCAGCTCGGTCAGCGCTACGCTGCCATGTGAGTCAGCAATCAGCTCCAGCAGCGTCAGGCCGCGGGTCAGCGATTGCACCTGACCGCCCGCGGGTGCGGCGACAGGGGTGCCACGGGGTTTCTTGCCGCGCTTAACAGGAACCGGCGTTGCCATCATTGTTTCTCCTTTTGCATTGTGGAAATCATTTTCGTTTTAATCACGCGCATTGCAAACGCTGGTTTTCTGGTCAGACCTGTACAGCCGTGACCTGAAAAACTCTCAGTCGAGGTTACTTTGTCGCCTGACCAGCTTGTGCCAGAATGAAAAACGGGCTTTTCCGCCAGCAGACTGACGTGAATGGGGCAACAGTGAGCAATAAAATCGACGCGTTAAAACAGCAGCTCGCACAACGCATTATGGTGCTGGATGGGGGGATGGGCACCATGATCCAGAGCTATAAGCTGGAAGAAGAGGATTATCGCGGCAGCCGTTTTGCTGACTGGCCCTGCGATCTCAAAGGCAATAACGATCTGCTGGTGCTGAGTAAACCGGCGGTGATGCGCGAGATCCACGACGCCTATCTGGCGGCGGGTGCGGATATCCTCGAAACCAACACCTTTAACGCCACGTCGATTGCGATGGCGGACTACCAGATGGAACGTTTATCGGCGGAGATCAATTTTGAAGCGGCCCGCCTGGCGCGAGCCTGCGCCGATGCGTGGACGGCGAAAACGCCGGATCGTCCGCGTTATGTTGCGGGTGTGCTCGGCCCGACCAACCGCACCTGCTCGATCTCACCCGACGTCAACGATCCTGCCTACCGTAACGTTACTTTTAATCAGCTGGTGGAGGCGTACCGCGAATCGACCCGCGCGCTGGTGGAGGGCGGGTCCGACATCATCATGATTGAAACGGTGTTCGATACGCTGAATGCCAAAGCAGCCGTCTATGCGGTGCAGACCGAGATGGAAGCGCTGGGCGTTGCGCTGCCGCTGATGATCTCCGGCACTATCACCGACGCCTCCGGCCGAACGCTCTCCGGCCAGACCACCGAAGCTTTTTACAACTCGCTGCGTCACGCCGAACCGCTCTCTTTTGGCCTGAACTGCGCGCTGGGACCCGACGAGCTTCGTCAGTATGTGGCGGAACTGTCGCGCATCGCTGAAGGCTACGTGACCGCCCATCCCAACGCCGGTCTGCCCAATGCCTTTGGCGAATATGATCTGGATGCGGAACTGATGGCGCAGCAGATTGGTGAATGGGCCACCGCCGGATTCCTGAACATTATCGGCGGCTGCTGTGGCACCACACCGCAACATATCGCTGCCATGGTGGCGGCGGTTGAAGGCGTTGCACCGCGTCAGTTGCCGACGATCCCGGTGGCCTGCCGTCTCTCCGGTCTGGAGCCGCTTAACATCACCGCAGAGTCACTGTTTGTTAACGTCGGTGAGCGCACCAACGTCACCGGCTCAGCAAAATTTAAAAGGCTGATCAAAGAAGAGAAGTATAACGAAGCGCTGGAAGTGGCGCTACAGCAGGTGCAGAGCGGCGCGCAGATCATCGACATCAACATGGATGAAGGCATGCTCGACGCCGAGGCGGCGATGGTACGCTTTCTGAATCTGATTGCTGGCGAACCCGATATTGCCCGCGTGCCGATCATGATCGACTCCTCAAAATGGGAGGTGATTGAGAAAGGGTTGCAGTGCATTCAGGGCAAAGGGATCGTGAACTCAATTTCGATGAAAGAGGGTGAAGCGGCCTTTATTCATCATGCGCGTCAGGTCCGGCGTTACGGCGCGGCGATGGTGGTCATGGCGTTTGACGAAGTGGGTCAGGCGGATACCCGCGCCCGTAAAATTGAGATCTGCCGCCGTGCTTACCGGATCCTCACCGAACAGGTCGGTTTCCCGCCGGAAGATATTATCTTCGACCCCAACATCTTTGCGGTCGCCACCGGCATCGACGAACACAACAACTACGCCATGGATTTCATTGGTGCCTGCGAAGATATCAAGCGCGAGCTGCCCCATGCGATGATCTCCGGCGGCGTCTCCAACGTATCGTTTTCATTCCGTGGCAACGATCCGGTGCGTGAAGCGATACATGCCGTCTTTCTCTATTACGCCATCCGTAAAGGCATGGATATGGGCATCGTCAACGCAGGCCAGCTGGCGATTTATGATGATTTGCCGGCAGAACTGCGCGAGGCGGTAGAGGATGTGATTCTTAACCGGCGGGATGATGGCACCGAGCGGCTGCTGGCGCTTGCGGAGAAATACCGTGGCGGCAAAAGCGATGGCTCGCAGGAAAAACAGCTCGCGGAATGGCGCAGCTGGGACGTGGTGAAACGGCTGGAGTATTCGCTGGTCAAGGGGATCACCGAGTTTATAGAGCAGGATACCGAAGAGGCGCGCCAGCAGGTACCACGGCCGATAGAGGTGATTGAAGGCCCGCTGATGTCCGGCATGAACGTCGTCGGTGACCTGTTCGGTGAGGGCAAGATGTTCCTGCCGCAGGTGGTGAAATCGGCGCGCGTGATGAAGCAGGCGGTGGCGTATCTGGAACCCTTTATCGAAGCCAGCAAAGAGGCGGGGCGCAGCAACGGTAAAATCGTGCTGGCCACGGTCAAAGGCGACGTGCACGACATCGGCAAAAATATTGTCGGCGTGGTGCTGCAGTGTAATAACTACGAAATCATTGACCTTGGCGTGATGGTGCCGGGCGAAAAAATTCTCAAAACGGCGCGCGAAGTGAATGCGGACATCATCGGCTTATCAGGCCTGATTACGCCGTCGCTGGATGAGATGGTCAACATGGCGAAAGAGATGGAGCGTCAGGGCTTTACCTTACCACTGCTGATTGGCGGCGCGACCACCTCGAAGGCGCATACCGCTGTCAAAATTGAGCAGCATTACAGCGGCCCGACGGTCTACGTGCAGAACGCTTCACGTACCGTTGGCGTAGTGTCGTCGCTGCTCTCCGCCACGTTAAAAGAGGATTTCGTCGCCCGAACCCGCAAAGAGTACGAGACCGTGCGCATTCAGCATGCACGCAAAAAGCCGCGCACGCCGCCGGTCTCGCTGCAGGCGGCGCGCGATAACGCCACCTCAATTGACTGGGAGAGTTACACGCCACCCGTGCCGCACCGTCCCGGGGTCAGCCAGGTGGAGGCCAGCATTGAAACACTGCGCAACTACATCGACTGGACGCCGTTCTTTATGACCTGGTCGCTGGCGGGCAAATATCCCCGCATCATGGAGGATGAGGTTGTGGGTGAAGAGGCGCAGCGTCTGTTTGCCGATGCCAATGCGATGCTCGACAGATTAAGCCAGCAGTCGCTGCTGAAGCCACGTGGCGTGGTCGGTATTTTTCCGGCTAACCGGGTCGGCGATGATATTCATCTCTACAGTGATGAGCGGCGGGATGAGATTTTGTGTGTGAGTCATCACTTACGCCAGCAGACCGAAAAAACCGACTTCGCCAACTACTGTCTGGCGGATTTTGTGGCCCCGAAATCGAGCGGCAAAGCGGACTATCTCGGTGCCTTCGCGGTGACCGGCGGGCTGGAAGAGGATGCGCTGGCGGAGGCGTACGATCGTCAGCATGACGACTACAACAAGATCATGGTGAAAGCGCTGGCTGACCGTCTGGCGGAAGCCTTTGCCGAATATCTGCACGAGCGGGTACGTAAGGTGATCTGGGGCTTCGCGCCCAACGAAAATCTCAGCAATGAAGAGCTGATTCGGGAAAATTATCAGGGGATACGTCCGGCGCCAGGCTATCCGGCCTGCCCGGAGCACACTGAGAAAGCCGCCATCTGGCGTCTGCTGGCGATGGAAGAACAGACCGGCATGAAGCTCACCGAATCCTTTGCCATGTGGCCGGGCGCGTCAGTCTCTGGCTGGTACTTCAGCCATCCTGACAGCCGCTATTTCGCCGTAGCGCAGATCCAGCGTGACCAGGTGGAAGATTATGCGGTACGCAAAGGGATGTCGTTAACGGAAGTTGAGCGCTGGCTGGCGCCGAATCTCGGCTACGACGCGAACTAAATAAAAAAGCGGCCTGAGGGCCGCTTCAGACTGCTGACAAATCCAGCTCCGGTTAAATCTGGCAGCAATGAAGAAACTCAACGCGCAGGGAACCCGGTCAGAGGAGGAAAGCGTCCCGCGCCAGGGACGGCGCGGGCCGAGCGGCCAGGGATGGCATTAGCGCCTTTCCGATCTGACCGGGTTCCCTGAGCAGGCGCGATCTCATTGCTATGCTTTGCTTCAGGCGTATGCTCCCTGAGCCTGCTTTCTGTTAACCGCATGAAACGGCCCTGAGGCCGCCATCTGCTTAGTTAAAGCGCGCGTCGCGATCGGACGTCAGATCATACAGCTGGTACTTGCGACCCAGCATCTGACCGCCATCACGCGTCAGCGGCACCCAGTTCACCTGCGCGCGACCGCGCGTTGGCGTCACGGTGAACAGATCCATTGGGATGGAGATATAGAAGCCTTTGGTGAAGTCGCCTTCGCCATACTCTTCAGACGAGACGTTGGTTTTGGTGGCATAGACACCCACCATCACGCCACTGTCGAAGCGCTTCGACACATCGACCGTCACGCCTTTATCTTTCGCCAGATACTGACCGACGCTGGTTTTCACCAGTACATCCTGCATGAACCATGGACGCCAGTAACCCGTCAGGTTGCCGGTTGAGGCTTTATAGCGGTTAAACTGCATCATGTTGTCCCAGTCACGCTGACGGACATAGTTGGCATCGACGCCCACCGCCCAGTTCGCATCGACCGGACGATAGAGCAGCTCGCCGCCCACGCCGCCATACATCGTCTCCAGGTACCCGCCGTAAACCTGACCATAGAAGCCGTTACCGAGGTGGCCCATATAGTTCGCCTGCAGATCGTTGACGTAGACGTTGTTCTCAACGTAGTCGCGGATATGGGTACGCACGCGCGGCAGCGAAGAGTCCGCCGGTGCGCCGTTGTAGTTGAACTTGTCGTAGTTGTTGGCGAGGTTACCAAACAGACTACCGCCCACCAGCAGGTGATCCGTCAGCCAGTAATCAGCGTTAGCCATTACGCCGACCTGATACATATAGAAGCTTTCCGGGCCGCCCACCGACTGATTCAGCACTGGTGAGAGGCTGTAGTTCAGGCGATCCTGACGAATAAACATACCCTGCTCGGTGCTACCCGGATCGACCGGTTCTTTGCGGGTCTGTTGCAGTGGCTGCTCATGGCCCAGCGGATAGCCTTCCAGATTGTTACGCAGGCTGGCGACCTGCGTCTCAGTCGTCACCTGTGGCATGTTAAAGCGCGACTCGGTGACATTGATAGTGTCGATGCCGTCAGGCAGGTGGTTCATGATGATGCGGTTCGCGCGATCCACCCCTTCACGGGTATCGCGATACTTCGTCTGCTCGCCTGACACATAGATCGTGTGACCCTGAGTCTGAATACGCGGACCATCGAGACCGGCATTGTATTTCAGATCGGTTAACTGAGTGCCCACCACCGTCGGCTCCAGCAACTTAGGTTGCGGCTGCGGATTGTAGGAAGGCTTCTCACTGTCGATGTGCGCCTGACGCAGATCGTTGAAGTTGGTGCGAATGGTGACACCAAACATAAAGGTGTTACCGCGTTCGTAGCTGGCGTTGATGTCAGCCCAGTCGGTCAGGCGATAAATCGCGCCGACGTTGAGCTTGCTGCGCTGCTCAAGGCGACCAGCAAAGTCATTCTGGTAGTCGTTGCCCTCATACTCCATTTTAAGGCGCAGCGGCTGCCAGGGCGTCTGATACTCCACGCCGCCAAACAGCGCCGTCGGGCCGTGGAACATCTGCGAGCCGTTGATTGAACCCGCTTCGCCCACCTGCGGACGCTGGCAATAGCTGTCGCTGTATGAGCAGAAGGGGTTCTTCACGGTGCCGCTGTTGCCGAGATAGCCCCAGCCAAGCCCCAGGGTAAAGTCGAACGGTCCCCATGCTTTGGTCGCCACCAGGTATTCGCTGTCGAACAGACCGGTACCGCCCAGATCGCGGGTGCCCACCGCCACTTCCGGCAGCCAGAAGCCCTCCTGCCACAGACGGAGTTTCAGGTCGAAGGCTTTATCTTTATAGCTCTGCGTGCCGCTGAATTCTGAGACCGCACTGTACTGACGGGTACGCACGTCGGTATACCGCACCGTGGTCTCCAGCCAGGGAAAGAGCTGCAGTGACGCGGAGTAGTATCGGTACTGATCGTTGTCGCGTGCGTTGAGGCTGAACTCGCCCTCTTTGGCCATGCGCGCCGTCGGCACCTGCATCAGACCCACGCCGCCGAAATCGGATTGTGAAGGGCCCACCGGCTCGGGCCAGGTGTCAGCCTGCGCCTGACAGGCTGCCGCCACGGAAACAGCCAACAGGCTGAAGAGATAACGTTTTTTCATCAGTCTGGTATCCGGTGAGTCAGTACGGAAAGGATGCGTTCATTAAGGTCTTCATAGCTGCCTGGCAGGCTCCATGACGAAAAGCCGAGCCAGATAATGCTGCCTGGCTCCACTTCCGCGTGGCGATGATTCCAGTAGGCAACCGGCACCTGCTGTGTGGCGCCTGAAGGTGCAATCACGGTGACAAAATTGCGTTCTGCCCCGGAGAGTGCGTCATGACCATCCAGATAGTCGCGTACTGATTTACCCGGCTGCCAGCTCACTTTGCCAGCGCCGCTCAGCGCGCCGAGCAGCAGCACAGAATCTGAGGGGGCCTGCAGATAGAGGTCATAGCTGCCTTCCAGCCGACGGTTGTCAGCCGGATGCAGACGGATCCAGTCCGGGTCGAGCGACGTGAACTGGCGACCTGCTACTTTGATGGCGCTCAGCTGGCGGATCACCTCATCAATGGCCGCCGCCCGATCGCCGCTGCTGTCGGCACGCCAGGCACGTAACGCGCCCAGCGTCTGTTGATAGTGCTGCTGTGCCACTGCGCTGGCGCCGCGCTCGGCAATAAAGGTCGTGCGCCAGTCAGTGTTGACCTGCAGTGGAGGCAGAGTCACCAGCTGGGAGAGATCCGCGACCTGGCTCAGCTCAGCCTGACCGCCGTTGTGCGGTGCATGAACGATAACCTGCGCAGTTGCCTGCGCTTCTGCGGCGCTGAACAGGCTCAGCCCGGCCAGCAAAAAAGTGATTTTTTTCATGATTTCGCCGGCTTCAGAATAGTGATATCTACAGGGAAGGCGTCTGCCGCCAGCATCTGATGGGCCTGCACCACATCGCCGCTGCTGTTATCGATCCAGAAGGTGTTTTCCCACTCGCGGTTACTGCTGTCGATGCTCACCTGCTCATGCCAGACGCGGCACGGAATGCGGTTGCCCGCCACGGTCAGGACTTCGTCGGTGCCGCGCTGGAAGGTTGAACGCACAGTCGCGCCGCGAACCTTGCCCTGTTCGGTCCACTGCACGATGCGGGTCCAGCCTGCGCCGTTGCTGATATGCAGGCTGTCAGCGAGCGGATCCTGTTGCAGATTGCTGACGCTCAGCAGGTTATCCGGCAAGCCCAGGGTTTTAACCAGGCGGCCATGCTGTGTCACCAGCATCGCCTGGTCCTGTGTCACCCATTTCTGCTGACCTTTCTCGTTGTAGCCGAGCACTACAAAAATGCGCGGACCTTCATTCAGGCGAGCATAGAGACTGGCATAGGGAAGATTGTTGACCTGTTGATCGGTAACGGTCACGTCGTCCGGACCGTTAACCGCAAGCAGCAGAGTCTGTTCAAGACCTTTTTGCGTTTGTGTACAGGCCTGCAGCAGCAGGCAAGCGAGCAGCAGAGGAAGTTGGCGCACTGTGTGTCCCTGATAAGTCATGCCAAAGTAAAAAATAACCACACAGGCGTGTGGTTATGTTTAAAGGTGCTCTGCCCGTCCCGTTCCGGCTGCAGAAATACAGGTTACGTGGCTCAGCGTCCTCACTCACCGAAGTCAGTGGTTCAGCCTCTGCCCGTTTGCTGCAGATCAGCAATCAGACGGGGGTCGGGCATCCATCAACGAGTGGTGCTCGTCGTGGTCGTGGTTGTTGTACCGGTATTTGCACCGTCACCACCGCCAGAAGCGGCAATGCCGAGCCCGACCAGCGCGCCAAGCGCACCGATACCCACAGCGGTCGACGTGCCAGCAGAGATTGCTCCCGCCTGCGCGCCAGCTGCGGTACCAGCTTCTTCCGGCGCAGCAAATGCGCTGGAAGAGACGGCAACGAAGATCAAGGCTGCACCGGCAACCATAGTTTTTTTCATAACAGCGTTTCCTGCATTGAGTGAATGAAGGATCTCTGTCCGCTGAGGTTGCAACGCAGTCAGACTGCGGCAAAATCGACGGACAGTCCCATTGCGGGCGCGTTCAGTATAGGGCAACAAAATACCAGAGTTCAGCACCGGAAAAACCAGGGTGAATAGCGGGGTGGGCGCGTGATTTAATTAGCTGGATTGGGGATAACTACTTTTTATATCGGAATATTTCGGGCTGATGCCAGATATTTCGCTGCTGGCGAATCAATTGCAAAGCGGAATGTTCTTTTTTATTAATATCTGGTACGGAATAAGAATAATCAGAATTTACTCAGGATTGCTGAAACTGAATATGATTATGAATCAATAGCTAACAATAGAGATTGCCCCATTTCAGGACCATTTTATACTTTATGCTGGCCCGTTCAGCGCATCGATGTTCAGAATTATCTTAGGTTATTTTAAGACTTTTCCCTGACAACCCATGCTCTCCGACGATATAAACAGCCCATTCAGATGTAAAAACAGACATAAAAAGGGCGGCAAAGTGGCCGCCCGATGAAATTAACGCCGATTAACGCCAGGATTTATAGCGGTTAATTAAGGCATTAGTGGAGCTGTCGTGAGTGGTAATTTCGTCCTCGTTTTCCAGTTCCGGCAGAATACGGTTCGCCAGCTGCTTACCTAATTCCACACCCCACTGATCGAAGGTGAAGATATTCAGGATGGCACCCTGAGTGAAGATTTTGTGCTCATACAGGGCAATCAGTGCGCCCAGGCTGTAAGGGGTAATCTCACGCAGCAGGATGGAGTTAGTCGGGCGGTTACCTTCAAACACCTTGAACGGCACGATATGGGCCACAGACTCTGCAGATTTACCGGCATCGGTAAACTCTTTCTCTACGACGTCGCGTGACTTACCAAACGCCAGCGCTTCAGTCTGGGCAAAGAAGTTAGAGAGCAGCTTCGGATGGTGATCCGCGAGCGCATTATGGGTAATGGCCGGCGCAATAAAGTCGCACGGAACCAGCTTGGTACCCTGGTGGATCAGCTGATAAAACGCGTGCTGACCGTTGGTGCCAGGTTCGCCCCAGATGATTGGGCCAGTCTGGTAGTCCACCGGATGACCGGCACGATCCACATACTTGCCGTTTGACTCCATATTGCCCTGCTGGAAATAGGCGGCAAAGCGGTGCATGTACTGGTCGTAAGGCAGAATCGCTTCGGTTTCAGCACCAAAGAAATTGTTGTACCAGATGCCAATCAGCGCCAGCAGCACCGGCAGGTTCTGCTCAGCCGGCGCAGAGGCGAAGTGCTGGTCCATGGCATGTGCGCCGCTCAGCAGCTGCTCGAAGTTATCGAAACCAATCGAGAGAATGATCGACAGGCCGATCGCTGACCACAGTGAATAACGGCCGCCAACCCAGTCCCAGAATTCAAACATGTTGTTGGTGTCGATACCGAATTCGCCCACCGCTTTGGCATTGGTCGACAGCGCAGCAAAGTGTTTCGCTACGTGCTGCTGGTCGCCTGCCGTTTTCAGGAACCAGTCGCGCGCGCTGTGGGCGTTGGTCATGGTTTCCTGGGTGGTGAAGGTTTTCGATGCCACCAGGAACAGGGTGGTTTCCGGGCTGAGATCTTTCAGCGTTTCGGCGATGTGGGTGCCGTCAACGTTAGAAACAAAATGCATGTTCAGATGGTTTTTGTACGGGCGCAGCGCTTCAGTCACCATAAACGGGCCGAGGTCAGAGCCGCCGATACCGATATTCACCACGTCGGTGATCGCTTTACCGGTATAGCCTTTCCATTCGCCGCTGATGATGCGCTCAGAGAAGCCTTTCATCTTATCCAGCACCGCGTTGACCTCTGGCATCACATCTTTGCCATCCACCAGAATCGGCGTGTTACTCCGGTTACGCAGCGCGACGTGCAGCACCGCACGATCTTCGGTGCGGTTAATCTTCTCACCCGAGAACATAGACTTAATGGCACCGCTCAGGTCGGTCTCTTTGGCCAGCGCCTGTAACTTATCGAGGGTTTCCTGGGTGATGCGGTTTTTGGAGAAATCCACCAGCATCTGATCATCAAAGGTGGCAGAGAATTTGGCAAAACGATCGGCATCCTGGGCGAACAGATCGGCAATTTCTACCGACTTCATCTGCTCAAAATGCTGTTGCAGCGCTTTCCAGGCTGCGGTTTGTGTCGGATTGATATTTTTCATGGCAACACTCTTGTTGATATTAAGAACCGTCATTCCATCGGAGGCACATCATGCCCGTTTAGCGTTTCAGTATGACCACAGTTGTAACTGAAAGGAAAAATTTTGTCAGCGCGCGCCGGACAGGCGATCTGAACGCCGCTGTTTATCGCCAGCATTCACTGGCGCGAACAGCCAGCGGACCGCAGAGGCAACGCGCGGTAAAGTGTGACGCGAAAGTCTGCGCAAAACGTTGTGCCGTATCAGGGATTGCTGCATGGGCTGAACCCATTAAGCACTGTAGCCGCTGCGACGCAGAGTCATTTGTTTTCTGATGCGGCGCTCCGGGCATCGCTGACATTGACAGCAGGTCCAGAAAAGGCTAGATCTATGCGCCTACTTGCGCACCTGTGCGCAAGCCAGAAGAGGCGCGTCGCCCAGGCAGTGTGTTGGAGGAACCGTATCCGGTGAAAACACATGATGGGGAGCGACGCCGAGGTGGGTCAGCACGCGGTGTGCTGCCTGTCGGCTACAGGGGCTGAATCCTCTGGGTTGTCACCAGAAACGTCTGCAGTCGACGTTTCGCAAGGTGGGGCGCTTCTGGGTGACTCGTCTATCCGATCTTGTCCGCCCGTTTCTGCTCTTTCCTTGTGCCTGGCTGAAAGAATGTTTCTCGACCCTTTCATCGGCGAGAACAAGATAACCTGACACGAGGTCCTACATGTCTCAAACACTGATAGTGGCAAAATTCGGCGGCACCAGCGTAGCCGATTTTGAAGCGATGAACCGCAGCGCCGATGTGGTGTTGCAGGACGCCAGCACGCGTCTGGTGGTGCTCTCTGCTTCGGCGGGCATTACTAATCTGCTGGTTGCGCTGGCTGAAGGCCAGCAGGCTCCTCAGCGCGCTGTGCTGCTTGATGATATCCGCCGTATCCAGTACGCCATTGTTGATCGCCTGCAGCGTCCGGAAGTGATCCGCGATGAAATTGATCGGATGATCGACAATATCAGCATGCTTTCCGAAGCCGCCTCACTGGCAACCTCGAATGCCCTGACCGATGAACTGGTCAGCCACGGTGAGCTGATGTCATCACTGCTGTTTGTGGAAATTCTGCGTGAACGCCAGGTTAATGCGGAGTGGTTCGATGTCCGCAAGGTAATGCGTACCGACGATCATTTTGGCCGGGCAGTACCGGATGTACAGGTGCTGGCGGAGCAGGCGACGGCGCAGTTACAGCCGCGCATTGAGCAGGCATTGGTCATTACTCAGGGGTTCATCGGCAGTGAAAGCGAAGGGCGCACCACCACCCTGGGTCGCGGCGGCAGTGATTACACCGCCGCGCTGCTGGGCGAAGCGCTGAATGCGGCGCGTGTGGATATCTGGACGGATGTGCCGGGCATCTACACCACCGATCCGCGCGTGGTGCCGACGGCGAAGCGTATTGATGAAATTACTTTTGAAGAAGCCGCTGAAATGGCGACGTTCGGTGCGAAAGTGCTGCACCCGGCGACGCTGCTTCCCGCTGTACGCCGGGGTATTCCGGTATTCGTCGGTTCCAGTAAGGATCCGGCAGCCGGTGGGACCCGCGTCTGCAATGAAACCCGCAACCCGCCGCTGTTTCGGGCGCTGGCGCTACGCCGTAAGCAGACGCTGTTAACGCTGCACAGCCTTAACATGCTGCATACGTTTGGTTTCCTTGCCGAACTCTTCAATATTCTGGCGCGTCATAACGTCTCGGTTGACCTGATCACCACCTCCGAAGTGAGCGTGGCGCTGACGCTCGACACCACCGGATCGACCTCAACCAGTGCCAGCCTGCTGACCCAGGCTTTACTGACTGAACTCTCGTCGCTGTGCCGGGTTGAAGTGGAAGAAGATCTGGCGCTGGTGGCGATTATCGGTAATCAGCTGTCAAAAGCGTGCGGCGTCGGCAAAGAGGTATTTGGTGTGCTCGACCCGTTCAACCTGCGGATGATTTGCTACGGTGCCAGTAGCTACAACCTCTGCTTCCTGGTACCGGGCAACGATGCTGAAAGCGTGGTACGTACGCTGCATCGTAATCTGTTCGAGTAAACTTCTCTGCCATTCAGGCCGCGTCAGCGCGGCCTGAAAAACGGCAAGAATGGTTCATATCTCCCTCATTACTCCCCATCACGCGACTTCCGATAAATCCCCTTAATACATAAAGTTACATTCTGTTATTGCCAAATGGCAACCCCTTTCTCTGCGCATTTCGTGCACCTGCATTGCGCTCCCTTCCCGCAGATTTATAATCCCGCCGCTGAATCAATTCACCCAAATTTAGGAAATATCATGAAAAGGTTAGTCGCAGAGGCGCTGGGTACCTTCGTGCTGGTGGCCGGCGGTTGTGGTAGTGCCGTGCTGTCAGCTGCGTTCCCGGAGCTGGGCATTGGCTTCATGGGCGTGGCGCTGGCTTTCGGGCTGAGCGTGCTGGTCATGGCGTATGCGGTCGGTCACATCTCAGGCGGGCACTTTAACCCGGCGGTGACCCTGGGATTAGTGGCAGGCGGACGTTTTCCCGCGTCTCAGGCTATCCCTTACATCATCGCGCAACTGGCTGGCGGCATTGCCGCTGGCGCGGTGCTCTATCTGATCGCCAGCGGTAAAGGCGACTTCAGTGCAGCGGCCAGCGGCTTTGCGGCGAATGGCTACGGTGAACACTCGCCGGGCGGCTTCAGCCTGCAGTCAGGTATGATCGCCGAAGGGGTGATGACCGCTATCTTCCTGATTGTGATCATGGGTGCCACCAGCGAGCGCGCGCCGAAAGGCTTTGCACCTATTGCGATTGGCCTGGCGTTAACCCTGATTCATCTGATCAGCATTCCGGTGACGAATACCTCGGTTAACCCGGCACGCAGCACCGCGGCAGCCCTGTTCCAGGGTGACTGGGCGATCTCTCAGCTGTGGATGTTCTGGTTAATGCCGATTATCGGTGCCGTGATTGGTGGTTTGATCTACCGCGGTTTAGATGAAAAAGCAGCGTAATTTCGTCAATAATCAGCGGATCGGCAGCAGTCGATCCGCATTTTCCCGCCTCGACCCATCTTCGCCTTACGCCATGATAATGAAATGTTATGATCCGGCCTTCGTCACGGCAGTCGTTCCTGCATGATGACTCTCTATGGCAAATCTGCATAAAACATAACATTCTTATAAGGAAGTCTGGCTATGCTCGCCACGTTAACCCGCCTGTTCCCGCTCTGGGCCGTGCTGTTGTCTGTCGCCGCTTATTACTCTCCAGGTACGTTTCTCGGCATCGGACCCTGGGTCACTTATCTGCTGATGCTGATTATGTTCGGCATGGGTGTGACCCTGAATATCGACGATTTTAAACGGGTCCTGACCCGACCTGCGCCGGTGATTGCCGGAACCTTTCTGCACTATCTGGTGATGCCGTTAGCCGCCTGGGGACTGGCAAAACTGTTTCATATGCCGCCCGATCTGGCTGCCGGTATGATTCTGGTCGGCTCAGTTGCCAGCGGCACCGCCAGCAACGTCATGATCTATCTGGCGAAGGGGGATGTGGCGCTGTCGGTGACGATCTCGTCAGTCTCTGCGCTGGTGGGTGTATTCGCCACGCCGCTGTTAACCCGCTTTTATGTTGATACCCACATTCAGGTTGATGTGGCTGGCATGCTGCTGAGCATCGTGAAGATCGTCGTGATCCCCATCTCCCTGGGACTGATCATTCATCACAGCATGAACAGCGTGGTTCGCCGGGTGGAACCCTGGCTGCCTGCGTTTTCGATGGTCTGTATTCTGCTGATCATCAGTGCGGTGGTGGCGGGCAGTCAGGCCTTTATTGGATCGGTGGGTCTGATGGTGATCGCGGCGGTGATCCTGCATAACGCGATTGGCCTGCTTGGCGGCTACTGGGGCGGTAAGCTGTTTGGCTTCGATGAGTCAACCTGCCGTACCCTGGCGCTGGAGGTCGGCATGCAAAATTCCGGTCTGGCGGCGACGCTGGGCAAACTCTACTTCTCACCGCTGGCGGCATTGCCAGGCGCGCTGTTCTCGGTGTGGCACAACCTGTCAGGTTCACTGCTGGCGGGTTACTGGTCAGGGAAGCCGATTAAGAAGAAGTAACAGTGGCGGCGCACTATTGCACTGCGCCGCATCTCACTGCTGCCGCGCCGGACGATCGTCGCTCCGGCGCGGCAGGTTATTCACTCCGCTCAGTTTTATTCATAGTCACGTTCATCGTCGGGCTGTTCCAGCACCGTGTAGGCCACACTACAAAACAGTGAATTCAGGCGCTTCATGTCGCCCAGTAAACCGAGATGCAGCGAACTGGTCTCAATGCTCTGCACGTTCTTCTGGTGCAGGCGGTCAACATGCGCATGAGAGTAGCGGCGGATCATCAGACGGAAACGATGTTTAGCGCGGCGCAGACGTTTAGCGCTGGTGATATCGTGTGACAGAAACACCGACAGACTCATTCTGAGGTTAGCGATCAGCAGCTCATGCAGCTCCTGCAGCTCTTTTAATCCCTCGGCAGAGAACGCGCGGCCCGCTGCCAGTGACTTGTCAGCGACATCGCCGCTCATCCGCTCAATGATGTCCCCGGCCTGCTCCAGATTTAGTGACATTTCAATGATTTCGCCCCAGCGACGTGAGTCCTCTTCGGGGAGGTCCTCTTTTGGCATCCGCGCCAGATAGAGTTTGATGGCGGTATAGAGCACATCGACATCATCATCCAGCCTGCGCACCGTGCGTTCCTCGCGGGATTCGCCATGTACCACCTTATTAAACGCCTCCAGCATCTGCTCCAGCACGTCACCCATGCGCAACGCTTCGCGGGCGGCATTCACCAGCGCCAGCGCCGGCGTATCCAGTGCGCTGCGATCGAGGTGCTTCGGCTTGAGGTGCAGCGCGTTATCCACGTCGTCGGCGATCATACGGCGACAGAGGCGCGCCATCAGGTCAGCAAACGGCACCATCGCCACGCAGCGGATCAGGTTGTAAAACACATGGAAGAAAATCACTAACTCTTCATCGTTGACCGGCAGCTTATCCAGCCACTCCGCCACAATATCGACAAACGGCAGGATGAACACGCAGCCGATCAGCTTGAACAGCAGGCTGCCGAGCGCCACGCGCTTGCCCGCGGCATTCGAGCCGCTGGCGTTGATCATCGCCAGCAGGCCGCTACCGAGATTGGCACCAATCACCAGACAGAGCGCCACCTTGAACGAAATCACGCCGGTGGCGGTGAGCGTCGCGGTGATCAGCACCGCGGCCAGGCTGGAGTAACTGATGATGGCGAACACCGCACCCAGCAGCGCATCGAGCATCACGTCGCCGGTCAGGCTGGAGAAAAGCACCTGGACACCGGCGGCCTGGGTAATCGGGCGAGCCGCTTCGACAATCAGCTGCAGCGCCAGCAATATCAGGCCCAGGCCGATACTGGCCCGGCCTAACTGACCCGCACGGGTCTGCTTGCGGCTGAGGAAGAACACCACGCCAAAGAAGATAAACAGCGGTGAGAGCCAGGAGAGATCAAACGTCAGGATACGCGCCATAATCGCGGTGCCGACATCCGCGCCAAGAATCACCACCAGCGCGGGCGTCAGGCTGACCAGATTCTGCGCCACAAAAGAGGTCACCAGCAGCGTAGTGGCGTTGCTGCTCTGCACCAGCGTGGTCACGCCAATGCCCGCCAGAAACGCCATCGGTTTTTTTTCTATGCTGCGGCTCAGGACGCGGCGCAGATCGGCACCGTAAACCCGCATGATGCCGGTTCGTACGATATGCGTGCCCCAGACCAGCAGGGCCACCGCAGAGAGTAAATTAAGCAGGGTTAACACGTGGTGTCGCTCCTCGAATGTCAGGCTCAAAGCACAGACTGCCAGCCTGACGGAAGAGAGCAATCTGTGAAGGGGATTGCCGTGCTATGCGTGATTTTTTCCTGTGTTTTAAGCCACCTGGCGCAAAGTCGACATCTCTAATTGTAGACCAATCTTCCTGCCAGCGGGATGCAAATCCGCCGCCGATCGGTTAAGCACATCAACCGAAAGTTCCACATCATGCGCCCGGATACGATAGCGGATCACGTTGCCCAGCAGGCTGTGGCTGAGGATTTCCGCAGGAATGCCCTGGCCCGGCGCGGTAAACAGCATTGATTCCGGGCGAATGGCCACCTGGCTGTGGAAAGGCTGACCGGTCAGTCGCGTCGCCTGCTCAGCGCTCAGCAGGTTGTAGTTGCCAATAAATCCGGCGGCGAAGAGATCGACCGGTTGGGTATAGAGCGCTTCGGCATCGCCATTCTGCACGATTTTGCCCCGGTTCATCAGCACGATACGATCGGAGAGCGTCAGCGCCTCCTCCTGATCGTGGGTGACGAACAGGGTGGTGAGATTCAGCTCGCGCTGGATGCGCCGGATTTGATCGCGCAGATGGCGGCGAATACGCGCATCCAGCGCCGACAGCGGTTCATCCAGCAGCAGCAGACGCGGACGCGTCACCAGCGAACGAGCCAGTGCCACGCGCTGACACTGCCCGCCTGACAACTGGTGCGGATAACGGCGTGCATAATCATTGAGTTCAACCAGCTCCAGCACCTCCAGCACCCGCTGGCGAATCTGCGCTTCGGGCAGTTTCTGCATCTTCAGGCCAAATGCGACGTTCTTCTCTACCGTCATGTTAGGAAACAGCGCATAGCTCTGAAACACCATACCGATGGCGCGCTTCTGCGGGGCCAGCGGCACGATATCTTTGCCCTCCAGCCTGATTTCACCGCTGTCGACGCCGGTTAATCCCGCCAGACAACGCAGCAGCGTCGATTTACCGCAGCCGCTGGGGCCGAGCAGGGTGACAAATTCCCCTTCAGCGGCGCTGAAATCGATCTGCTCAAAAATGGGCGTGGGTCCATAGGACTTGTTCAGCTCTCTGACCTCAAGGTAACTCATATTCAGCCTCGTTCGGGATTCAGGGCGTTGGCCAGCCAGGTAACCAGCAGCACCACAAAGAAGTAGGAGATCACCAGCGCGCTGGTGAAATGACCGCTGCCGTTACGCATGTTGAAGAGGTAAACCTGCAGGGTTTCATAGCGGTTGCCGACCAGCAGGTTAGCGAAGACAAATTCGCCAATCAGGAAGGAGAAAGAGAGCAGCACGGCAATCAGCATCCCTTTGCGCAGGTTGGGCAGCACGACCCACAGCGCCGCCTGCCAGGTGCTGGCACCCAGCAACTGCGCGGCATCAATCAGCTCTTTGAGGTTGATCGCCTGCATATTGTTCGCCAGCGCCCGGTAGATAAAGGGTAACGCGATAGTGAAATAACAGCCGATTAAGATCCACGGCGTGCCGGTCAGCATCAGCGGTGACGAAGAGTAGAGTTGCAGTAATCCCACTGACGACACCACCGGCGGCACGGCGAAAGGCATCAGGATCAGGACGTTCATCACCGCATCCAGTCGAGGAAAATAGTAAGCGATTACAAACATGGCAGGCAGCACCAGCACCAGCGAGAACAGCAGCGCACCCAGGCAAATCAGCAGCGAATGGCCCAGCGCCGTCAGAAATCGCGGGTCGCTCCAGAGCTGGATGAACCACTTCAGGCTATAGCCCTGTGGCAGAATGGTGTTACTCCAGTCGGACGACAGTGCATAAAGCAGTGTGGCCAGTAAAGGCAGTGCCAGCAGGGTAAAGAGTAACCCGACCATTATCCGGTGATAGAGGTGCTCAGCACGTGACATGGCGGCTCCTTTCATGGCTGTTTCGCATTGAGATAGCTACGGCGCACCAGATATTGCTGCACCAGGGTGATCAGCGCCATAATCGCCACCAGCAGCATCGCCAGCGCACTACCGGTGTTGGGATCCAGCGAGATATCGCCGGAGACCAGCGCGGCAATGCGCACCGGCACCACGTTGAAATTACCCGTGGTCAGGGCATAAATCGTGGCGTAAGCGCCCAGTGCATTTGCCAGCAGGATCACAAAGGTCCCGAGCAGCGCCGGAAACAGAATCGGCAGGCCGATATGCCACCAGTAGTGCCAGCGGCTGGCACCCAGCAGCGCAGCGGACTCCTGCCACTCTTTTTTCAGCCCGTCGAACGCCGGGTAGAGCAGCAGCACGCCCAGCGGGATCTGGAACCAGGTGTAGACCAGCACCATGCCGTTGCGCGAGAAGAGTCTGAAGCTCTCAACCAGACCATAATGGCGCAACAGCAATGTCAGGCAGCCGTTCAGCCCCAGCAGAATCACAAAGGCAAACGCCAGCGGGACACCGGCAAAGTTGCTGGTCATATTGGTAAAAGCGATGAGAAAGCGCTGCAGTCGCCCGCCGCCGAGCTGATGCAGTGAATAGCCGGTGACCAGTGCAATCAGTAAGCCGTAGACGCTTGACCAGAGTGAGATATCCAGCGAAAAACGAAACGCCTGCTGGTAGAAGGGCGAGGTGAGAATGTCCTGATAGTTATCCCAGCCCCACTGGCTGTTCATCTCACTCCAGAAGCTGTTAATGGCGATCCACAACAGCGGTGCCAGCTGAAAGGCGACCCAGAACAGGGTGAACGGTAACAGCAGCAGCAGCGCGACTCCTTTTCCTCTCATCTCTTCGGCTCCGCCAGCAGGCCGCGACAAACCGGCTTGTCATGCGCCACCTCAAGCAGTTCACACAGCGTGCCGCACAGATCGGTCTGCTGCGGTGCCAGGTCAGGCTGCAGCGAGAAAGCCCGGCCAAAGACAAACAGCGGCACCGTGGTCTCTTCCGGCAGAATGCCGCCGTGGGAGCGATCGTCATTCATGCCGTGATCGGCGGTCACCATCACCTGATAGCCCTCAGCCAGCCACAAGGGCATCCACTGCGACAGCAGGCCGTCGGCGATGCGTGCCCGGTTGCGGTACTGTGGCGAAGAGAGGCCCGATTTATGACCGGCATCGTCGATATTCATCGGGTGGATTAGCAGAAAATCGGGATCGTGACGCAGCCGCAGGCTCTCTGCATCTTCAAACAGATGCGAGTCGGGATAGCTATCGTCAGAATAAAAATGGCCATACTGAATGGGCAGGTCCGGCGCGTCAGTGTGACGATCGCGCGCCGGAACGAACGGCGTTCGGTTATAAAGCTCACTCACCCAGTGGTAGGCCGCCGCCGCAGTCGTCAGTCCCGTCGCTCGCGCAAAGTGAAAGATGCTACGCTCGCGGCTTAACCGGCTGACGCCATTATGAATAATGCCGCTTCTGACCGGCGGAATACCGGTCAGAATGCACTCATAAAGCGGGCGTGACAGCGAGGGTAATTCACAGGTCATACGGTAATAAAATCCGTTGCCCTGCGAACATTCGGCATGCAGGTAACCCATTGCATGTTGTGCGACCTGATTGCTCAGGCCGTCCAGCACTACCAGGATGGTCTTCATTCCGTTCTCCCTGCCGCGAATTACTGCTGCATGTTGATGATGACGTTTTCCTGCCACAGGCGCGGCAGCATTTTCGACGATTTATCCCAGGCAGCCTGATCCTTCACCGGACGGGCATTTTTATATTCAGATTGCGGCAGCAGGCGAGCCTGAACGTCCGCTGGCAGCGTCAGATGTTCAGCACGGATCGGACGGGCATAGCCCTTCGCCAGATTGATCTGTCCCTGGTCTGAGAAGATATATTCGCGCGTCAGTTTTGCGGCGTTAGGGTGTTTCGCATATTTGTTGATGACGGTGGTGTAGCCGGAGGTCACGGAGCCATCAGACGGGATCACCACTTCGTAGCGGTTTTTGTCGATCTGGTCCCGGTAGTTAAGGGCGTTAAAGTCCCACACCACCGCCATCTGCACTTCGCCTTTTTCGATATTGGCAATCACCGGATCGGTAACGCCAAGACGACCCTGTTTGGCCAGATCGGCAAAGAAAGCCAGCGCCGGTTTCAGGTTCTTCTCATCGCCACCTAAGGCGTAGTTTGCCGCCAGTACGCCGTTAGCCGCCTGAGCTGCCACGCCGACGTCACCGATAGTAACCACATACTTACCTTTTTTCAGATCGGCCCAGCTGTGGGGGATATCTTTAACCTGCTGCTTGTCGATCAGGAAGGCGATGGTGCCGGTATAGGCCAGCGCCCAGTGGCCATCTTTATCTTTAGCCCAGGCCGGAATCTGATCCCAGTGAGTGGGTTTATAGGGCTGGGTCACACCTTTAGCGACAGCGATCGGGCCAAAGGCGGCACCCACGTCCCCGATGTCAGCGCTGGCGTTCTCTTTCTCTGCATCGAATTTCGCCAGCTCCTGCGCCGATGACATATCGGTATCGCTGTGCTTAAGGCCATATTTGCTGCTGATGTCGTTCCAGGTGTCTTTCCAGTTAGCCCAGCTATCCGGCATCCCGACGCTGTTGACCTGGCCTTCACTGCGTGCCGCTTTTTCCAGGGCGGCAAGGTCGTTATCGGCGGCCTGCGCAACGGGCAGGGTGAGCACTACAGCACTGGCTATTACAGAGGCGATAAACGCTTTCATCTCAGTTGCTCCGGGTGTAAGTTGATGGGCCTGGCTGGTCTAGTCCAGCAAGAACCGAGCCAATGTAGCCCCTGTATATGAACGATTTATGACAGGGCGGCGCTGTGCGGGGGATGGGCGATGAAAGATGTGACCCGTTCGCCTGTCACAGGCGCGTTTACCTGAACAGTAAGAGTGCGGAGTCGCACCAAAATGAGGCTACTGTTGTGGAGTCGATAGCACTCAAAACGGCGGATGCGATCGCCAGCGTCCTGCTGACGCGTATTCAGGCCGGAGAGTTCAGCGCCGGGCGACTGCCGGCGGAGCGTGCCTTAAGCGAAGCGTTCAGCACGACCCGGATTACCCTTCGGGAAGCATTGGGCAAGCTGGAAGCCCAGGGGATGATCTACCGGGAACTGCGTCGCGGCTGGTTTATCGCACCGCCGCGGCTGATCTATAACCCGCTGCATCACAGCCACTTTCATGCCATGGCAATGGAGCAGGGACGGCAGGCGGCTACCGAGGTCATCGCCGCCGAACAGGTCGCGGCACACGACAGCGTGGCGACAGCGCTGCGGCTGGCCTCCGGTTCGTCGGTTTACTGCATCCGCCGCCTGCGGCGCATCGACGGGCGCGCGGTGCTCTATGTTGAACACTACCTCAATCCGCGTTTTTTTCCTGGTCTGCTTGATGAAGATTTGACCCGCTCACTGACCGATCTCTATGACCAGCGCTACGGCATTCGTTACGGCGGCGCGCGCTTCACCATCCTGCCCGGCCCGCTGCCGGAGGTCGCCGCACCCATGCTGAATGTGGCACCGGGCAGCCCCGGTTTGTTGATCACCCGCATCAATCGCAACCAGCAAAAAGAGGTGATTGATTGCGACTGTGAATACTGGCGTTACGATGCGCTCTGTGTTGATGTGGAGGCCTGAGGAGTTATTGTGATTTGCGTCACACTCGCGCATGATACCGCGCGCTAACAACTCCTTTTTTAAGGCGCAACATGAGTGACAAAAATCCTTTGGCCCGCCACCTTGCAACGGTACTGCAATGGGTGCTGAATCTGGGTCTGCTGAGTCTGGCGATCATCCTGATCGTCTTTTTAGGCAAAGAAACTATCCATCTGGCAAACGTGCTGTTTAACACCAGCGAGCAGTCATCCTCCTATCTGTTGATTGAGGGGATTGTCATTTATTTCCTCTACTTCGAATTTATTGCGTTGATTGTTAAGTACTTTCAGTCGGGATATCACTTTCCGCTGCGCTATTTTGTCTATATCGGTATCACGGCAATTATCCGCCTGATTATCGTCGACCATAAAAACCCCTTCGATACGCTCTGTTACTCTGCGGCGATTCTGATTCTGGTAATCACTCTGTGGCTGGCAAACAGCAACCGCCTGAAACGCGAGTAATCCTCCTGCCGTCTGTCATGACGGCAGGTGTTCGCATCGCGTCTCTGCGCTAAACTAGCGTCCTGAAAATTATTGGGAGTGGTGCTATGTCGCAAGACGCGCTCAGCTTATTACGTGCACTCAACTGGCTTTCTCCGTCGCAGGCAACCCTTGCGCCGCCATTGCTCGACTGGCTGATGGAGGAAGATTCAATGACGCGCCGTTTTGAACAACATTGCCAGCGGGTCACGGTTCAGCCGCTGCGTGAAGGCTTTATCGACGCCAGCGAGTTGGATGATGAAAAGGGCTTGTTGCCAGACGATCAACGCTTCTGGCTGCGCGAAGTGTTGCTGTTCGGCGACGATCAGCCCTGGCTGGCTGGCCGTACGCTGGTGCCGGAAAGCACCCTTAACGGGCCAGAAGCGATGCTGCAGCAGCTGGGCACCCGGCCGCTGGGTCGCTATCTCTTCTCCTCTTCAACGCTGACCCGTGATTTTATTGAGCCGGGGCAGGTGGAGGGATTGTGGGGACGGCGCTCACGCCTGCGTCTCTCCGGCAAACCCCTGTTGCTGACTGAACTGTTTTTACCGGCATCGCCGCTCTATCGCGATCTGGTCTGAGGATCCTGTGGTGCAAAATAGCTTAAGTATAAATAAATGGCGGGCCTACACGCGCCTGATGCGTATCGATAAGCCGATCGGTACGCTGCTGCTGATGTGGCCAACGCTCTGGGCATTATGGCTGGCTGACATGGCGATCCCGCCGCTGCCGGTGCTGGCGGTGTTTGTTGCCGGTGTCATCGTGATGCGTGCGGCCGGTTGTGTGATCAATGACTACGCCGATCGCAAAGTAGACGGTCATGTCGAACGCACGAAGCATCGGCCACTGGCCAGCGGCGCGGTGAGTGCAAAAGAGGCTAAGCTGCTGTTCGTGATACTGGCTCTGGCGGCTTTTGCGCTGGTGCTGACCATGAACATGATGACGATTATGCTCTCAGTGGTGGGGCTGGCGCTGGCCTGGGTCTATCCCTTTATGAAGCGTTATACCCACCTGCCGCAGGTAGTGCTGGGTGCCGCCTTTGGCTGGGCCATTCCCATGGCATGGTCCGCAGTTAGTGAGTCCTTACCTCTGGTCTGCTGGCTGGTATTCATCGCCAACATCTGCTGGACGGTCGCCTATGACACTCAGTATGCGATGGTGGATCGGGATGATGACCTGAAGATTGGCGTGAAGTCGACCGCGATTCTCTTTGGCCGTTTCGACAAGCTAATCATTGGTCTGCTGCAACTGGCGACGCTGCTGCTGCTGGCGCTGGTTGGCCTCATGCTGCATCTGAACAGCGCCTTCTACTGGACGCTATTACTGGCCGCCGCGCTGTTTGTTTATCAACAGAAGCTGATCGCCGGACGCGAGCGGCAACCCTGTTTCCAGGCTTTTCTCAATAATAACTATGTCGGGATGGTGCTGTTCCTCGGTGTGCTGATGAACACCCCGCCGTTCAGCCAGCTGTTCTGACAGGGGATTCAGGCACAAAAAAGGCGACCTCATGAGGTCGCCTTTTTACTATGCGCGCTGGGGTCAGTCGTGCGCCACAGCGGTTTCAATCGTCATACGGACATCGCTGGTGACCAGGTCTGCCAGCATATGCCAGGTCGCCAGGGTCTGCGCAACATCGGCATCACCGCTGTCGCTGATATACCCTTCATCGCGCAGGGTCAGGACCAGTGAGGTAAAGACCGCTTTGTCGAAGAATTCCGGGGCATTGATACCGTGCAGCACCGACAGACGCTGTGCCAGCGTCCGGCTCTCTTTCTCCAGCGTGCCGCGGTTAATCGTCGGCTTGGCGCTGAGAATGGAGAACGTAATAGCATAGCGCTGCAGTGTTTCACGCACACCGGCGGCCAGCAGTTGCAGCGTGCGATAGCGCGCTGAGGAAAAGCGCAATTCGCCGGCTTCAAGCGTAATCAGGCCCTGACGCGCCAGCTCCTGACTCAGTTCGGTCAGCAGTTGTGGCAGCTCATCGGTCTGCCAGCGCAGGAACAGCTCACTCTTCAGCATCGGGTAGATCAGGCTCACCTGACGCAGCAGTTCTGCTTCGCTCAGCGTTTGATGCTGCTGAACTATGGCGGCAATCAGCGACGGCATCACCAGCATATGATGAATATTGTTGCGATAGTAGGTCATCAGCACAGCCTGCTCACGCGGCAGAATGATGATGTCGCCAATGCTGTCCTTTTCACTCTCAAACTTATTCATACCCATGGCGTGATCCAGCAGCGCTTCCGCTGAGAGATCGGGTACGGTCGCATTTGGCGAGTAAGGCACGTTGCGCAGCAACTGGGTATAGCACTCCAGTTGTTCAATCAGCTGTTCACGGGTTAGTGAGCGCTGACGTGACGCCAGCAGGGCGGTGACACAGAGGTTCATGGCGTTAGCCGCGCCCGCTTCATTGATACGCACCATCAGGCTGGCAGCAATATCGTTGACGGTTGGGGTTAACCAGCTGGGACGCTGCGGCTCAATCGGATCGATGGCATCGCGCCATTCCGGCACCCGCTTGTTGAGATAGTTGACCAGCGGCAGGGGTTCGCCAAAGTTCACGTAACCCTGACCGAGATTGCGCAGCTTGCGTAAGCCGCGCACCATCTGCATGAAGCCCTCTTTCTCTTTCGCCGCGCCGCGCAGCTCTTTAGCGTAAGTGCCCACTTCCATCACGTGCTCATAGCCGATATAGATCGGCACCAGCGTGATCGGGCGATTTCCGCCGCGCAGCATCGCCTGCAGCGTCATGGCTAAGGTGCCGGTTTTAGGGTCCAGCAGGCGACCGGTTCGTGAACGGCCTCCTTCGACAAAGTACTCAACCGAATAGCCGCGGGTGAATAGCTCGCCGAGATATTCGCGGAATACCGTGGCGTAGAGCTTGTTGCCTTTAAAGGTACGACGAATAAAGAAAGCGCCCAGGCGACGGAAAATCGGGCCGGCTGGCCAGAAGTTGAGATTGATACCGGCTGCGATGTGCGGCGGCACCAGTCCCTGATGATAGAGCACATAGGAGAGCAGCAGATAATCCATGTGGCTGCGATGGCACGGCACATAGACAATCTCGTGGCCATCCTGCGCCAGCTGGCGGACTTTTTCGCCGCCATTGACGTTGATGCCCTGATAGAGCCGACTCCAGAGCCAGCCCATCACGCGGTCAGTTACGCGGATGGCTTCATAGGAGAAGTTTGCCGCAATCTCCTCCATCATTTCGACGGCGTTCTGCTGCGCTTTCTCATGGGAGATTTTTTTGCTGCGAGCTTCATCTTCTACTGCTTTTTCAATCGCTTTGGATTGCAGCAGACGAGTAAACAGATCCTGACGCGCCGGCAAGCGCGGGCCAATCGCCGCCAGCCGCTGGCGGGCAAAATGAATGCGCGCCACACGAGCCAGCTTCTGGGCGATCGACTGATCCGTACCGTGTTCAGTTGCCATGCGGCGCAGCGACACCGTCGGCGAGAAGCGGACAAAACTGTCGCGCCCGTGCCAGATCACCGCAAAAAACTTCTGCACCCCGTTCAGCACCCGCAGGTGTGGCGTTGCTTCGCCCTGGACTTCACGTCCTGGTGCGCGGCCAAACATCACCGTGACCGGCAGCATCTGAATATCCAGCTTAGGGTTATTGCGATGCAGGTCCAGGTAATCGTGAAAGATTTTCACGGATTCAACGCTGGGCACAAAATAGGGGAAGACGCGAGGGCCATTGTGGATAAAGACGTGGCGCGGCAGCAGAGAACCATCAATCTCCAACGGAGTGAGCGGGTCGGGCAGATGATGCCGCAGACACTGTGCGCGTAAAGTCAGTAAGTCGGCCTTCGAATCGTAAGGCAAAACATACATAATAGGTCGGGTCGGATCCAGACCATGTTCAGACACGGGATCGGCCGGAATGGCCTTACTTTTTACCAAAAACGACAGTGGTAAATTAAGCAGTTTGTAATAGAGTTTACGCCAACCTGACATAGACAACATGAAGCCTCTTGTTAGCAAAGCGCCGCAAGCATACCAGAAAGCGCAGCGAAGATCTGTGGTGGTGCCAATTGCACGCAGCCCAGACATTGACGTCAATCCGATGAAAGGGTTCCCACATCATGGCAAATAATGCCACCGGACTTATCAGAATAGTAAAAGCTGCAGGTTACTCATGGCAGGGGCTTCGTGCCGCCTGGCAACATGAAGCGGCGTTTCGGCAGGAAGCGCTGGCTGCGCTGGCCGCTATTGTTATCGCGTGCTGGCTGGATGTCGATGTGGTCTCCCGCATCCTCATGATTGGGGTGGTGGTGCTGGTGGTCATTGTTGAAATCCTCAATAGCGCCATTGAAGCAGTGGTCGACCGCATCGGTCAGGAGCATCATCCGCTGGCGGGCCGGGCAAAAGACATGGGCTCGGCGGCAGTGCTGATCAGCATCTTACTGGCACTCTTCGTCTGGATCGCGCTGCTCTGGACACATTTGCGATAAGCCTTCCATAACGCGTTTGAGGGCGCGTTTTCCCTGACAATCGGTTTCCATTTCACCAATACCTGTATATACTCACAGCGACTGTATAAACAACCAGGGGGCGGGATGAAAGCATTAACCAGCAGGCAGCAGCAGGTCTATGACCTGATTCGCGACCATATTTCTTCAACGGGCATGCCGCCTACGCGTGCCGAGATCGCCGCGCAGCTGGGCTTCCGTTCGCCGAACGCGGCAGAAGAGCATCTGAAAGCGCTGGCGCGCAAAGGCGTCATCGAGATCGTTTCCGGTGCATCGCGCGGCATTCGACTGTTAATGGAAGAAGAAGCCTCAGAAGGGCTACCGCTGATTGGCCGGGTTGCTGCCGGTGAGCCGATCATGGCGCAGGAACATATCGAAACCCACTACAAGGTCGATCCGGGCCTGTTTAAGCCGTCTGCTGACTTCCTGCTGCGCGTCAGCGGAATGTCGATGAAAGATATCGGGATTATGGATGGCGACCTGCTCGCGGTGCATAAAACCCAGGATGTGCGTAACGGCCAGGTTGTGGTTGCCCGCATTGATGATGAAGTCACCGTTAAGCGCTGGAAAAAGCAGGGTGCTATCGTGCATCTGCTGCCGGAAAACAGCGATTTTGACCCGATTGTTGTCGATACCCGTGCGCAGTCACTGACCATAGAAGGTCTGGCTGTTGGCGTGGTGCGCAACGGCGAGTGGCTCTGATTCTTCTGCCAGCGTGCATTCGCCTTCTCTGATGCTATTCTGTCTGCCCTAATTTTGTCGCTGCCTCTTTTGCGCAGCGACACTGAGCACGGAACGGCGAATGCGCTTTATTACGGCAACCGATAAAAATCTCTGGCGGCTTGCGCTGCCGATGATCCTTTCAAATATCACCGTTCCCTTACTGGGAGTGGTCGATACTGCAGTAATTGGTCATCTCGACAGCCCTGTCTATCTTGGCGGGGTTGCGGTCGGGACTACAGTGACCAGCTTCCTCTTTATGCTGCTGCTTTTCCTTCGAATGAGTACCACTGGCCTTACGGCGCAGGCATTTGGCGCTGGCGATAAAATGGCGCTGGCACGCGCGCTGACTCAGCCGCTGATCATTGCGCTGCTGGCGGGCGTACTGTTCATCGCTTTGCGTTATCCGATTATTCAGCTGTCGACCCATCTGGTTGGCGGCAATCCCGATGTACTCGAACAGGCGGCACTGTTTATTCAGATTCGCTGGCTCAGTGCGCCTGCCACGCTGGCAAACCTGGTCATTCTGGGCTGGCTGCTGGGCGTGCAGTATGCACGCGCGCCGGTGATCCTGCTGGTGGTGGGCAACCTGGTTAACATCGTGCTCGATCTCTGGCTGGTGATGGGGCTGCACTGGGGTGTCGCGGGGGCGGCAACCGCCACGGCGCTGGCGGAATACATTACGCTGGTTGTCGGCAGCATCATGGTCTGGCGGGTGTTAAAACTGCGCGGAATTACGCTTAGCCTGCTGAAGCAGAGCTGGCGCGGTGACAGCGGCCGGCTGTTGCGACTGAACCGGGACATCATGCTGCGCTCTCTGATGCTGCAGTTCTGTTTCGCCTCGCTGACCGTACTGGGTGCCCGGCTGGGTCCGGATGTGGTAGCGGTTAACGCAGTATTACTGATGTTCATCACTTTTACTGCCTACGCGCTGGATGGCTTTGCCTATGCGGTTGAAGCTTTTGCGGGTGAGGCGCATGGTGCAAAAGATGGCAGCAAGCTCCTGCGCGTCTGGCACTCTGCCTGTCGGCAGGCGGTGGTGGTGGCGCTGTTCTTTTCGCTGATCTATGCCATTTTTGGCCCGCAGATCGTTACCCTGCTGACCTCTCTTCAGTCACTCCAGCAGACAGCGGACCGCTATCTGGTCTGGCAGATGATTATGCCGCTGATCGGTGTCTGGTGTTATCTGCTGGATGGCATGTTCATCGGGGCGACGCGCGGGCGTGAGATGCGTAACAGCATGGTAGTTGCCGCAGCAGGCTATTTTCTGACGCTGCTTAGCGTACCGGTACTGGGTAACCATGGTCTTTGGCTGGCAGTCACAGTTTTCCTGGCGCTGCGCGGCCTGTCGCTGTGGCTCATCTGGCGTAAGCACTGGCGTCAGAACAGCTGGTTTGATGCCTGAGTCAGCCGTGGCTGCACGCAAGCCGATACGGATTATTCTGTATTATTCCACGGTTAATAAATTGGCTACTACAATTAACTCTATGCAGCGCAGTTAACCAGCGCTTTGTATCGTTATTTTGTTAAGTAGCAAGATAATCATTAAAACCCGAGGATTGGAGGTCTGCCATGAATAAAGACGAAGCAAGCGGCAACTGGAAGCAGTTCAAAGGCAAAATGAAAGAGAAATGGGGCAAGCTGACCGACGATGATATGCAGGTTATCGAAGGTAAACGCGATCAGCTGGTCGGTAAAATCCAGGAGCGTTACGGCTCTACCAAAGATGAAGCCGAGCGCGAAGTAAGCGACTGGGAAGGTCAGAACAAAGATCACCGCTGGTAATCAGACAATAGGTTGATAATCAGCTGAATGCGTTCCGGTGGGCCCTCACCGGAACCGCACAAGGATGTGCCGATTACCCGCGTTTCCCCCGCTTTTTACCCTCATCCTGATGGTCATGCTCGCAGCTTTCATGGTGCGTACAGGCTTCAACCGCAGCACAATTTTCACATAAACCATGCGCTTCAATCACGCTGTGGCGTAATGCAAACTGCGCTTCACCTGCCAGACCAGCAATAATCTTCTCTACGCCCTGCGCCTGTTTCTCTGTAACGACGGCACAGCGGTCACAGACCAGCATCACTGATGTATGTGCTGGTGCCTCAAAATGATGACACATGACGTAGCTGTTGTTGGATTCCACCCGATGAATGAAACCCTGCTCCAGCAGGAAATCGAGCGCCCGGTAAACCGTGGGAGGCTTGGCCTGCGGCTCGCTGACCCGGAGTTGATCCAGCAGATCGTAGGCGCTGATCGAGCCAGGCTGCTCGGCCATCAGGCGCAACACTTCAGCACGCTGCGAAGTCAGACGCACACCGCGCTGCAGGCACATCTTTTCGGCCTGAATCAAAATTTGCTGCGACGTCATGTTTGTCATGAAAATTCTCCGCTGGATAAGTGATGTTATTTTATCACACATAGTTTCGCGGCGCTGAGGTTGGTTTTCGTCTGAAAAACAGCATCATTTGCCTGATAAAGCAGCAGAATCAGAATTTAAGCCGTCTTCTATCTCAAATCTGACGACAAATCAGATCCATTCCGAATCAACCTGAAGCGGAATTTGTTGGCATTTTGCTTTGCATCTCACTGAGTTAAGAAGTAATGTTCAGAAAGACTTAAGAAAAGTCTGGCATTATTTGAAATATCCCAATGCAGTTTGAACAATTACAACGGTTTTTTGATTGGAAAACGTCCAATCCTTTGAATTAAGACACTGTTTCCTTTGAATTCACAGCAATAACGCGTTAGCCAGGGTTCACAATAGGGCTAACAAACTATTCAGTCATTGAATGTTTCAATGACAATTTCTCAGGTGATGGCAGGCAAATGGTGAAAAAATCCGCTCAACGTTCAGCGCTAATCTACACAGCTGTAACGACCGCGCTTTTCCTTTCTTCTTCCGCCATGGCGGCAGGGACCTGGTATGATGCACGTAATGACGCCATGGGCGGCACCGGCGTAGCATCTTCTCTTTATGGCTCCGCAGTGCTGGCGAACCCGGCATTAATGACACGCGCCAAACCCGACGATAGCGTCAGCATTATTTTTCCCTCAGCGGGCATTCAGGTGACTGACAAAGATAAGCTGATAGATAAAGTGGATGATATTACCGATACCGTTGATCGCTACCGCGACGTGCTCAGTAATTTAACCTTCGCTGATTATCTGCGTGGCTATCCTGAAGTGCGCGCCGCCTCAGGCGATGTCGCCAACCAGCTAAATGATTTACGCGGCAACAAAGCGGACGGTAACGCCGGGGTTGCCCTGGCCGTCACTATCCCTGACGAGACGCTGCCTTTCGCCTTTATCACCAAAGCCTATGGCTCAGCGCACGTGCGTGCCAATGTGGTCCAGAGCGATATCGACTATCTGCGCGGTGTGGCTAACGGCACAGTGCTTCCTCGTCCTGGCGATCAAAATAACCTGCGCTCCAGCGCGAATGGCTTAGCGGCGCTGGTCACCGATTATGGTGTTGCGGTGGCGCATGAGTTCACCATCGCTGGTCAGCCAGTATCGGTAGGCGTTACACCGAAAGTGCAGAAAACCTGGCTCTATAACTACACCGCCAGCATTTACAACTACGACAAAAGTGACATCAATAACAGCCAGTATCGCAGCACCGACACCGGCTTTAACGTTGATGCCGGTCTGGCGACCACCTTTGCTGAAAACTGGACGCTGGGTGTAACCGGACAGAACCTGGTTTCGCGCGATCTGCAGACCAAAGAGGTCAATGGTTTCCGCGACACCTACCAGATTCGCCCGCTGGTCACCACCGGTCTGGCCTGGGATAAAGGTCCGTTTACCGTGACGGGCGATGTGGATCTGACTGAAACCAAACGCTTCAAAACTCAGGATAACAGCCAGTATGCGGCAGTGGGCGCGGAATACCGCGTACTTGACTGGCTGCAGCTGCGTGCAGGTTATCGTGCGGACATGCGTTCTAACGACGAAAATGTCGCTACGGCCGGTTTTGGTCTGTCACCGTTTAACAAAGCCGTCCATCTGGATCTGGCGGGCTCTGTAGGTGCTAACAACACCTGGGGCGCGATGATGCAGCTGGGCTTTAACTTCTAAGCGCGTTATTCAGACTGTTCGGGGGCGGGCGATGCACTATCGCCCGCCCTTGTGTTATCCTTGCACAGAATTCCATCACCCCTTAATTACCGGATTGTCTGCGCTTCATGCCTAATTTCTCTTCGCAACGTTTCTCTATCGCCCCTATGCTCGACTGGACCGATCGTCACTGTCGCTATTTTCATCGCCAGCTGACCGGTGACACGCTGCTCTACACCGAAATGGTGACCACGGGCGCAATCATTCATGGCAAAGGGGATTACCTGGCTTACAGTGAGGCTGAGCATCCGGTCGCGTTGCAGCTTGGCGGTAGCGATCGGGCGGCACTGGCGCAGTGCGCGAAGCTGGCAGAGCAGCGCGGTTACGATGAAGTGAATCTTAATGTCGGCTGTCCCTCTGATCGGGTGCAGAATGGCCGTTTCGGCGCCTGCCTGATGGCCGAGGCGAATCTGGTCGCAGATGCCGTTAAAGCGATGCGCGACGTGGTTTCCATTCCGGTCACGGTGAAAACCCGCATTGGTATCGATGAGCTGGACAGCTATGAATTCCTGACCGATTTTATCAGCACGGTGGCGGGACGCGGTGAGTGTGAGACATTTATCATTCATGCGCGTAAAGCCTGGCTCTCCGGCCTCAGCCCGAAAGAGAACCGCGAGATTCCACCGCTGGATTATCCCCGCGTCTATCAGCTGAAACGCGATTTTCCGCAACTGACCATTGCCCTCAATGGCGGCGTGAAAACGCTGGAAGAGGCACTGACCCATCTGCAATACCTTGACGGCGTGATGATGGGACGTGAAGCCTACCAAAACCCCGGCATTCTGGCGCAGGTCGATCAGACATTGTTTGGTCGTCAGCATCCGGCGGCGAACCCGGTTGAAGTGGTGCGCGCCATGTATCCCTATATTGAAGCGGAACTGGCGAAGGGGACGTATCTGGGACATGTCACGCGCCATATGCTGGGTCTGTTCCAGGGAATTCCGGGCGCCCGTCAGTGGCGACGCCACCTGAGTGAAAATGCCCACAAACCCGGTGCCGATGTCCGTGTGCTGGAGGCGGCGCTTGCGCTGGTCGCCGATAAAATCCCGCAGGAAGCCTGACGCCTCATCTGAAACCGAAAAAACCAGCTCTGAAAGCTGGTTTTTTTACGCCACTATGTGGTTTTTCTCACCAGGTTGCGCTCTTCTGTTTATCTCTTATCAGCAGAAAATCAATGAGTTAATTGTTGGCACGTTTTTTGTAATAACTATAACAATCGGAATCAAAAAGGAGCGCTGACGTGGAAATTTTATTCGTATTAGGGTTTTTCCTGATGCTGTTGCTGACCGGCGTTTCGCTGTTAGGCGTGCTGGCGGCACTGGTGGTCGCAACCATCGTGATGTTTGTCGGTGGACTGTTTGCAATTGTTATTAAAGTGTTGCCGTGGCTGGTGCTGGCGGTAATTGCGGTCTGGCTGCATCGTGCCTTTTTTGGCGACAGCGATGAGCGAGCACGTCGTAAGCTGCGGCGTAAGATCAACAGGTTAGACCGCAAAGGCTGGCGCTAAATGCGGTGAAGATCACAGTGTGAGAGATTGGTCAGGGCTGATTTGCAATTAAACATATTTTTTACTTATGTTTTCTGGCAGGATGCCTGTCGTCAAATCGATGTGCCATCGACTCGACACGAATTCATCGCCGCTGTCCCTACACCAGCGCGAACAAAAAATAAAAAAAGAGAAGGGCTTCCCGCGGGAGGCCCTTTTTGTTGCTCACTACTATGGAATTAAGAGACAGGATCCCTGCGTGGCGCGGCTCTCCAGCATCTGGTGCGCTTTGCTGGCCTCTTTCAGCGCAAACTTCTGCTGCTCCGGCACATCAACTTTAATTGCGCCACTCGCCAGCAGCGAGAAAAGCTCGGCACTGGCGGTTTCCAGCTCCTGACGGTTGGTGATATAGCCAAACAGTGAAGGGCGGGTCACAAACAGCGAGCCTTTCTTATTCAGAATGCCGAGATCAATCCCGGTCACCGGACCCGAAGCATTGCCAAAACTGACCATCAGCCCATGACGGCGCAATGAGTCCAGCGATGCTTCCCAGGTATCTTTGCCCACGGAGTCATAAACTACGCCCACTTTTTTTCCATCGGTCAGTTCGCTGACGCGTTGCGCAATATTCTCTTCGCGGTAGTTAATCGTCGCCCAGGCGCCGGCCTTTTTCGCCATCGCTGCCTTTTCTGCTGACCCGACTGTGCCAATCAAATGGGCACCCAGCGCTTTTGCCCACTGACAGGCAATTAACCCGACGCCGCCCGCTGCGGCATGAAACAGAAAGGTCTCACCGGCGCTGATTTTATAGGTCTGGCGCAGCAGATATTGTGTGGTCAGCCCTTTCAGGTAGCTGGCTGCGCCCTGCTCAAAGCTGATCGCCTCCGGGAGATGCATCAGGCGATCTTCCGCCACGTTGTGCACTTCGCTATAGGCCCCCATCGACGCCAGACAGTAGACCACGCGATCGCCGGGCTTAAATAATGTCACGCCACGTCCAACCCGCGACACCACGCCTGCGGCTTCTGTACCCAGGCCAGAGGGAAAAGCGGCGACCGGATAAAGCCCGCTGCGAACATAGGTATCGATGTAATTAATCCCGATAGCGCGATGTTCTACCTGCACTTCATGTTCGGCCGGGTCAGCAGGTTCAAAATCTGTCCACTCTAAAACGTCCGGGCCGCCATGTGCGCTGAACTGAATACGCTTTGCCATTCTGACTCCTGTGATTGTTTCATCATGAGGGTGAGGCACGCACCCCAACTAAGGTATACTTGCGCGTCCCCACAGAAGATCGGTAATGCATTCACTATGGCAGGAAATAAACCCACCAACAAATCGAACGAAACGCAGGATCGCCAGCTCGCAGGCGTGAAAATGCCCCCGCATTCGCTGGAAGCGGAGCAGTCGGTGCTCGGTGGGTTAATGCTGGATAACGAGCGCTGGGACAATGTCTCTGAGCGCGTCGTCGCGAATGATTTTTTCAACCGCTCGCATCGGCTGATTTTTTCAGAGATGCAGCGGCTGCTGGAAAACAGCAAGCCCATTGACCTGATTACGCTCTCCGAATCGCTGGAAACCCGTGGCGAACTGGAGATGGCGGGCGGCTTCGCCTATCTGGCGGAACTGGCGAAAAACACCCCGAGCGCGGCGAACATCGGCGCCTATGCTGACATCGTGCGCGAACGTGCGGTGGTGCGTGAGATGATCGCCGTCGCTAACCAGATTGCCGATGCCGGTTATGATCCGCAGGGGCGTAACAGCGAAGAGCTGCTCGACTTCGCGGAGTCGAACGTCTTTAAAATTGCGGAAGCCCGCGCGGATAAGGATGCTGGTCCGAAAAACATCGAGCAGATTCTGGAATCGACCGTTTCGCGTATCGAATCGCTCTATCAGACACCGCACGATGGCGTCACCGGCGTCGATACCGGCTATCAGGATCTGAATAAAAAGACCGCGGGCCTGCAGGGTTCTGATCTGATTATTGTTGCAGCACGTCCTTCGATGGGTAAAACCACCTTTGCGATGAACCTGTGCGAAAACGCCGCCATGCTGCAGGAAAAACCGGTGCTGATCTTCAGTCTGGAGATGCCCAGCGAGCAGATCATGATGCGTATGCTGGCGTCACTCTCCCGCGTCGATCAGACCCGCATCCGTACCGGGCAGCTGGATGATGAGGACTGGGCGCGTATTTCCGGCACCATGGGCATCCTGCTGGAGAAGAAGAACATGTACATTGATGACTCTTCCGGCCTGACGCCCACCGAAGTGCGTTCACGCGCCCGACGCATCTACCGTGAAAACGGTGGATTAAGCATGATCATGATCGACTATCTGCAGCTGATGCGCGTGCCGTCGCTGTCGGACAACCGTACGCTGGAAATTGCTGAGATCTCCCGCTCGCTGAAAGCACTGGCCAAAGAGCTGAACGTGCCGGTTGTGGCGCTGTCGCAGCTTAACCGCTCGCTGGAGCAGCGAGCCGATAAACGTCCGGTCAACTCGGATCTGCGTGAATCGGGCTCGATCGAGCAGGATGCGGATTTGATCATGTTTATCTATCGCGATGAGGTTTACCACGAAAACAGCGATCTTAAAGGGATCGCGGAGATCATTCTGGGTAAACAGCGTAACGGCCCGATCGGTACGGTACGCCTGACCTTTAACGGTCAGTGGTCACGCTTCGACAACTACGCTGGCCCGCAATACGACGACGAATAATCCCCGGTTTGTGCTGTCATGCACGATCTGTGCATGACAGCCCCCATCATCACAAAATAGTGTTGGACAACCTCTCGGGTTATCGGGTTATCTGTAACAAAGCGACGCCCATCACGCTGTGGAAACGGAATGACTCACGTAGACGATTACGACCTTAAAATCCTGACTTTATTACAATCCAACGGCCGTCTGACCAATCAGGAACTCAGCGATCTGGTCGGCCTTTCTGCCTCACAATGTTCCCGCCGTCGTATCAATCTGGAACAGGCTAATCTGATCCTGGGTTATCATGCCCGGCTGTCGCCCGATGCCATCGGGCTTGGCATGGTGGGATTGATTGAGGTGCGTTTAATTAACCACACCGCAGAATATGTTGAGAGCTTTCACCGGATGGTGGAGCAGGAACAGGCGATCGTGGATGCCTATAAAACCACCGGCGATGCGGACTATCTGCTTAAAGTGGCAGTGGCCGATCTCAATTCCCTTAGTGCGTTAATCAGCCAGTTAGTCGCGGGCCACCAGAGCGTTTCCCATGTGAAAACCTCGGTAGTGCTGGGACGCATGAAAGAGAACGGGCTGATGATGCTGCCTGAGCAGAAGACGCGCTAAAAAGGTGCGCGCTGTGCGCTTTTGGTGCACACTTGCGGCAATTAATGCGAAGAGCGCGCATAGAGTCGGACTTTAACGCATAGGTTGACGGTATCTGCCGGAATTTATGCACAAAGTTCTTTTTTAAAGCGCCTTAGATATCAATGGGATATCGCTGGCACCCGGTTTACAGCAGTTCAGTGCTGTGGCGATGGTGCGTTTTTTGCATCGAAACCGCATCCTTTGCACTGAGAAAACCCCATGGATAACATCGCAGAACCCTCCCGCGTCCCGCATTCGCGCATTGAAGATGCGCTGGCGATGGTGCTTGGCACCCTGATGGTCTCGTTCGGCGTCATTATGCTGAAACAGGCGGGAGCGCTGACCGGCAGCACCGCAGGCATCGCCTTTCTGATCAGCTACCTGTCGCCGCTTTCGTTCGGCAGCGCGTTCTTCCTGATCAACATCCCTTTTTACTGGCTGGCGGTAAAACGCATGGGCTGGGAATTTACGCTGAAAACCTTCTGCGCCGTCGGTCTGGTATCGCTGTTCACCCAGCTGCACCCGCTGTTCGTCCACTTTTCTGACCTTAACCCCTTCTATGCGACACTGTTCGGTAACGTCATCATGGGAATCGGGTTTATAGTGTTATTTCGTCATAAGGCGAGCCTGGGCGGCGTCAATATTCTGGCGCTGTGGCTACAGGATCGCTTTGGGATCCGCGCGGGGAAACTGCAAATGGTGGTCGATACCTGCGTCGTGCTGGCGTCACTCTTTGTGGTGAGCGGCCCCATCCTGCTCGCGTCGATTGCGGGTGCGGTGATCCTGAATCTGATTATTGCAATGAACCACCGTCCGGGACGCTATCGGGTTTAATCCGCATCTTCCCTCTGGACCAATCATGGAGACCTACACCGTGTTTCAAAACGTTGATGCCTATGCTGGCGATCCGATTCTGTCGTTGATGGAAGCCTTCAAACAAGACCCACGCGAACACAAAGTTAACCTGAGTATCGGCCTCTATTACGACGAAAAGGGCATCATCCCGCAGCTGAAGGCTGTAGCCGCTGCCGAAGAGCAGATCTATGCTGAGCCGCATCAGGCATCACTCTATCTGCCAATGGAAGGGCTGAACAGCTACCGTAGTGCGATTGCACCGCTGCTGTTTGGTGCCGATCATCCGGTGTTAAACGCGGGCCGTATCGCCTCTATTCAGACGCTGGGCGGTTCTGGCGCGCTGAAAGTGGGCGCGGATTTCCTTAAGCGCTACTTCCCGCAGTCTGCGGTCTGGGTCAGCGATCCGACCTGGGAGAACCACGTCGCGATTTTTAATGGTGCAGGTTTTGAGGTAAATACCTATCCCTGGTATGACGCAGAGACCCACGGCGTGCGGTTTGATGCCTTTATCAGCACCCTGAAAACCCTGCCAGCGCAGAGCGTCGTGCTGCTGCATCCCTGCTGTCATAACCCGACCGGTGCTGACCTGACTGATGCGCAGTGGGATCAGACCGTTGAGGTGCTGAAAGCACAGCAGCTGATCCCATTCCTGGATATCGCCTATCAGGGCTTTGGGGCCGGCATGCAGCAGGATGCCTATGCGTTGCGCGCGGTCGCGGCGGCGGGCCTGCCAGCCCTGGTGAGCAACTCCTTCTCCAAAATTTTCTCGCTCTATGGCGAGCGCGTGGGCGGTCTCTCTATCGTCTGTGACAGCGCCGAAGAGTCAGCGCGTGTGCTGGGCCAGTTAAAAGCCACGGTTCGCCGCAACTACTCCAGCCCGCCGAATTTCGGTGCGCAGGTTGTCGCGCGCGTACTCAACGATGACGAGTTGAAAGCCAGCTGGCTGGCTGAAGTGGAAGCGATGCGCTTACGCATTCTGGACATGCGTCAGTCGCTGGTGGACGTGCTGAGCACTGCACTGCCAGGTAAAAACTTCGACTACCTGCTGAAGCAGCGTGGCATGTTCAGCTACACCGGCCTGAGTGCGCAGCAGGTCGATCGTCTGCGCAACGAATTTGGCATCTATCTGGTGGGCAGCGGCCGCATGTGTGTGGCCGGTCTGAACAGCAAAAATGTGCATCAGGTGGCTGAAGCGTTTGCCGCCGTGATGTAACGGCCGCCAGGCTGTAAAAAAAACCGTCAGGGTGCTCTCTGGCGGTTTTTTTATGGGTCAGGGTTTACCTTTCGGCGACATGCTGCACACTTAAACGGGGTAACCGTTTCAGGAATAAGCTATGTGGCATCAACAAACTATTACGCTGAGCGCGAAGCCGCGCGGGTTTCATCTGGTCACCGATGAGATCGTGAACTCGCTCTCCGGACTGCGTGATATCAAAACCGGTCTGCTGCATCTGCTGTTGCAGCACACTTCGGCGTCGTTAACCTTAAATGAGAATTGCGACCCGACGGTGCGCAGCGACATGGAGCAGCATTTCATGCGGCACGTGCCGGAGAATGCGCCTTATCAGCACGATTACGAAGGGCGTGATGATATGCCGGCGCACATCAAATCGTCGATCTTAGGGGTTTCGTTGTTATTACCGGTTCAGCGGGGACGTCTGGTGCTGGGCACCTGGCAGGGTATCTGGCTGGGCGAGCATCGCATTGAGGGCGGTGCCAGGCGGATTGTCGCCACTTTACAAGGGGAATCGTAATGAATAACTCAGACTTTCTGACCTATTGCATGAGCAAGCCGGGCGCGGAGCAGAGCGTCCACAGTGACTGGAAAGCCACGCAGATTAAAAGCAACGGCGTGCTGTTTGCGATGGTACATGAGGCGAAAGGGCGGCCAGCGGTCTCGCTGAAATCGACGCCTGCGCTGGCCGAATTACTGCGCGAAGAGCATAGCGATATTATTCCCAGCGAGCATCTGAACAAGTCACACTGGAGCACGCTGTTCCTGGACGGTTCGCTGAAAGATTCGCAGATCTACTATCTGGTCGATGCCTCATTCCAGCAGGTTGCAACGGCCCGCTAAACGGCAATAAAAAACCCTCTTACCTGAGCAAGAGGGTTTTAGAGACCGCGGGTTACGCGGCAGGCTGCTCGCGCAGGGTATTAATGTCGATAACGAAGCGGTATTTCACATCGCTTTTCAGCATGCGCTCATAGGCTTCATTGATCTGGTCCATCGCGATCAGTTCAATGTCTGACGTAATGCCGTGCTCACCACAGAAATCGAGCATCTCCTGGGTCTCTGCGATGCCGCCAATCAGTGAACCGGCGATGCTGCGACGCTTGAAGATCAGGTTAAATACCTGCGGTGCCGGGTGATCGTGCTCCGGTGCACCCACCAGCGTCATGTTGCCATCCAGCTTCAGCAGGGTGATGAAGGGGTTGAGATCGTGCTGAGCCGCCACGGTATTCAGAATGAAGTCGAAGCTGTTGGCGTGCTGCGCCATCTGCTCCGCATCTTTAGAGATCACGACTTCATCGGCACCCAGACGTTTGCCATCTTCAATTTTGGAAGGCGAGGTGGTGAACAGCACCACATGTGCGCCCATGGCATGGGCAATTTTCACGCCCATATGGCCCAGGCCGCCTAAGCCTACGATACCCACTTTCTTGCCCGGGCCGACATTCCAGTGGCGCAGCGGCGAGTAAGTGGTGATACCGGCACACAGCAGCGGTGCCACGCCCGCCAGCTCCAGGTTCTCGGGAATGCGCAGCACAAAGCTCTCATCAACCACCATCGACGTTGAGTAACCGCCGTAGGTAATGGCGCCGGTTTCACGATCTTCACCGTTATAGGTGCCAACAAAGCCGTTTTCACAATACTGCTCCAGACCCTGCTGACAGCTCGGACAGCTGCGGCACGAATCGACCATGCAGCCTACGCCGACCAGATCGCCGACTTTGTATTTCTGCGTCTGCGGGCCAACGGCCGTGACGCGACCGACAATTTCATGGCCCGGAACCACGGGAAAAATGGTGTTTTTCCACTCATTACGGGCCTGATGCAGGTCTGAGTGGCAAACGCCACAGAACAGCACCTCAAGCTGAACGTCATGGGCGCGCAGCTCACGCGGCTTAAAATCGAACGGTGCCAGTTTGGATTTTGCATCCTGAGCAGCATACGCATGCGTAATATTCATGGTGTCTCCAGTTTCGATGTGTCGTGAGTGTTATTCGATGAAGTGCAGCAGCGTTGATGTGCTGCGAAAACAGGGCGACGCCAGGGGCGTGCCAAAGAGGAACCGCTTAAGGATAGTCAGCGTGGGGAAAAGCGTATATGCCTATACATGTCTGAATCTTGCCTGATTCTGCAATTTTCTGGCTGAATCGACAGGGGAGAGTAAAAGGCCCGCACGCGGCGGGCCTGACAGAATTACTTCTGTAACAGTGGCTTCAGGAAGCGCGCGGTATGTGATTTCTCACATTCCGCCACGGTTTCTGGCGTACCAGCTACCAGGATTTCACCGCCGCCGCTGCCGCCTTCCGGACCCAGGTCGACAATCCAGTCTGCAGTTTTAACCACATCCAGGTTGTGCTCAATCACCACGATGGTGTTGCCCTGATCGCGCAGCTTATGCAGCACTTCCAGCAGCTGCTGGATATCGGCAAAGTGCAGGCCGGTGGTCGGTTCATCCAGAATGTAGAGCGTCTGACCGGTGCCACGCTTTGACAGCTCACGCGCCAGCTTCACGCGCTGGGCTTCACCGCCGGAAAGAGTGGTCGCGGACTGACCGAGGCGGATGTAGGTGAGACCCACATCGATCAGCGTCTGCAGCTTACGCGCCAGCGCCGGCACCGCATCGAAGAACTCACGTGCCTCTTCGATGGTCATCTCCAGCACTTCGTGAATGCTCTTTCCTTTGTACTTCACTTCCAGCGTTTCACGGTTATAGCGTTTGCCTTTGCACTGATCGCACGGCACATAAATGTCCGGCAGGAAGTGCATTTCGACTTTCAGCACGCCATCGCCCTGACAGGCTTCACAGCGTCCGCCACGCACGTTAAAGCTGAAGCGGCCCGGATTATAGCCGCGCGAACGCGCTTCCGGCACGCCCGCAAACAGTTCACGCACCGGGGTGAAGATGCCGGTGTAGGTGGCCGGGTTGGAGCGCGGTGTACGACCAATCGGGCTCTGGTCGATGTCGATTACTTTGTCGAAGTGCTCCAGTCCCGCCACGTCACGGTAAGGTGCCGGTTCGGCGATGGTCGCGCCGTTCAGCGCCCGCTGGGCAATCGGGAAGAGCGTATCGTTGATCAGGGTCGATTTACCCGAGCCGGAAACACCGGTAATACAGGTGAACAGTCCGACCGGCAGCGTCAGCGTGACATCCTTGAGGTTGTTGCCGCGTGCGCCAGTAATCTTCAGGACTTTGGCCGGGTCGCCTTTGACGCGCTCCTCTGGCACTGCAATGCCACGCTTGCCGCTCAGGAACTGGCCGGTCAGTGACGCTTCCTGCGCCATGATCTGATCAACCGTGCCTTCAGCCACCACCTGGCCGCCATGTACGCCCGCACCCGGACCGATATCGATCACATGGTCAGCGGCACGAATCGCATCTTCATCATGCTCAACCACGATCACCGTGTTACCGAGGTCGCGCAGATGAATCAGGGTGCCAAGCAGACGTTCGTTGTCGCGCTGGTGCAGGCCGATTGAAGGCTCATCCAGCACATACATCACGCCGACCAGACCGGCACCGATCTGGCTGGCCAGACGGATACGCTGTGCTTCACCACCGGACAGGGTCTCGGCGGAACGCGACATCGAAAGATAGTTCAGGCCGACGTTGACCAGGAAGCTCAGGCGATCGCCAATCTCTTTCAAAATTTTCTCGGCGATCTGCGCACGCTGGCCGCTGAGTTTCATATTTTCAAAGAAGGACATCGCATGGCCGATGCTCATCTCAGAGATGGTCGGCAGCGTGGTGTTCTCCACGAAGACATGACGCGCTTCACGACGCAGACGGGTTCCTTCACAGCTGGCACAGGCGCGGTTGCTGATAAATTTCGCCAGCTCTTCGCGTACCGCTGAGGACTCGGTCTCTTTGTAGCGGCGCTCCATGTTATTGAGCACCCCTTCAAATGGATGACGGCGCACCGAGGTGTCGCCGCGATCGTTGATGTACTTAAATTCGATGCTCTCTTTGCCTGATCCGTACAGAATCACTTTCTGTACGTTTTCTGGCAGGCTGCCGAACGACGCTTCGATATCAAAATCGAGGTGTTCCGCCAGCGAACGCAGCATCTGGAAGTAGTAGAAATTGCGGCGATCCCAGCCGCGGATTGCACCGCCCGCCAGCGAGAGTTCAGGATTCTGCACCACGCGGTCAGGGTCAAAATATTGCTGTACGCCAAGGCCGTCACAGGTCGGACAGGCGCCCGCCGGGTTGTTAAACGAGAACAGGCGCGGCTCCAGCTCGCTCATGCTGTAACCACAGATCGGGCAGGCGAAGTTAGCCGAGAAGAGCAGCTCTTCTGCGGCGCTGTCATCCATGTCCGCCACGATGGCCGTCCCGCCGGAGAGCTCCAGCGTGGTCTCAAACGATTCCGCCAGGCGGGTTGCGAGATCTTCACGTACTTTAAAGCGGTCAATCACCACTTCAATGGTGTGCTTCTTCTGCAGCTCGAGTTTTGGCGGATCGGAGAGGTCACACACTTCGCCATCAATACGCGCACGGATATAACCTTGCGTCGCCAGATTCTCCAGCGTTTTGGTGTGCTCACCCTTACGATCTTTCACCACCGGCGCCAGCAGCATCAGGCGACGGCCTTCCGGCTGGGAGAGCACCTGATCGACCATCTGGCTGACGGTCTGCGCCGCCAGCGGCACATCATGATCCGGGCAGCGCGGTTCGCCAACGCGGGCAAACAGCAGACGCAGGTAATCATGGATCTCGGTGATGGTTCCCACGGTCGAGCGTGGGTTGTGTGAGGTGGATTTCTGTTCAATGGAAATGGCGGGCGACAAACCTTCGATATGATCGACGTCCGGCTTCTCCATTAACGAAAGAAACTGGCGCGCATACGCAGAGAGCGACTCCACATAGCGGCGCTGACCTTCCGCATACAGCGTATCAAACGCCAGTGAGGATTTACCGGAACCTGACAGGCCGGTTACCACAATGAGTTTGTCGCGTGGGATGGTCAGGTTGATGTTTTTCAAATTATGGGTGCGGGCACCACGAACTTCGATCTTATCCATTCACCTTTCCCGGATTAGCAGCACTCACCGCGCCTTGCCGACACGGCCAGAATAAACGTGTCATTATGGCACAAAAAATAGACTGAATAAATATCCAGTACTCTCAGCCTCCGGCGCGCAGCGGATTAAAACTGGAACCCCGCTCGAAAGTGGGAAACAGACCGCAGGACGTGTTAGAATTGATAGATTAGACTGTATGCATTAACTCATCGGGAGACAGCAACATGGCCAGTCGTGGCGTTAACAAAGTGATTCTTGTCGGGAATCTGGGTCAGGATCCGGAAGTACGTTATATGCCAAATGGTGGCGCTGTTGCCAACATTACGCTGGCTACGTCGGAAAGCTGGCGCGACAAGCAGACCGGTGAAAACAAAGAGATCACTGAGTGGCACCGTGTGGTTCTGTTTGGCAAACTGGCTGAAGTCGCGGGTGAATACCTGAAAAAAGGGTCGCAGGTCTATATCGAAGGCCAGCTGCGCACCCGTAAATGGCAGGATCAGGGTGGCCAGGAGCGTTACACCACCGAAGTCGTGGTTAACGTTGGTGGTACCATGCAGATGCTGGGTGGCCGTCAGCAGGGCGGTAATGCCGGTGCAGGCGCTCCAGCCGGTGGTGGCGCGCAGGGCGGTGGCAACAACAATGGCTGGGGTCAGCCGCAGCAGCCGCAGGGCAACAATAACCAGTTCAGTGGTGGCGCGCAGTCCCGTCCGCAGCCGCAGCCACAGAGCGCGCCGGCCAGCAACAACAACGAACCACCAATGGATTTCGACGACGATATTCCGTTCTGATTCCGTTGGCCAGAGAGTACAAAAAAAGCCCGCTTTGCGGGCTTTTTTTATGCGCGGCGTCTGGCGGCCAGCTACGACCATTCCGCCAGAATCGCCTCCGTGCTCAGCACACGCGGCACGTTGCCGGGGATCAGCAGTGAGGCCCACACGTCATTGTGCTGGTTAATCAGTGCTTCGGCGCTGACCCAGCGGCGGTCTGCCGTGGTGTGCGCATCGGCGGCAACGGTAATCGCATAGCCCGCACTGGCACCGACTTTTATCGTGGTATCCAGGCAGTAGTCAGTGGCACAACCGCACACCACAAATTCCTCTACCGCCAGCCTCTTTAACAGCGCGGCCAGGTCGGTGTGCCAGAAGCTGTCGCAGGCAATTTTAGTCACATAGTGTGCGCCAGCAGGCTGAACGATTTCCGGCAGCAGCCCGAAAGCCGCATTACCCTCGCACATCTCGCCTTCGCGGTGCTGGATAAATATTGTGATATCGGCGCGTTCGGTCAGCCGGTTAATCTGTGCAATCCTTCCCGCTGTGTCGAAGCGTGGCGTGCTGAAGACGCCATTCTGCATATCAATGACCACGACTACCCGCTGTGCCATGCTTAATCCCATCCGGTTTGAAAAAAGCAGTGTTACCTGAGGCATTGCGGAAAGCAATCTTTTGCATTTTCCCCCCTGTCACAGGCATGCTAAACCGACTGGTTAAATAAGGAGAGAGAAGTGGAAGGTGTTCCGGCGAGTTTCCCCTGTGAGAAAGACCGCGCCCGGTTTCAGCAACTCGCCGAGCTGCCCGGTGTGGAACTCTATCAGGCCCACATCTCCCGCTACGCATTTGAACCCCATACCCATGAAGCCTTTGGTATCGGCACCATTGAAGCGGGCGCGCAACGCTTTCGCTACCGCGGCACCGAATATACTGCGCCGGAGAACTCGCTGGTCATGATGAATCCGGATGAGCTGCATACCGGTGAGTCAGCGTGTGAAGAGGGCTGGCGCTACCAGATGATCTACATTCAGCCGCAGCTGATGGATGAACTGACCGGCGATCGCGGCTGGTGGTTCAACGAGGCGCTGTTGACCGATCCGCGCGTGGCGCGGCCGCTCTCCCGCACGCTGGCGACACTCTGGCAGGCGGAATCACCTCTGGCGCGCCAGAGCCTGCTGGCTGAACTGCTGTTGCAGATTCGTCCGCTGGCACGCATGTCCTCACAGGGCAGACCGGATGCACGGCATCGTTTTGATCAGGTAAGAGATTTTCTGCGCGCAAACCTCGCAGAACCGGTGCGGCTGGATGAGCTGGCGGCGCTGGCCTCGCTTTCGCCGTGGCACTTCTTACGCGCCTTTCGTCAGCACTATCACGTTACGCCTCATCAGATGCTGATGGCTTTCCGGCTTTACGACGCCAAGCAAAGGCTGGCACAGGGTGAAGCGGCTGCCAGCGTTGCGGCGGCGGTGGGATTAACCGATCAGGCCCATCTGACCCGCGCCTTTGCAAACCGTTATGGCATCACGCCGGGCCGCTATCAAAAGCAGGTGCGCCAGCCCTGATACCACCGCAATCTGCTACAAGCATTCCCCGCCCGAACCCGCCACACTGAACGAAAAAGCTATATAAGGAAGAAATTATGTTTGCTGGTGTCATGTTTGCCGTCACCGCCGGACTGCTGTGGGGGCTGATCTTTGTCGGGCCGCTGCTGGTGCCTGACTATCCTGGCGCGCTGCAATCGGCGGGACGTTATGTGGCGTTTGGGCTGATTGCGCTGCCGCTGGCCTGGCACGGTCGTCATCGCCTGCGCAAGCTGGCCCGGGCCGACTGGCGTGAGGCGGTAAAGCTCTCGCTGGTGGGAAACCTCTTCTACTATGCGTTTCTGGCGAACGCCATTCAGCGCACTGGCGGGCCGGTCTCCACCATGATTATCGGCACGCTGCCGGTGGTGATCGCTGTGACGGCCAATCTCTGTTACGGCCATCTTGAAGGACGCCTGCCGTGGCGGCGGCTGTTTCCGGCACTGGTCATGATGGCGGCCGGATTACTCTGCGTGAATGCGGCGGAGCTACAGAGTCAGGGCCACACCCTTGATCTCAGCCGTTATCTGACCGGTATCGCGCTGGCGCTGCTGGCTGTGGTCTGCTGGACCTGGTATCCGCTGCGCAATGCCCGCTGGCTGCGTACACATCCCGAACTGCGGCCCTCGACCTGGGCAACAGCGCAGGGAGTCGTGACGCTGCCGATGGCGCTAATCATGTACGCGCTGGTCAGCGCGCAGCTTGCCTGGCAACAGCCGGCTTTTGCACTGCCGTTTGGGCCGCGTCCTGAAGTGTTTATCTCCCTGATGCTGGCGATTGGTCTGCTCTGTTCCTGGCTCGGGACCTTATGCTGGAACGCTGCCAGCCAGCGTCTGCCCACCGTACTGATGGGGCCACTGATTGTTTTTGAGATCCTTTTCGGCCTGTTGTGGACTTTTCTCTGGTATCAAAGCTGGCCACCCCTGCTCACCGTGACGGGGATTATTTGTCTGATGGCTGGTGTCCTGTGGGCAATGCGCATTAAACCGCAGCCTCTCGTCGTCGCGGTTAAAGAGTAAACCGCGAAGATTGCCAAAAGACCTCTGCCGCGCGGATAACACGCCGCGCGGCTTTTTAAGATTAAACCCTACCCCGATTTGCTCGCTCTCCGGCAGATTTGTGCCGCGAAATCGATTTCATGCCTCTGCGTAATCGTGCCTTTACCCCCGAAAGCCTCTTTCATCCCCTGTTTGTCAGTGAAAAAACGGGACTGATGGTCTCCTGAACATAGCCATGTTTAGCGTTGCCAGGGAGGAACTGTTCAGATATCGGTCATTAATCAGGAAAAATCGCGCAGCATTATGGACGTTATGCTTTTATCAGCGGCTTTTTATTGCGGTATGGTCCTGAGAAAGGGAGGCTGAAAACCACTATTAACTTCACTTAGTGATGAATGAGTAAGAAAACTCCGCCGCTGCGTTAATAATTAAAGATTAATCTCTGGCATCAATGATGCGCAATGAAGAGAGCGAAAAGATAGACACATAACGTTAGTGATAAGGAGCAATAAACTATTTATCCTGGATTAATCCTGGAGAAAGTATATGCCATTAACCCATTCCCCGGAATTAAACGCAGCCGCAAAAATTTGAGTCAGGTCCAGCATTAACTCAAATATACGATGATTGTTTTTTGCGCGATGTTTAAATTGGCTTAATGAAATTGAGACGATTTAGTTCCGACGATTAGCTGGGCTTACGTAAGAAAGGGAGGGCCCAATCCCGCGTAAACGAGATTGGGAAGGGAAGAGTAGCCGTAGAATGCGAGACGTTTGCTGTTGTGAATCAATTTTACCGCAAAAAAAGAAGCTTAGCCGTGAAGCCATTCATTAGTTATAAATGGAGCGGAAAAGGGTGCCGCAATTGTCCTGTTAAATGATCTTCATCTCTTCTGGTAAGAACAAATCTCAGCGTTAAGTCTAAAAAGCGCGGTAGCATTGGGGTTTAGCGGTTCTCCGTGCCTGACGGATAATGGTATACGCTGCGACTGATATCTAATAAGCGGCAGCTGCGACGGGTGCCAATGTCAAAGGTGGCCTGCAGGAAATCCACAGCCTGACGTTTTTCATTAGTGGTAAAGAAGTGCTTCAGAACACTCTGCAGCATCTCTTTGTCCGAGTTGAGCGTCTGCAGTTCACGCGTGATGTTCTGCAGTTTTTCTTCCAGCTCTTTGATTTTTCTGCCTTCTTCCGAAGACAACCCAGAAAACTTCTTCTTCCAGCTGTAGAACGTGGCTTCAGAGATGCCTAACTCTTCACAAATCTCTCTGACTTTCACGCCCGATTCAGAAGCTTTAATGGCATTTGTGATTTGATCTTCGCTGTATCGTGACTTTCTCATAAATGCTCTTACCTTTCTTATCGATTAATGGATGAGAATGACTTTAATAATTTCTGGCACTGTAAGATTCTATTAAGGCAGTATTAAAGTGCGCGAATTGAATTGCGAAGCCTAAATTAAGATATTTAGAATAAATATCATCATGGGATAAATCTTATTTTATTCTTATCCGGTGGGCGTGCCTTCCTGGAGGGGGATTTTTGTTATAAATTCATCGCATCCAAAATACGAAAAAATTCTACGTACATTGGATATTTAGCCTGACCGACTTGATTAATATGGCGGGAAGGGCTCTTAAAGGTTGTTTTATTTTCAGCCTGAAATCGTTTCCATCTGAAGTGATTCGCGCCATTTATAATAAGAATTATCCTGAATTAACACTCCGGATCATGATTTACATCTCAATTTTCGGACCAGCTTGGTCTGAAGTCTTACATTTTCGCCAGGCCCACTGAGCGCTTATTAATTCGTTACAGGGATGTTGTACCGAAGCGGTTGTAGTTGAGTAATACTAAGGAAGAGTCGATGAAATTGAGCGTAATGTCTAATGCCGCCTGGATGATGTCTGAGAAGATCATCTCCGTTTTTGGCGTCATTTTTGTGACGTCTTACGTGGCGAAATCCTTTGGCCCAACGGTGTTTGGCCAGATGGCGTTTTCTACTTCACTATTTGCGATGGTGCAAACCGTTGCAATCTTTGGCACCGAAACCATTCTGTTTAAACGCGTCAGCAAAAATGCGTCAAAAGGCCTGCGCCTGATGACCATCGCCCGCACGATGAGAATGGTGCTGTTGCTGGTCACTTCGGTGCCAGTCTTAATCTGGGTCTGGTACAACATGCAGGAAAATTTCCTGGCGTTTGCACTGGCCTCATTTGTTGCCTCGGTTTTTGTCACCCAGGACACCTTCAGCGTTTATAACAACGCGCGTCTTGCCTCGCGTCTTAACACCATCGCCAACGCCGTGGGCATGCTGCTGAGTTTCGGCATCAGCTTCACCGTCGCCTGGCTGCGTCTTAATCCGCTCTGGCTGACGCTGTCGATTGTCGCAGTGACTCTGGTGCCTTATCTGATTAAGCGTCACAACTTCTATCAGGACCATCAGGATCAGATGCCACCGCGCGAAAAGCGCACGGCCTATCTGCGTTATCTGATGTATGCCGGTCTGCCACTGGCGATCTCCAGCATCTTTATCTCTGTGCAGGTAAAAGCGGCGCAGATGTTCCTGGCAGGCACGGCACCCGCGCGCGACCTCGGGCTGTTTGCGGCGGCGAATACCATTTCCGCCTCATGGATTTTTATCCCGGTGGCGCTCATCACCTCCTGCTTCACTGAAATCTTCAGGGAGCGGGGCGAGGTCGCCATTAAGCTGGCTGCGCGGCTCAATGGCTATGTTATGGCGGTTTCATTGCTGATGCTGCTGGTCATTTCGCTTTACGGCGAGCGGATCATCATTGCGTTGTACGGCCCGGAATTCACACAGTCAGGAAGTCTCATTACGTTGCTGTCGATAGCGACCAGCTTTTCGGCAATGGGGACCGTAGCGTATCGCTACATGGTCAAAGAGGGAGGATTTAACTACTTGCTGAGGAAAATCATCTGCCTGATGGTCATCAGTTTGCCGCTCTCCTGGTGGTTGATCCAGGGTCACGGCATCATGGGGGCCGCGTGGAGCGTTTTCCTTTCAGAACTTTTGTCCCTGACCGTAATGAATTACTTCTTTAAAAACGGCGTCATTCAAAAGATTCAGGTTTCCTCACTCAACTACAAAACATACAAATGAGGTCAGATATGCTCAAGTTGAAAGAAGAACTCAGAAGAAGTGTGCAGTATTTTATTAAGAAGATGCCCTGGGCTTATCAGGACCGCATCTACTACTTCCATAAGTTCAGAAAGCTGCCCAATCTGCGTCAGCCAAAAGTGTTCAACGAGAAGGTGTTGTACCGTAAGTTTATCTTCGGCGATTACCAAAGCTATGGTCGTCTGTCAGATAAGTACTCGGTGCGCGAATTCATTGCTGAAAAAATCGGTAATGAATACCTGATCCCGCTGGTACACGAAACGACTGACCCGACCACGCTGAACAGCTTACCCTGCTGGAAGGGGACGGTGATCAAGCCGAACCACGCCTCCAACATGGTAGAGATTCTGCTGGAGGAGCCGGACGCACTGCGCAAGCAGCAGATCATTCATGACTGCTATCGCTGGCTGAAGACCGACTTCGCCAACGAAGCGCGTGAGATTCACTATCGCTACATCAAGCCACGTATCCTGGTTGAGAAGTACATTGGTGATGGCAAAAGCGCGCCCATTGATTACAAGTTTCATATGTTCAACAAGCGTGATGGCAAGTTCGAATATGTGCTCCAGGTGATCTACAACCGCTGCCAGCCGCTGCTGTCGATGAATTTCTACGTGAATAACCTCAATGAGGCCTATCACAAGATTCGCGATACCGGTCTGGATGTCTCACCGATTATGCCGTCACTGGAACATGCGCTCGAACTGAGCAAGAAGCTGGCCAGTGATTTCGACTACGTGCGTGTGGACTGGTATATCCATGACGAGCGCATCTACTTTGGCGAACTGACCTTCACCCCAGGTGCAGGACTGGTCACCGGATTAGATCGTGGTTTAAATCAGATGATGGGAGATATGTGGATTCAGGACCGCCGCGGAACGCAGAGCCCGGGCGTTACAGTGCAGGATGTTAATATCCCTGCCATGTTGAAGAAAATTTAAGCACACACAGCAATATAAAAAACCCCGCTAAGCGGGGTTTTTTATGCGCAAAAATCAGGGCATCGGCCAGTCAGCAGGCGCCTGGCTCATCACATCGATAAAGGCATGCTTTGAGATTTCCAGAAAGTTATGCACGTTATCCATGCTCAGGGTAATGCCCATCAGACCGGTAACAAACCAGCAGGTCATGCCTAAACCAATCCCGCCACACATAAATGCCATCACGTGACGGCTATCCTGACGAAGTTTGGTTTTCAGGGTGCTGGCAAAAAACATCATGATTGCGCTCAGCAATTCCCAACGCATAACAAGTAAACTGGCGGTTAACGTAGCCATCGGCCGGACCTCAATATCAGTAAGTATTCCTGACAATCTGCGGACATCACCGGCGGCGGAAAAGTGTGTCAGGGGGTGCTTTTTCGCCGTCAACCCAGGTTCAAAGTGTGACTTGGGTCACATTATATCACCCGATTTTAAATTTTGAACAAAATTTGACTCTGGTATGGTAGCGGCGTGAGGGAATAGTGAGCAGTAGAAGAAGAACGGCGGGGAAATCAGTCAGATGCGCCCGGGCGGGCGCATCTGAGGGGTCAACGAACCGGACAGCACTCGCCGGTCGTGCGCTGGGTGAAGCTACTGATACCGTCATTGCAGCCAAAACTCAGCAGGCGAGGGCGCTGAATCGCCTGGCGGCGCATGGTATGGCGGTAAGCGGTAGGCGTCTGTGAAAACTGACGACGAAACACACGGGAGAAGGTCTGCTGCGAGTCATAGCCATACTGCATCGCGATATCAAAAACCGGCCGCTGTGTCTGTGACAGCGCTTCCGCTGCCAGCGTCAGACGGCGCTCGCGAATATAGCCACCCAGCGTCTGTTTCGTTACCGAACGGAACATACGCTGCAGATGCCATTTCGAATAGCCCGATTTTGCGGCAACCTCATCGATCGACAGGCTCTTATCCAGGTTCTGGTCAATCCAGTGCGTCAGGGAATGAATGATCTCTTCTTGCATCATGGTCTCATCCTTCTGGTGCTTAATAAGCGGTAATGGGAGTTTAGTGGTTTTGATGGAGAGCGAGTATAATTCCTCAAGTTAACTTGAGGTAAAGAGCCTGATGAAAAAAGAACGCAACTATCCGAAACCGGTCTTAACACCGGGTGAAGTGGCGCGCCGCAGCGGTGTGGCGGTTTCGGCGCTGCACTTTTATGAGACAAAAGGACTTATTTTCAGCACCCGCAACAGCGGCAATCAGCGGCGATACAGCCGTGACGTGCTGCGACGCGTCGCGATTATCAAGATTGCGCAGCGTATCGGCATTCCGCTGGCAACGGTCAGTGACAGCCTGGATCACATTCCGCCTGACAAGCGCATGTCGACACCGGAGTGGGATGCGCTGACGCAGCACTGGCGCGAAGAGCTGGATAAGCGCATTGAAACCCTGACCCGCCTGCGTAATGACCTGGATGGCTGTATCGGCTGCGGCTGTTTGTCGATGCGCGACTGCCCGCTGCGCAATCCCGGCGACCGGCTGGGTCAGCAGGGCTCGGGTGCGGTGCTGCTTGACCCGGAACAGGATGATAAACATCCGGATGTGGAGTGACGTCTATACTTGGTGAAGGTCAAAACACAGGGAATCATGATGATCACCGTTCACCATCTTGAGAAATCGCGCTCACATCGGGTGCTGTGGCTGCTGGAAGAGCTGGAAGTGCCGTACCAGATTAAACGCTATCAACGCGAACCGACCATGCTGGCCCCGGAGGCGCTGAAAAAAGTGCATCCACTGGGAAAATCACCGGTCATTACCGACGGGAACCAGGTAGTGGCAGAGTCAGGTGCCATTCTCGAATATCTTGAAGAGAAATATGATCACGAGTTCCGGCTCAAAGTGAGTGATGAGGCGTCACGGCTGCAGTGCCGCTACTGGCTGCACTATGCCGAAGGCTCGCTGATGCCGCTGCTGGTGATGAAGCTGATCTTCGGTCAGATGGGTAAAGCACCGGTGCCGTGGCTGCTGCGTCCGGTCGGGGCGGCATTCGGTAAAGGCGTGCAGAAAGCGTTCCTGGATAAACAGCTTAAGCCACACATGCAGATGATCGAACAGCATCTGGCTGCAAATCCCTGGTTCGCCGGTCAGCGCTTCAGTATCGCTGATATCCAGATGAGCTTTCCGCTCCTGGCGCTTGCGCGACGTGCCGGACTGGAGCAGATGCCCGCCAGCCAGAAATGGCTGCAGACTGTGCAACAGCGTGCCGCCTGGCAGCGCGCGATCGATCAGGGCGGCGAGCTTTCGCTGCCAGGTTAATTCCCCTCTTCCACTGGCGGGTCGTGTCTCATCACGGCTGCGCCGGTGCGCATCCCCCTGAAAATCGCGTTAACTTCAGGGCGTCAGCGTTTGACGTCGGCCTGGGCCACGTGGCTGCTGGCCACTTAAGCCTGATCTTTATGCTGAAGAATCTCCCTCTGACAGTTGAAAATGTGCCGCTAAACGCCGGATAATCGCATGCCTTTTTATCTGGCCGCTTCTGGCGGCCAACTATCTGCGGCAAGGTAAACGTTTGCCTGTCGGATAAAACCCGACAGTGACGCCGTCTACCCGCTTATTCCAGGGACAGCGATGGTCGCAGAGCGATCCACACAACAAAAATTTTTGAGGCTCAACTATGTCAACTGAATCACGCCCGGCCAGTGGAAAACTGGACGCCTGGTTCTCGATCTCGGCGCGCGGCAGCAGCGTGCGCCAGGAAATTCTGGCCGGACTTACCACCTTCCTGGCGATGGTCTACTCCGTCATCGTGGTGCCGGGGATGCTGGGCAAGGCCGGTTTTCCCCCCACTGCCGTGTTTGTCGCCACCTGCCTGGTTGCCAGCTTTGGTTCCATCATCATGGGACTGTGGGCCAATCTGCCGATGGCAATTGGCTGTGCAATCTCCTTAACCGCCTTTACCGCTTTCAGCCTCGTGCTGGGCCAGCACATCAGCGTGCCGGTTGCGCTGGGCGCGGTGTTCCTGATGGGCCTGCTGTTTACCCTGATCTCAGTGACCGGCATTCGTGCCTGGATCCTGCGTAATCTGCCGATGGGCGTGGCGCACGGCACTGGCGTCGGAATTGGCCTGTTTTTGCTGCTGATTGCGGCTGACGGTGTAGGCCTGGTAGTGAAAAACCCGGCACCGGGCCTGCCGGTGGCGCTGGGCCACTTCACCACCTTCCCGGTAATGATGACGCTGCTGGGACTGGCAGCAATTATTGGACTGGAGAAGCGCCGGATGCCCGGCGGTATACTCATGACAATTATCGCCATTTCGCTGCTGGGGCTGATTTTCGATCCGGCGGTGAGCTACAAAGGATTGTTTGCGCTGCCGAGCCTGCGTGATGCCAGCGGTGAGTCGCTGCTGTTCAGCCTCGACATTATGGGCGCGATGCAGCCGGTCGTGCTGCCAAGCGTGCTGGCACTGGTGATGACGGCGGTCTTTGACGCGACCGGCACCATTCGCGCGGTCGCGGGTCAGGCAAATCTGCTGGATAAACAGGGCCAGATTATCAATGGTGGCCGTGCGCTGACTAGCGACTCCGTCAGCAGCCTGTTCGCGGGTCTGGTGGGCGCGTCACCGGCTGCGGTTTATATCGAATCGGCGGCAGGAACGGCGGCGGGGGGTAAAACCGGTCTTACCGCGATTGTGGTCGGCCTGCTGTTCCTTGCCATTCTGTTTATGTCACCGCTGGCGTATCTGGTGCCGGCTTACGCCACCGCCCCCGCGCTGATGTATGTGGGTCTGCTGATGCTGAGCAACGTGGCGAAAGTGGACTTCAATGATTTTGTCGATGCGATGTCGGGCCTGTTAACGGCGGTGATTATCGTGCTCACCTGTAACATCGTAACCGGTATTATGATCGGCTTCGCCAGCCTGGTCGTGGGGCGTCTCTTCGCGGGGGAATGGCGCAAGCTCAACGTCGGCACCGTCATTATTGCTATCGCGCTGGTGGCGTTTTACGCCGGTGGCTGGGCGATCTGACTGTACAACCGGGCGTGCGGCTGCACGTCCGGAATTTTTCACTATTTTCCCGCCCGGCGCACGCGTAGCTGACAATCTTCACCGCAGTTTGTTTTACACTTTAGCGCTTAACCAATGATTGAAAGAAACGACGCCTAAGGAAAGCATGGAAATCTTTTTTACAATTCTCATCATGACGCTGGTCGTGTCGCTCTCTGGCGTCGCGGCTCGTATCCTCCCTTTTCAGATCCCGTTGCCGCTGGTTCAGATCGCCGTGGGTGCGATGCTGGCCTGGCCAACTTTTGGTCTGCATGTCGACTTTGACCCGGAGCTGTTTCTGGTGCTCTTTATTCCGCCGCTGCTGTTCGCGGATGGCTGGAAGACGCCGATCAGTGAGTTCCTGCATCATGGTCGCGAGATAATTGGCTTAGCACTGGCGCTGGTCCTGATTACCGTGATCGGCATCGGCTATCTGATCTACTGGCTGGTACCAGGTATCCCGCTGATCCCTGCCTTTGCGCTGGCGGCGGTGCTGTCACCGACCGATGCCGTGGCGCTCTCAGGCATTGTCGGTGAAGGCCGTATTCCCAAGAAGATTATGTCGATCGTGCAGGGCGAAGCCCTGATGAATGACGCTTCGGGCCTGGTATCGCTGAAATTTGCCGTGGCAGTCGCCATGGGTACCATGGTGTTTACCTGGGGCGGTGCCAGCGTTGAGTTCCTGAAAGTGGCGGTGGGTGGTCTGATTGCGGGTGTCGCGATCTGCTGGCTCTACGGTAAGTCACTGCGCCTGCTCAGCCGCTGGAGCGGTGACGATCCGGCTACCCAGACCGTACTGCTGCTGCTGCTGCCGTTCGCCTCTTACCTGATTGCTGAACATCTGGGTGTCTCAGGCATCCTGGCGGCCGTGGCTGCCGGTATGACCATCACCCGTTCCGGTATTATTCGTCAGGCACCGCTGGCGATGCGCCTGCGTGCCAACAGCGTCTGGCAGATGCTGGAGTTCGTCTTTAACGGCATGGTCTTCCTGATGCTGGGCCTGCAGTTGCCGGATATTCTGCAGACCTCTGTCGATCAGGCGCAGGCCGATCCGAACGTCGAGCTCTGGATGCTGTTTGCCGATATCGGGCTGGTCTATGCCGCGCTGATGATCGTGCGTTTTGGCTGGCTGTGGATTATGCAGCGCTTCAGCAAACGCCTGCTGAAGAAGAAGCCGCTGGAGTTCTCCAACTACTCGTTGCGTGAACTGCTGATCGCCTCCTTTGCGGGTGTGCGCGGCGCGATTACCCTGGCCGGTGTCCTGTCGATTCCGCTGTTCCTGACCAACGGCGAGCCTTTCCCGGCGCGTTATGAACTGGTCTTTATCGCCACCGGCGTGATTCTCTTCTCGCTGCTGGTGGGAGTGGTGATTCTGCCGATTCTGCTGCGCGGCATTGATACCATTGATAAAGGCGCACACCGTCGCGAGTTGCAGAATGCGCGAGCGGTAATGGCAGGCGCAGCCATTGAGAGCCTGCACAAGATGGAAGAGCGGCTGGAGAATGAGTCGGAAGAGAACATCGACCCGGAGCTGCTTAAAGAGGTGAGTCTGCGGGTGATTGGCAACTTACGTCGTCGCGCTGAAGGGAAGAATGACCTTGAACACGCGCTGTTCGCCGAGAACCTGGAGCGTCGCTTCCGCCTGACCGGACTGCGTGCCGAACGTGCTGAGGTCTATCATCTGCGCGCCACCCAGCAAATCTCCAATGAGACGATGCAGAAGTTACTGCACGACCTGGATCTGCTGGAAGCGCTGCTGATCGAAAAAGAGGAGTAAGTCCTGACTGGCACGCCTGCGCGTTAATGCGGCGTGCCAGCCTTTCACACCGACAGGCGCGGCGGCTCATCCGGCCAATGCTCGCGACAACAGGCTATCCACGCCTGCGCACTGCGCGACAGATAACTCCCTTCCCGCCAGATCAATCCCAGACTCCACTTCAGCTCCGATTCCAGCGGCAGCCACAGCAGCGACTGCTTATCCAGCCGCTGACAGATCGGCTCCGGCAGAATCGCCAGCCCCATCTCCGCCTGCACCATCGCCGCCAGAAAATCCCACTGTCCGCTGCGAACCGCCACCGTTGGCGTCAGGTTGAGCCGCTGAAACGCCTGCATCAGCTGACGATTCAGCGAGAACTCCTCATTAAAAATCAGCAGTGGATGCTCTGCCAGTTCTGCCAGTCCAATCTGCTGGCGGCTGAGCCACTCCGGGCGACGCGGCAGCAGTACGCAGAGCGGATGATGCATCAGGGGCAGGGTGTTCAGCGGCAGCTCGGCATCGACCGGTAGCGCGGTCAGGGCGATATCCAGACTGCCCGCCAGCACCGCCTGCTGGACGGTCAGACCGCCGAATTCAGAGATTTTCAGCTTCACACCGGGATAGCGGCGGCGAAACGCGGAAATCGAACCGGCGATCTGCATACCGACCATCGGCGGAATACCCAGTCGCAGCTCACCGGTTTTAAGCTGGTTGATGTCACCAATCTCCGCTTCCAGCTGATGAAACTGCTGCAGGATCGCCAGGCCGCGCTGATAGACCGCCTGGCCGCTGTCGGTGAGGTGCAGACGACGACCATCGCGCAGGATCAGCGTGCAGCCCAGCTCCTCCTCCAGCTGGCGCAACATTTTGCTGATGGTCGGTTGCGTCACAAACAGCTTCTGCGCCGCACGGGTAAAGCTTTGCTGGCGTACGACTTCAGTAAAGTAACGCAGGGCGCGGACATCCATAACTATTCCTTTCAGGCATGATTTCGATAATTTTAATTCATTTTTTTCACCTTCTGTTGACGATTTATACTGGTGACATCAATTTAATCGGGGAGACAAGGTGATGGCGTTAGCGCTCACTTTACGCAGCAACCGCGCAGTGCAATGGCTCAGCCTGCCGCTCCAGCTGGGTTTCTATATCGGCCTGTTTATCGCCTGCGACCGGCTGGTGAGCTGGCTGCATCTGCCGCTGCCCGCCAATATCGTCGGGATGCTGCTGCTGCTGGCGTTAATCGTGACGCGGATTGTGCCGCTGAACTGGGTGAAAGCCGGATCACGCTGGCTGCTGGCCGAGATGCTGCTGTTCTTTATTCCGGCGGTGGTGGCGGTGGTGAACTATGGCGATCTGCTGCGGGTTGATGGCTGGCGCATCTGTGTGGTGATTGGCGTCAGTACGCTGCTGGTGCTGGCCTCGACTGCCTGGGTGGTGGACCGGCTTTATCAGTATGAAGTCGCGCGCGCCGCGCGTAAGCAGGATCCGCATGCGTGATTTTCTTCTCAGCCTGCTGTGTGTAGCCGTTACGCTGCTGGTTTATGCGCTGAATAAACGGCTTTATCGCCGCTGGCGGACGCTGCTGCTGATGCCACTGGTGATGACGCCGCTGGTGCTGGTGGCATTGCTGCTGCTGACGCATATCAGCTGGCAGGATTACATCGCCGAAAACCACTGGCTGCTCTGGCTGCTGGGGCCAGCGACGCTGGCGTTTGCCGTACCGGTCTATGAGAACGTGGAAATTATTAAGCGCCACTGGCTGTCGCTGAGCGCGGGCGTAGTGACCGCGACGCTGGTCGCCGTCTGCAGTTCCGTCTGGCTGGCGCGGCTGTTAACCCTGCCGGAGTCGATTCAGCGCAGCCTGGCCGTGCGCTCTATCACCACGCCGTTTGCGCTGGCTGCGGCGGGTCCGATTGGCGGGCAGCCCGATCTGGTGGCGCTGTTCGTGGTGATCACGGGCGTGTTTGGCATGGCAATCGGCGACGTGCTGTTTCTGCGGCTCGCCATTAAGCAGGGCGTGGCGAAAGGCGCGGGATTCGGTGCGGCGTCCCACGGCGCCGGCACGGCACGCGCCTATCAGATTGGCCAGCAGGAGGGCGTGGTCGCCAGCCTGGTAATGATGCTCTCTGGCGTGGTGACCGTGGTGCTGGCTCCGCTGATTGGGCACCTGATGTGGACAATATAGGCTACACTCCGTCGCACAGGGGCTGGTCTGCGCTGAGACACGTATTTTTACGTAAAGTTTTCCAGATTTTGTTGTCTCCCCATTTCAGGCTGTTAACCTTGCGGCCGAATTAATTGTCCTTTCACGGAGTGGAATCATGTTTAAGCAACTTGTTGCCGGGAGCGCCCTCGGGCTGGTTTTAATGAGCGGTGCCGCTCAGGCGATTGAAGGCAGTGTTGATGTCAGCGAACACAACACCAACCTGAATGTGGGTCTGGGCACCACAACACCCGGTCTGTTTCTGAAAGGTAACTGGCTGCGTAGCGACCATGACGGCAGCACCTACGGTGCCGGTCTGGGTTACAACGTTGATTTCGGGCCGCTGCGTCTGGCGCCGACCGCAAAAGCGATCTTCACCCATCCTGAAGATGGAAAAGATGGATTTGCGGTGGCGCTGGGTGGTGCAGCACACTACAGCTTCAACAGCATGTGGGGCCTGTATGGCGAATATTATTACGCGCCAGAGTCTTTCACCGATCAGCTCGACAGCTATCAGGAAGCCGGTGGCGGCCTGAGCTTCACGCCGGTTTCACTGCTTAACCTGCGTGTGGGTTATCAGTACATCGAACTGAACAACAAAGATGGACGCAAAGATAACGTGCTGGTCGATGGCCCGTACGTGGGTGCATCGCTGCGCTTCTGATTCTGCTGCGCAAAAGAAGAGGGCGACTACTTCGGTAGCCGCCCTTTTTTATTGCCTGCTCGTTATGAACGAAAAGCCACGATCAGTGCGCTTTGCCCTGTTCGATGCCGGTGCCGGTCTGCGAGCGGATAAACTGTGCACGGAAGCGTGAACGTTCTTCTGCGCCCTGCTGCGAATGGTCGGTAATCGAGAAGAGCCAGATGCCCACAAAAGCCACCGCCATGGAGAACAGCGCCGGATACTCATAGGGGAAAATCGCCTTCGCGTTGCCCAGCACCTGTACCCACACCGTCGGGCCGAGGATCATCAGGATAACGGCGGTCAGCAGACCGAGCCAGCCGCCCACCATCGCGCCGCGCGTCGTGAGTTTTGACCAGTACATCGACAGCAGGATGATCGGGAAGTTACAGCTGGCCGCAATCGAGAAGGCCAGCCCGACCATAAAGGCGATGTTCTGTTTCTCAAACAGAATACCCAGCGCAATCGCCACCACGCCCAGCGCCAGCACGGTAATTTTTGAAACCCGCAGTTCATCTTTCTCGCTCGCCTGACCTTTACGATACACGCTGGCGTAGAGGTCGTGAGACACCGCCGACGCACCTGCCAGGGTTAAGCCTGCGACAACGGCCAGAATCGTGGCGAAGGCAACCGCAGAGATAAAGCCCAGGAAGGTGCTGCCGCCCACGGCGTTCGCCAGATGTACCGCCGCCATATTGGTGCCGCCAATCAGCGCGCCGCTGGCATCTTTAAAGGCCGGGTTAGCGCCCACCAGCAGGATGGCACCGAAGCCGATAATAAAGGTCAGGAAGTAGAAGTAGCCCATAAAACCGGTGGCCCAGAAGACGCTTTTACGTGCCTCTTTAGCATCCGCTACGGTGAAGAAGCGCATCAGGATATGCGGCAATCCGGCCGTACCAAACATCAGCCCCAGCCCCAGAGACAGCGCCGAGATAGGATCTTTAACCAGTCCGCCAGGCTGCATAATCGCGATGCCTTTTGGATGGACCGCCATCGCTTCGGTGAACAGCGTATTAAAACTGAAACCGGTCGCCTTCATTACCATGACCGCCATGAAGGTGGCACCAAACAGCAGCAGCACGGCTTTGATGATCTGCACCCAGGTGGTGGCCAGCATGCCGCCAAACAGCACATACATCACCATCAGAATGCCGACCAGGACTACCGCAACATGGTAGTTAAGGCCAAACAGCAGCTGGATCAGTTTACCGGCCCCGACCATCTGCGCGATCAGGTAGAGCGCCACGACCACCAGTGAGCCGCAGGCTGACAGGGTGCGGATCGGCATCTGCTTCAGACGATATGAGGCGACATCGGCAAACGTATAGCGACCCAGGTTGCGCAGTCGCTCGGCGATTAAAAACAGAATCATCGGCCAGCCAACCAGGAAGCCGAGCGAGTAGATCAGCCCGTCATAACCAGAGGTGTAAACCAGCGCCGAAATGCCCAGGAACGAGGCGGCCGACATGAAGTCACCCGCCATCGCCAGGCCATTCTGGAAGCCAGTGATATTGCCGCCCGCGGTGTAGTAGTCATTACGTGATCGGGTGCGCTTTGAGGCCCAGTAAGTAATTCCCAGCGTGGCCCCGACGAAAATCGTAAACATGATAATCGCCTGGTAGTTGGTCGCCTGGCGCTGCACGGCACCGGTTATCGCATCGGCAGCCATCGCTGAAAACGGCAGCATTAAGGCCAGCAGCCATAAGGTGAGACGAGTCATGATTTCACCTCGCTGAGGATCGCTTTCGTTAAACGGTCAAACTCACCGTTGGCACGCCAGACATAGACGCCGGTCAGCACAAACGACATCACAATCAGCCCGACCCCAATCGGGATACCGCGCGTGACGTTGGTGCCGGCATGCAGCGGCGTACCGAGCCAGCCGGGGGCAAACGCGATCAGCAGGATAAAGCCGACATAGAGCACCAGCATGATCAGCGACAGCAGCGTCGCGAACGCCTGACGCTTACGGACTAACTCATGAAAAAGGGGATTACGCTCAATCTGTTGATTGATGGCATCCTGATTCGAAAGGGCGTCATTCATCACATTTTCTCCAGAGGGCTTGCAGGCGAGAACCTCGCGACAGGGCGCGGATTCAGCTGGTTATAATATTTGTGACTACCGAAACAGACTGCGTAGGGCGGGTGTGGCGGGAAGCGATCTTCCCGCCGGACAGCGTGCGCTTAAGGCATTTTGATCGACTGTTTCTCCTCAAGCAGTTTTTCTACTACGCCAGGATCGGCGAGCGTAGAAGTATCACCAAGATTACTGGTATCTCCGGTGGCAATTTTGCGCAGAATACGCCGCATGATTTTGCCGGAGCGGGTTTTCGGCAGTGAGTCGGTCCAGTGCAGCACATCCGGTGTGGCTATCGGGCCAATCTCTTTACGGACCCACTGGCGCACTTCGGTATACAACTCCGGCGACGGCTCTTCGCCATGATTCAGCGTGATATAGGCATAAATCGCCTGGCCTTTGATGCTGTGCGGAATCCCCACTACCGCCGCTTCGGCAATTTTAGGGTGCGAGACCAGCGCCGATTCAATTTCGGCGGTGCCGAGTCGATGACCGGAAACATTGAGTACGTCATCGACGCGTCCGGTGATCCAGTAGTAGCCATCTTCATCACGACGGGCACCATCACCACTGAAGTAGACATTTTTAAAGGTAGAGAAGTAAGTCTGCTCGAAACGGTCGTGATCGCCATAGAGGGTACGTGCCTGACCCGGCCACGACTCGGTGATCACCAGATTGCCTTCACAGGCGCCTTCCTGTGGCTGACCTTCGTTATCCACCAGCGCGGGCTGCACGCCAAAGAACGGTCGGGTGGCGGAACCCGCTTTCAGTTCGGTCGCACCCGGCAGCGGCGTGATCATGAAGCCGCCGGTTTCGGTCTGCCACCAGGTATCAACAATCGGGCAGCGGCTGTTGCCGATTTTCTTGTAGTACCACTCCCAGGCTTCCGGGTTAATTGGCTCACCGACCGATCCCATAATGCGCAGGCTGCTGCGGTCGGTGCCGGCAATCGCCTTATCACCTTCCGCCATCAGCGCACGGATTGCAGTGGGCGCGGTGTAGAGCAGCGTGACTTTATGTTTATCGACCACTTCCGCCATACGGCTCGGCGTTGGCCAGTTTGGCACCCCTTCAAACATCAGTGTGGTGGCGCCACAGGCCAGCGGGCCATAAACCAGATAGCTGTGGCCCGTCACCCAGCCAACATCAGCGGTGCACCAGTAGATATCATCCTGATGGTAATCAAAGACGAACTTAAAGGTGGTCGCGGCATAGACCAGATACCCGCCGGTGGAGTGCAACACGCCTTTGGGTTTGCCGGTTGAACCGGAGGTATAAAGGATAAACAGCGGATCTTCTGCGCCGACTTCTGCGGCAGCGTGGTTGGTGCTCGCGTTCAGCATCAGGTCGTGCCACCACTGATCGCGGCCTTCAACCCAGCCCACATCTTTACCAGTGCGCTGGAACACCACCACGTTTTTCACGCTGGTGACATTGGGATTTTTTAACGCGTCATCGACATTTTTCTTCAGCGGAATGCTGCGACCGGCGCGGATCCCTTCATCGGCCGTGATTACCAGCGAGGCGCTGGAATCGACGATGCGGCCCGCGACCGCCTCTGGTGAGAAACCGCCAAAGATCACCGAGTGAACGGCACCGATACGCGCACAGGCCAGCATCGCTACTGCGGCTTCCGGCACCATCGGCATATAGATCGCCACCACGTCGCCTTTTTTCACTTCCAGCAGTTCCAGCACGTTGGCGAAGCGACAGACTTCGGCATGCAGCTGGCGGAAAGTCAGGGTTTTGCTTTCGCTGGCGTCGTCGCCTTCCCAGATAATCGCCGGGTGATCGCCGCGCGTGGCTAAATGACGGTCAAGGCAGTTTGCCGCCAGGTTGAGCGTGCCATCTTCGTACCAGCGAATGTTAATGTTACCTGGTGCAAACGAGCAGTTTTTCACTTTGCTGTAAGGCTTGATCCAGTCAAGGATTTTGCCCTGTTCGCCCCAGAAACTGTCTGGATCGTCGACAGATTGCTGATACATCGCCTGATACTGTTCTGCAGTAATCAGGGTGTTTGCTGCAATATTCTCTGGAACGGGATGTTTGTGTATTTGGCTCATGGCGGATCTCCTTGAAGATGTTAATGATATGTCAATCAATGGTTAATTAAAGCCTGCGCCAAAGCTTTGTTTCTTTTTTGCGCCACAGATCACGTGATACACATCCCCCAAGAAGCGTTAAGCCATTCTGATCTATCAGGTTAACGCTCTGGCGGCGCTGGAGAAGTCAGGCATCGCTTTTACGCTTTTATCCTGAATAAAAAGCGAGCAAACGCGCCGGATCAGTTTTTAATCGTTTCTGCATAGCTATGCGTAAATTCATCGAAGTAATACTTTTCATAACAGCAGGTTAGGGTTTTTCAGCTCCAGCAGCACTTTATGCTGCTTAGATGGTGAACTTTTAATCGGATCCGCCAGGGGTTGCATTTACCACAGTGAAAATGGTACTTATCTCGCCCCTGTTCTGCAGGTATCAACTCAGACCGCGTCTGAAAATGGGTATGGGAATCATCAGATTTTCATACGAGGCGCTGTTTCAAGACACCCTCTAATTTACCGGGCTTTTTGCTCACTCCCTGTGTGTATTGTCTTCTGCACCTTCGCAGTAGAGAGAAACGGGTTTTGACTGAGGAAATTACACGTTATGAAAGGTTTTAAAATCAGCCTGGCCTGGCAGATTCTGACAGCCCTGGTGCTTGGCATCGTTGTGGGTGCTGTGTTGCATAATCAGCCAGACAATCGTGAATGGTTAGTCACCAACATTCTCAGCCCGGCAGGCGATATCTTTATTCATCTTATCAAGATGATTGTGGTACCGATTGTGATTTCATCCCTGATTGTCGGCATCGCTGGCGTGGGTGATGCAAAGAAGCTGGGACGCATCGGCGTCAAAACGATTCTCTACTTTGAAGTGATCACCACCATTGCCATTGTGGTCGGTATTACGCTGGCCAACGTATTTCAACCCGGCACCGGCATTGATATGTCAACGCTGGCAACGGTGGACATCTCTAAATATGAAGCGACAACGGCAGAGGTACAGGGCGGTCCGCACAGCCTGGTGACCACCATTCTGTCGCTGATCCCGCAGAATATTTTCGCCTCAATGGCGAAGGGCGACATGCTGCCGATTATCTTTTTCTCGGTGCTGTTTGGCTTAGGCCTGTCGTCACTGCCGTCAGAACAGCGCGATCCGCTGGTGAACCTGTTCCGTGGCATTTCTGAAGCGATGTTTAAAGTGACGCACATGATCATGCGCTATGCCCCGGTGGGTGTGTTTGCGTTGATTGCGGTGACGATTGCTAACTTCGGCTTTGCCTCGCTCTGGCCGCTGGCTAAGCTGGTGTTGCTGGTTTACGCGGCAATTCTGTTCTTCGCCTTTGTGGTGCTGGGCGGAGTGGCGCGCTTCTGTAAGCTGCGGATTACCACGCTGATGCGTATCCTGAAGGATGAGCTGATTCTCTCTTACTCCACTTCCAGTTCGGAAACGGTGCTGCCGCGTATCATGGAGAAGATGGAAGCCTACGGCGCGCCGAAAGCGATCACCAGCTTCGTGGTGCCGACCGGTTATTCGTTTAATCTGGATGGTTCAACGCTTTATCAGAGTATCGCGGCGATCTTTATTGCGCAGCTGTATGGCATTGACCTGTCGCTGACCGACGAGATTGTGCTGGTAATAACGCTGATGGTGACCTCGAAAGGTATCGCTGGCGTGCCAGGCGTCTCCTTCGTAGTGCTGCTGGCCACGCTGGGCAGCGTCGGCATTCCTCTGGAAGGTCTGGCGTTTATCGCCGGTGTTGACCGCATCATGGATATGGCGCGTACCGCGCTGAACGTGGTTGGTAATGCGCTGGCGGTGCTGGTGATTGCCCGCTGGGAAAACCAGTTCGACGTCGAAAAGGCGAAAGAGTATGAGCTGGAGCTGCGGACACAGACCGCAAGCTGAACACGGCATTAACGTAAAAATGGGCTCAACGAAAGTTGGGCCTTTTTTTATGAGATTTTTCATGTCAGATATGCAGGTTGACCGAGAATTAAATAGTTATATTTTTATAACTATAATGCAGGCTTTCGAGGCAGTAACATTGTTATTATGATTGATTATGGTTATATTTCGTTGCGGTGAGTTGACTGTGGTCTTTGACAACATGGAGTGTTGACGGATGCCAGAAATTAACTGGACGAAAAAGGCATTGAAACAGCTTTATGGGCTGCCTCAGAAAGAGGGTAACGCTATTGAAGATGCTGTAGAGGCGCTGGCTAAATGGCCGGATATTCCCCATCTGAAAGTCGAAAAGCTGACTGATGATAAACAGAAGCGAATGAAGCTGGTAGTAGGTCACTACCGCGTACTCTGGAAGATAGAGAAAGGTCAGCCAGTAGTGATAGATATACTTGAAGTCGTAAGAAGAACATCGACCACGTACAAAAAGCGCTAGCAGTGTGGCAGGAGCAATGTGCGTCATCAATAAGTTCTGTGCAGCCGGGTTTAGCGTTCCGCAGCACAGGCAGACGATCAGACAGTGTTGCCTGCCGTACCAATAAGGAGTGATTACCCATGAATGCTATACAGTTTCTGACGGACGAGCGCGGGAACCGCACTGGTGCTGTCATCCCTATAGAGCTGTTTAATAAGCTCATGGCTGAACGTCATTTAGATGATGTGTTTGAGTCTGTCCCTTATGAAGTGGGTCCAGACGATGATGAAACGATTCCTCATGATGTAATGAAAATCAGCCGACGGCAATCCGTTCCTTTGCATGTTGCCTGGCGTTTGCATCGTCACATGTCACAGGAAGAGGTGGCGAATAAACTGGGCATCACGCAGGCTGGCGTGTCGAAGTTAGAGTCGAGAAAGAAACCTCAAAAACAAACGCTTGAGAAGCTGGCTGCTTTATATGGCTGCAGAACGTCACAACTTTATATTGATTAAATGGATGCGCGTTTAACCTGCGATTGGTGGGTTTTAATTGGCTGACGCGGCTCCCTCGCGATGTCGAATGGTGCCCTCAGAACCCATTATGAGGCAGGCAATTGCTCACTGTTTTCTGATACCTGAAGAGTAAAGCGTCCCACGCCAGGGACAAAAACGCCGGGAGCGTTTTTGAACAACGCAGAGCGTTGGCCCGGCAACGGGCGCACCTCATGGATGAGGTGCGTAATCGCGTGGGCCGAGCGTCATGGATGACGAATGCGTCTTTACGATCAGGTGAACCTATTCTGACCTGCACCAGTCTCCCAGCGATTCCACTAACATGCACCGCACCCAGGTCGTAATGCTTATACTCATCACTAACCCAACCTGATCTCCCGCAACATGACTCACCCCACATCCATCGAAAAAAGATCTCACCCAATGAATTAATCATTCGTTATGATAGTTAGTAATTTGAATAATTTATTCCTTTGCGGAGCCCGCCATGAAACTCGACCTCAGCCAGATGATCACCGAAGGCCGCAACCCGGCCAGCCAGAATATTGACGAACTCTCCACCGAAGCGATGCTGCGCGTCATCAATGATGAAGATAAAAAGGTGGCGCTGGCGGTTGAGGCCATCGTGCCGCAGATTGCCGCCGCCGTTGACGCCATCTGCGCCGCCTTCCAGGCCGGTGGACGACTGATCTATTGCGGCGCAGGCACCTCCGGTCGACTTGGCATACTGGATGCCAGCGAATGCCCACCTACCTTTGGCACACCCCGCGAGCAGGTTATCGGCCTGATTGCAGGAGGCCATACCGCCATACTCCAGGCGGTAGAAAACGCGGAAGACAACCGGGAGCAGGGCGCGCAGGATCTGAAAGATATCCACTTCAGCCGCCACGATGTGCTGGTTGGCATCGCCGCCAGCGGTCGCACACCCTACGTACTGGGTGCGCTGGCATACGCAAACGAACTTGGCGCGACCACTGTATCGCTCACCTGTAATCCAGGCAGCGCCATGTCGCAGGTTGCCGCGATTGCGCTCACGCCGGTGGTCGGCCCCGAAGTGATCACCGGGTCTTCTCGTATGAAAGCGGGCACGGCGCAAAAACTGGTGCTCAACATGCTCACTACCGGGTCGATGATCCGCAGCGGAAAAGTGTACGGCAACCTGATGGTCGATGTGGAAGCCACCAATCAGAAACTGGTGCAGCGTCAGGTTAACATCGTCATGCAGGCCACTGACTGTGATGAGGCGACGGCCAGCGCCGCGCTCACCGCCTGTGGCGGACACTGCAAAACCGCCATTCTGATGGTGCTGGCTGACCTGGCTGCCGATGAGGCGAAAGCGCTGCTCAGTCAGCATCAGGGCTTTATCCGTCAGGCTTTACAGGCAGCGGGAGCACGCTAATGGCCAGAATCACCGAGGCACTGTTGCGCGACATCCTGCAGGCGGTCGGTGGCGCGCAAAATATCGCGGCCTGTGGTCACTGCATGACGCGGCTCCGCCTGACGCTCAATCAGCCGGGAGAGAGTGATCTGGCACGGTTAAAAAGCCTGCCGGGTGTCTTAGGCGTTATCGACAGCGAGGCACAGTTGCAGATTGTGCTGGGGCCTGGCAAGGCGCAAACCGCCGCCGAAGGGATGCAGAACCTGCTGGCTCAGGGTGATACCGCGCTGGCACCGCAGGGCCAAACAGCGGAACTAAGCCTGCTTGCGGCGCAGCAGAAGCAGCAGCTAAAGGCGAAACAGACCAGCGGCGTGCATCAGTTCCTGTCGCGCTTCGCCACCATCTTCACTCCGCTGATTCCGGGCTTTATCGGCGCGGGGCTGCTGCTGGGATTTGCCACGCTGATTGAACAGAGTCTCCACCTCAATGCACCCGGTGACCACGCGCCCTGGCTGCTGCATACCGTGGCGTACATGAAAGTCTTCGGTAAAGGGTTGTTCACCTTTCTCAGCATCCTGATTGGCTACAACGCGCAGAAAGCGTTTGGCGGCAGCGGCGTCAATGGCGCAATCATCGCCTCGCTGTTTGTGCTCGGCTATGTGCCCACGGCCACCACCGGCTACTACAGCGGCATGGAAAACTTCTTTGGCCTGGCGATCGACCCGCGCGGCAACATTATTGGCGTGCTGATGGCGGCGATTATCGGGGCGTGGATTGAAAAACAGCTGCGCAAAATCATTCCCGACAATCTCGATATGATCCTCACCTCGCTGTTTACGCTGTTGATCACCGGCGCCATCACCTATCTGTTGATCATGCCGCTGGGCGGCGAACTGTTTAAAGGGATGTCGTGGCTGTTTATCCATCTCAATAACAATCCCTTTGGCTGTGCGCTGCTGGCCGGGCTGTTCCTGATCGCGGTGATGTTCGGCATCCATCAGGGCTTTATTCCGGTCTACTTTGCGCTGATGGAAACCCAGGGTTTTAACTCGCTCTTCCCGATTCTGGCGATGGCGGGAGCAGGCCAGGTCGGCGCATCACTGGCGTTGTGGTGCAAAGCAGAAAAAGGGGCGCTGCTGCGGGCGCAGATCAAAGGCGCTATCGTGCCGGGGCTGCTTGGCGTCGGTGAACCGCTGATCTACGGCGTCACTTTGCCGCGCCTCAAGCCCTTTATCACCGCCTGCGGCGGTGGTGCGCTGGGCGGGTTCTTTATCGGGCTGGTGGCGTGGCTGGGTTTGCCGGTCGGGATGAACACGGTATTCGGACCCTCCGGCCTGGTCACGCTGCCACTGATGACCTCCAGCCAGGGGATCTTCGCTGGCATGGCGGTCTATCTGGCCGGGCTGATGGTGGCCTGGATCGGCGGATTCCTGCTCACCTGGTGGTTTGGCACCCGTAATGTCGACCTCAGCTGACCCGCTGCCGGAATTCTCCAGTCCGGCTAACGGATGGATAATCAACCAAAAATGTGAAAGCCGCTACAAAGCGGCTTTATTATTGCCACTAATTTAACTTAAACGCTAAAGAGTAGGCAGAAGCATGCCGAAAACATAAAAAAAGGTAATCGTTATCTCTCAGCCCACAGTTTTCATGCCGACACTCAGACCGTCGCGTGCAGGACGTCGGGTCTCCAAGGACTTTTGATGCGTAACAACCAGCCTGTCTCTCAGCGTGAATATCTGTTCGACGATAATGCGACACTGATGTCGACCACCGATCTTAACAGCCACATCACCTACGCTAACGACGCGTTTATCGAGGCGAGCGGATTCACCGCCGACGAGATCAACGGCCAGCCGCATAACATGGTACGTCACCCCGATATGCCATCAGAAGCGTTTGCCGACATGTGGGCGACGCTGAAACAGGGTGAACCCTGGACGGCACTGGTCAAGAACCGCCGTAAAAATGGCGATCACTACTGGGTACGGGCCAACGCCATTCCGGTAGTACGCGACGGTAAAGTGCAGGGCTACATGTCGGTGCGCACCAAACCCACGGCAGAGGAAGTGCGTCAGACTGAGGTGCTCTATCAGGATTTTCGTGAAGGGCGCGCCAGAGGGCGACGTTTTCACAAAGGCCTGCTGGTTCGCAGCGGCTGGCGTCGTCCCGCCTCAATCCTGAAGACGCTGCCCCTTCGCTGGCGGATCCGCACAACGCTGCTGACGTTACTGCCCCTCTCGGTGGCAGGCGTCTGGGCGCTGGGCATGACGCCCACGGCACTGGCAGGCTTTACCGCGGGAATGGTTGCGCTGCTTCTGCTCTGCAGCCTGTGGCTGGAGCAGCAGATTTCACGCCCTATTGAGCGGATGTGCAAACAGGCGCTGAGCGTGGCAACCGGTGCCAGCCATAAAGTGGAGCAGATGGACCGCGTTGATGAGGTGGGTGTGACGCTGCGCGCCATCGGTCAGCTCGGATTGATGTTCCGCTGGCTGGTGGATGATGTCAGCGGCCAGGCGATCAACGTGCTGAGCGCCAGCGACGCCATCGCCCGCAGCAACAACGAACTCAGCCGCCGTACCGAGCAGGCGGCTGCCAATGTGCAGCAGACTGCGGCCACCATGAACGAAATGACCGCCACGGTGAAGAGCAACACTGAAACTGCGCATGAGGCGAATACCCTCTCAGCCGGCACCAGCCATGCTGCCAGCAAAGGCGGCGAGGTGATGACCGAAATGATGGGCATGATGGGCGAAATTGCTGACAGTTCAAAGCGGATTGCCAATATTACCAGCGTTATCGACGGGATTGCGTTCCAGACCAATATCCTGGCACTGAACGCCGCCGTGGAAGCGGCGCGGGCCGGTGAGCAGGGCAAAGGCTTTGCGGTGGTCGCCGGAGAAGTGCGCAGCCTGGCGCAGCGCAGCGCCAAAGCCGCGAGCGAAATCAAAATGCTGGTTGAAACCAGCGCCAGCCGGGTCAACTCGGGCAATGAGCACGCCAGCGCGGCAGGCCGCACGATGCAGGATATCGTGTCGCAGGTGCAGAATGTCACCGCACTGATCGCCCAGATCAGTGCCGCCACGGCCGAACAGGCGACCGCGCTCAGCGAAGTCAGTTCAGCGGTGGAAGATCTTGATGATATCACCCACCAGAACGCCGCCCGCGTGACAGAAAGCGCTGAGGCTTCAGGTCGCATGACCCATCAGGCTAACCGTCTGGTCGAAGCGATCAGCGTCTTTCGTTAAGAGAAGAGATTCAGCGGCCCGGTTAAGAGGCCAGCGCCTGCGTGCCGTCGCGTCCGGCACGCAGTGCGCCTGGTGACTGACCGACAATCCGTTTAAAGGCGCGACTGAATGCCGCAATCGAGCCGTAGCCGAGATGATAAGCCACGGCTTCCACCGCTTCACCGTTGTTCACAATCCGCTGCACCGCCAGCCGCATCCGCAACTCCGTCAGATAGCGCAGCGGCGTCATACCGGTGGCATTGAGAAACCGTCCGGCAAACACTGAGCGCGAACAGCCTGCCACGCTGGCCAGCCGCGCCACCGTCCAGTTTTCGCCTGGCTCCCGATGCATCGCAGCAATCGCCTGACTCAGACGTGGATCGCGCATCGCCTGCACCAGCCCACTGCGCTCGCCGCAGCCGTTCTCTACCCAGCCGCGCACAATCAGCGCGGCAACCACGTCTGCCAGACGCGACAGAATACCGGCGAATCCCGCCTGGCGGGTGAGCGACTCCCGCTCCATCGCCGCCAGAATCGGCTGAATCTCCGGGTATTGCGACAGCAGAGTACTCACCAGCATCACATCGGGCATGGTATTGATCAGCGGCTGCATGCCGCCGAGCTCAAACGCCATGCAGGCGCTGAATAACAGCACGCTGTGCTCGTCATCACAGGCATCTTCCGGGGCTGCAATGGCGCAGACGCTGTCGCAGAGCGGCTTGCTCGCCATGTTCTTAATACACTGGCAGCTCGCCTCCTCACTGGAGATCAGGCTGTGGGGTTTGCCGTGCGGCACCAGCAGCGCATCGCCGCTGTTGAGCTGAAACACCTCGCCGGAGGCGCTGCGCACCATCAGTGAGCCGCGTCCGACAAAGTGGAACTGCGCCCGGCCCGGCGCGTGATCATAACGCAGCCCAAACGGCGCGCTCACTGCGATACGCTGATAGTTCACGCCATAGAGGCGCATCCCCATCAGCAGCTCACTGGTCAGATCTCCATAGTGGCTCATGTGATTCCAGACGAATTATCAAAAATGAAGGTGTAAGCATCATAGATCGTCCTGACACGGCGTTCTATGCTCACACTCACTTTTTTTATCTTCCGGAGAAGCAGCATGAGTCTGACAACCGAAGTGGCTGATGAGGTTTCCTCGCCGACCCGTCCCGCGTGGGGCGCGGTATTTGCTATGGCATTTGGGGTGTTCAGCCTCATCACCGCCGAATTTTTACCCGTGAGTCTGCTGACGCCGATGGCCCACAGCCTCGGCGTATCCGAAGGCCAGGCGGGACAGACCGTCACCATCACCGCGCTGGTGGCGCTGTTTACCAGTCTGGTCACCGGCAGCGTCACGCGGCGCATCGACCGCCGCATCGTCATGCTGGTGTTTTCGTTGTTGCTGATCGCGTCGGCACTGATGGTGGCGTTTGCGGCTGACCTGACGGTGATCCTGCTGGCGCGGGTGCTACTGGGTATGGCCATTGGCGGCTTCTGGACACTCTCAACCGCCATCACCATGCGCCTGGTTCCCAACGATCAGGTGCCGCGTGCGCTCTCTATCGTCTTCAGCGGTATCTCGCTGGCGACGATTATCGCTACGCCACTGGGCAGCTATCTCGGCGGACTGGTGGGCTGGCGCAACATCTTTATGCTGACTGCCGGACTGGGTGCGGTGGCGCTGCTGTGGCAGTTCTTTACCCTGCCCGCCATGCCGGCAGAGAACAAAGCCCGCAACGGCGGGGTGCTGGCGCTGCTGCGTATTGGTGTGATGCGCTGGGGAATGCTGGCGGTAATCATGATGTTTACCGGTCACTTCGCCTTCTTTACCTATCTGCGTCCATTTCTGGAAAGCGTTGCGCAGCTCAACCTCAATCAGCTGTCGCTGGTGCTGCTGGCCTTTGGTGTGGCGAACTTCTTTGGCACCTCGCTGGCCGGTTTCCTGGTCACCCGCAGCGTATCACTGACCCTGAGTGGCATGGCGCTGTTGATGAGTGTCACCGCGCTGCTGCTGGTGAGCTTTGGCGATGTCAGCTGGATGGTAGGTGCAGGCGTGGCGATCTGGGGTATGGCGTTTGGTTCGATGCCAACCGGCTGGTCAACCTGGATTTCGCGCGCGGTGCCGGATGATGCGGAGTCGGGCGGCGGTTTACTGGTTGCCACCATCCAGCTGGCGATTACTGTCGGCGCGGCGGCGGGCGGCTGGATGTTTGACCTGCGCGGCGCAGGCGGTGTGTTCGTTGCCAGCGGAGTGCTGATGCTGCTGGCCGCGCTGACCATCTTCACCCGGGTACGACATCACGGTTAAATCCTCAAGGGCAGCAATATATGCTGCCTTTTTTTATGGGCGTAGATTATTAACCTTTTGAGTGATAACTGTGCGAAATGTGCTTTTTATCATCAATTTTACTGAACGAGTTAAGCAAAACCCTCCGCTTTTTACTGATCAACTTCCGGACTAATATATCTATCAACAAGGCAGCACGCCTTACCTGATAAAAATTAACCGAGGAATTGACCATGAAATCTATCAAAACTTTTGCAGCTGTTATCGCGCTTTCTGTTCTGCCATTCGCCAGCTTCGCCCAATCTGTGACCGCCATCGACTCTACGCTGGATGGTGCTGAAGCGAAAATCGCTGCGCAGGCTCAGGAAGCTGGTGCTTCATATAAAATCACTGAAGCTTACACCAACAACGGCGTTCACATGACCGCTGAGCTGCTGAAATAAGTTAAGTTTTACCCTCTTGTGCTGACAGGACGCCTTTGGGCGTCCTGGCGGCGTTTATCCGCTAATAATCCTGTCCCTTTCCCCCCGAAATAATTATTATTCTCAAAAACAATTCTGCATCTGACTGCTGGTCAGCTGTTTCTGGTTGCAATGTCGGGCTTTCTTTTCACTGCGTCTGCAGTGGATTAACTATGGAGAAGTTATGAAAGCGATTACCAATACGTGCCGGACCCTGCGTCCGCTGTTACTGGCTACGGCCCTGTTCTCTGCCTCAGGATGGCTGGCGGTGCAGGCTGAAGATCTCAATCAGGCTGTGGGTAAAGGCGTCTATGAACTGGCAGTCAGCCCGAAAGATAACGCGCTGTTCGTGGCGACAGCGCAGAACAGCAGCGGTGACGGCGGCACAGTTTTCCGTCTCGACCCGGCTACGCTGGCGGTACAGCAGTCGATCAATACGGAGCTGAAATCTTTCGGCGCGGCGATCAACCCGCAAACCAACGTGCTCTACATCGGCAACACCGTAAACGGCTCGGTTACGGCCATTGACGCCAGCAGCGGCAAAGTGCTCAACACGCTGGTGCTGGATAGCCGTAAGCGCAGTGAGACAGTGCGCCCATTGCAGCCGCGTCAGGTGGCGGTTGATGCTAAAACTAACCGGGTTTATATCACCGGCCTGGGACCGCAAAGCGTGGTCTGGGTGGTGGATGGCAGCACGCTGAAGCTTGTCAGTACCATCCCGAATACCGGTAAAATGGGCACCGGCCTGGCGGTAGATTCAGACGCGCAAAAGGTCTACGTCACCAACGGTGATGGTGAACTGGTGACGATCAATGCGCGCACCAATGCCATTGAGAAAAAGCAGAAGATTGACGGAGATAAAGAGCACTTCTTCCTGAACATCGCGCTGGATACGCGCGGTCAGCGCGCCTTCCTGACAGATTCAAAGCAGGCGCAGGTGCTGGTGGTTGATCTGCGTAATCAGCAGGTGATTCAGCGGATTGATGTGCCGGAATCACTGGCGGTGCTGTTTAATGGTGAGCGCGATGAGCTTTATGTCACCCATCGCAAAGCGGGTGAAGTCAGCATCATCGACGCCAGCAGCTATAAGGTGAAGCGCACGGTAAAAACCCCGGCGCTGCCTAACAGTCTGGCACTCTCGGCAGATGGCAAGGTGCTTTATGTCAGCGTGAAACAGCCTGGCTCGCGTAAGGCGCCGCCAAAAAATCCTGACAGCGTGATGCGTATTGCACTGTAAGGCGTGACGTCCCGGACACTACTGTGTTGAAGCTGTTTTACATCCGGTCTTTGTAAACGAGAAAGCCACTCTGACGAGTGGCTTTTTATTTAAACAGAATCGCTTTCGCCGTTTTGAGGGTTCAGATGCGAAAGGCCACTCTTTTTCCGGTCGGAAGTTCCACATCAAGACTGAGTTTTCCGCCCATTGCTTCGACATAGCGTTTCAGCGTGGCAACCTTAATCTCATTTCCGCGTTGCTCAATCTGAGCAACGGCAGGCTGACGCACGCCCATGGCCTCGGCGAGCGTCTTTTGTGATAACTGAAGCTCTTCGCGAATCATCTGAAGCCCGACTTCCAGAGTCATTTCATCAGACATTTTTTTGATTCGCGCCTGACTCTCAGGGGAGAAGTCGGCGATAACATCATCCAGGGTTCTCATTAATTATTTCCCTTCTCCTGTTCAGCCAGCCAGGCTGAAAATTCATCGTCAGCGATGCGTATCATTCGGATATAAAAACGTTTGTCATGACTCTTATCTCCGGCACATAACACAATAGCCTGGCGGACAGGGTCAAATGCATAAAATGCCCGGATTGGCTTTCCTGAAAACTGTACGCGGAGTTCTTTCATATTCCTGTACTGCGAGCCCTTGAGAGTATCAGCATAAGGGCGAGGCAAATCAGGGCCGTATACTTTTAACTTTCCCAGATCCGCTAACATTTTTTCCTGCAGGGCTTCTTCCTGCTCACTTAGCCAGCTTTCAAAGCGCGGGCTCAGGAGTACGGTCCACATGACATACTTCCTTGTATATATTCCGTCATACAGGGTACAGATTATAAGCTACAGCTTATAAATTCAAGCCAGAGAACACGCATGACGGCTGATTTAAGCATTAAAAAAGCCCGCTTTCGCGGGCCAGGAGCAGCACATCTCTGCTGTTACAGGAGTCCTGCAGGTTCTTTGCGGGATGATCCGTGGCTGAGGAGAGTGGGGTGGAAATCGACCCGTGCCGCCATACTTAAGTAGTTACACCTCTTCCGACGCTTCGCGCATCATCTCATCGTGCGGAACATCATCCAGAATCTGTTCAAAGCTGCGCAGACGCTTATAGATCGACATCAGTTCGATCAGCGTCGACCAGGAGGCGATCAGATACTGGAACGAGCCGCGCACCTGATCAAACACGTTGGTGATCTGGTTGAGTAAGCCCAGCGTGATGGTGCCCGCCACAATGGATGGAAACAGCAGGAACAGACCAAACACGTTATCAACCTGCAGATAGAGAATGCGGGTGATGTTGAAGTAGAGATAGTGAAAGTAGAGACGGAAGTAGTTAACCCGCACCCGACTGAACAACTCCTGAACCGTCTGCGGTGTGGCACGATCGGCATTGTCTTCGCCGTAGACCAGCTCTTTACGGTAGGCGGCTTCAACCCGCTGATTGCGGAACTCCAGCCCCGGCAGCTTAATCCCGACCAGCGCCAGCAAGCCAGTACCAAACACTGACCAGAGCACAGCGGCAATCACCAGTGCGTAAGGAATGTTGCCGAGGATGGGAATATCTTTCACGTGATGGGAGAGCGCGACCAGCACCGGTAAAAACGCCACCAGCGTCATAATTGCCTGAATAAAACTGACACCCCAGTTTTCCAGCGTGGTCGCAAACCGCATGGTGTCTTCCTGCACACGCTGTGCGGCACCTTCGACATGACGCAGACGCTGCCAGTTGTGCATGTAGTAGTTATTCATGGCGCTACGCCAGCGGAAAACCCAGTGGCTGATAAAGAAGGAGTTGAGTACGCCAATCACCACCGCGATTAATGCGATGCCGAGAAAAGAGAAAACCTCATGGTAAAACTCCGCAATCTGCACCGATCCCGCTTTGGTTAACGCTTTCTGAATCAGATCATAAAACGGTCCATACCAGGCGTTAATGGCCACTCCGACCTGCACGCCAAACCAGGTCACAAAGATGATCAGCGCGGAGCCCCAGACTGACCAGCGTTGCCATGGATGCGCATCAATCAACCGCCAGACCCCGGCAAAAATGGCTACCATGATCCAGTAATAGAGGTAGAACCAGAGCTGACTCACGGCGATAAAACGCGCTGCCGTCGTCGGCAGGGGCTGTTTCATTGCTGTTTCAAAGGTGGGCCAGATGCCGGGCAGATGCGCGGCAAAGCCGAACCAGGCAAAAATCGCTACTAAGCTCCAGACAGCCGCAGAGCTGAAAAACAGCGCTGGCCGCGGAAAAAAAGACTTAAACATAGGCACTCCGCTGTTGTGTGTTGCCTGTTATAACGTTTTTGACGGGTCGCTGTCTGTAGTCTGTTGTTTCTGCTAATGACAGGAGGGGGATAGATGTTAATGAAATTGTGCGGTTTTGTTTCCTGGAACTAAATCTTTGTGAATGGCAGTGTTACAATAGGTTGTTTGTTACCGGTAACAAACAGGCTCCTGGCCTGTATCTGCTGATAAAAACCATTACAACGCAACCACCTATTTTTTTCATACCGCCGGTCAGCGCGGGAATGAGGCAATGTCATGTCAGAACAAAAAAAGGGTCATTCACGCAGGGATTTTTTGCTGAAGACAATCACCCTGGCGCCTGCAATGGCGGTAGGTTCCACAGCGATGGGTGCACTCTCCCTGCCGCTGGCCACACAGGCGGCTGAAACCCCGGCCACGCCACAGCAGGCGCGCGACTACCAGCCGAACTGGTTCACCGCCGAAGAGTTTGCTTTTATTACCGCCGCCGTGGCACGGCTTATCCCCAGCGATGAACGCGGGCCTGGTGCGCTGGAAGCGGGCGTGCCTGAGTTTATCGATCGTCAGATGAATACGCCGTATGCCACGGGGTCGAACTGGTATATGCAGGGGCCGTTTAACCCCGACCTGCCGAAAGAGCTGGGCTATCAGCTGCCGCTGGTGCCACAGCAGATCTACCGCCTCGGTCTGGCCGATGCCGATAATTACAGCAAAAAGCAGCACGGCAAGGTGTTCGCCCAGCTCAGTGGCGAGCAGCAGGATGCCTTACTGCAGGCGATGGAAAATGGCAGTGCTGAATTCAGCCAGCTGCCGGCAAAAGTCTTCTTTAGTTTCCTGTTGCAGAATACCCGTGAAGGCTTCTTCAGCGATCCTATACACGGCGGGAATCAGGGCATGGTCGGCTGGAAGCTGATTAACTTCCCTGGCGCACGCGCCGACTTTATGGACTGGGTAGAGCGCGGCGAACGTTATCCGTTCCCGTCAGTGTCGATTCGCGGGGAGAGAAGCTAAGCATGGCAAACGAAATGAAAAAAGTGGATGCGGTGATTGTCGGCTTCGGCTGGGCGGGTGCCATTATGGCGAAAGAGCTGACCGAAGCGGGCCTGAACGTGCTGGCGCTGGAGCGCGGACCGCATCGTGATACCTATCCCGATGGCTCTTATCCGCAGTCCATTGATGAGCTGACCTATAACGTCCGCAAAAAGCTTTTCCAGGATCTCTCCAAAAGCACCGTGACCATTCGTCATGATGCGTCGCAGACCGCAGTGCCCTATCGTCAGCTGGCGGCATTTCTGCCCGGTACCGGTACCGGTGGCGCGGGTCTTCACTGGTCCGGCGTCCATTTCCGTGTCGATCCGGTTGAGTTGCGGATGCGCAGCCATTACGAAGAGCGCTACGGCAAGAACTTCATCCCGGAAGGCATGACGATTCAGGATTTTGGCGTCAGCTACGATGAGCTGGAGCCGTTCTTCGACAAAGCGGAAAAGGTTTTTGGCACCTCAGGCAGCGCCTGGAGTATCAAAGGCAAAGTGGTCGGCAAAGATACAGGCGGCAACCCGTTTGCGCCCGATCGCTCAGATAACTTCCCGCTGCCCGCGCAGAAGCGCACTTACTCGGCGCAGCTGTTTGCTCAGGCGGCAGAGTCGGTCGGCTATCACCCTTACGATCTGCCGTCCGCCAATACCTCGGGTCCGTATACCAACACCTACGGCGCACAGATGGGGCCGTGCAACTTCTGCGGTTACTGCAGCGGCTACGCCTGCTACATGTATTCCAAGGCGTCGCCTAACGTCAATATCCTGCCTGCGCTGCGTCAGGAGCCGAAGTTTGAGCTGCGCAATAACTCTTATGTGCTGCGGGTCAATCTCAGCGATGACAAAACGCGTGCGACCGGCGTGACCTATGTGGATGGGCAGGGCCGCGAGCAGATTCAGCCCGCTGACCTGGTGATCCTCTCCGCCTTCCAGTTCCACAATGTTCACCTGATGCTGCTGTCGGGCATCGGCAAACCCTACAACCCGATTACCAACGAAGGGACCGTGGGCCGTAACTTCGCCTATCAGAACCTCTCTACGCTGAAGGCACTGTTTGATAAGAACACCACCACTAATCCGTTTATCGGTGCGGGTGGCGCAGGCGTTGCGGTTGATGATTTCAACGCGGATAACTTCGACCACGGGCCGCTGGGCTTTGTTGGTGGTTCGCCATTCTGGGTTAACCAGGCGGGCACCAAACCGATCTCCGGCCTGCCGGTGCCGGCGGGTACGCCTAACTGGGGCAGCAAATGGAAAGCGGCGGTGGCGGATACCTACACCCATCATCTGTCGATGGATGCGCACGGCGCCCACCAGTCTTATCGCGCCAACTACCTTGATCTCGATCCCAACTACAAAGATGCCTATGGACAGCCGCTGCTGCGCATGACCTTTGACTGGCAGGAGAACGACATCAAAATGGCGCAGTTCATGGTCGGTAAGATGCGCAATATCGCGGAAGCGATGAATCCGAAGATGATCATCGGCGGCGCGAAAAAGCCGGGCACCCATTTCGACTCTACGGTTTATCAGACTACCCACATCAGTGGCGGGGCGATCATGGGTGACGATCCAAAAACCAGTGCGGTTAACCGTTATCTGCAAAGCTGGGACGTACCGAATGTGTTTGTACCGGGCGCATCAGCTTTCCCGCAGGGACTGGGCTACAACCCGACCGGCATGGTGGCGGCGCTGACCTACTGGTCAGCTAAAGCGATTCGCGAACACTACCTGAAAAATCCAGGCCCACTGGTGCAGGCATAAGGATATGGCGATGAAAAATGGCATTCTGGCTCTGATTCTTGGCTCCCTGACGTTCGCCGCCCTGGCGGAGAGCAGCCAGGACGACCTGGTTAAACGGGGTGAGTATCTGGCGCGAGCCGGTGACTGTGTGGCCTGCCACACCAGCAAAGGCGGCGCGGCGTTTGCCGGTGGTCTGCCGATGGCAACACCGATTGGCACCATCTACTCCACCAACATTACGCCCGATCCCGCGACTGGCATTGGCGAATACAGCTACGACGACTTCCAGAAAGCGGTGCGTCAGGGCGTGGCGAAAAATGGCGATACGCTCTATCCGGCGATGCCATATCCCTCTTACGCCGTGGTCAGCGATGAAGACATGAAGGCGCTTTACGCCTACTTCATGCATGGCGTCGCGCCGGTCGGGCAGCCAAACCGGGAGAGCGACATTCCCTGGCCGCTATCGATGCGCTGGCCGCTGGCGATCTGGCGCGGAATTTTTGCGCCCGACGTGAAAGCGTTCCAGCCTGCAGCCCAGGAAGATCCGGTGCTGGCACGTGGTCGCTATCTGGTAGAAGGACTGGGTCACTGCGGGGCCTGTCACACGCCGCGCAGCATCACGATGCAGGAGAAGGCGCTGACCAACAATGAGGGCAGCGACTATCTGGCGGGCAGCAGCGCACCGATTGATGGCTGGACCGCCAGCAACCTGCGTGGCGACAACCGCGATGGACTGGGTCGCTGGAGCGAAGAGGACCTGCGTCAGTTCCTGCGTTATGGCCGCAACGATCAGACCGCTGCTTTTGGTGGCATGACCGACGTGGTGGAACACAGCCTGCAGCACCTGAGCGAGTCCGATATCACGGCGATTGCGCGCTATCTGAAGTCGCTGGGCGCGAAAGATCCCCATCAGGCAGCCTTCAGCGTCGATGACGCCACCGCCAAAGCGTTGTGGAAAGGTGACGACAGTGCGACGGGGGCAGCCACCTACGTCGACAGCTGTGCGGCGTGCCATAAAACCGATGGCAGCGGCTATAAACGTTTCTATCCGGCGCTGCGCGGTAATCCGGTAGTACTGGCGGACGATCCGACCTCACTGATTCATATCGTGCTGGTGGGCGGAGAGTTGCCTGGCGTTAATGGCGCGCCGTCGACCATTACCATGCCAGCATTTGGCTGGCGTCTTGACGATCAGCAGGTGGCGGACGTGGTGAACTTCGTGCGTAACAGCTGGGGCAACAAGGCGTCGGAGCCGGTCAGCGCGAAACAGGTCGCTGAGCTGCGTAAAGATGAGAAAGATCGGCTGGGCAGTGCAGATATCCGGGTACTGGAAGGCAAATAATCGGCAGTAAAAAAGGCCGTCATCATCAGGATGACGGCCTTTTCTTTTAGATATTCTCCAGATCGATACCGCGCGTTTTCGGCCCATAAATCCCTACCGACAGCATCACCATCACCATGCTCAGCACGATAAAGGTAATCACGCCTGGCGTACCGGCATACTGCAGGATCACCCCAATCAAAATACTGCTGAATACCGTAGAGAGACGGCTGAAGGAGTAGCAGAAGCCGACCGCCCGCGCACGAATATGGGTCGGGAAAATCTCGGTCTGATAGGCGTGGAAGCTGAAGGTCAGCCAGGCGTTGGACCAGGTGATCAGGAAGCCGCAGAGAATCAGCAATACCGGCTGCGTCTGGAAGGCGAACAACGTGCCGAACACCACCGTCATCAGCGACGACAGGACAATCTGCCACTTATTTTCCAGCTTATCGGCGTAGCGGCTACAGATCAGCGATCCCAGCGGATAGGCCAGCGTGATGAAGAAGGCATAAAGCAAACTGTGCGTCACCGTGGCACCGCGGCCTGACAGCAGCGCAGGCAGCCAGTTACCAAAGCCGAAAAAGCCGATCGCCTGGAAAAAATTCATCACCACCAGCATCAGGGTGCGCTTGCGGTAAGAGGGTGACCAGATCTCGCTGAAGCGCCCCCGTTTTGGCAGCTGCGCCGCGGCGTCGTCGGCTGAAAAAGCGGGTCCTGCCGGGATGCCGCAGCGTTGCTCCATCGTGGACAACACCTGATGCGCCTCCTGATGACGACCCTGCTGCGCCAGCCAGCGCGCCGACTCCGGCAGGTTCCTGCGCACCAGCCAGATCACCAGCGAGCAGACCGCGCCCGCAATGACCACCCAGCGCCAGCCTTCAAGGCTGAACAGCGTTTGCGGAATCAGCCACCACGACATCAGCGCCACGGCCGGCACCGATAAAAACTGCACGAAAAAGGAGAAGGCAAAGGCGCGGCTGCGCAGATGGGTCGGCACCCATTCCGACAGATAGGTGTCGATGGTCACCAGCTCGACGCCCAGCCCGATCCCTACCAGAAAGCGGAACAGAATAATCATCTCCGCGCTCTGCTGGAACGCCATCAGCAGCGAAAACAGTCCGTACCACAGCAGCGCACACATAAAGGTGAGACGGCGACCAAAGCGGTCAGCGTAGGGTGCCAGCAGGCTGGCACCAAAAAACAGACCGAGAAAAGTGGCTGAGGCGAAGGCCGCCTGATCGGAGAAGCCCAGCACGCCTGCCGCACCAGTGTGAAATACGCCCGCCGACAGCAGGCCGGTACTGATATAGCCGGTTTCAAACAGGTCATAAAGCTCAAAAAAGCCGCCCAGCGCCAGCAGCGTAATAAAGCGCCACAATCCGGCGGAGGAGGGCAGCGCATCAACCCGAGCGGCTAAGCTGTTACGGGCCGCCGATGAAGCGTGCATCGGCGGCAGGCTGGTGGAGGTGGTGGTCATGTCAGCGTGAACCTCAGGCAGTGTAGAGACGACTCGCAGCCGGTCGGAGGCTTATTAAAATAGTTAACCGTTAGCAAGCGAAGAAATAGCAGAATAGTCAATTCATCCGCCGTTGCCGAGAGGGTCGTTGCTGACTATTTAGCAACGTACATTGCAGGTTTTGCCATCCGTGGCACTGTGCTTTAAGGCAGCTTCGGCCAGACGCCTGGCCCGATCGGCAGACCCAGCAGATACCACACCAGCAGCAGCGCTATCCAGCTGATAAAGAACACCAGCGGATAGGGGAAGATCAGCACGTAATAGGTGCCGAGCTGCGCATCTTTCTGATAACGCTGCAAAAAGGCGAGAAACAGCGGCAGAAACGGCGACATCGGTGCCAGTGGCAGCACGGCGGAGTCGGCGATGCGGAAAATCATCTGGGCAAAGGCGGGATGGAAGCCGAGCAGCATAAACATCGGCACAAAGACCGGTGCCAGAATCGACCAGATGGCTGAGCCGCTGGCGATAAACATACAGAGAAACGCCGACAGGAACATCAGGCCGAGAAAAGCGGGCGCGCCGCTGACGCCTGCGCTCTCCAGCACATCGGTCAGCCCGATCGCCATGAATTTTCCCATGTTGCTCCAGTTGAAGAACGCCACGAACTGCGACAGCGGAAACACCATCACGATAAAACCCGCCATGCCCTTCATCGGATCGACCAGCAGCTGCGGGATATCATCCGGACGGCGGATCTGTCGGGTGACCACGCCATAAGCAATCGCCACCACAAAGAAAAACAGAATGATGATCGGCACAATGCCCTGAATAAAAGGCGAGGGAATAATGGCGCCGGTGGCGGGATTGCGCAGCGGTGCATTTTCCGGCACCACCAGCAGCGCCATCAGGGCGATAAACAGCAGCGCGGCGATCCCGGCAGCCCGCAGACCGCGGTTTTCAAGCGGCGTCAGCGCCGCCAGCTTCTCGCCGTTGCCCTGCCACTTTGGCAGTCGCGGCTCGACAAATTTATCGGTCAGCAGCGCGCCCACAATCGTCAGCACAATCACCGACGTGGCCATAAAGAACCAGTTATCGATCACGCTGACATGCACCGTGTCGCTGACCGCTTTAGCCGCTTCAGTGCTGATGCCCGAGAGCAGCACATCGGTGGTGACAATCAGCAGGTTGGCGGTAAAGCCGGAGGCCACACCGGCAATGGCGGCCAGCAGGCCCGCCACCGGATGACGGCCCACCGCCAGAAAGATAAGTGCGCCCAGCGGCGGCATCACTACCAGCGCGGCATCCGAGGAGATATGGCTGAAAAAGGCGATAAACAGCACCATGTAGCTGGCATAACGGCGGCTGACGCGTGACGCCATCTTCACCATCAGCGACTGGAGCAGGCCGACCTTTTCCGCCAGTCCGGCACCAATCACCAGCGCCAGAATCGATCCCAGCGGGGTAAAGCTGCTGAAATTTTTGATGATATTTGGCAGGATCCACTGAATGCCTGCGACGCTCAGCAGGTTATTCACCCGCACGATTTCGCCGTTGCTCGGGTTCTTCACCGCCAGATCCAGCGCGCTGATAATGGCGGTCGCCACCATCAGCACCACGATCAGATAGACAAACAGTAAAAACGGGTTGGGGACTTTATTCCCCACGCGCTCGATCCAGCTGAAGAGCCGGCCAGGACTGCGGTTCTCGGATGTTGCTTCCATGGTATTGGTTCTCGTCTTGTGTCCCTTTTATCGGCGGTAGCAAGGCCTGACGCCGGTCGCGTTGTGCGACAGGCGGTGAGTTCAGTTCCGGCACCGCTGAATCAGGGAAGTGTTTGCAATATTTTTTTATAGTGGTCCGTGTCAGAGACACGGCCGTTGGCTCATTCGGCCAGTTTTGTTGGTGTGATCCCCGCCGGGATCGGGCAGTGATAGGGCTGCGCGGCGCGTACCCGATCAAACTCGGCCCGGCAGCCAGCCAGCGCCTGCCGATCCGTTAACAGCGTTAGCACCGTGGCCGCCATCACTTTGCCCGCCAGAAACATCCCCTTATGCCCGATACTGGTGCGTCCCTGCGCCACCAGTTGCCAGGTGTGCAGCGGCGTGCCGAAGGTAAAGCAGGGCGCAAAACACTGTGCAGTCGGCGTCACCCAGCTGACATCGCCGACGTCGGTGGAGCCATAAAGCAGATCACGTGTGACCGCATAGGGCGCGACCTCATCCATAAACAGCTTGTCACCCAGTTTTTCAGCCCAGGCGTGACCGGCTTCACCACCGGTTCGGGCGGCATTGAGCCGGGCATTGCGCAGATCGTCATCAGTGAGCGTGGCACGCAGTTCAGCCGCAAACGCGCGTTCTTCGTCGCTGTAGTCGGGCAAACCAAACTGATGCAAATAACGCTCCATGACCGCTTCCAGCGCGCGATTCGGCACGTAATCCGAGCAGGCTTTGTCAAAACGTACGGTCAGCGTGGTGTCGGTCATCAGTGCTGCCCCCCTGGCGATATTGATCACCCGTTCATAAATCGCCTGCGCCTGTGGCAGTTCCGGGGCGCGGATCAGGTAGAGCACCTCCGCATCGGCCTGCACCACGTTCGGCGATACACCGCCGCTGTTGGTGATGGCGTAGTGCAGACGTGCCTCCTGAACGATATGCTCGCGCAGAAAGTTGGCCCCGGTATTCATCAGCGTGACGGCATCCAGGGCGCTTCGGCCCAGATGGGGAGAATTGGCCGCGTGCGCCGCAACCCCTTTGAAGCTGAACGCCGCCTGAATATTGGCGAGGGTGCGCAGATTGAACATGCCGCTGAACCCCTCCGGATGCCAGGTCACGGCGGCATCAACGTCGTCAAACAGCCCTTCGCGCACCATAAAAGTCTTGCCCGAACCGCCTTCTTCGCCAGGGCAGCCGTAAAAGCGCACCGTGCCACCCGTGTGATGCTGTTCCATCCAGGCTTTCACGGCGCAGGCCGCCGCAACACCCGCCGTGCCGAGCAGGTTGTGACCGCAGCCGTGTCCGTTGCCGTTGGCTTCCAGCGGTTGTGGCCGGGCGCAGCCCGCCTGCTGACTCAGGCCCGCCAGCGCATCGAACTCGCCAAGGATGGCAATCACCGGCTTGCCGCTGCCCGCACTGGCGATAAACGCCGTATCGATGCCACCCACGCCGCGTTCCACTCTGAATCCCTCTTCTGCCAGCGCATCAGAAAGCAGGGCTGACGAGCGGGTTTCGGCAAAGCGGGTCTCCGGTATGTCCCAGATGGCGTCACTGAGCGTGCTGAAACGAAGCTGATGACGAGCGATATAGTCGGCAATAAAGTCTTCCATCATCGTGAGCCCCCATACTGCGCCTGGTTCAGCGCCAGCGTCGCCAGCAGCGTGATGGCGTCCGGCATCACCCGCTCATCAAAGTCGAATTTCGCATTGTGGTGACCCGCCGCCAGCTCACAGCCAAAAATGACGTAAGAGGCCTGACCGCCGCGCTGCTTTACCCGTTCCATCATGTAGGTCGCATCTTCCGAACCCGCCGCCTGCGCTTTACGATCGACCACGGAGTTGAAGATACCGAGCGCGTCCGCCTGCTGATGGATGAAATCAACCCATGGCTGCGTCGGGGTACAGCTGCGCGCGGCCCCCATCAGCGAGACCCGCTGCTCAACGCCATACATCGCCGCCGCACCGGCAATCACCCGCAGCGCCTGCTGATAGATGTCGTCGTTGACCTGATTGGTCACGCCACGGGTTTCGACTTTCAGCAGGGCGCAGTCGGCTACCACGTTGCGGCCGGTTCCCGCCTGCAGCACGCCCACGTTGACCCGTGCCACGCCGCCGCTGTGCTGGGTTAAACCATGCAGCGCCAGCGTTGCCTGCGCGGCGGCCAGCAGGGCATTGCGCCCCTCTTCCGGGCGACCGCCCGCATGGGCACCGACGCCGGTAAAGTGAACATCCAGCTTGGTAGTGGCGAGGAAGCTGTCGCTGCCGCACACCACTTCGCCTGCCGGTACGCCGGTGCCGATATGAATCGCGGTGAAGCGATCAACGTCATCGACCACGCCCGCCGCCACCATCGCTTTTGCGCCGCGCACACCCTCTTCGGCGGGCTGGAAGATCAGTTTAATCGTACCGCTGAGCTGATCTTTCATCGCCATCAGCACCGAGGCGAGACCCAGCCCGATAGTGGTGTGGCCGTCATGCCCGCAGGCGTGCATCATGCCTGCGTTGCAGGAAGCGAACCCTTCACGTTGCGGCAGATGATCGTCAGCCTGGCTCTCGTTGAGATCCAGGGCATCCATATCGACGCGGAAGCCCATCACCGGGCCTGGACGGCCGGTCTCGAGCGTTGCCACGATGCCGCAGAATCCGCCGGAGAAGTGGCTGATCCACTGCGGCAGCGCGCCCTGTTGCAGCGCGCGCGCTTCCTGCTGCTTCAGCACCGCCTCGTCGGGCAAGCCCATCCGCGCGTCAGCGTCGATGACCTCACGGCCCAGCTTCAGTTGATAACCGAGCTTATGCAGCTCTTCAGCGACTAAGGTGGCGGTGCGGAACTCCAGCCAGCCCGATTCGGCATAGTGATGGAAGTCGCGACGCCACTGTTGCAGCTGTGGCAGCCGGGCGCTGACGTGGTCTGAAAGGGGGTTCATCGGCTCTCTCCTCGTTGTTGATTTTTTATGCACTGTTCCGAATCTACACAATGGTATTGACCGGCATAAGATGCGAATATCTTGTGACTGATAAACAACGGTTATCGCAAAATTATGTCTGCCAATCTCAAGCTCCATCAGCTGCGCGCCTTCGTTGACGTGGCGCGACAGGGCAGTATCCGGGCGGCAAGCCGTCTTTCCGGGCTGTCACAACCGGCGTTAACCAAAGCGATTCAGGAACTGGAGCGCGAGCTGGGGGCAAAGCTGTTTATCCGCCGTCAGCAGGGCGTGGTGTTAACCGATATCGGTGATAACTTTTTTCGGCATGCCAGCCTGGTGCTGGCGGAGTTGCGGGTCGCCGAAGAGGATATCCAGCAGCGGCTGGGACTGGGTGGCGGTCAGGTGAATATCGGCGTCGGTGGCAGCGTGGCGCGCACCATTATGCCGCAGGTGATTAACCAGTTTCATCGCGAATACCCGCTGGTGAAGGTGCGCATCGTCGAAGGCCAGCTGGTGTCGATGGTGCATGAACTGCGCCAGGGCGCGCTCGATTTCACCATTAATACCTACGATCAGAGCCATCTCGATCAGGAGCTGATGTATGAGCGGATGATGGAGCGCGAGTACAAGGTGGTGGTGCGCAAAGGCCATCCGCTGGAAAAGGCGCGTTCTCTGGCGGAGTTACAGCAGGCGGACTGGACGATGCCAACGCCTAAAGGCAGTTACTACCGCTTGTTGCACGATCTGTTTGGCGAGCGCGGCATGGCCCCGAAAATTGTGGTGACCTGTGAAACCTTTATGGCCTGCACCAGCCTGGTCGCGCAAAGCGATTTCATCAGTATTCTGTCGGTCGACGTCATTGACGACCCGATTCTGGGTCGGTCGCTGGTGGCGCTGACGCTCGACGAACCCCTGCCGAAAGCGATCTTCTATCTGATCCAGCGCAAAGACACGACGCTGACCCCAATGAGCAGTTATATGGCACAACTCTTTCGCCGTTATTGCCAGTAAAATCAGCGAGTAAAGTCGATCGTCTACACTGTTAAGGTACTGAAAAAAATCCACCCGACAAATATAGAGGTTACGATGCAAGTCAGTCCTTATCTGTTTCTCTATGGCCGTTGCGAAGAGGCTATCGACTTTTACCTGCAGGCGACCGGGGGAGAGTTGCTCTCTAAAATGAAATTCGGTGATATGCCGGATCAGGGTGAGCAGGTCGGCGATCAGTCTGCCGCGCCGCAGCCGCCAGAAAAGATCATGCATGCCCAGCTGCGTATTGGTGACGGTGAGCTGATGCTGAGCGATGGCAACACCGATCAGCCGCCAGCGTCTGAGCATGCCGGTTACGCGGTCAGTCTCTCAACTACCGATGTCGAAAAGGGTAAAGCCTGGTTTGAGAAACTGTCGGCAGGCGGTAAGGTGACAACTGAGTGGCAGGAGACGTTCTGGTCGAACGGATTCGCGATGTTCATTGATAAGTTCAACATTCCATGGCGCATCAACGTCGAGAAGCCGCAGGAATAATCGGGCCAGCCGGCGTCGCAATTTGCGGCGCCGTATTAATTAATGGCAACTGCCCGGATTAAAGCGCGGCGGCGCTATTCAGGCCGCCGCACGTAATCAGAAGTTATAACCCGCCACCAGGTAGTAACCCCAGCCAGTCGATTTCACTTCAAACGGTCCATTGCCGAAATTCTGTTCCTGACCATCCGCCCACTGTCCGCCGTTGTGGAAGTAACGCGCCACCGCAGAGAAGTGCCAGTGATCGTAACCCAGTGACAGAATGTGACTGGAGGCGATTGAGTTGCTGGTGCGTGATGAACCGCCTTTATCGCGGAGATCGGAACCCCAGTCGAAGTTGGTGAAGCCCACATAGCCCAGATTACCGCCCCACAGTGTGGTGATTGGCACGAAGTATTTCACTTTGAAGCGATAGCCATCCCAGCTGTTTTCATTCGCCGCACCGTAGTTTTCCCACTGATATTTGGCGTAGACGTTCAGCGACAGGCCGACATCGCTGTGCGTATCGATATCGGTGCCCAGACCCATATACCAGGTGTTCTGGCGGCTATCGCTGTTGCGGCCCATGTCGTAGATGTAGTTGTTAGCGAAATACCACTCTTTGAACGGACCAAACGCCAGGCTGGTGCCGGTCAGTTTGTCGATAGAGAAGCGCGGCTCAATCTCCATAAACATCGGTGAACCGTGATCAAAAATGCCGTTGGCGTTGCTGTTACCTGCGCCGAAGAAGTTGGTCAGGTCGAGGTAGCCATAAAAATCGAACCAGTCCTTCTTCGCGAACGCTTCATATTCCAGATAAACGTCGTTGTTAAACTGCGGTCCGAAACGGGTGTGGTAGCTGCCTACCACGTTAACGCTCTGATGCCACCAGTCGGAGACATACTGCGGATCGCTTTCAGCGGCCTGCGCAGCGCCACTCAATGAACATGCCAGCACGGCACCTGCTATCAACGTTTTAAATTTCATTATTATCAGCCACATGCTTTTGACCGCCGCACAGCAGACGCAGTCAGAGAGAAATCGGTCCCTTGATGGGAATGAGGGTTTCACAGCAAATAACAGCCAGTTCTTCAGCCCGCGTAGCGTGCCTGTAACAGATCGATAGAAAATAGATTTTGCTCACGTTTGTCAAAAAGTGTTGCATTACAATTCAGCTAAAATGTGATGCGCTTCACAATAATGACCAGGATCGAACGGAACCAGGCAACCGTTTACGTTGTCTGGTTCGTGATCAAACGGGCGGGATCAGGGAAGGGTGACGCGAACCTGCAAACCACAAATGGCACCCTGTGGCGTCAGGCAATTGGAAAGGGCGACGTGAATCTGATGCTTCTGTGCGACGTTGCGCACAATGGATAATCCCAGCCCGCTGCCCTGGGCTTTAACGTCAGGTGAACGGGTAAAACGGTCAAAGGCGCGTTCGATAAAGGATTCCGGCATGCCTGGCCCGTTATCGACAATATCGACCACTGTTTTACCTGCGACCCGATGCAGCAGCACATCGACCAGGCTGCCCTCCGGCGTGTGCAACATGGCGTTACCAATCAGATTGTCGAACAGGCTGCGCAGCTCGGAACGGCTGGCCTGCAGACGATACTGCGTGGAGCCATTAAAGCCGATATCGATGCCGCGTTTATCTGCCACTACCATCAGCTGCTCAATGCTCTCTTTCAGCAGATCGTCCAGTTCGATATGCTCGACGCTGGCGACCACGCTCTGGTCATCCTGACGCGAGACATTGAGTAACTGCGTGACCAGATGACGGGTGCGTGTGACGCCCGCTTCCAGCTGGCTGAACTGCCGGCTCGCTTCGCCTGGCTGGATGTGCTGACGCAGATTTTCCAGCTGCAAGGTCACCGCCGTTACCGGCGTGCGCAGCTCATGCGCCGCATCTTCCAGGAACTGACGCTGCGACGACCAGGCCTCACGCAGCTTACTCAGCAGCGAGTTGTAGGCGGCCACCAGCGGCAGGATCTCATCCGGCAAGCCTTCGGGTGAGACATTGTGCGGATGGTGCGTCTCCTGCGCGGCAATCTGACGCGAAGCGACCTGCAGATCCCGGGTGATCTTGCGCACCACCAGCCAGATCACCAGCAGTGAAAGCGGCATCATCAGGATCAACGGAATGATCGCTGACAGCGCCCGCTTGACCATCAATGCCTTCATGTAGCTGAGGTTGTGCATCACCTGGATAGTTTTTATCTCGCTGCCAGGTAAGCCGGGCCGGGTATAGATGCGCCATTCGCAGTCGTCGCACTGACCCACATGCACGTCGCGATAGCCCCGTTGATTTTGCAGCGGAGCCTGCAGCTCCGGCCATGAGCTGGCCCGTAACTGACCCCGATCGTCCCACAGTTGTACCACAAAGGCGCTCTTCGCCTTGTCAGGCGCAATAAGCATCGGCATCAGGGCGGGCATCTGTTTATTAGTGGACCAGGCATCAGCGATTTTTGCCAGCTGATCGTCCTTCATGGTGCCGACCATATCGCCGTAGCAGCTGAAGAAATACCAGGTGACGCCGCCGATCATCAGCAGATGAATAATCAGCAGCGTAGAGAGTAATTTGTTGCGTAATGAACGCATAAAGGTGAAGGGTTTCATATTGCCGGTACCCGCCAGCCCAGTCCGCGCACATTGCGGATCACGTCGTTATCCAGCTTGCGGCGCATCCCGTGGATCAGAACATCCACCGCGTTGCTGCTGACTTCATCGCCCCAGCCATAGATGCGATTTTCCAGCTGCTCGCGCGACAGAATAGCGCCTGGCCGCTCCAGCAGGGCGTAGAGCAGGGCATATTCGCGCGCCGTAAGCTGCTCGCGCTGTCCTTTGTAGAGCACTTCGCGGGTCATCATATCCAGCTGCACATCGCCGCTGCCCAGCACCGAGTCTGCTGCGCCGTGACTACGTCGGGTAATCGCGCGCATCCGGGCCATAACTTCCTGTAAATCGAACGGTTTAAGCAGGTAGTCGTCAGCGCCGCTGTCGAGTCCCTGAATCCGCTGCGCCACCGTGTCGCGTGCGGTAAGAATCAGCACCGGCGTGGCGTCGCCGCGCCCGCGCGCCCGGCGCAGTACCTGCAGGCCATCATCGCGCGGTAAGCCGAGATCGAGCAGCACGCAGCTGTAGCCGCCTTCGCTCCAGGCATTCTGGGCATAGATGCCATCACGCACCCAATCCACCGACCAGCCCGCGCCCTCCAGTGCCTGCTGCAGGTTCGCGCCGATCATTTCATCATCTTCAACCAGTAACACGCGCATGGCTGATCTCCTTCAGAAAGATGAGGGGAGTTTACTCACCAATTGTTAGGCCAGAATTATCCGCCGTCATACTTCGCGCTGTAGCGGCGTTGGCTGCTTTTGCTCACCCCAGTCACTGACTGATGTCAGTGACTGGGGACTCGCGCATTTGCCGCCTTGCCACAGCACGGATTATTTTGGCGGACTTCTGCCGTCATACTTCGCACTAAAGCCCCGCTGGCCGCGCGATCCCGCTTCCGTTTCAGCCGTTGCTAATTCTGCGCTAATTTTCTGCTAATTAAGGGATAAATTTTAGCGGGTAGAGTGGCTCCACTGCACATCAGCATCAACAGGAGGAACCATGAATCAGCGCGAGTTTATTCGGAGTTTGCTGGACTGGATTGAGAACAACTTAGGACACGATCTGCATCTGGATGAGGTGGCGCGCCGCTCGGGCTATTCGCGCTGGCATCTGCAACGGCTGTTTCGCCAGCATACCGGCTTTTCACTGGCAGAGTATATCCGTCAGCGCCGTTTAACCGAGTCTGCGCTCACGTTGCTGAGCAGCAACGAAGCGATACTGCAGGTGGCGATGAACTATGGCTTTGATACCCAGCAGGCCTATACCCGCACGTTTAAAAACTACTTTATGGTGACGCCTGGCCAGTTGCGCCGTCAGCGTCGCGTCGAGCCGGATCGGCTGCTATTCCCTCTGGCGATGGCCAGCTGATGCCTGATAAGACCTTCCCGTCACAGCCTGCGGACGGGAAGGTCGGCCCGCGCTTTGCGCTTCTCTCCACGTGTTCTTCGCCTCGCCTTTTTTTGCCCATCAGCCACAGTGACCCCGCCCGAACGTGTTAGTTTGTTGCCAGCATCCCTTTACTGTCGGAGTCGGGAAACATGGAAAACGGCGCGAATTTAACCGCCATGTTGGTATTTGCACGGGTTGTGGAATTACAGAGTTTCAGTGAGGCGGCACGCGCACTCGGCTTGTCCAAATCCCATGTCAGCCGGGAGATCGCCCGTCTGGAGCTGCGGCTCGGTATCCGGCTGCTGCAACGCACCACCCGGCGGCTGGCGCTGACCGAGCTGGGCCAGGCGTACTATCCCTACTGTGTGCGGATGCTGGCCGAAGTGCAGCGCGCCGAAGCCTTTGTGCAGCAGGTGCATCAGCAGCCCGCCGGCCATGTCAGGCTGCAGGCACCCGTCACGTTCGGCTGCCAGTGCATAGTCCCTGTTCTTAATCGCTTTCTGCGTCGGCATCTGCATATCAATGTCGATCTTGATCTGACCGATCGCAGTCACGTTCGGCTGGATGATCAGGCGGATCTGGCGATTGTGATCCGATCCCGATCGCCACAGCAGGGCAATTTTCGGGTACTGAGCGAAATCGAGTGGGGGCTCTATGCCGCGCCCGCCTACCTGGCGCAGCGACCCGCCATCACGCATCCTGAGATGCTGCCACGCCACGACCTGCTGATGTTTCATGGTCCGGCGCACACCGCCGCACTGCCGTTCCGCCGTGATAAACAGCGGCTGGCACTGGATGTACGTAGCCGTTTTCGCGCCAATAACAGCATGGCGCTGCTCAATGCGGCACTGGCAGGGAGCGGCATCGCCTATCTGCCCTCCTACATGGCCCAGGAGGCGATGGCGCGCGGGGATATTCAGCAACTGCTGCCGGAGTGGCAGATGGATCGTCTGCAAAGCTATCTGCTGCTGCACGACACGCCCGAACCGGCGTCGCCCGTGACGCTGCTGTGCGATGCCCTGGTTGCGGCGCTGAATACAGGCTGATTGTTGCCTGCTGACAACAATCAGCGCCACAGAGTAACTATCCCGCCGCGACTGTTGTTACTCCGCTACGCCGGTTAGCCTGTATCCCTGATTACTCACCGGATATCATCATGCAACAGTCACCCGAAACTGCAGAGTTTCAGCACTGGCGACGTAACTTAGGGGTCTGCGTCGTCGGCTCTTTTACCACTATCGTGGCGATGACGCTGCTGCTGCCGTTTCTGCCGCTCTATGTGCAGCAACTCGGCGTTGAGCAGCCCGCCGCTATCGCCCGCTGGTCCGGCCTTGCCTACGGCGCGACCTTTTTCAGCGCCGCACTGACTGCGCCGTTGTGGGGCAGGCTGGCTGACCGCTATGGTCGTAAGCTGATGCTGATTCGGGCCAGTCTCGGGATGGCGATTGCGATGTCGCTGATTGGCATGGCGACCGCGCCGTGGCAACTGGTGGCGCTGCGCCTGCTGGCGGGGCTGCTGGGCGGCTACGCATCGGGATCGACCATTCTGGTGGCGGCGCAAACGCCGAAAGCGCAGACCGGCTGGGCGCTGGGGGTGTTGTCTTCTGGCATTATGGCCGGCAACGTGGTCGGACCGCTGCTGGGCGGTGTGCTACCGCCACTGATCGGGATTCGTCAGACTTTCTGGCTGACCGGCGCCGTGATTTTTCTCGCCTTCCTCGCCACCACCTTTTTACTCAAAGAGCAGCCACGTGCTCCCGCGACATCGCGCGCCAGCCAGCAACCGCATTCTGAAGCCGGGCCGGTTAATCACAGCCTGATACGGCTGATGTGGCTCTCTGGCATGTTGCTGATCTTCGCCAGCATGTCGATTGAGCCGATTATTACGCTTTACGTGGGCGAGTTTGTGCAGGGCGACCACCAGATCACCCTGATCGCCGGACTGGTGATGTCCGCGGCGGCGCTGGGCACGGTCCTGGCGGCACCACGACTGGGTCGGCTGGCCGATCGGGTAGGGCACTGGCGGGTGCTGACCGGCGGTTTAGTCGTTAGCGGGCTGCTGCTGATACCCCAGGCATTTATCACGGCGGCCTGGCAACTGGTGCTGCTGCGTTTTCTTATGGGGATGGCGCTGGGCGGGTTGATGCCGTGCATCACGGCGATTATTCGTCATAACGTGCCGGGTTCACAGGTTGGGCGGATGCTGGGATATTCGACATCGGCACAATATATCGGCCAGGTCAGCGGCCCGCTGTTCGGTGGACTGGTGGGCGGTGCATTCGGGATGCGGCCGGTGTTTCTGGCAACCTGCGTGGTGATGCTGTTTTGCGCCTGGCTCAACTGGCGTGGCATGAAAAAGTAGTGCGATCAAAAAAGGCGGACCGGAGTCCGCCTTAGTTTATTCACAGCTGCGTGAATTACTTCTGGTCTGGCAGCGCGTAGGCAATCACATAATCGCCCAGCCTGGTACCAAACGAGCCGTGACCCCCTGCCGCGATGACAACGTACTGCTTGCCATCCACTTCATAGGTCATTGGTGTCGCCTGGCCGCCTGCTGGCAGACGTGCCTGCCATAACAGTTCGCCGGTATCAGTGCTGAAAGCACGCAGGTAGTTATCTGCGGTCGCACCAATGAAGAACACCTTACCTGCGGTGGTGATAGGACCACCCAGCATCGGCATACCCATTTTGAACGGCAGCGGAACCGGTGCGCTATCGCGAACGGTACCGATACGCTGTTTCCACACCACGTTGTTGGTCTTCAGATCCACCGCGGAGATGTAACCCCAGGCAGGCTGTTTGCATGGCAGACCAAACGGTGACAGGAACGGGTTCAGCTCGACGCCATACGGCACGCCATACTGAGGCTGAATACCGGTTTCAGTACCTGAACCACCTTCAGCGCCTTTCGGCGGCTCAATCGGGTTGCCTGGGCCACGTGGAATCAGCTTAGAGACAAACGGCAGCGCCATTGGGTTAGCAATCGCGATCTGACGATGAGGATCGACTGCGATGCCGCCCCATTCGAACATACCGAGGTTACCCGGGAACACCAGCGTACCCTGCTCAGATGGCGGAGTGAACGGACCTTCATAGCGCAGGCGCTTGAAGATCACGCGGCACACCAGCTGGTCAAACATCGTCGCGCCCCACATATCCTTGTCCGTGAGATTCTGTTTCGGACGGAAGGTCAGCTCAGAGTAGGGCTGAGTGGCGGCAACGTGATCGCCTTTAGCAGCACCCTGTGGCACTGGCGTTTCCGGCGCAGGCACGACTGGCTTGCCGGTACGGCGATCCAGTACAAAGATGTTGCCGGTTTTCGCTGGCGCGTAGACAACCGGTACGGTGTTGCCATCTTTGTCGGTGATGTCAGCCAGCGTCGGCTGCGACGGCAGGTCCATATCCCACAGATCGTGATGCACAGTCTGATAAGACCAGACCAGCTTACCGGTGGTGGCGTTCAGGGCCAGCACGCTGCTCGCATAACGCTCCTGCTCTGGTGTGCGGTTACCGCCCCAGATATCCGGGGTGCTCACGCCCATCGGCAGGTAAACGGTATCCAGTTTCGGATCGTAAACTGCCGGTGCCCATGAGTTCGGAGAGTTCATGGTGAAGGTGTGTTCATCAGCCGGAATGGCATTAGGATCTTTTGCGCCTGGATCAAATACCCACAGCAGTTTGCCGGTATTCACATCAAAGCCACGAATCACGCCTGACGGCTCGCGGGTTGAGTAGTTATCGGTAACCGCACCCGCCATCACGATGGTGGTGTTAGTAATCACCGGCGGTGAGGTCGGCTCATACTGACCCGCAGTGGTGACAGGCTGTTTGTGTTGCAGATCCAGCTCGCCGTTGACGCCAAATGCCGGGCAGCGTTCGCCGGTCTCTGCGTCCAGTGCAAACAGACGACCATCGTTGACCGGCAGATAGATACGACGTGAACACAGCGCAGGCTGAGTGTTCGCTGCATCGGCGGCTGCCGGCACTTCGTGGTAAGAAACACCGCGACAGGTCACGTGCTGGAAGGTCGGGTTGACCTTCATGCCCGGATCAAATTTCCACTTCTGCTTACCGGTGGCCGCATCCAGTGCAAACAGGATCTGGTGTGGCGAACAGAGATAAAGCGTGTCGCGGATTTTAATCGGCGTGACTTCGTCGGTAATTTCACCCGGATCGTTAGGGGTTTTCATGTCGCCAGTCTGGAACTGCCAGGCAACCTGCAACTCTTTCACGTTCTGATGATTAATCTGCTTCAGCGGAGAGAAACGGGTTCCCTGCTGATCACGTGCATAAGCGGGCCAGTCAGCGTCCGGGATGTTGCTCAGCGGCGCAGCCTGCGGGGCGTTGTCAGCGGTTTCTGGTACTGACCCGTTGATGACCTGCGGATCGTTGAATACCGCATAGGCCAGCACAATGGCACTGGCAATCAGCGCCACAGCCATGGTACCCAGCGCGGCTTTGCTGCCCGCATTGAAGCTGCGATAGACAAACGGCAGGATCAGCCAGACACCGAAGATCACCAGCACATCGGTGCGTGGTGCCAGTGCCCAGAAGTCGGTGCCCACTTCCCATACACCCCAGATCAGGGTGCCGATCAGCAGCAACGCATAGAGAACCAGCGCAGTGCTTTTACGACGGGAAAGCAGATAAGCGGTGATAAGCATCACCACACCGCCAAAAACGTAATACCAGGAACCACCAATGGCGGCTAACCAGCCACCGCCAATCAGCATAAACGCGCCCGTCAGCACTGCGAACAGCACCGTCAGGAAACGAATTACGCCAAAAGATGAGGAGTTTTTCCCCATAATATCGACCTCGTTTCGTTGCCATAAAACACACGAAAACAACCAGATAGGCTGTTTCCAGTTATCAAGTACAAATGATTAGGGTGTTCTGAAGTATCTCTTCCGTTAAGACAGACGATCCCTTTGTGTTAAATGTTATAGCAAAATCAGATCGAGGTTTGATTTTTTTGGCTTAAACCGCTTAACAACTGGAATAAAACGACATTTTATGGGGGATTAAAGGACGTTAAGCGCACCGCCGTGTGCCCTTAACGCCGGAAGGCAGGATTTGTGAATCAGCAGCTAATAAGATCGCCGTCCGAGCGTTGCTGTTGCCAGCCGCTGATATTTATCTCAGCAAACTGCTCAGCGGTTAAGGGCGGCGTATGACTTCGTACGATTACCTCTGCCCCTTTTTCACGAAACGTCGCCATAAAAAAGGGAAAGGTAAACTTCTCATAATTATCATTAAAGAAAGATTCGGTTAAAACAATTCCTGAAAAAGGAAATGATTCCAGCAGTCGCCAGTCTGCACCCGGCGGCGCAAAATCATAAAGCCAGAAATCAAATTTCTTTGTTAATTCAAGCAGTGACGTACTGTGTGCTGCCAGACTGGAATAATTAATTCCAATCCGGACACGCGCATTTTGTAAATGCGTATAGGCATCCGGAACCGCGATCATTCCCCGTAATCGAATATCTTCCACCGGCACAACCATTAATGCTGCTTCAGTAGCAATTTGATTGTGTAATGAAATAATGTTGTTTGTATTAAGTATATTGCCGCTATCCTGGTTTTGCTGAAGATAAGGCACGCTATAGCAAATGCCAGTGACATTACGCTTAACGTGATGGATTGGTTCAGTAACATAGGGGTTATATAAACTGTTTTTCATTATCTCTATGAAATTCAATAGAAAGGATTTGTTGTTAATTAAGCATATAAAAAGTCGCATTTTTCTAAACGCGTGAATAAATATAGATCACATGCTTAATCCAAATCATCCTTTTGTTGCCTGAGAAAGTAAATAAACCTGTTAGCAAAGAAACGATAATTCCTTTGGCGTCTGATGATGTGCTGGAATATATTCAATAGTCGGGACCAATAGGCTGGTAATAATCATGAGGGGTCTGACGCGCCTCGGCCGGACAGGGACGCTGCTTATCGCGCAGGGAGGCTGCGCTGGAGCCGCAGGCCTTCTGCTCGCATCCGGTCTGCTATCGTGAAGCCGACAATCACCACACCAATAACACCGCGCAACGACGCGGGTTTCCTCACCTGATTTGGGATAAGACATGGGATTTATGGCATCGGCGGCGGAAGAGTCGCTGTGGCGACATCGGACATTTGTCGCCTTCTGGGTGGCGCGTACCTGCTCATCATTTGGTTTTCAGATGTTCTCGGTCGCAATCAGCTGGCAGATCTATGCGCTGACCAACAGCGCAATGGCGTTAGGGATGATTGGCTTAATGCAGTTTCTGCCGTCGGTGTTGCTGGCGCTGCCAGCGGGTCATCTGGCGGATCAATATGACCGGCGGCGGATCGTGCTGTTGGGTCAGCTGGTGGAATTTGCCGCACTGCTGGCATTAGTGGTGCTTACCTTATTCCATACCCCCGATAAGACCGCCTTGTGGGGGCTGGTGTTTATGATTGCAGTGGCGAAAGCGCTGGAGTGGCCTGCGATGTCTTCGATGCTGCCGTCGCTGGTGCCGCCTTCGATTCTGGCGCGTGCGATGGCGATGAACTCCGTGGGCGGTCAGGCAGCGGTTATCGTTGGGCCGACGATTGGCGGGCTGCTTTATGTCGCCGGGCCGCATGTGGTGTATGGCGTTTCCGGGCTATTTTATCTGGTTTCGCTGACGCTGGTGAGTCTGCTGCGTTATGAACGCCCGGTGCAGGCTCGTCTGCCGATGAATATGAAGAATCTGTTTGCCGGGATTCACTTTATCCGTGAGCGTAAAGATGTACTTGGGGTAATTTCGCTCGATCTGTTTGCGGTGCTTTTGGGCGGTGCAACGGCGCTGCTGCCGATTTTTGCCAAAGATATTCTGCATACCGGGCCCTGGGGGTTGGGGATGTTGCGCGGGGCGCCGTCGGTAGGAGCATTGCTGGTGGGCATCTGGCTGAGCCGCCACAAGCTGGAGAAGCATGTCGGGATGATTATGTTTGGCTCGGTGGCGGGCTTTGGCGTTGCCACGCTGGTGTTCGCGCTTTCCACGCAATTGTGGCTGTCGCTAGTGGCGCTCTGTGCGCTGGGTGGCTTTGATATGGTGAGTATGGTGATCCGGGGTGCGCTGGTGCAGCTGGATACGCCGGACACCATGCGCGGTCGGGTGAATGCGGTTAACGCGATTTTCATTAATACGTCGAATCAACTGGGCGAGTTTGAGTCGGGGTTGCTGGCTGCCTGGATGGGTGCGGCACCGGCGGCGGCGATTGGCGGCATCGGTACGCTGGTAGTGGTGGCGCTTTGGATGAAGTTGTTTCCGCATCTGCGACGGCGTCAGAAGCTGGAGAATGAGGTGGATCCGGTTTGAACAACCGAGGTTGGTGAGGCAGATGCGGTTGTAGAATTGAGTGCAGTCTCAGGGAGCCTATGCCTTGCGCAAAGACGCAAAAGCGCCATCCATTCGCTGTGAGTATGTAAGTTGCCTCTGACTGAGACGCAAACCGGACGAACGCAAAGCTCCGGAACGCCTTTCAAAACGTTCCTGATTTACACGAAAACGCGTTCCTTGCTATAACTTATCTCTCATCGGCAGGCCTGTGGCCTCCTCAGTCAGCTTAAGCGCTTATAGAGGGTTCCGTTATGAATCAGACTCACTCCATTCCGGAAATTTATAATCCTGATGTGCCGTATTCAGTAAAGTGCGAGATCGTGGCGCAGCTGTGCCGGGCGCTGGCTTCCCATAAAAACATCCCGGTTAGCGCCCTGAGAAAATATCTTCTGGAAAAAACTCACGTTGATTTCGAAAATCTGGAGGATAACCCGGTAGGAATGCTGCTGCTGTATGAGTACCTTCACTGCCAGCGCCCCTCGGTCTGCGCCCGGAATGAAAAAAACCTTCATTAAGCGCTGCCTCCAGCAGGGGGCCATTTAATCAAATACGCCTTCGGAGAAGAGGGCTGGAGAAGGGGCGGTTGAGTTGTCGCTGGCAACGGTTTCCCGAGCCAGCTCAACCTCAATATTGTCACTGGCCCGAAGGCCAGTACAGGAAGTTACCAGTCATACTGCCATTAAAATCCTGGGGTCAGAGGGGGAGGCCGACCCGCAGGCTGGGGCCATCAGGCCCCGGTTTTTCCCAGGTTGGCGTCAAATGTTAGCCAGCTTTCACGCATGTCCACTACGCTGCGGGTTTTACGAGCCTCATCGATTTTAATTGCCGTGAGGCCCGCTTCCAGCGCGTCCACTACTGAAACTTTCAGCGGTGTTCCCTGTTTAATATGTTTAACGATCTCTTCAGCCATCAACGCATCTGCGCCGTAATGGCCATCATACGCATTGCCGCTGTAGGCGGTATCGACCTCTTTCTCGCCGCTGCGCGCGTTGTGTACGCGGAAGTAGTTGCGCACGAAGTCGCCTTCCGCCATGCCGTCGGTGCCCATGACACAGAAACGGCGGAACTCATCCGGCACATTCAGATTGGCGTGGAAGGCCAGCGTCGCGCCGCCTTCGTACTCAATCAGGGCAGTCTGGTAGTCGACAATATCGGCATCGCTGTCGAACACCGCATCGGTGCTCGACCAGCCGCTGGGCTTCACGTGATAAAGTTCTGAGTCAGCGGTGATAGCTCCCTGCGGCGCATGAGCGGGAGTAAAGGATTTCCGGCCACCAAAGCTGGCGACGCGGATCGGGCGCTCCTGCAACAGGCCCTGATAGAGATCGATGTCGTGACAGCATTTTTCCAGAATGTACGGGCCGGCATATTTCTCCAGACGGCGCCAGTCGCGCTGAAAGAATGCGCCGTGATAAGGCTTGATATGTTCTGTCGCCTCAATCGAGGTGATCTCACCCAACTGACCCGCATCGCGTGCCGCCAGCAAATCATGATAGAGCGGGGAATAGCGCAGTACCAGGCCGACCAGAATGCGCGCTTCGCCATACTGACGCACCAGCTTCGCCATCTCCATGGTCTGCTCTTCATTGATCACCACCGGCTTTTCGGTAAACACCGTGTAACCCGCCGCCAGCGCCTGACCCACATGCTCCAGATGCAGGAAGTTGGGTGAGCCAACCAGCACGACATCCATTCCGCCATGTTCCAGCAGAGCATCGATTGACGCAAAGGCCTGGCCGGGCGCGATACCAAAGCTGTGCAGATTAGGCAGTCCGGCGGGTGCCGGATCGTAATAACCCACTACCGAGAAGGCGTCGTCGGCTTTGCTGAACTCTTTGATCACGTGGGACAGTCGAAAGCCGAGACCGATAATGCCTACTTTCATGTTAAACCCCTGCTCCTGAAATCGCATGATGCATAGCCCGCCTGTGATCGGGCGCGCCTGTTGATAATCTGACCACCAACTTATTACGACAGAAAAACTAATGTCAATAACGCACTGCGCGTTTTGCGAGGGGTTTTTTGTTATGATGATGTAAAATAACAAGAAAATTCAGATATGATTTTGCTATATTTATTTGTTATTGCGATTTAAGTTTTTTTATCCTATCGTTCGCTCATTATGGCTATAACCCTTAATCAGGGAAGGAAGCGCGTGCAACCACACTATCTTCTGGGCATTGATGGCGGCGGTACACAGTGTCGCGCGCGGTTAACCGACCTGCAGGGTCGCATCCTGGCTGAAGCCACCGGCGGGCCTGCCAACGTCTGGTCAGACTATGACGCGGCACTGACCTGCGTCGGGCAGCTGATCGAACGGGTATTGTCACAGGCGGGATTAGCCCCGGAGGCGCTGACGCAAACCGCGCTGGTGGCCGGATTAGCCGGTGCGAACGTCACCTCGGTACAGGCGCGGCTCGCCAGCTGGCAACCTGCCTGCGCGGCGTTACAGGTGGTCAGCGATGTGGAGATCGCCTGTGCGGGCGCCCATGGCGGCGCACCTGGCGCCGTCTTTATTATCGGCACCGGCAGTCAGGGAGCCGCGTGGGATGGCGAACAGTTTACGCTGCTTGGCGGCTGGGGCTTTGCCTTGTCTGACCAGGGATCGGGCGCTGAGCTGGGCCGTCGTGCGCTGCGGCTGGCGCTGCTGGCCCATGAAGCGATTATTACCCCGAGCGCTCTTACCCGGCAGCTGATGGCGCAGTTCGACCACGGCCCGGAAACCATGCTGCTCTGGACGCGCTCAGCGACGCCTGCAGACTGGGCTCGCGTGGTGCCACAGATTTTTGCGGCCGCCGACGCGGGCGATGGTCATGCACAGGATCTGCTGCATCAGACCGCAGCCGATATCGGCCTGATGGTCCGCCGTCTGACTGCCCTGAGCAGCGGACCCGTGGCGCTGATGGGGGGACTAGCCACGCCGATTCAGCGCTGGCTGGATGACGATATTCAGGCCCGGCTGGTGACGCCGCAGGGCGATGCCCTGAGCGGGGCGCTGATACTGGCGCAGCAGCTGACGCCTGCCCGATTACCGATCTGAAGCTGGCTGAGTATCCTCAGCCAGATAACCCGAGGAATTTATGACCGCTCCCAACGTAACCGCGCGCATTCTGCGGTTGATTGTTGAAAATGCGCCGATCAGCCAGTCAGACCTGAAAGTTCGTAGCGGACTGAGCATGTCGACCGTGTCGCAGGCGACTAATCGCCTGCTGGCGCAGGAAATCGTGCAGGAGCTGGGGCTGCGTCGCGTGTCGATGGGGCGGCCAAAAACGCTGCTTGGGCTCAATCCCGATCGCGCCAGCGTGATTGGCATTCAGCTCAATGCGGAACGCAACCTGATCGTCATGACCGATCTCAGCGGCAATCTGCTGGGCGAGCAGCAGATGCCGAAAGGCACGCTGACGCCGCGCCAGCTCGGCGATGCGCTGGCGAAATTCCTGCGCGGTGTTGAGGAGAAGCGGGTGGGCGCCATTGGCCTGGCCCTGTCGGGACTGGTCGATGCCGAAAACGGCTACTGTATCCGATCCAAAGTGCTCGACTGGGACAACGTCCCGATTGCGCGCCTGCTGGAAGAGCGTTTTTCGCTGCCGGTGTTTATCGAGAATGACGCCAACGCCATGGCAATGGCGGCGCTGGTGTTTGGTCAGCTCGGCAACGCGCAGTCGGCGGTGATCGCCACCTACGGCAAAGGGATCGGGGCGGGCATCATCCTGAATCGTCAGCTCTACCGCGGTCGTCACGGCAAGGCGGGGGAGATTGGCAACGGGCTGGTGGGCGACGGCTCACTGCGTCTGCTGGAAGATGTCGCCTCATCGCGCGCCATTCTGCAACGGCTTGCTGAGCAGGAACCGGTGGAAGGCCTCACGTTGCAGGCGCTGGATCAGCGGCCAACACCCGAGGTGCTGGCGGTGCTGGAAGAGGCAGGACGCGAGCTGGGAATTTCACTGGCGAACCTGTCGGTGGCTTACGATCCGGATGTGGTTTATCTGGCGATGGAGCCGCACATGGCGTCACGCATTCTGCTCGATCACATCACCCAGAGCTTCCAGGCCTACCGGCTTAAACTGACGCCGCACATGACGCCGCTGCAGTTCCTGACTGAATCGAACCGCATGTGGGCGCTGGGCGCGGCGGGTTTTGCTGTCAACCGGCTGCTTGATCTGCTGGCGGCGCAGGCCGATGAAGAGCCGGTTACCTGAGTTATCCCTCGAATAAAAACGGGCGCCACGGCGCCCGTTTTTGTTTCCGCGCTTCCCTTAGCGCAGGCGCATCCCCTGATCATCAAACAGCAGGCAGTGTGCGGCAGAAAAGCCCAGTTCAACCTGGGTTCCCAGATCGCGCGTGGTTGCTTCACGCTCTTCCACCACCAGCATCTCTTCACGCCCGATATCCAGGTAGAGATAGTTGGTGTGGCCCAGCATTTCGCCATAGGCCAGCTCGCCGTGAAAGCGCAATGCCTCCGGCGTCTGCGCGGCAGGCTGGAAATGCTCGGGACGAATTCCCAGCGTCACGGTTTGCCCCTCGCGGCAGTCGGCGGCGATTTTCAGCACCAGCCCCTCAATCTTCAGTTCCGGCACCCGCAGCTGCACTTCACCCTTGCCCGTGGCGCTGATTTCCGCCCGCAGGAAGTTCATTTTTGGCGAGCCGATAAAGCCGGCGACAAACAGGTTATCCGGGTCGTGATAGAGCGTCAGCGGTGCGCCGACCTGCTCAATGCGGCCCTGACGCAGCACGACGATGCGGTCAGCCAGCGTCATCGCTTCCAGCTGATCGTGGGTGACATAAATCATGGTATTGCCGAGCGAGGCGTGCAGCCGCGCAATCTCAATCCGCATCTGCAAACGCAGCTCGGCATCGAGGTTAGAGAGCGGCTCATCGAACAGGAAGATACGCGGATGACGGATAATTGCCCGGCCAATCGCCACGCGCTGCCGTTGTCCGCCAGAGAGCGCGCGCGGCAGGCGGTCGAGCAGTTCGGTGAGATGCAGGCGGGCGGCCGTCCGGGCAATCGCCTCGTTGATCTCCGCTTTGGACTTTTTCATTACCTCAAGCGGATAGGCCAGGTTGCCGCGCACCGTCATGTTGGGGTAGAGCGCATAAGACTGAAACACCATAGCAATGCCGCGCTCGGTGGCGGGCTGCTGCGTCATGTCCTGCTCCTCAATCAGCAACTGACCGCTGCTGATCTCCTCCAGCCCGGCGATCATCCGCAGCAGTGTCGATTTGCCGCAGCCGGATGGCCCGACAAACACCACAAATTCGCCGCTGTTGATCGTCAGATCGATGCCATGAATGACATTAACGTGTTCATAAGACTTCTTCACATTCTGCAAGCGCAGGCTGGTCATCGGCTACCTCACTCAGAGTAACTGGCCCATGTAGATGGCATTGCTGCGCAGGATTGGGGTGAACCCCATGCGCTGATAAAAGGCACAGACCTGCTCATTCTGCAGGCTGACGCCAAGATGGACACCAGTGACACCGGCAGCGCGCAGCGCCGCCAGCTCATGCTCAATCATCCGGCGACCCCAGCCGCCTTTCTGTGCCGGGGGTAGCAGGTTGATATGCAGATGAGCGGGCCACTGCGTCACCAGCGTGTCAGCGGCCTGGTCAGGATGGCGTATTGCGTCGAGCACTTTGCTGTCGAGCGGCGCGCTGGCGCTGCGATCACGATATTTCTCCTGCAGCTGCGGCCACCATTCGGCCTGTAGCTGCGCTTCAAACGCGCGGGTATCGGGCGCGGCGACCACATAACCCTGCACCTCACCGTCCCGCTCCAGCACAAAAGCAAAGTCAGGCGCGAAACGCGCATAAGGCACAGCAAAACGCTGGCCGGGATAGTCAGGATCGGAATAGAGCGCGCGGGCATCGCCACCTGCATCGGCTGTTTCCAGGCAGATGCGGTAGAGCGCCGGGTAGTCCGCCGGGGTGGCCGGACGAATGACACCTTGATTCGCCATGGTGAATTCTCGTGAGTGAGTGAATCGGTCAGGGATTGAACAGATCCGCAGATAAAAGTTACGTTAATGAAAGTGGACTTAGTTTTCAAGATAGAATAATTACCTTATCTCACTAACACGGGCGCTTCGGCAATGTTTACCGGCATCGGGATGCACAACTGTGATCGCCAACACGCCCGGATCGTGGCGGCTGGCAGCAGATTCACGGCCAGTGAAAGGGGAAAAGTGTGAGCGTGATAGGATTTTCGTATGTTTTATCAGGACGTTATTTTGCAATGATTGCACTGGCATCTCCTGCTGCAGAAAAAGTAGCTGGCGACGCACCGCCACGGTTAATCGCGTAAATGCCAGCGCAGTGTGCTGAATTTCACGCCATGTCGCTGTTTATTTGCGCGTGCTCACAGCGTTGCAATTCCCCGCGCAGGCTGTTTGACTTTATTTTTTTATTAAAGTAAGTATGAGTGAGTGCGTTTGTGTGCGGCTGCAGCCTGCAGGATGTCAGGCGGTGAGATGAAAGGATGCCGATCCTGGTCTGAAGAAGGTGAGCATAATGTCTGTTTCCTCCGTTCGTTCGTTCCGAATTCGCAATGTGGGTCGGCTGCTGGCAGCGGGCCTGCTGGCGGGCAGCGTCTCGCATGCCGCCCACGCCGCCGTTACCCTGAATGAGTGGGATATCTACAACTACCCGGAGCAGACTGCCGCGGTAGATGAAGGGATTAAAGAGTTTTCCCAGCAGAATCCCGGCATTGTGATTAACCGCTCGGTTCACTCCTTTGAAGATACCCGTATTCCCCTGAAGCTGGCGCTGACCGCCGGTGATGGCCCGCAGATCGCTCAGGTCAACCAGGGCGGCGGCGATATGGGCTCGCTGGTTAAAGATAAGCTGCTGCTGCCGCTCGACAGCTACGCCGCCAGCAACGGCTGGACCACACGCTTCCCGGACTCGATTCTGAAACGTAACCGCTGGTCAGACAGCGGCGAGTTTGGCAGCGGCAAACTCTATGGCGTCGCCAGCCTGGGCGAGATGGTCGGGCTCTATTACAACAAAGCGCTGCTGGATAAAGCAGGTATTGCCGTGCCGAAAACGCTGGCTGAGCTGGAAAGCGCGATGGCGAAACTGAAGCAGCAGGGCACCGCACCGATGATGCTCGGTCTGCTGGATGGCAACATGGGCCAGCAGCTGCTCAGCACCCTGTGGCAGGCGCAGATTGAGAGCCACGACCGCAAGACGCTGGATAATCTGATTTACGATGTGGGCGGCACCTTCAAAGACAGCAAGCTGGTCAATGCCGCCTCTATGATGAAGAGCTGGACCGACAAAGGGTACTTCTTCCCTGGCTTCCAGGGCATCGGTCACGACGATGCGGCGACGCTGTTCCAGAACGGCCAGGCTGCGTTCCTGGTCAGCGGCACCTGGTATCTCGGCCAGTTTAAAGACAACAAAGATATTCACTTTGCCGCGATGCCTGCCGGTGAAGGCGTGAAGCAACCGCTGATGGTGGGCGGTACCGATCTGGCGTTCTCCATCACCAGCACTGCCAAAGGCAAAGACCAGCAGGAAGGTGCGGCGAAGTTCATCAACTATATGGTCTCTGATGCCATGGCGAACCGCTGGCTGAAGGTGGGCTTCCTGCCTGCCAGCACCAACAAAGCGGCGAAAATGCCAGCGGACAATCCGCTGCTGGCCGAGGCGTATCAGGTCTGGCTGACGCTCAATGATTACGACGGTTTAGGTCACTACGTGGACTGGGCGACACCCACCATGAACGCCGAGCTGAATCAGAACGTTCAACTGCTGCTGGCAGGCCGTCAGACACCCGATCAGATGGTAGTTAATTTTGATAACAACTATCAGCGTTACCTGAAAACACTGAAGCATTAAGCCGGAGGCCCGGCGAACAGCCGGGCCTGAGCCTCGTTCTGAACCACGAGTAGAGTTATGTTGAATTTAAGTGGCTGGCGTAATTTTCTCTATGTTCTGCCTGCGGTGCTGGTCTATGCGGTGTTTCTGCTGTTCCCGCTACTGGCCTCGCTGGGCATCAGTTTTACCGAATGGGACGGCACCTCGCTGCCGGTGTTTAGCGGCGTCAGCAACTATCTGCGGATGTTCAGCGATCCGGTGTTCTGGATTGCACTGGGCAATAACGCCATCCTGATGCTGTTCTATACCCTGTTGCCGATTGGCGTCGGCCTGCTGCTCTGCAGCTTTCTGTATGACACGCGCAACAACAGCGAACGCAGCGTGCTGCGCATTCTCTTTTTCCTGCCCTACATCATGCCGATGGCGGTGCTGGGCGTGGTGTGGCGCTGGCTCTATAACCCGGCGTTTGGTCCGATCGACCAGATATTACGCGCAATCGGATTGCCCCAGCTGGCGCTCTCCTGGCTGGGTGATTTTACCTGGGCGCTGCCCGCCGTGGGTCTGGTCGCCACCTGGTACTTCTTCGGCTTCTGTCTGGTGCTGTTTATGGCGGGCCTGCAGCGCATGGATCCGTCACTGCTGGAAGCGGCCGATCTCGATGGCTCGTCGCGTCGCCAGAAGTTTATGCGCATTACGCTGCCAGGCCTGCGACCCGAGCTGCGGATTGCCCTGCTGCTGACGGTGATCGCCAGTCTGAAAGCCTTTGACCTGGTCTATGTGATGACGCAGGGCGGCCCGGGCACCTCCACCATGGTGACCAACATCTTTATGTATAAGCAGGGCTTTGATCTGCACTACTTTGGCTACGCCTCGTCGGTAGCGGTGTTCAGCATGGTCATTGTTTTAGGGATTAACTATCTGATCCATCTGGCCTTAAAGGAGCGTTACTGATGCGAAGCACGCCGGTGATTTCACGCGCGCTGATCTGGATCGTGGCGCTGATGACGATTCTGCCGTTCCTGATGGCGCTGATGACGTCGTTCAAAACCCAGATGGAGCTGTTTCAGGGGGTCTTCACGCTGCCCGCCTCGCTGAATTTCAAAAACTACCTGACCGCGTGGCAACAGGGCCACTTCAACGTCTACTTCCTCAACTCGGTGCTGGTGGTGATTCCGGTGGTGCTGTTCAGCGTGCTGCTGGGCATTCTGGCCGGGTTCGGTTTCGCGTGGCTGAAAATCCCTGGTAAAAAAGTCATCGGAGCGATGCTGGCGCTGGGGATGGTATTGCCGAGTGAAGCCTTTATCATTCCGCTCTATCACGAGCTGCGCTGGATGGGGCTGACCAACACCTATCTGGCGCTGATCCTGCCGCAAATTGCCCTGTCGCTGCCCTTTACCACGCTGATGATCGCCAGTGCTTTCCAGCAGGTGCCGAAAGAACTGGTGGAAGCGGCGGTAATGGATGGGGCATCGCGGGTCAAAATTCTGTGGGGCATTCTGGTGCCCGCTATCTGGCCGACCCTCTCAACGCTGGGGCTGCTGCTGTTTATCTGGACCTGGAATGAGTTCCTGATCCCGCTGATTCTGGTCAACAAGGATGAGTTACGCACACTGCCAATTGGCATGATGTTTTTCCAGAACAAAAACACCATCGACATTCCGGTGCTGATGGCGGGCGCGATGATTGTGATTATGCCGCTGATCGTGGTGTTCCTGATTTTCCAGCGCAAGTTCATCAGCGGCGTCACCGAAGGGGCCGTGAAGTAATCTGTGATAGCCCGCACGAAACGGCGCACTGGCGGCCAGACAAAGGTTTGCCGCGCCGTATCGTGCTGCAATTCCTCCTCCTCAATCCTGCGGGAGACGCATGATGCACCTTTCCCTTGCTGATTTTCACCCTGTCGCCGATGGCGAAACCCCGGACACGGCCGTGCTGCAACGCGCTATGGATCAGATTGCGGCGGCGGGTGGTGGCCGTCTGACCCTGCCTGCCGGGCGTTATCGCAGCGGCTGCCTGAATCTGCCCTCTGATTTTGAACTCCATCTTGAAGCGGGCGCGGTGCTGATCGCCAGTCAGCGGCTGGCTGATTACCAGGCGGTACAGGCGCTGAGCTGTGCTGAGAAGTCCCACAATGTGCTGCTCTATGCGCTGGGCCAGCGCAATATCACCATCAGCGGCACCGGCCGTATAGACGGTGACGGTGAAGCCTGGTTTGCCGCTGAGCGTGACGAGCAGGGCTATCGCCTGCCGCGTGCGGACCGGCCGCGGATCATTGTGTTTGAAGATTGTGAGCAGGTAACGCTGACCGCTTTTACCATCGTGCAGGCGCCGATGTGGACGGTGCATCTGGTGAGCTGTCGCCATGTGCATATCGACCACCTCACCATCGACAATGCCATGACCATGCCGAATACCGATGCGCTCGATATCGACAGCTGCGAAGCGGTGTTTGTCAGCAATAGCTATCTCAGTGCCGCCGATGATGCCATCTGCATCAAAACCACCCATAAACCGGCCGCGCTGCGGCGTCCGGCGCGGCAGATTATGATCACCAACTGCCTGCTGCGTAGCTACAGCTGCGCCTTTAAAATCGGCACTGAAACCTGGGATGATGTGGAAGATGTCACGGTGACCGGCTGCACCATTTTTGATTCCAACCGTGGCATTGGCATTCTGTCGCGTGACGGCGGCGCGATGCGGCGTCTGCTGTTCAGTAATCTGACTTTTGCCTGTCACCATGCGCCGCTCTGTCACTGGGGAAAAGCCGATCCGCTGCATATTTCGGTGCGCAGGCGCGATCCCGCCATTACGCCCGGCATCGTAGAGCAGGTGCAGTTCAGTAACGTTACGGGCGTGGCGGAAGGGGCGATTAACCTGCATGCCGCAGAACCGGGCTGGATACGCGATGTGGTCATCAGCCAGCTGCAAATGCGGCAGATCGTGGCACCGGTTGCACAGGGACACTATGACGTACGGCCGCCCTGTAATCCGGACTCCCCGACCGGCATGGGGCTGGATAACGCCTACAAACTTGACCCGAAAACCGGCGAAGCTTTTGGCGTAGAGCGCTATCCCGGCGGGCTGCCGGGCCTGTTTGCACGCGGGGTGGAGAACCTGCAACTGCACAGCCTGGCGATAGTACGGCCGGAACCGTTACCGCCAGGCTGGCACCCCGAGTGCGTGGTGCAGTTGCCGGACTAAATCACAGCGCGGCGGCGATGGCCATACCGAGCTGTTCGGTGCTGGCGCTGCCGCCGAGATCGCGCGTCAGGTGCTCACCCGCTGCCAGCGTGCGTTCAATCGCGTCTAACACCGCATCACCTGCCGCTTTGTAGCCGAGGTGCTCCAGCATCATCGCGCCACACCAGATCTGTCCGATGGGATTGGCGACGCCTTTACCGGCGATATCGGGCGCAGAACCGTGAACCGGTTCAAACAGGCTGGGGAACAGGCCTTCCGGATTGATATTGGCCGAAGGGGCGATGCCGATGGTGCCGGTACAGGCCGGGCCGAGATCGGAGAGGATATCGCCAAACAGATTGCTGGCGACCACCACATCAAACCAGTCCGGATGCAGCACGAAGTTAGCGGTGAGAATATCGATGTGATACTTATCGACGCGAACCTCGGGGAACTGACCGGCCATGGCTTCAACGCGACTATCCCAGTAGGGCATAGTGATGGCAATACCGTTCGATTTGGTGGCGGATGTCAGGTGTTTCTTCGGCCGACTCTGCGCCAGCTGATAGGCAAACTTCAGGATGCGATCGACGCCGGTGCGCGTCATCACCGTCTCCTGAATCACCACTTCACGTTCGGTGCCGGGGAACATGGTGCCGCCGACGCTGGAGTATTCACCCTCCGTGTTTTCGCGTACCACATAGAAGTCGATATCGCCGGGCTGACGGTTCGCCAGCGGCGCTTTGACGCCTGGCATCAGTCGCACCGGACGCAGATTCACATATTGATCGAACTCCCGGCGGAACTGCAGCAGCGAGCCCCACAGTGAAACGTGGTCGGGCACCACATCGGGCCAGCCGACTGCGCCAAAATAGATCGCATCAAAGGCTTTCAGCTGTGGAAACCAGTCGTCAGGCAACATTTTGCCATGCTGCTGCCAGTAGTCGGCACTGGCGTAATCGAACCACTCCCAGCGCAGCGGAATGTTAAATTTCTCTGCGGCCGCATTCATTACACGGACGCCTTCCGGCATCACTTCTTTGCCGATGCCGTCGCCAGGGATCACGGCAACAGAGTGAATTTTGTCAGTCACAGGGTACCTTTCCGGTTGATGTTCGAATTGTGTACGCAGTATAACTGTCGCTTACGGGGAAATAATGAGCCTGAAAGGCAATCCAGTGTTGAATAAAAGTAGAGAATCCCGCACCTCCACCGATGATTTAGCCTTCTTTGTTCGCCTGGCTGCGCTGGATAGCCTGACTGCGGCGGCGCGCGAACTGGGACTGTCGCTGGCGGCGGTCAGCAAACGTCTGAGCCAGCTGGAACAGCGGCTTGGTGTGCAACTCCTGCGCCGCACCACGCGACGACTGGAGCTGACGCCGGAAGGGCGCCGTTATCTGGCGGGTGCGCGTCCGTTGCTGGATCAGCTGGCGGCGCTGGAAGAGGCGGTCAGCGGCGAAACCGCCCAGCTGCGCGGCACACTTAACATCAACGCCTCATTTGGCTTTGGCCGTCGGCATATTGCGCCCTGCGTCTCGGCTTTTGCCGCGCTGCACCCGGAACTCTCGCTGTCGCTGCAGCTCAGCAGCCAGCCACTTAATTTTCTTGATGCCCACATGGATATTGATATCCGCGTCGGAGAACTGCCCGACTCACGGCTGGTGGCGCGCAAACTGCGTACCAATCCGCGCATTCTCTGCTGCTCACCCGCCTATGCCGCCCGGCACGGTCTGCCGGAGACAGTGCGCGATCTGGCACAACACAACTGCATTTTACTGCGCCAGCACGACAGCGATTTTACCCTGTGGCGACTGACCAGCGGCGAACAGAGCATCAATCAGAAAGTGCGCGGCAGTCTTATCACCAACGATGGCGAAGTGGCGATGCGGCTGGCGATGGATGGGCATGGCATCTTGCTGCGTTCCTGGTGGGACGCGCAGCACAGTCTGGCGACGGGCGAACTGCTGCCGGTGTTACCCGACTGGCAGGCACCGGATGGCGATATTTTTGCGGTCTGGCAGGCGCAGCGTCAGCTTCCGGCGCGTATTACCGCATTTGTGGCGTTTCTGCAGAGCAATCTGCAATCGGTTGATTAGCCAGGCTTTTAAAGGCAGTTTCTGGTGCGGCCAGACGCCTGCGGACAATATACATACCGCATTAAGCTGATTCGGTTGCGTCAGCGTGCCGCTGCGTTTACAGCGTTTTAGCGGCTGCGTATGATTCTTATTCTTTTTATTTCCAGCCTGTCCTCTGCGTTGTGGCCAGCCGGGAGCAGCAGGCAGATAGGGGAGTTAAGTATGAAAGCGTTGTTCAGTCCGCGTACAGCGGCACTTACACTGGCGATGGTGACCACCTTCAGCCTGACGGCGTGCCAGATGCCGGCGAAAAAAGTGGATGCCAGCGCGCCGGTGGTGATGCAGCCCTCCAGCCCGGATAACCTGATTCAGCGCGAGCTGGGTGAAGGTTTGTATGAGATGGCCTATCTGCCAGCAAAAAACGCCCTCTATGTCGCCAGCGCGCAGGGATTTAAAGATATCAGCGGCGGCATGATCTACCGTCTTGATGCTTCCACGCTGCAGAGCACCGGCGCGGGACACTTCGATCTGAAAAACTTTGGTCTGATCAGCGCGCCTGACGGCAGCGCACTCTACGCCACCAACACGCTGGATGGCGGTATCTCTAAAATCGATCCTGATAACGGTAAGGTGCTGAAGCGCCTGATGTTTGACGAGAAAAACGAGAAAGGCATGCCCTATGGCACGCGTGAAATCTTTCTGCATGACGGGCTGCTCTATGTCGGCGGCGTGGGCGATCCGGGCGTGATCTGGGTGGTTGATGCCAAAACCCTGACGCTGAAAACCCGGATAAAAAATGCCGGGAAGTGGGTCACAGGTATCATCTTCTCGCCGGTCAGCGACCGGATTTATGCGGCGAACGGCAGCGGGGAAATCCTGGTGATCAATCCGCGCAATAACAAAATCGAGCAGCGCCTGACGGCGGGTGACGGGCAGGAGTATCTGTTCCTGAATATGGCCGAGGATCCGGCAACCGGTCGCCTGTTTGTGACGGATAATTCAAAAGCGAAAAATACGCTGGTGTTTGATGAGCGCAACGGCAAGGTCATTAAGCGTCTGAATCCGGGCGACTCACTGGGGATTAAGTTTAATGGCAAGCGCAATGAGATTTATATCAGCCAGCGCGAATCGAAGAAGGTGCTGCAGCTGGATGGCACCACCTATGAGGTGAAAAACAGCTGGTCATTTGATAGCCACCCCAACAGTCTGCTGGTCTCACCGGACGGGCAGACCCTGTTCGTCACCCTGAAGCAGGGCTTCAATGACGATCACAGCAGTCAGGGGCTGGATGGCGTGGCGCGTATCACACTGCAATAAGAAAAGGCGGCATCGCTGCCGCCTGCATCTTTACTTAGCCACACCTTCTACCAGCACCACGCGATAGTTCGCGCCTTTCAGACGGTGCGCTTTGGCAGCCTGATATTCCGGGCTGTCATACCAGGCATGTGCGGCTTCGCGGCTCGCGAATTCCAGAATCACCACGCCTTCCGCTTCCTGCCCTTCCAGCGTTTCCAGTTCGCCATAAAAGGCGAGAGGATTGATCTGATGATCGCCGCGAGCCTCGCCCGCTTTCTCGGCATAGATCGCCATTTCGTCCTGGTTCAGGGTGTTATCACGAATAAATACAACATATGCACTCACAGGTCTCTCCTTAAGCTTTTTTATCCTGGGTTTTGGTATCGAAGTCAGCGGCATCATGACGCTCGTGCAGCTGATCGGCCGGGTCGCCCATGACACGGTTGACCTTGCGGCCACGAATCACAGCAGGTCGCAGCGCGATCTCTTTCGCCCAGCGCACCACATTTTTATAGGAGTGCACATCCAGGAATTCGGCACCGCCATACTGGTCATTCAGCACCATGTTGCCGTACCACGGCCAGGTAGCGATATCAGCGATGGTGTAGTCATCACCGGCCAGATAGCGGTTATCTGCCAGCTGACGATCCAGCACGTCGAGCTGACGCTTCGCTTCCAGCGTGAAGCGGTTAATGGCGTACTCAATTTTTTCTGGCGCGTAGTGATAGAAATGACCGAAACCACCGCCGAGGTAAGGCGCTGAGCCCTGTAACCAGAAGAGCCAGTTCAGGGTTTCGGTGCGGCCAGCGATATCTTTCGGCAGGAAGTAGCCATACTTCTCCGCAAGATAGAGCAGGATATTGCCCGATTCAAATACCCGAATCGGCGGCGTTGCCGAGTGGTCGCTCAGCGCCGGGATTTTCGAGTTCGGGTTTACGTCGACAAAACCGCTGGAGAACTGATCGCCTTCGCCGATACGGATCAGCCAGGCATCATATTCCGCATCGTTGACGTTAAGCGCCAGCAGCTCTTCCAGCAGGATGGTCACCTTCTGGCCGTTAGGCGTGCCAAGCGAATAGAGCTGTAAAGGATGCTTGCCGACCGGCAACGCTTTTTCATGGGTGGGACCAGCGAACGGACGATTAGTTTTAGCGCCGTTACCTTTGGCTTCAGGGTCCCAGGTCCAGACTTTTGCGGGCTGATATGCATTTTCCGACATAATGAAAGTTCGCCTTATGGTGTGGTATTGGTCTGGAGTGTAGCAGGTGCTGCGAAGGGGGTTTAACTCTGCTGGCTGCGCAAGGCCGTGCTGCAGGGGGCTGATGTCAGGCGGGCAGCGGCACTGGAGAAAAGTGAATAAAAGTGTGTCAGGCAGGTGGTTCGTTATCCTGAGCGGAGGTGGCCGTGCAGTCAGCAGCGACTGCACGGCAGGCAGGGTTACAGCAGTTCACGCTCAATCAGTTCGCGGGTTTCTACCGCCTGAACCTTCATCTTTTCCGGGTAGCCAAACAGAGACGCCGCGATGATCGGTTCACCGCCGACTTTATAACTGCGGGTGGCAAAGCCGGTGTCGCGCAGCGTTTTGAACAGGGTGTCGAAGTCCACTTCGCCTTCGCCCACGCCGACATGCTGGTGAATGGTGGCATCCACCCCTGGCGGGTTAACGATGTAGCGACAGTGTTTTGTATGGTTCATGGTGTCGGCGATCAGCATGTGTGACAGATCGTCACCGGCATACTCCAGCATCGGTTTCACATCACCTTTGCCTTTGTCATAAAAGAAAGTGTGTGGCGCGCTGTAGATATACTTCACATTATCGCTGCGGAACGACTTCACGATATCCACAGTTTCGTTGTTCTCTTCGCAGAAATCCCACGGATGGGCCTGGATTTCGACGCGGATGCCTTCACGTTCGATGATCGGCAGCAGCTCTTCCATGGAGCGATAGAACATCTCTTCACAGATTTCCGGCTCGTTAGGCGTGCCGGAGAGTTCGGTGTTGATCACCTGCACACCCATCTCAACCGCGATCTCGATCATCCGCTTCCAGTTCTTCACCGCCGCCTGACGACGCAGCTCATCCGGGCCGGACCAGCGATAGACCACAATAAACGAGGAGATCTCCAGCCCGGTGGCGTTTAACGCATTCTTATACTCGGTGATGATTTCACGGCTGGCTTTAGGATGCTTATAAAACGGGTTGATCTGCGGATGCGGCGACTGTTCGATATATTTGTATCCCCAGTCGGCCACCTGATGAACCATACGGGTGATGCCTAAATCTTTAATCACATCCACATCAAAAGCGATTTTCATCTTTCTGCTCCGGGCACATTAAGGTTGCTGTTCTTCATTGAAGGTCACGCCAATCTGCTGCCTGACGTTGTCCATCGCGGCCAGGGTGGTAATCGCCTGGTCAAGCGAATGGATGGGCGAATCGATCCGGTTCTGACCGATACACCAGGCGAAATGGTTAATTTCATGACAGAGCTGTTCATAGCGGCTGGCAGGCTCCTGCCACTGCAGGCGATGACGCCGATCGCTGGAGGTCAGGGTGAAGTTACCGGGCGCATAGAACTGGCCTGAAAGTTCCAGCGTGGCCTCGCGTCCGGCGATCACCGCGCCGCCTGGCGTGTTGCTGAACAGGGTGGTATTCAGCACCGAATGCATGCCGTGCTGATGGGTAAACAGCATCGACGTCTGACCGTTTACACGCCCATCCGGGACGGGCTGGCCCCGGGCGACGATCGTGTCAGGCGCACCGCCGCCAACAAACACGCTAAGCGCCACCAGATAGCTGCCCAGATCCAGCATCGGGCCGCCCGCCAGATCGGCGTTGAAGATGCGATGGTCCGGGGTGAAAAACTCGCCATGATCGGCAATCAGGGTGTGAACATCGCCGAGCACGCCATCCTCCAGCAGCTGACGGATAACGTCATATTTCGGTGTGAAGTTGCACCACATCGCCTCCATACAGAGCAGGTTCGCGGCAGCGGCAGTCTGTTTAAGCTGTGTCGCCTGCTGAGCATTCAGCGCCAGCGGCTTTTCAATCAGCAGATGCTTTCCGGCGGCAATGGCGCGCAGACCATCGGGAAAATGGTGGTTGTGGGGCGTAGCGATATAGACCGCATCAACATCCTCCCGCGCCAGCAGCACGTCGAGACTGCCCGTGGCATGGCTGATTGACCATTTGTCGGCAAAGGCCTGTGCTTTTGCCGGGTCACGCGCAGCCACCGCCGTGATCTGCTGATGGGTATGCTGGCGCAGTGCATTGGCAAAATGGTCGGCGATCCAGCCCGGCCCGATAATGCCCCAGCGCAACTGTGGTACCTGGCTGGCAGCGGTCAGGCGTGGAACCGGAAGCGTTGAAGGGAACATAACTTTTCCTTTTATACGTGCAGGCAGGTGCTGCTCAGGGCTCCACTATAGAAAGCCCGCCGTCGTCGCTCTAACCTTTTAATGATGTGATCCCATCAACCCGATCGGCGCAGGATTTTTATCCGTTTTAGCAAATGGGCGTTTTAAAGAGAATGCAGAAAGAAATGAATGTTTCATTTTGCGAGGACGATCAAGATTAACGCTGACTTTCTATCAAATAAATGAGAGGAAATGGCTGTGCCGCGATAGAGTGTTGATGTCTCAGACAACAGAATATATAGGCGTAGCCGTCAGCCAGCGCTACAGAAAGCAGAAGCAGGGAGAAGGATGATGTCAAAAGTGACGATGACCGCCATTGCGCAGGCGGCGGGCGTGGGCGTGGCCACCGTGGATCGGGTGCTGAATGGACGCGCGCCGGTGCGCAGCGTGACCGAGCAGAAAGTGCTGGCTGCGGCCCGCGAGCTGGGCTATCACCTGACGCAGGCACACATCCGGACAGCATCGCCGCTCGCTGCGGCAACAGTTCGCGTGAGCTTTATCCTGCTGCCTGCTCGTTATTCGTTTTATCAGCAGCTGGGCGAGATGCTGAAACAGCAGCTGAAGGCTCAGCAGCCACAGGGCAGCGAACCTGAGTTTTGCTGGCATGATATTCACGAAGTGGAGGCGGTGGCGCACTCGCTGCGTCTGCTGGCACAGCGCAGTGATGTGATTGCGCTGGTGGCGCTGGATCATCCGCTGATTCGTCACGCGATTCAGGATGTGTCCCGACTGGGCGTGCGGGTTCACGCGCTGTTTTCTGATTTCTCGCCCTGTGAGCATGCGGGGTTTGTCGGCATTGATAATCAGAAAGCGGGACGTACGGCGGCCTGGATGGCACAGCATCTGCTGCGTCAGCCGGGATGCGTTGGGGTGCTGCTGGGCGATCACCGCTTTACCTGCCAGGAGAGCAGCGAGATCAGTTTCCGCTCTTACCTGCGCGAGTCAGGCATCAGCCAGCGGGTACTGGAACCGTTAAAAACGCATGAGTCGGGTGAAGGGGGCTATCAGGCGACCCGGCAGTTGCTGGACACTCATGATGATCTGGTGATGATTTATGCGCCCTGCGGCGGCATAGAGGGTGTGGTGCGGGCGCTGCGTGACAGCGGGCGCAGACAGATCGATCTGCTGTGCCACGGTCCGCTGCCCGGCGATGAGCTGGCGCTGATTGATGGCACCATTACGCTGATGTTGCGCCATCGTATTGATGCCATGGCTGCGGCGGTGATCGCCACCTGCCTCAATAGCCGGATGGAACAGCGCGACCATTTTGCGCAGGTGACCGTACCCTTTGAAATCGTGACGCGTGAAAACCTGTAGAAAGAGCAGGTTAGCGGGTATTTGATAGAAAACTATCATATAAAGAAATATTTAAACGCGATCTCTATCAAAAAATGAAACTTTCATTGTTGTCTGAGATGAAATTTTCATTTGATACTGCCAGCAGTTCTCACTGCACAGGCAGATATCATGACCTTTCACATTGCTAATGCGCCCTGTAGCTGGGGCGTCGACGATCCCGCTAATCCCTGGCTGCCGCCATGGCAGAAAGTCCTGACGGAGGCCGCTCAGGCTGGCTATCCCAGTATTGAACTTGGCCCCTGGGGCTATCTGCCAGCGGATGCAGCCGAACTGACGCGGCAGCTTAATGCGCATCAGCTTTCGCTGGTGGCGGGTACGATTTTTGATGATTTGGTCAGTGAAGCGCATTTCCCTGAACTGGTGACGCTGACCCACAATCTGTGTCGTACGCTGGGCAGCGTACCAGCCGCCGCCAGAACGCCCGGCGCCAGCGCGCCTTATCTGGTGATCATCGACTTCGGGAATCCGGAGCGGGCGAAATATGCCGGTCAGTCAGAAAAAGCGCCACGGCTCTCCGCTGACGACTGGCAGCGCATGATGCGACACATCACCATTCTGAGTGAGATTGCCTGGCAGGAGTATGGCGTGCGACCGGTGATCCATCCGCATGCGGGCGGCTGCATTGAGTTTGCCGATGAGCTTGCGCGGCTGGTCAGTGATATTCCGCATCAGGTGGCTGGTTTATGTCTGGATACCGGCCATCTCTATTACGCCGGGATGGATCCGGTCGCTTCACTGCAACAGTACTGGACCCGCATCGATTACCTCCACTTCAAAGACGTTAACCAGCGGGTCTGGCGAGACGCCCTCTCTCGCGGACTCGACTTTTTCACTGCCTGCGCGCAGGGGGTGATGTGTCCGCTGGGGCAGGGCGCAATTGACTATCCGGCGGTGCGCGCACTGCTGACTGAGCGTAACTATCAGGGCTGGATCACCATCGAACAGGAGCGTGATCCGCGCCATGCCGACACCAGTCTGCGGGATGTTAAAGCCAGCCTGGACTATCTCCGATCAACAGGATTTTGAGGACAACAGCATGATTAACGGTAAAAAAGCGGCTAATCGCTCGCTGCGCTGGGGCATGATCGGCGGCGGCGGCACCAGCCAGATTGGCTATATCCATCGCTCTGCGGCACAGCGTGACGGAAACTTTGTGCTGCTGGCGGGGGCATTTGATATTGATGCCGCACGCGGGCGTGAGTTTGGTCAGGCGCTGGGTGTGGCACCGGACCGCTGTTATCCCGATTATGCCAGCCTGTTCGCCGGGGAAGCCGCGCGTGAAGATGGCATTGAGGCGGTGTCTGTCGCCACGCCTAATAATACTCATTTCGCCATTTGCCGCGCGGCGCTTAACGCCGGGCTGCATGTGGTGTGCGAGAAGCCCCTCTGTTTTACGGTCGAAGAGGCGGATGAGCTGGAGCAGCTGAGCCGGGAGAAGCAGAAGGTTGTTGGCGTCACCTACGGTTACGCCGGGCATCAGCTGGTTCATCAGGCCAGGGAAATGATCGCCGAAGGGGCTCTGGGTGAGATCCGCATCGTTAACATGCAGTTTGCTCACGGCTTCCATAATGAGGCGGTGGAGTTGCAGAGTGAAAGCACCCGCTGGCGGGTCGATCCGCGCTTTGTCGGCCCGAGTTACGTGTTAGGCGACCTGGCGACGCATCCGTTATTTATCGCAGAAACGATGTTGCCACAGCTGAAAGTGACGCGTCTGCTCTGTTCGCGTCAGAGCTTTGTCGCGTCGCGTGCGCCGCTGGAGGATAACGCCTTTGTGATGATGGAGTATGACAACGGCGCAGTCGGCACGTTATGGGCGTCGGCGGTGAATGCCGGATCGATGCACGGGCAGAAGATTCGGGTCGTCGGATCGAAAGCCAGTCTGGAGTGGTGGGATGAGCAGCCGAACCAGTTGCGCTATGAAGTGCAGGGCGAGCCAGTGCGCATTCTGGAGCGCGGCATGGGCTATCTTAATCCGCGCGCGCTGGAAGAGGACCGCATTGGCGGAGGGCATACCGAGGGGTTATTTGAAGCCTGGTCCAATCTTTATCGTCGCTTCGCACTGGCGATGGATGCCACCGATCGCCGTGACACCGACTTCCTGCAGGATTTCTGGTATCCCGACGTGCATGCCGGATTAATGGGCGTGCGCTGGGTCGCGCAGTGCGTGAAATCGGCGGATGCCGGTGCAGTGTGGGTGGCGTGCTGAAGCAGAGGGTGAGCCACAGGATGTGGCGAGTGTATCGAACCTTCGATAACGGGTTCGCTCCACAAAAGCAAAAAACCCGCCAGAGGCGGGTTCTTTAAATATGGTGCCCGAACCCGGACAAAAATGCCGGGAGCATTTTTGCATCGCGCGGCTTCGCGCGACCCGGAGGGTGAGCCACAGGATGTGGCGAGTGTATCGAACCTTCGATAACGGGTTCGCTCCACAAAAGCAAAAAACCCGCCAGAGGCGGGTTCTTTAAATATGGTGCCCGAACCCGGACAAAAATGCCGGGAGCATTTTTGCATCGCGCGGCTTCGCGCGACCCGGAGGGTGAGCCACAGGATGTGGCGAGTGTATCGAACCTTCGATAACGGGTTCGTTCCACAAAAGCAAAAACCCGCCAGAGGCGGGTTCTTTAAATATGGTGCCCGAACCCGGAATCGAACCAGGGACACGGGGATTTTCAATCCCCTGCTCTACCGACTGAGCTATTCGGGCAACGGGGCGCATTAAACCGTAAAGGCCGCGGGTCGTCAACGGCTTTCACTAAAAAACCCCTGGAAACGTGACTGATTGCCTGATTTTCAGTCAAAGCGGGTAAAACCTCAGGCCAGCGCGCCATTTTTACGGCACAGCGCGATGCTGTAAACATCCTCCGCCAGCCGCTGTGCGGTGGCGACATCCTGCACATTGCGCTTCACCAGCAGCTTGCTGAGGCAGCCTTCAAGAATCAGCTCCATCTGATCGGCCACCATGCTGGGGTTGTCCAGCGCCTGCTCCACCAGAATGTCGTGGGTGAACTGCCATGAGCCGCGTTTCTGCTGTTCGGCCAGTTGATGGATGGGCTGATCGGGCTGCGGGTAGAAGCTGCAGGCGGCGATAAACAGGCAGCCTGGAAAGCGTCCTTTGCTGACCTGCTCACTCAGGACCTCATAGCGTGCCATCAGCTTCTGGTCGGGCGACAGCGATTCATCCAGCAGGATCTGGCGTCGCCAGGTATCAATCTGCTGCCCGTGATAGCGCAGTGCATCGTAGAGCAGGGCGTCACGATCGGGCCAGAACTGCTGAAGCTGGTCACGGGTTAATTCGGATCCCGCCAGGGTTTCCAATGAGAGGGTGGCGGCGAGGCCGTTCTGTTCAAGCACATTCAATGCATGCTCGAGTATCTGTTCACGCTGCAAGTGACTCTCCTCTGGTATGCAGGCCCGGTAATGCACCGGGCAATGACCTGACTCCAGTGTTGTTTACGGGGTAAGTTTCTGCAAATGCGCCCGGAAGTCGGCGGCATTGAGAAACCCGGTGATGCGCGATCCGGCGATTTCGCGGCCCTGCGCATCAAAGAACAAAATCGTCGGTAAGCCCAGCACCTGAAGGTGCTGCAACAGCGCGTTATCACTGGCGTTGTTGGCGGTGACGTTGGCCTGTAGCAGCTGTACCTGACTCAGGCTATCGCGCACGGCGCTGTCACTAAAGGTATATTTTTCAAACTCTTTGCAAGCGACGCACCAGTCAGCGTAGAGATCGACCATGGTGATGCGGCCACGGGCCTGCTGCAGCGCGCTATCGAGCTGCTGCGGCGTCTGGATAGTATGGAACGGCAGCGGTGCCACAGCCTGCTGCTGCGCCGCCGGGCCACCAAAGGCCCAGTCCTGCAACGGGCGTGCGCTGATCAGCGCAGCGGCCAGCATGATAATCTGCACTACGCGCCACTTACCGCTGCTGGCGCGCAGGCTGACGCTGAACGCCCAGCCAAAGAACGCCACGCCGAGCAGGCTCCAGAACCGCAATCCCCATGCATCGCCCAGCACCCGCTCCAGCAGGAAGACCGGCAGCGCCAGGATGACAAAACCAAAGCCCTCTTTAACGGTTTGCATCCACGGGCCGCTTTTCGGCAGCAGCCGGTTGCCAAACAGGGTCACGGCGATCAGCGGTAATCCCATTCCGACCGCATAGAGCCACAGCGTCCCGGCACCGGCCCACAGATTTCCGCTCTGCGCGATGTAAAGCAGAATGGCGCTGAGCGGGGCCGTGGTGCATGGCGAGCAGATCAAACCCGCCAGCGCGCCCATCAGGAAGACGCCGGGCAGCGAGCCACCCTGCTGACGATTACTCCACAGGGTCAGGCGGGTTTGCAGGCTGGCGGGCAGTTGCAGCGTAAACAGGCCGAACATTGACAGCGCCAGCACGATAAACAGCAGTGAGAGCGTGAACAGCACATAAGGATGCTGCAACGCGGCCTGGAAGCGCAGGCCCGCTGCCGCGACGACCACTCCCAGCAGCGTGTAGGTCAGCGCCATCCCCTGCACATAGACCATCGCCAGCGCGAACAGTCGGCCCAGCGAATAGTGGCGCTGTCCGCCAAGGATAATGCCGGAGATCAGCGGATACATCGGCAGTACGCAGGGCGTAAACGCGACACCGATACCAATCAGTAGCGCCCAGAGCGGCGAGAAAGGCAGCGGGCTGGCGGGCGCGGGCTGAGCGCTGACCGGCGGCGGTGCGCTGCTGGCGGTCACCGCACTTACCGGAACGCTGCGCGTTTCTGGCGGATAACAGAATCCGGCGGCGGCACAGCCCTGATAAGTCACACTGAGCGTGGCGCCGCTGGCCGCCTGTTGCAGCGTCACCGGCAGCGTCAGATCCTGCGGATAGATTTCACTTTTGCCGAAGAATTCATCTTCATGCGGCTGACCAGCCGGCAGCGTTAACGGCGCGATGGTCGCGTTCTGCGGTGTGATGTGGATCTGCTGGCGATAGAGGTAGTAACCCGATTTCACTTTCCAGTGCAGGTTGAGCTGCGCGCCCTGCTGGTCGAAGTCAAAAGTAAAGGCCTGATCGACCGGCACAAAGCGACTGGTCGCCGGATTTGAAAAGAGTGAAGCGTGTGCCTGCAGGCCGATAAACAGCGTCAGCAGAAGCGTAATTAAGCGAGAGATGCGTGCAGCCATGACAAGTATTCACTGTCTCCATATTGAACCGGCAGCGCCAGCAGTTCGGGCACATCGTAAGGGTGAGCGTCTTTGAGCAGATCACACAGCGCCTGCTGATGATCGCTGTCGCATTTCAGCAGCATCTGGACTTCGCTGCTCTGCTCCATTTTTCCCTGCCAGAGATACCAGGAGGTGGCGCCCGGCAGCAGTGTGACACAGGCCGCCAGCCTGGCTTCCAGCGCTAAGCCAGCAAGGTGCTCCGCCGTGGCCTGATCGGGCGTGGTGCAGAGGATAACGACAGCATTCATCCTGTAACTCCTGTTTTAAAGAGCGCCGATGATAGCACGCTCCATCCGTAACACGAGGAGTGCGCTTATAGCAGCAATCCGCCAAAAACGAAGCCAGAGAGCACCGACAGCGCAATGGCGATCACGCCGGGAATGATAAAGGCATGGTTAAACACATACTTGCCAATCCGGGTCGAACCCGTGTCATCCATCTCAACGGCGGCCAGCAGGGTCGGGTAGGTCGGCAGCACAAACAGCGCCGAAACCGCCGCGAAGGAAGCGATGGCAGTAAGCGGCGTAACGCCCAGCAGCAGCGCGGCGGGCATCAGCGCTTTGGTGGTCGCAGCCTGCGAGTAGAGCAGCATCGAGGCGAAGAACAGCACCAGCGCCAGCATCCACGGATAGGTTTTCAGCGTGTCGCCCGCCAGCATCTGAATCTCCGCCAGATGTGCCTTCACAAAGGTATCGCCCAGCCAGGCGACGCCCATCACGCAGATACAGGCGCTCATGCCGGACTTAAAGGTGCTGGCGCTGAGGATTTCGCTGGTGTCGAGTTTGCAGGTCAGGCTGATCAGCGTGGCGATGGTCAGCATAAACACCACAATCGCTTCATTGCGTGGCAGTGGCGGATTGACGATCAGCCCGACGCTGGCGCTGGTCGCGGTGGCATAAAGCACCACGGCCACAATGCCCGTCAGAAACAGCAGCACCGATTTTTTCGCGCCCGGTTTTGCCTGGTAGAGGCTGGCGCCGCGCAGCGTGACTTCGCCTTTGGCGAGACGCGCCTGATAAACCTCATCATCCTTTAGCTCACGGCCTAAGAAGTTAGTCACCAGAGCCGCCAGGAAGAGGCCCACCATGGTTGAGGGGATGGCAATCGCCAGCAGCGTGATATAGCTGACGCCGCGCGGCTCAAGCAAAGTGGCGAAGAAAACCACTGCGGCTGAAATGGGTGATGCGGTAATCGCGATCTGCGAAGCCACTACCGCAATCGACAGCGGCCGGGAAGGGCGAACGCCTTGCTCTTTCGCCACTTCTGCAATCACCGGTAATGTTGAGAACGCGGTATGTCCGGTACCGGCCAGTAGCGTCATCAGGTAGGTCACTAGTGGGGCCAGCAGCGTAACGTGGCGTGGATGGCGGCGCAGCAGGCGTTCCGCCAGACTCACCAGATAATCCATCCCGCCTGCCACCTGCATGGCGGCTATCGCGGCGATCACCGCCATGATGATTTCAATCACATCGAACGGAATAGCACCAGGTGCCATGCCAAATCCCAGCGTCAGGATCAGCACGCCCATCCCGCCTGCGAACCCGATACCAATGCCGCCAAGACGTGCGCCCAACCAGATCGCCATCAAGACGATAAGCAGCTCAACCACAAACATGAATGACTCCTGAAAGATAAACCGGTAATAGCCGGGTGTGCTGTTTAACAAAAAAAAAGGCACACCGTGTTGATCGCGGTGTGCCTTTGGTTAACCAGCGTCGGTTAAAACTTACTGTTCGTTTTCATCAGTATAACGTTTGGCTTTATAAACCGGGTACATCAGGTTCTGCACCGAGAAGATATCGTCCAGCTCACTTTCCGTCAGCAGGCCGCGCTCCAGCACGACCTCACGTACGCTTTTACCGGTTTCCGCACAGATTTTGCCGACGATGTCGCCGTTGTGGTGGCCGATGTAAGGGTTAAGGTAAGTCACGATACCAATCGAGTTGAAGACATAGGCTTCGCACACCGCGCGGTTGGCGGTAATGCCGTTGATGCACTTCTCCAGCAGGTTGTAGCAGGCGTTAGTCAGAATGCTGATCGACTCAAACAGCGCCTGGCCAATCACCGGCTCCATCACGTTGAGCTGCAGCTGGCCCGCTTCAGAGGCCATCGTCACGGTGATGTCGTTGCCAATCACTTTGAAGCAGACCTGGTTTACCACCTCCGGTACAACCGGATTGACCTTGGCGGGCATGATAGAGGAACCCGCCTGCAGCTCTGGCAGATTGATTTCATTCAGGCCTGCACGCGGGCCAGAGGAGAGCAGGCGCAGGTCGTTACAGATTTTAGAGAGCTTCACCGCCAGACGTTTCAGCGATGAATGGACCATCACATAGGCGCCGCAGTCGGAGGTTGCTTCAATCAGATCTTCCGCCGGCACCACCGGCAGGTTGCTGACTTCCGCCAGACGCTGTACCGCCAGGTGCTGATAGCCTTCCGGCGTATTGAGGCGGGTGCCGATGGCGGTCGCGCCCAGGTTCACTTCCAGCAGCAGTTCCGCGGTGCGCAGAATGCTTTTGGTCTCTTCATTCAGCAGTACGCTGAAGGCGTGAAATTCCTGCCCAAGAGTCATCGGCACGGCATCCTGCAACTGGGTACGGCCCATTTTCAGGATGGTCTGGAATTCATCGGCTTTGTGCTGGAAGCCTTCGGCCAGCTGACTGATGCCATCAAGCAGTTTCAGTAGCGAGCTGTAGACCGCGATGCGGAAACCGGTTGGGTAGGCGTCATTGGTGGACTGGCATTTGTTCACATGATCGTTGGGGTTGAGGTACTGATATTCCCCTTTCTGGTGGCCCATCAGCTCAAGGCCGATGTTCGCCAGCACTTCATTGGTGTTCATGTTGACCGAGGTTCCGGCACCGCCCTGATAAACATCCACGGGGAACTGGTCCATACAGCGGCCGTTGTTAAGCACTTCGTCGCAGGCCTTAATGATGGTATCGGCAATGTTGCGCGGGATGGTCTGCAGCTCTTTGTTGGCCATCGCCGCCGCTTTTTTTACCATCACCATGCCGCGGACAAATTCAGGTATGTCGCTGATTTTGCTGTTGCTGATATAAAAATTCTCAATCGCACGCAGAGTATGAACGCCATAATAGGCATCCGCCGGAACTTCGCGCATACCTAACAGGTCTTCTTCGATACGAATGTTGTTCGCCATGATAACCTTCTTGTTGTTGCCGCTAACCATCACAAAGGATGTGTTTATTTTGTCGTGGTGTACCCGTGCCGACATATTATCCGTCTTCATAGGGGCGTGTGCGATCATATTCTGATGCATATGAAAAGCACGCATGCAGATCACTTAATGCTGCAGCCTGGTTAACGATATGTGAAGTTGGTTACAAAATTAACCCCGCAGGATAAATTTGACAGGATCGGTTGAAAATGGCGGCGCGGGTGCCCATCTCTTTTCTTATCATCCTCAGGATGAACGCTTTCTGCTGACCGGCACGCTGCCGTTCAGCCCCTACTTACAGGAGAGTACGGTGCGCTGGATACCGTTATTAGTCTTTTTCGTTCTGGCCTGGATTGAGATTTCCCTCTTCATTCAGGTTGCACACGTCATGGGCGTGCTGCTTACCATGCTGCTAGTGGTCTTCACCTCGTGCATCGGCGTCTCGCTGGTCAAAAATCAGGGCATGAAAAACTTTATGCTGATGCAGGAGAAGCTGGCACGTAATGAAAGCCCGGCCAATGAGATGATCAAAAGCGTGTCGCTGATCATCGCCGGTTTCCTGCTGCTGCTGCCTGGTTTCTTTACCGACCTGCTGGGCCTGCTGCTGCTGCTGCCACCGGTGCAGAAGCATCTGACGCTGAAGCTGATGCCTCATCTGCGCGTCTGGCGGGGACCGGGAGCCGGTCCAGACAGCGGCTACACCATGGATGGCGAGTTCGAGCGTAAAGACAGCGATCGCCTTGAGCATCATGACGATCACAAGGATCGTTAACCGCAACTGTCACCTCTGAAAGCGCAACCCTCGGGTTGCGTGAGATTGTTGAAAAACCTGACCCGGCCAGCTGTGAGACCGGAGCCGCACAGGGAACAGGGTCAGATCGGAAAGTCGCAAAATCGTCATCCATGACTGCTCGGCCCGCGCCATCCATGACTTCTCGGCCCGCGCCATCCATGACTGCTCGGCCCTCGCCATCCGTGGCGCGGGACGCTTTCCTCTTCTGACCCTGTTTCCTGCGCCCTGAGCTTAACCGTTGCTGCCAGGGTCATCCTGTTCTGAGTTTGTCAGCACGCTGGCGCAACCTTCGGGTTGCGTTTTTTATCTGCCCTATCATCTGTTCAAAAAGCCATCACTTATCACTCACAGGTAAAAAATTTGTTGTCCGCCCCCTTGAAAGTGGGTGGCAGCGGCCCTATCTCTCTGGTCACGAGGCCGGAAGCCATGCAGCCCGGTGTTCAACCCCAAAACTGAATGATTGGACTTCTCAAAGGAGAGCTATCAAATGAAAATTCGTCCATTGCACGATCGCGTTATCGTCAAGCGTAAAGAAGTTGAAGCTAAATCAGCTGGCGGCATCGTGCTGACCGGTTCCGCAGCCGGTAAATCCACCCGTGGTGAAGTACTGGCTGTCGGCAATGGCCGCATCCTTGAGAGTGGCGACGTTAAGCCGCTGGACGTGAAGGTTGGCGACATCGTGATCTTCAGCGAAGGTTACGGCGCGAAAACCGAGAAAATCGACAACGAAGAGGTGCTTATCATCTCTGAGAGCGACATTCTGGCCGTTGTTGAAGCGTAATTTTTACGCGTAATTCACTGAACGAAACGAATTTAAGGGATATTTAAAGATGGCAGCTAAAGACGTAAAATTCGGTAATGACGCACGCGTAAAAATGCTGCGTGGCGTGAACGTACTGGCAGATGCAGTAAAAGTTACCCTGGGTCCTAAAGGCCGTAACGTAGTCCTGGATAAATCTTTTGGTGCACCGACCATCACTAAAGATGGTGTTTCTGTTGCACGTGAAATCGAGCTGGAAGACAAGTTTGAGAACATGGGCGCGCAGATGGTGAAAGAAGTTGCCTCTAAAGCGAACGACGCTGCGGGCGACGGTACCACCACTGCAACCGTACTGGCACAGTCTATCATCACCGAAGGCCTGAAAGCGGTCGCAGCGGGTATGAACCCGATGGACCTGAAGCGCGGTATTGACCAGGCTGTTATCGCTGCGGTTGAGAAACTGAAAGCGCTGTCTGTTCCTTGCTCTGACTCTAAAGCGATTGCGCAGGTAGGTACTATCTCTGCTAACTCCGATGAAACCGTGGGCCAGTTGATTGCTCAGGCGATGGAGAAAGTGGGTAAAGAAGGCGTGATCACCGTTGAAGAAGGCACCGGCCTGCAGGATGAGCTGGATGTGGTTGAAGGTATGCAGTTTGATCGCGGCTACCTGTCACCTTACTTCATCAACAAGCCAGAAACCGGTGCGATTGAACTGGAATCTCCGTTCATCCTGCTGGCTGACAAGAAAATCTCTAACATCCGTGAAATGCTGCCAGTGCTGGAAGCCGTTGCGAAAGCCGGCAAACCACTGCTGATCATCGCGGAAGATGTTGAAGGCGAAGCGCTGGCAACACTGGTGGTTAACACCATGCGCGGCATCGTGAAAGTGGCTGCGGTTAAAGCACCAGGCTTCGGCGACCGTCGTAAAGCTATGCTGCAGGATATCGCTATCCTGACCGGTGGTACCGTAATCTCTGAAGAGATCGGTATGGAACTGGAGAAAGCGGCTCTGGAAGATCTGGGCCAGGCAAAACGCGTTGTGATCAACAAAGACACCACCACCATCATCGACGGTGTGGGTGAAGAAGCGACAATTCAGGGCCGTGTAACCCAGATTCGTCAGCAGATCGAAGAAGCAACGTCTGACTACGACAAAGAAAAACTGCAGGAACGCGTAGCGAAACTGGCAGGCGGCGTAGCCGTTCTGAAAGTAGGCGCAGCAACTGAAGTTGAAATGAAAGAGAAGAAAGCCCGCGTTGAAGATGCGCTGCACGCAACCCGTGCTGCTGTAGAAGAAGGTGTGGTTGCTGGTGGTGGTGTGGCGCTGGTTCGCGTGGCAGCACAGCTGGTTGATCTGCGTGGTCAGAACGAAGATCAGAACGTCGGTATCAAAGTTGCGCTGCGCGCGATGGAATCTCCACTGCGTCAGATCGTTTCTAACGCCGGTGAAGAGCCATCTGTTGTCGCTAACAACGTGAAAGCGGGCGACGGTAACTACGGTTACAACGCGCAGACTGAAGAGTACGGCAACATGATCGACTTCGGTATCCTGGACCCAACCAAAGTGACCCGTTCTGCTCTGCAGTACGCGGCCTCTGTTGCGGGTCTGATGATCACGACCGAATGTATGGTCACTGACCTGCCAAAAGGCGACGCACCTGATTTAGGCGGCGGCGCTGGCGGTATGGGTGGCATGGGCGGTATGGGCGGCATGATGTAATTGCCGTTGACTGCTTAAGTCATCAAAGAACCCCCGATCGGAAACGGTCGGGGGTTTTTCTTTTTCAGCGTCTGAATGCTGGCAGCAGCAGGAAAAACCCATTAACTTTTTTTATGTTCTGCATCATGGTTTAGTCAGGGCGGGATGCTCTAACGTGGATCCCGGCGCAAAATAGCGCGCTCTGAAAGGGATAAACAACAGATTAAGGAAAATTAAAATGCAAGATAAATGGGAATTTTATAAGGACGAAGCACACAAGTGGCGCTGGAGAAGAACGGCGCCCAACGGCAATATTACCGGCGCCGCCAGTCAGGGCTACGTTAACAAAGCCGATTGCATCGAAAATGCACGACGTAATGGCTACACCGGTTAAGGGCATCACGCTCTGACATCACCCCCGATCGGAAACGGTCGGGGGTTTTTCTTTTGGGTGGGAAAATAGTATAAGTAAGGCGCAATCGTTCGTCTTTCCTCTTGATATGTCACGCTGTCTGCGGCTGCGCCGACTGATCGACTGGCTTCATTTTATTCACCAGCATCGGCACGCTTGCCAGCCTGCAAGCGGCGTGAAATATTGAGACGATATAACGGGATAAGGGCAATGAATGTGCAGAAAGAAAAATCCTTTTTCTGCTACGCTGCCACCCGACTCTGATGATAATAAATGGGGATTACAATGCGGATTAACCTCTTGCTCGGACTGACGGCTGGCGCGTTATTGCTGGCGGGCTGCAGCAGCTCTACGCAACTCTCTTCAGCAGGACAGCGCGTGACGTTCACCGATCAGCAGCCTGGCAATACCTGTCAGCTTCTGGGCAATATTACCGGCTCTCAGAGCAACTGGCTGAGCGGTGCAGGCGGCGAAACCAGCGCACTGCGTGGCGCAGCAAACGACCTGCGCAATCGCGCAGCGGAGATGGGCGGTAACGTGATTTATGGAGCAACCAGTCCGACGCAGAACCTGTTGTCCGCGTTCGCGCCACTCGACAGCAAAATGACCGGCCAGGTCTACAAGTGCCCATAATGTGAATCAGGCAGTCTGCCAAATTGAACCGGCCAGCCTTTTGCTGGCCGTTTTTATTCCTGACGTAACTGTAAATCTAACGGTGTTTTACTTGGCTCTCCGCCAATTTCACGCGCCAGCTTTGGCACCAGATAGCCGGAGACCTGTGACAGTAATGCACGCACCAGCTGGCGGGCCTCGTCATCTGACACAAAGAAATGCGCCGCACCCTGTACCTTATCCAGCACGTGCAGATAGTAGGGCAGAATGCCGGCATCAAATAGCGCATTGCTCAGGGTGGCCAGCGTCTGCGCATTATCGTTGATGCCACGCAACAGGACGCTCTGATTCAGCAGGGTGACACCGGCACGCTTCAGGCTGCTCATCGCCTCACGCAGCTCATCATCAATCTCCTGCGCATGGTTGATGTGCGTCACCATCACCACCTGCAGATGCGTCTCGCTGAGCATCTGACAGAGCTGATCGGTAATGCGCGCCGGTATCACCACCGGTAAACGGCTGTGGATGCGCAGACGTTTCAGATGCGGGATCTGTTCCAGCGCGGCGATAAGCCAGGCGAGCTCATGATCTTTCGCCATCAGCGGATCGCCGCCGGAGAAAATGATCTCATCCAGCTCGGGATGATCGGCGATATAGTCCAGTGCAGCCTGCCAGCTACGCTTGTTGCCGGGATTATCCTGATAGGGGAAATGACGACGGAAGCAGTAGCGACAGTTGACGGCGCAGCCGCCTTTTACCAACAATAAAGCCCGGTTTCGGTATTTATGCAGCAATCCAGGTACAACGTTGCTTTGTTCATCGAGCGGATCGGTGCTATAACCTGGCGCATCAGTGAATTCCTGGCGGCGGGTCAGTACCTGAAGCAGCAGCGGGTCGTGCGCATCGCCTTTTTTCATCCGGCGGATGAACGCATGCGGTACACGTAAGGCGAAAAGACGCCGCGCATCCGCACCTTCAGCCAGCTCAGTGTGCTGATCAAGGGCTAAAATCCGCAGTAATTCATCAGGTTCGGTGACAACATCCGCAAGTTGCTGCAACCAATCTTCTCTGGAAGGTGTTTTTAGGGTTACAATGTGTGCCATTTTTTTGGCTTAGTACCAGTGTCAATTTTCGTAGAGGGCCTTCATGGCGACTTATTCTAGCAACGATTTCCGTCCCGGTCTTAAAATCATGTTCGAAGGCGAGCCGTATGCCATCGAATCCAGTGAGTTCGTTAAACCGGGTAAAGGTCAGGCATTCGCGCGCGTTAAAATGCGTCGCCTGCTGACGGGTTCTCGCGTTGAGAAAACTTTTAAATCTACCGACTCCGCCGAAGGCGCTGACGTAGTAGATACCAACCTGAACTACCTGTACAACGACGGTGAGTTCTACCACTTCATGCATCCGGAAAGCTTTGAGCAGTTCCAGGTTGAAGAGAAGACGGTAAGCGATGCAGCAAAATGGCTGCAGGATAACGCTGAATGTATCGTTACGCTGTGGAACGGTCGTCCGATCGCCGTTCAGCCGCCGAACTTTATCGAAGCTGAAGTTATCGAAACCGATCCAGGCCTGAAAGGTGATACCGCAGGGACTGGCGGCAAGCCAGCTAAACTCTCTACCGGTGCCGTGGTGAAAGTGCCACTGTTCGTGCAAGAGGGCGAAGTGGTGAAAGTTGACACCCGCTCTGGCGAATACGTGTCACGCGTGAAATAAGATTCGCAGGCGCATCTTCTGGTGCGCCTTTTTCTTGTCTGAGAGAAAAAAATGATCAAGCTGGCAAAATTAATCGCGTTCGCGTTGCTGGTCTCCTCTGCGTTAAGCGCCTGCAACACATTCCACGGTTTTGGCGAAGATGTCTCTCACTTAGGTGGTGCCATTTCGCGAGCAGCAAAATGACCTTAACTGATTGTCCTTTTTAAAGTCTCGCCAGCAGCAACTGCCGGAAATCCGGCTATGCTTAAAGCGCTGTACTTTACATCCATCAAAAAGGACATTGTTATGTTAAAGAAAAGTATTGCTGCAATCTTCTCTGTACTGGTGCTCTCTTCCCTGCTCACAGCTTGTAATACAACGCGTGGCGTAGGTGAAGATGTCGAAGCGGGCGGCCAGGCGATTCAGAACAGCACGAAGTAACCTGTTATTCCAACCGGTACGAAATGCTTTTCGTACCGGCTTGTCAGATTCTGCACTATTTCTGTTTTACCCAGATTAACTCTTCAACCGGGAAACCATCCCGACGCGCCTGATCAACCAGTTTCTCTTTTACGCCCGGTTCCAGTTGTGGTGTGCGTGACAGTATCCAGAGATAGTGGCGATTCGGTCCACATACCAGCGCATAGCGGTAGTCCGGATCGAGAGCAATCACGTTATAGCCGCCATAGAAGGGGCCGAAGAAAGAGACTTTCAGAGAAGCCCGCGTGGGTTCACCGGTGAAGTAGGCTTTGCCGACGCTCTCCTGCCAGCGCTGCTTTTTGACGTTATAGCCACGGTTGATTACCTTCAGGCCGCCATCTTCTCGCGGGCTGTAGTTTGCCGTTACCTGTTCAAGTCCGCGCTCAAAAGGGTGGTTAAGGCGGGCAATCTCATACCACTGGCCGAGATAGCGCTGGCTGTCAAAGTTATCTACGACCGTGACGTTCTTTGGCGGCGTAGTGCTGCAGGCGACAGAGAGAAAAGCACTCAGGCTGGCAACAACTGTTTTCCATGGAGACATAGTGGGATTCCTTTGTGATTTAACCGCTTAAGTATAGAAGCCGAAACGCTGTTTTTGGCAGTACGGGCACGAGATTGTTTGCCGCAGGCATTGCAGGTAGACTTCCCCCCCTAATTTGTATCAGGAGTCATCACCATGAGCGAAACGGCAAGCTGGCAACCAAGCGCATCCATCGCCAATTTGTTAAAACGCGCCGCTATTTTAGCAGAAGTGCGTCGTTTCTTTGCCGATCGCGGCGTGCTGGAAGTGGATACGCCGGCGATGAGCCAGGCCACCATTACCGATATCCATCTGGTGCCATTCCAGACGCGTTTTGTCGGGCCTGGCGCTGCGCAGGGGCGCGATCTCTGGCTGATGACCAGCCCGGAATATCATATGAAACGCCTGCTGGCGGCGGGCAGTGGCCCGATCTACCAGATGGCGCGCAGCTTCCGCAATGAAGAGGCGGGACGTCACCACAACCCGGAATTTACCATGCTGGAGTGGTACCGGCCGCATTACGATATGTACCGTCTGATGAACGAAGTTGACGATCTGATGCAGCAGGTGCTGGAGTGTGACAGCGCTGAGTCGCTCTCCTATCAGCAGGCGTTTATCCGCCATCTTGAGCTGGATCCGCTGTCAGCGGATAAAGCGCAGTTGCGTGAAGCGGCAGAGAAGTTGGGTGAAGGCGAGCTGGCGCGTGCAGAAGAGGATCGCGATACCTTACTGATGCTGCTGTTTATGCTGGGGGTGGAACCGAAGATTGGTCAGGATAAACCCTGCTTCGTTTATCATTTCCCGGCCAGCCAGGCAGCCCTGGCGGAGATCAGCACCGAAGATCACCGCGTGGCCGAACGCTTTGAGGTCTATTACAAAGGCATTGAGCTGGCGAACGGTTTCCGTGAACTGACCGACAGCCGTGAGCAGCGTCAGCGTTTTGAGCAGGATAACCGTCGCCGTGCGGCGCGCGGCCTGCCTGTGCATCCTATTGATACATATCTGCTGGATGCGCTGGCGCATGGCATGCCAGCCTGTTCCGGGGTCGCACTGGGTATTGATCGCCTGATCATGCTGGCGTTGAAAGCGGAGTCATTGAGCGATGTCATCGCCTTTCCGGTGGATCGCTGCTAATCGGTTAATCACAAACGATGGCGGATTAGAGGGGAAGGGTTGGCCCGGATGAAGAGCAAAGCGTCCGAGCCAGGATGGCGAGGCCGACCGCCATGGATGGCGGCCTTCTTTGCGATCAGCCGGGCCATCCCTGACCTGGCACAGGTTTCAGCTAACTGCTGCTGTCAGGAAACTCCTGAATGGTGACCGGCAGCGTCAGTTTCTGATCGTTTCGCAGTACCTGCACATCAATCACTGAACCCGGGCGAATTTCTGCTACCTGATCCATGGTCTCCTGTGCGGAGATGGCCGGCTTGCCATTAACGCTGAGCAGCACATCGTTGGCCTGAATCCCGGCTTTATCCGCTGGCCCATCTGGCGTGACCACGCTGACAATAATGCCCTGAACCCGATCCAGATTGCTGCCCTGTCCATGCAGCGGCGGCAGCTCACGCCCGGTAATGCCGATATAGCCGCGTATCACCCGACCATCACGAATCAGCTTATCCATGATCTTCGAGGCTAAAACGGTTGGAATGGCGAAACCAATCCCTTCCGGGGTTTCACCATCACTACTTTTATCAAAGGTCAGGGTGTTAATGCCCATCAGCTCGCCTAGCGAGTTAATCAGCGCGCCGCCGGAGTTACCCTGATTGATTGACGCATCGGTCTGCAGGAAGTTCTGTCGGCCTGATGAGCTTAAGCCAACCCGGCCCGTGGCGCTGATAATGCCCTGCGTGACCGTCTGACCAAGGTTATAGGGGTTGCCGATAGCCATCACCACATCCCCGATATGCGCCTGGCGATTTGGATTGATGGGGATAACGGGCAGGCCGGAGGCCGTAATTTTCAGTACCGCCAGATCGGTCATGCCATCGGAACCCACCAGCGTCGCTTCAAAGAAGCGGCCATCCTGCAGCGCCACGATAATTTGATCGGCATTATTGATCACATGCTTATTGGTAAGGATGTAGCCTTTTGCATTCATGATCACCCCTGAACCCAGGGTCGTGATGCCACGATTGTTGTTGCCGTGGGCGCTACGATTGTAAACGTTCACAACGGCAGGCACGGCGCGTCGCACCCCTTGATTGAAGCTAAAGGGCGTTTCGTCTGTAATATTTTCGTGGTTATAGAGGGCGTCGCTGCCCATACGTAGTGCAGGCAGTGCTGCGAGCAAAATACCCGCCACAATCAGGCCCAGCACCACGGCACGCAAAAGTTTAAGAAACATGGTGTTAAATTACGCCAGGGGAGATCGCAGGGGAGAATAGCATGAGAGCGGCGGACACACACGTGCTTGTGTCCGCCGTAATGCGAGGTTTATCTCAACAACAGATAGATACTTTCATCGCCGCGCACCACATTCAGTGCCAGTACCGGCGGTTTCCCTTCCAGTATTTTACGCATTTCAGCAATGGTCTGAACCCGGTTACGGTTAACGCCGATAATCACATCATCTTTCTGCAGACCAACCTGTTCAGCCGGTGTGCCTTTTTCGATGGTATCGACCTTCACGCCTTTATCACCGGTTTTAGTCTGTCCATCACTGAGGGTTGCGCCCTGAAGCGCGGGTGACATCAGCTGTGCGCTGGCGGTGCTCTGTGCGCTCTGCTCCAGCGTAACGGTAACCGTTAATGGCTTACCTTCACGCAGCAGGCCAAGTTTAACCTGTTCACCTGGCGGCGTGGTTCCCACTTTGACGCGCAACTCAGCGAAGCTGGTAATCGGCTTGTCGTTGATCGACGTAATGATATCGCCTGACTTCACGCCCGCTTTCTGCGCGGCAGATTGCGGTAAGACTTCAGAGACAAAGGCGCCGCGCTGCGCATCGACATTGAATGCTTTAGCCATATCGGCTGTCATTTCAGTGCCTTTGATGCCGAGCTGACCGCGCTTCACTTCACCAAATTTAATCAGCTGCTGCGCGAGGTTCATCGCCATATCACTCGGGATAGCAAAGCCGATACCGATGTTACCGCCGCTGGAGGCGAGAATCGCGGTGTTGATACCGATCAGTTCACCATTAAGGTTGACCAGCGCACCGCCTGAGTTGCCACGGTTGATCGCGGCATCGGTCTGAATAAAGTTTTCCAGCCCTTCCAGGTTCAGGCCGCTACGGCCCAGTGCGGAGATAATACCGGAGGTGGCCGTCTGTCCCAGCCCGAACGGGTTACCGATCGCCACCGCGAAATCACCCACTTTCAGCTGGTCAGAGTCCGCGACTTTCACCTGCGTGAGGTTTTTTGCGCCCTGAATCTGAATCAGCGCGATATCGGTCTGCTCATCATGACCAATGAGTTTGGCTTCATATTCACTGCCGTCGCCAAGCTGTACGTTGATTTTATCCGCACCGTTGACTACGTGATTGTTGGTGAGCACGTAGCCTTTCGCGGCATCGATGATCACGCCAGAACCTAAACCTTCAAACGGCTGTGGCTGACTATTTCCGCCAGGCATCTGACCAAAAAAACGCTTCAGCGGTTCAGGAATATCCTGAGCCTGTGCACCCGAATCAGTGCCTTCCACATGCACACTGACCACGGCAGGTAGCACTTTCTCCAGCATCGGTGCCAGACTCGGCAGCGGCTGGCCCGCAATTTGTGCTGGCAGCGTTGCCATCGCGTCTGGCGCGGCGGCAAGGCTCATCCCAATACTCAGGGCTAATGCGCTAAACAGGCGTGCTTGTTTTTTCATTGCTACAACGCTCTCGCTGCAAAAGGTGGGAGGAATTAATAAGTGTGACAGTCATTTGCGGTCAGGGTTCGCAAAAACAGCGGGCGCAGACAGGCTGCGCCCCAAAAAGATTAGTCGCGGGCAGGGCGCTCGCCACGCAGTAAACCGGATGCGCCTTCAGAATAGTCGCGCGGCATCTGCACCGGCACCTGATCGTTGTCCGCTTCGGCTTCAGTCAGCTGATAGGCAAACGGATTTTTCTGGCCAGGCAGATTCGGCAGCAGGTCATTTGAGCCTTTTGCCATGTGCTGATAGAGCTGACGATAATCACGCGCCATGTTGTCCAGCAGCTCCGCGCTCTGCGCGAAGTGATTGGTCAGCTCTTCGCGATAATCCGCCAGCTCCGCTTTCGATTTTTCCAGCTCGTACTGCATGCTGCGCTGCTCACGCAGCTTTTTGTTGCCAAAACGCATGGCGACTGCGCCGACAATAATACCAACCACTAAACCAATTAGCCCGTATTCCCAGGTCATAATGACTCCCGTGTTATTTCCATTGTTCCGTAGGGCATTGCACCATTTCAATAATAGTCACTATACCCGTTAATCTTATGGATGTGGAACTCTGGAGCAGCATGGCTTAGTGTAGAACGGCCTTTTTTTCAGCAACCGTGGTATGAATCAGACACCATTCAGGGACTTTGAAACAACAATGCAAACCTCAACTCCGCTTGCACGCTATGAACAGGCGCTGTCGCAGGGCGAATTCAGGCCCGATGACGTACAACGTGAAGCGATTACCCGTTTAGACGCGCTGCAGCAGGCGCTGGTTGCCCGGCAACAATCCGCCGCGCCTGCCACATCCGGCCTGCTGGGTCGCCTGTCAAAATTGATCGGTAAAGAGAAAAACGAGACGCCACAACCGGTACGTGGACTCTATATGTGGGGCGGTGTCGGTCGCGGTAAGACCTGGGTCATGGATCTCTTTTTTCAGTCTATTCCTGGCGATCGCAAACTGCGTCTGCACTTCCACCGCTTTATGCTGCGGGTGCATGAAGAGCTGACGCAGCTTCAGGGGCAGAGCGATCCGTTACTGATTATTGCGGACAAATTCAAAGCAGAAACGGATATCCTCTGTTTTGATGAATTTTTTGTCTCCGATATCACCGATGCGATGCTGCTGGGCACGCTGATGGAAGCGCTGTTTGAACGCGGCATTGCGCTGGTGGCCACCTCGAACATTCCGCCTGATGATCTCTATCGTAATGGTCTGCAGCGCGCGCGCTTCCTGCCTGCCATCGAGCAGATCAAACGTCATTGTGATGTGATGAATGTGGATGCCGGTATCGACTATCGGTTACGCACGCTGACCTCCGCGCACCTGTGGAACTCTCCGCTGAACAAAGAGACGCACGCTGAAATGGCGCGGATGTTTAAAGCACTGTCGGGCAGCCAGCCTGAAGATGCGCCGGTTCTGGAAATTAATCACCGCCAGATGCCGACGCTGGGCGTCAGCGAGGGCGTGCTGGCGATTAATTTCACCACTCTGTGTGGCGAAGGGCGCAGCCAGCATGACTATATTGCGCTGTCGCGCCGTTTTCACAGTGTGCTGCTGTATGACGTGCCGGTGATGATCTACAAAACCGAAGATCAGGCACGGCGTTTCCTCGCACTGGTCGATGAGTTCTATGAACGGCATGTGAAGCTGGTGGTCGCGGCAGAAACGTCACTGACCGAGATTTATCAGGGCACGCGGCTGAAGTTTGAATACCAGCGCTGTTTATCCCGACTTCAGGAGATGCAGAGCGAAGAGTATCTGCGTTTACCGCACCTGCCGTGAGAATAATCGGGATAAATACCGAAATAGGGTTCGATTTTTGTAACCGACTTCTCTATAATCTTGCGACCCCACGTTACAGCAAAGGATTTTTTTCCCAAATCCTCTGTGTTCCAGTAACTCTATCCGAAGGGGTGGCTTGCTGGTCAAAATGGTCGTGTGAGCCTCATTCGTTTACTTAAGCGTTTGGGATTTCACCAACGTGTAACTTAATTTGGGTAAGCTTTTCGATGAAAACTTTTACAGCTAAACCAGAAACCGTCCAACGTGACTGGTTTGTAGTTGACGCAACGGGCAAAACTTTGGGTCGCCTGGCGACTGAACTGGCGCGCCGTCTGCGTGGTAAGCATAAAGCGGAATACACTCCGCACGTTGATACGGGTGATTACATCATCGTTCTGAACGCAGAAAAAGTTGCTGTAACCGGCAACAAGCGTACTGACAAGATCTACTATCACCACACTGGCCACATCGGTGGTATCAAACAGGCGACCTTTGAAGAGATGATTGCTCGCCGTCCTGAGCGTGTGATTGAGATCGCGGTTAAAGGCATGCTGCCGAAGGGCCCGCTGGGTCGTGCTATGTACCGTAAACTGAAAGTTTACGCAGGCAACGAGCACACCCATGCGGCACAGCAACCGCAAGTTCTTGACATTTAATCGGGATTAAAGGCAATGGCTGAAACTCAAAACTACGGCACTGGTCGCCGCAAAAGCTCTACCGCTCGCGTATTCATTAAGCCGGGTAGCGGTAACATCGTAATTAACCAACGTTCTCTGGAACAGTACTTCGGTCGCGAAACTGCCCGCATGGTAGTTCGTCAGCCGCTTGAGCTGCTGGACCTGGTTGGTAAATTCGATCTCTATGTCACTGTTAAAGGTGGCGGTATTTCTGGTCAGGCTGGTGCGATCCGTCACGGTATCACCCGCGCTCTGATGGAATACGACGAATCACTGCGTGGCGAGCTGCGTAAAGCTGGCTTCGTAACGCGTGATGCGCGTCAGGTTGAACGTAAGAAAGTCGGCCTGCGTAAAGCACGTCGTCGTCCTCAGTTCTCCAAGCGTTAATTGTTTGCAGCTCCGGCTGCGGCAATTGGCTCAAAAAACCCGCTTCGGCGGGTTTTTTATTTTCTGCCTTCCCATAAACTGTCCGCGAAAACCGTAACGCCGCGCTCAATTTACCTGCAAAGATTCATTCCACGCCCACAAGCAGCCTAAAATCTGGTAAACTCTGTGTCACTTTGCGCCCGCAGGCCGGTGCGTTATGCGCCTCCCCACTGTCGGGGCGTCAGTATCTGTGACGCAGCTAACCAGGTTGCGTGCGAGTTCGATAAGCAAGTGAGTCGCCGTGTGGTTGGCTATTCGCAGTATCTTTTTGTGAACAAACTTGGAGGTTTTCATGGCTGTCGCTGCCAACAAACGTTCGGTAATGACGCTGTTTTCTGGTCCTACTGACATTTTCAGCCATCAGGTACGTATCGTCCTGGCGGAGAAGGGTGTCAGCGTAGAGATCGAGCAGGTCGAAATGGATAACCTGCCGCAGGATCTGATTGACCTCAATCCGTATCGCACGGTACCGACGCTGGTAGATCGTGAGCTGACGCTGTATGAATCACGCATCATCATGGAATATTTAGATGAGCGCTTCCCGCATCCGCCACTGATGCCGGTTTATCCGGTTGCCCGTGGTGATAGCCGCCTGATGATGCACCGCATCGAGCAGGACTGGTATAGCCTGATGAGGAAAGTAGAGAATAGCAGCGGTCAGGAAGCGGAAGCGGCACGCAAGCAACTGCGTGAAGAGCTGCTGGCTATCGCGCCACTGTTTGGCCGTACGCCTTATTTCATGAGCGAAGAGTTCAGCCTGGTTGATTGCTATCTGGCTCCGCTGTTATGGCGTCTGCCGTCAATGGGTATCGATTTGATCGGCTCAGGTTCAAAAGAGCTGAAAGGTTACATGAATCGCGTATTTGAGCGTGACTCTTTCCTCGCTTCATTAACTGAAGCTGAACGTGAAATGCGGCTGCAAGCCCGGGCTTAACGTATGGAAATGTCGCAACTTACTGCACGTCGTCCCTATCTGCTGCGCGCCTTTTATGACTGGTTGCTCGACAACCAGCTGACGCCGCATCTGGTGGTCGACATAAATCTGCCGGGTGTGCAGGTGCCGCTGGAGTATGCGCGCGATGGTCAGATAGTCCTGAACATTGCGCCACGTGCTGTCGGTAACCTCGATCTGGCAAACGATCAGGTGTCGTTCAACGCCCGCTTTGGTGGCGTTCCTCGCCAGGTTAACGTGCCGATGGCGGCGATTCTGGCAATCTATGCGCGTGAAAATGGCGCCGGGACGATGTTTGAACCGGAACCGGCTTACGAGCTGGGCACGCATGAGGCGTCAGAGGGTCAGGAAGAGACTATGATGTCGGTGATTGATGGTGATCGTCCTGACGATGCCAGCGATGACGAGACACCGCCTGATGACGATCCACCGCCACGTGGTGGACGACCTTCACTGCGCGTAGTGAAATAGCAGTGACATAACAGCGAATACCCGTCCATCCGACGGGTATTTTTTTGCCTGTCAGCCATAAAAAAATCCGGCTGCCTGCGCAAGCCGGATTTTTTCAGCAGACCATCGCGATCAATAGACGTCGCGCAGGTAGCGCTTCTCTTTCTTCAGCTGATCGACATAGTCAGCAGCGCGCTCGGTGGAGAGACCACCAAACTGGCGAACCACTTCATACAGCGCGTTATCCACATCCTTCGCCATACGCGATGCATCGCCACAGACATAGAAGTAAGCCCCTTCCTGCAGCCAGGCATACAACTCAGCGCCCTGTTCAAGCATCCGGCTCTGCACGTAGATTTTCTTCTCCTGATCGCGTGAGAAGGCCAGATCCAGACGCGTCAGCAAGCCATTATCGCGCCAGGCAAGTAATTCATCCTGATAGATAAAGTCATGTTCCTGATGCTGATCGCCGAAGAACAGCCAGTTTTTGCCCTGCGCGCCGGTTGCCTGGCGCTCCTGCAGGAAAGCACGGAATGGGGCGATACCGGTACCTGGTCCCACCATGATCAGCGGTGCGCTGTTGTTGGCAGGCACGCGGAACGATTTATTGGGTGAGATAAAGATGGCGGGCTTCTCACCGCGACGCACACGCTCGGCCAGGTAGGTTGAGCAGACGCCACCGCGATTACGGCCGCCACTGTGATAACGCACCGAGGCAACGGTCAGATGCACCTGGTCAGGATGGGCTTTAGAGCTGGATGAAATTGAGTAAGCGCGATGCTGCAGCGGACGCAGCAGCGCGACAAACTCGGGTACCGCCAGCGTGCGCGTCAGCTCAAGCTGCAGCAGGTCAAGGGCATCTTTGCCCCACAGCCACACGCCCAGCGCATCCTTATCATCATGCTGTAACACATGACGCAGCTCCTGGTTGGTGGTGTTCTGCCCGACCCATTCGATTAACTTGCGTGACGGCTCTGAGATCTCAAACTGATAGGTCAGCAGGTCGCCAAGGCTGCGATCAAAGCCGGGCACCGGCGTCTCGTAGTCCGCGTTAAGCTGGGTCAGCAGCAGGCTGACCAGCGACGGCTCGTTGACCGGAATTACGCCCAGCGCATCGCCCGCTTCATACTTCAGGCCGCTGTCAGACAGGTCGAACTCGAAATGACGAATATCTTTGGCTGACTGCTCGCCTGACAAACGCTTGTTAGTGATCAGCGCGGCGGCGTATGGATTGGATTTGTTGCTGCCTGGAATGACTGGCGCTTCAGGCGCGCTTTCCAGCACGGTGCCGCTGCTGCCCGCGCTGGCGGCAAACTGTGGCATTGAGCTGTTCAGCCACTCGCTGGAAGGCTCCTCAAAATCGATATCACAATCGATACGATCAACCACGCGTTTCGCGCCCAACTGCTCAAGACGCATATCAATGAATTTACCCGCCTGACAGAAGCCATCGTAGCCGGTATCGCCAATCGCCAGCACGGCGAAATGCATCTGCTCCAGACGCGGTGCGGTACTGGCAGAGATCGCGTCCCAGAACAGCTGCGCGTTGTCCGGCATTTCACCTTCGCCATAGGTCGAGGTGACGATCAGTACATGGCGCATGGTGGCAAATACGTCGAGATCGACATCGCCCAGCGCCTGAACCACCGGCACCAGACCTTTAGCGCGCGCAGATTTCGCTGCGGTCTGCGCCAGTGCTTCAGCATTGCCGGTCTGTGAGCCATAAAGAATGTGCAGTTGCGTCGTCGCGGCTGCGCTTGTGCCCGCGGCGGGTTGCTGCTTGTCTTCTAATACCAGCAAACGGGAGTGCAGACCCGCAAGAAAGCCAGCCAGCCAGTACTTCTGATCGCCATTAAAAGGTGCATCTTCTGGAATATAAGGAATTTTCATGGGTACTTTTACTCAATCCCGTTCTCGCCCGTCATCAGTGGCATTGTCCGGTGTGAAAGCGGTTCCGCTTTCCCGCGCCGCATCATGTGCGACAGGGGAGAGCGGTGCTGCATCTGTCCGGTACAACGATTAATCCGGGCAATGATCAATTAATAATATTCAGTTCAGCCTGATCAGTATCACTGTCAGGAGAGTTTACCCACCGCAGCGGCGATTTCCGGCAATGCCGCACGTGCAAACAGCTCTTCAAAGTCAGGCAGGTGGCCCAGCACTTCCCGGTTACAGGCATCCTGATACATGATCCAGCCATAGGTTGCCAGACTGTCCATGGAGCGGATGTTACGTTGCGTCAGCGCCGCTTTGTAATCTGACATGCGTTTGGTACCAATCAGACTCGCCAGTTCATCATCGCTGTAGCTCTCGATAGCGGAACGGGCATGACGCTGCAGCTTGCTTATCAGCGAAAAGTCTTCCGTCATCAACAGATTACGGACCGCTTTTTCAACTGCCGCATCTTCAACCGGGGTGCCTTTCGGTAATTTCCCCAGCGCCAGCTGCTGGGCAAAACTCAGCACGGTGTAGTTGTTCAGCAGGACAAACATCTCCAGCGTATCGGTCGCGCCATAAGCCGGTACGGCACCGTTGGCGATGGTTTTACCCTGACGCCATGCGGCTTTAAACTTCGCCACCTGATGGCCTGCCAGCGCCGTCGACAGCTCTTCGAGCAGATCTTTACGGCTCTTGGCTTTCAGAATCTCGCCGCCATCCTGATAGAGCAGCAGCGAGCGCGGCATCACGTAAACAAAGTGGTGACACTCTGTTTCCCAGTTCTCCAGCAGCCAGGCGGCACGTGGTGATTTGGTCGCCTCCAGATGCCAGTTCAGCATGGTCAGCACCGCCTGCTTGTGCACCTGGGCCATCTCATCCTGATCGGCAATCGAGCCGAACTGCACCGAATCACCGGCAGCATGGCTGGCCAGCGATCCATAGGGGTCGTACTGGTAGGCGAAGCCGCCGCTCATGCCGTTGCCAAATCCTTTACCGAAGGTGCCCAGGTTGAGGATGGCACCGTTGGTCATATATTCGCAGCAGAAGTCACCGACGCCTTCAACCACGGCGGTGGCACCGGAGTTACGCACCGCGAAACGGTCACCGGCCTGGCCCTGCACGAACAGACGTCCGCCTGTCGCGCCAAACAGCGCAAAGTTACCAATCAGCACGTTGCCATCGGCATCCTGCGCGCCGCCACCAGGCGACATCACGATCAGTTCGCCGCCACACTGTCCTTTGCCGACACCGTCGTTACAGGTGCCGTAATGGGTCAGCTGCATGCCATCGTTGCAGAAGGCACCAAACGACTGACCGGCAGAACCGGTGGTGGAAATTTTTACGCTCTCAGGGGCCAGATAACGACGACCGCGGTCGTCAGTCATTACGGCAGGCATCGCCTGCAGCTGCTCAGAACTCAGCTGATGGTTCAGCATCCGCTCAATATCGATGGCCAGCTGGCCGCCGACACTTTTGTTTCGGTTATTCAGCACGATGTTGTTGCCCAGAGTGACGTCAGGATTTCCCTGATCCACCAGCGACAGCTTCAGTTGCTCAATCCAGACATCATCCAGCTCAAAATCTTTTTCCAGATAAACCGGCTTGTCGATTTTCAGCTCAGGCACCACGGTAAGCATGGCGCGTAAGTCGAGCTTGCCCACTTCCAGCGGGTGATCCATCAGGTGCAACAGGTCAGAGCGACCGCGTGCCTCACGCAGGGAGCGCAGGCCCATACGCGCAAGGATTTCACGCACTTCATGCGCCACGTTGAGGAAATACTGCGCCAGCTGACGCGGATCGCCATCAAACGCTTCGGCATTCGTGGTTAAGCCAGCCGGGCACTTAACGTTACAGTTCTTCGCCATCACGCATTTCAGCATCATCAGCGCCGTCGTACCGAACTCAAAGCTGTCGCCGCCCAGCAGCGCAGATTTCACCACGTCGCTGCCGGTCTGCTGTGCGCCAGAGCAGCGCAGCAGCACTTTCTCACGCAGGCCGTTGGCGCACAGCGCCTGGTGGACTTCAGCGATGCCGATTTCAGCCACGCGTCCGGTATATTTCAGGCTGGTCACCGACGCAGCGCCGGTACCGCCGGTGTTACCCGCAACGTTAATCACGTCTGCACCGGCTTTGGCCACGCCGACCGCGATGGTGCCGATCCCTTCAGACGAGACCAGCTTGACGATAACGCGCACCCGCGCGGCTTTGCAGTCGTGGATCAGCTGCGCCAGATCTTCGATGGAATAGGTGTCGTGATGCGGCGGCGGTGAGACCAGCTCGACGCCAGGCGTACCGCCACGCGCGGCAGCAATCTCGACGGTAACTTTGGCCGCCGGTAACTGACCGCCTTCGCCAGGTTTCGCACCCTGACCAATTTTGATCTCCAGCTCTTCCAGCATCGGATCCGCCAGATAGGCAGCCCAGACGCCAAAACGGCCCGAAGCCAGCTGTTTGATGCGTGAGGCACGAATGGTGCCGTGACGGGAGTAATGCTCGCCGCCTTCACCGCAGTTACTCATGCCACCGACCATATTGGTGCCGTGCGCGACCGCTTCATGAGCGGGAGCCACCAGCGCACCGTGGCTCATCGCCCCGGAGGCAAAGGTACGGGTAATTTCACAGGCTGGCTGCACTTCGCTCAGTGGCAGTGAGGGCAGGGTGGTGAAGATACGTGACAGATAATCGGCCGCTTTACCGTAAGCGGTCACTTTCAGACCGCCAGTCACCACTTCGCTGCTTTCAATATCGTCGCCGAAGCGGGATTTCAGGGCGCGAGACAGGTTCTGCAGGCGTTCGCTCTCAGGCTTCAGTCCTTCAATCGCATCGGTCAGACGCAGCATAAAGTGATTCAGGCTGCCATCTACCGCTTCACACTCCATGCCACGAATGGCAAAGCCGTTGTTGGTCAGCGAGTAGCGTCCCAGCTTGCGGCGGAACTCCGCTTCGCTGTCGATGTGGGTCAGGTCAGCCGGGAATGTCAGGATGTCGCGCAGGGCCGCCGGGCGACGTTTACGCTCTTCATACATCAGGCTTGAGAACTGACGGTAATCAGCAGTAATCGCGAAATTATTAATCACCTCATCCGGGATGCGCTCAAAGCTGCTGTCTTTAAAGGTCTCTGGCTTGATGCCAAACGCATTATCCAGTTTAGCCAGCGTCATCAGGCGGATGAAGTTGTCCTCTTCGCGCGCTTTGTCGGCAAAGCGAATCGGTTCTTCGGTCATATCGATAAAGGTCCGCACGGCGATGGTGCCGTAGGAGTGACCTGCGCCTTCTGCACGCTCTTTGAACAGGCCCAGCAACGGAACTTCAGATTCGCCCTGAATCTTCAGTGCGCTCTGGTGCCAGTCAACGGCCATCTGCGCGATCGTCGCGAAGCCTGCGCCGCCCACCGGCGTTTTGATATTCGGGAAATACTTTTTCAGCACCGGATCATCGGTGTTGAGGAAGTTAGGCTCAAAGAACTCACCGCTGCTGTAGCTCTCAACGGTACAGAGGCCCACTTTGCCCATGGTTTTCATCAGTGCTTTTTCAGCCGCTTTGGCATAGCGCTTAAAGGCTTTGTTACCTTCTTCACCTTCACCAAATTTCTCCTCTGCGCGCATCTGTACGCCCAGCGGATAGATAGCTGACGCTCCAAAGCCAAGTGTGGCGGCAATGTGGTGCGACGAGATGCTCTGGCCGCTTTCAACCACCAGAGAAACATCCAGACGCAACCCTTCCTTTATCAGGCGCTGGTTGATGGCGGAAACCACCAGCAGCATCGGGATCGCGGCGTGCTTTGAAGAGATATGGCGATCGGTAAGTACGGCGATGCCACCCTGGGTACGGGCAAAATCAACCACCTGTTGCGCCAGGTCATCAATCGCTTTTTCCAAAGCATTCGCGTTCGCGGTGGTGCTCAGCAGATCTTTGCCGATCACCGGCTCATAGAGCATCTCAAAGCGGGCATAAGGTGCGATAGTCTGCTCGCGTAAACGCAGCATATCGAGGTGGCTGAGAATCGGGGTCGGCACCACAATCTGACGGCCTTTGCTGCGGCCCAGATGGGGTTTTGCCCCCAGCGCGACACGCAACGTCATGCCATCCACTTCGCGGATTGAGTCCAGCGGCGGGTTGGTGACCTGCGCAAAGCGCTGAGAGAAGTAGTGCGCCATACCGCCTTCATGATCGGATAAGCCGTTGATGGCGTTGCCGTAACCCATCGCGGAGATCTTCTCTGCGCCGGTATTCAGCATCGGATCCATCATGAACTTGAAGCTTTCCTGGTTGTAGTAGTAGGCAACAAAGCGCTGATACGTTTTCAGATCGCCACGATAACGCAGCGGTGAACCCTGTTGTTCTGCCGGGATCTCGGGCAGATCGTCAAGACCGACGCGCGCTTCACGCAGCAACGCCGAATAATCTTTCTCTGCGGCCAGTTTTTCCAGCGCCTGCAGCGTGGTATAGCTGCGTTTTTCACGGTGATCGAAATAGAGCATACCGCCCGCTTCGATACGCCCACGACGCAACACGCTTTCAGGTGGGAAGGCGATCTGGCCCGCTTCCGACATCGCACCGATATAGTCAGCGGTTTCTACTGAACGCAGTGGACGCAGACCCAGACGATCAAGACGGGCGCCAATTACTTCGCCATTACCAAAGATTAAGGCAGCAGGGCCGTCGTTCTTCTCTTCATACAGCGAGAAGTACTCCAGCATGTCACGCACTTCTGGCGACAGCGCGCTGTCGTTTTCCCAGGCGGGCGGCATCATCGACACCACGGCGGTGATCAGATCGAGGTCATCTTCCATCAGACGGCTGTGGATGCTCTGATCCAGGCGCGAACTGTCGGACTGGCCTTTAGGCCGCACGATGGTCTTGCCACGGGCCAGCGCCAGCGCGGACTCAGCGATGCGGTTTTTACGGTCAGTGTTCAGCTCGCCGTTGTGCGCCATCAGGCGGAACGGCTGCGCCATCGTGGTATGGGGATCGGTGTTAGTGGAGAAGCGGGTATGGAAAAACAGCCCGCGCACCTGATGATCCGGATCGGTCAGATCTTTGAAGTAAGGGATCACCTCATTGGAATTCAGACGGGCTTTGAATACCTGCGTGCGTGACGACAGCGACAGCGGATAGAGGCCGCCAAATTCGCTTTCGGTAAAGGCTCGGGCTTCAATGGTTAACAGGGCACGGTAGATGCGTTTTTCGAAGTCGTTCTGATCAACCACATCCTGTGGCGCAGTGAAAATCCACTGCAGAATCGGTAACTGGAACTGCGCGGCTGCCGGGCGCGTCACGCTGCTGTCGAGCGGCATGTCACGCTTCATAAGTACCGGCAGACCAAAGCTGCTGAGGGTTTCATCCACCAGACGTTCGGCATTCGCGCGCAGCTCAGCATCTTTCGGCACAAAGAAGTTACCGACACCAAAGCGTCCCGCTTCCAGCGGCTGGCCGGTAATTTTGCGGAAGAATTGCAGCGAAAGATCAACGTTGACCCCCGCGCCGTCGCCAACGCCTTCCGCTGACATGCCGCCGCGGTGAGGCACCGTACACAGGGCGCTGTGCGCCATCTGCAGAATCTCGTGGGTCTGCTCGCCGTCCTTACGCGTAATGAAACCTACACCACAGCTGTCACTGCCTGCTGTCGGATCATACAAGCCATAGGATTGAGGTTTTTTAGTGGACATTGAGGGTCTCCTTAAACTGCTTTGACATTACCTGCACTGTTTCAGGGTCTGAGCGCAACGGGGGCGCTATCATTTTCATCGCCATGCTCTGTCGAGCGCGCGTCATAGCCCTGAGCATTTCTCTCCAGACATCGGTAAAACGTCCTTAATTGAGCTGCTCTCTGATTTCCGGTCTCTTAAAGGAGATGACTTAAACCACGCGGGAGTCTTCTTGTTGCATAGATATGCCGAGACAATGGCCCGTCTGGAAAGCTTTCAGCGGATTTCCAACTTATCGGGAAAGCGTAATCAGGTCAAATAGGGCGGTCAGACGGGATTATCAGGCGTTTTAACTGCTTAAGTCTATGAATTAAATACTTTTTAAGGTTTAAAATGTATCACTCTGGTGCCTGGCGACAGGCCGATAAATGTGAACTGACTCACTGTAGTGCAGGCGTCAGATCTCTGCACCATGCTGGTGACAGGGTGTTAAGCAGCATTAAATGCTGTTCAGCACCCATGATGCATAGCATGTATCTGTTTTTCTTATGTCCGGTTATTTGAATGAAACCGCGGTTGGTTATAAGAAAAATTAATCAGCATGGGCATGCTTAAAACAGCATTAAAGATGAATGGCTATGCATATAAAAGGGTGTGCCTGTGCAACAGGACGCTGCCAGGATATTGAAAAAAGGCCGTACAGAGAAATCGGTGATTCGCTGGCGGCCTTACAGATTATTCATTTGGCACAGTCAGTCAAGGGTTTTAACCGCTTTGTCCTTAACGTCGCCGATCGGCGAGGCTGCTGCACCATAAAAGCGCATTTGATCCCTTATCTCCACGCGACGTGCTGCGACGGCAGCGGGTTAACTGCGCTATTATGAGGCTGTTTCTCTTCCAGGGAGTTGTTATGAAACAAATTCGTCTGTTGGCGCAGTACTACGTTGATTTAATGGTGAAGCTTGGACTGGTGAGGTTCTCGCTGCTGCTGGCGTCTGCGCTGGTGGTGCTGGCGATGATTGTCCAGATGGCGGTCACGATGGTACTGCGGGGCCATGTCGAGAGTATTGACGTGGTGCGTTCGGTCTTCTTCGGGCTGCTGATCACGCCCTGGGCGGTCTATTTCCTCTCGGTGGTGGTCGATCAGCTGGAGGAGTCACGGCAACGCCTGGCACGGCTGGTGGATAAGCTGGAAGAGATGCGTACCCGCGATCTGGAACTCAATCAGCAGATGAAAGAGACCATTACGCAGCTGAATCAGGAGATCAGCGATCGTAAAAAGGCGGAGCTGGCACGCGAACAGGTGATGGATAAGCTGCGTGAAGAGGTAACGCGTCGTGAGCAGGCACAGATTGAGCTGGAACAGCAATCCTCCTTCCTGCGCTCCTTCCTGGATGCCTCGCCTGACCTGGTGTTCTATCGCAACATCGATAAACAGTTCTCCGGCTGCAACCGTGCAATGGAGCTGCTGACCGGCAAAAGCGAAAAGCAGCTGATTGGCCTGACGCCGCGCGATATCTATGATGATGAAGCGGCCACTAAGGTGCTGGAAACGGACGAGAAGGTGTTCCGCCACAACGTCTCGCTGACCTATGAACAGTGGCTGCAATATCCCGACGGACGCAAAGCCTGCTTCGAGATCCGTAAAGTGCCTTACTACGACCGCGTGGGTAAGCGCAGCGGATTGATGGGCTTTGGCCGCGATATAACCGAACGTAAGCGCTATCAGGACGCGTTAGAGAACGCCAGCCGGGAGAAGACCACCTTTATCTCTACGATCAGCCACGAGCTTCGTACGCCGCTTAATGGCATTGTCGGCCTGAGCCGCATCCTGCTGGACACCGACCTCAATCAGGAACAGCTGAAATATCTCAAAACCATCCACGTCTCCGCCATCACGCTGGGCAACATCTTTAATGATGTGATTGAGGTGGACAAAATCGAGCGCCGTAAAGTACAGCTGGATAATCAGCCGCTCGACTTCACCGGTTTCCTGGCCGATTTAGAAAACCTCTCTGGCCTGCTGGCACAGCCGAAAGGGCTGAAGTTTGTGCTCGCGCCGCAACTGCCGCTGCCGCATATGATCTCGACCGATGGAACGCGTCTGCGCCAGATTCTGTGGAACCTGATTGGTAACGCCGTGAAGTTCACCCAGCAGGGCGAGATCGTGGTGCGGGTAACCTATGAGCAGGACGAGACGCTGCGCTTTGAGGTGCAGGACTCCGGCATGGGTATCCGTCAGGAGGAGCAGGACAAGATCTTCGCTATGTATTATCAGGTCAAAGATCAGCATGGCGGTAAACCGGCTACCGGTACCGGCATCGGGCTGGCAGTATCACGCCGCCTGGCGCAGGCGATGGGCGGTGATATCCGGGTGCACAGTGCGCCGGGACAGGGTTCCTGCTTCACCGTAGAGATTAAAGCGCCACGCATTGCTGAAGAGGTGGAGGATGAAGGCGTGGACGACAGCCTGCCACTGCCTGCGCTGCACGTGCTGCTGGTTGAAGATATTGAGCTTAATGTGATTGTCGCGCGCTCGGTACTGGAGAAGCTGGGCTGCAGTGTGGAAGTCGCCATGACCGGCAGTGAGGCGCTGGCGATGTTTGACCCGCTGGAGTTTGACCTGGTGCTGCTGGACATTCAGCTGCCCGATATGACCGGGCTGGATGTCTCACGTGCGATTCGCCAGCAGTACCAGGGAACGCATCTGCCCCCGCTGGTTGCTCTTACCGCCAATGTTCTCAAAGACAAAAAAGAGTACTTCGACGCGGGAATGGATGACGTGCTCAGCAAACCGCTGGCAGTGCCGGCACTCACTGCGATGATTAAAAAGTACTGGGATTATCAGGCAGAACCGGAAGAGGAGATCGCTGATGTCAGCGATGACAAAACCCGGATGCTGCTGGATGTCGCGATGCTCGAACAGTATATCGAGCTGGTTGGTCCCAGCCTTATTACCCAAAGCCTGACGATGTTTGAAAAGATGATGCCGGACTACCTTGCGGTGCTGGAGTCGAATCTGATGGCGCGCGATCAGAAAGGCATTGCTGAAGAGGGACACAAAATCAAAGGGGCGGCGGGTTCGGTCGGGCTGCAGCGTTTGCAGATGCTGGCGAAACAGATTCAGAGTCCGGAGTTACCGGCGTGGTGGGACAATGTGGGTGAATGGATTGATGAGCTGAAGCATGAATGGCGACACGATGTGCAGGTATTACGCGACTGGGTGGCAGAGCAGGATAAGTGATACCCCGGAAAAAAATGACCCCAGCCGAGGCCGGGGTGCGCGAAATACTGCGCCAACACCAGGGAAATCATTGCGGCCGCTATGATTTGAATAATTAATGCAGCCGCAGGGTATTGGTTAACACTGTCATCACCTTAGCAAATTCATCTTCTCATGCGACAAGATTCATTAAAATTTGTGATATTGAGCAGCGTTTAAATACAGAAAACATTAATTTGGCAACACAGTCAAGTAAGGAATTAATTTCTGTGCTGTGTTGCTGCTATTTTAATCAGTTTTACGCTTTTTCGTGTAGTTTTAATGCTGCCGGGCAGGGAAACTGAGGCTGAGCAGCACCAAAGTGAGCCGCCGTTAACATTTGCCTTTTGAGTGAGGCTAACGCGCTGATATTGCAAGCGCGCTGCCTGAAATGACACGAATTATCCAAAACGATTTGGAATGATAAAAAAGAATCTAAAAGTTTGTCCTTCTGTCGTTCTGCTATCAGGGTTATTACTGGAAGGAAATAGTGCCATTCTGGCAACCCGTGACGCTATTAAGCGCTGCTTATTTATCCGTTATAACGATAATTCTGATTAACCTTTAGGCGCGGCAGGATTAAGAAAACAATAACAGTTAAGCATGGTAAATGATTCATGCGGGCGCTTATTACTCATGATTAAGTGTTTATCTGGAAAGATGCTAAGCAATGGCAATGAATGGAACCGATTCCTTTTTTGCGGAAGTACTTGAACTATTTCGAACTGTTGCAGCATGTTGATGCAAAATGATTGAATAAAGTCTGGAAACAGCCTGTCAGTTTTCAGCGATAATCGTAAAAAGGCTGCTTTTTTAGCAGTGATTACATGAGTGATTGATTAACGTCTGAAACAAGTGTGGGAAGATTGCATGAACAAGCATAAAGGAAGCGTCGGACAGCGTATCAGACGTATTGTTGGTCGTATCGTACTGGTGTGGCTGGGAATATGGCTGGCGGGCATTTTACTCTTTTCGTTCTTACCCGTGCCGTTCTCAGCGGTGATGGCTGAACGACAGATCGGAGCCTGGTTACGCGGTGATTTTAGTTATGTCGCCCATTCAGACTGGGTCGGCCATGACGAGATTTCGCCCTGGATGGGGCTGGCCGTTATCGCCTCAGAAGATCAAAAGTTTCCCACCCATTGGGGCTTTGATGTGGCGGCGATTGAGTCTGTACTGGATAACAGCGATAGCCGGATGCGTGGGGCGTCCACGCTGTCTCAACAGACGGCGAAGAATCTGTTCCTCTGGGATGGTCGCAGCTGGGTGCGTAAAGGTCTGGAAGCGGGTCTGACGGTAGGAATTGAAACGGTCTGGACGAAGCGGCGTATTTTAACCGTCTATCTCAATATTGCGGAGTTCGGGCCCGGCATCTTTGGCGTTGAGGCGGCTTCTCAGCGTTATTTCCATAAGCCTGCCAGCCGGCTGACCGCAGCAGATGCCGCCTTACTGGCAGCGGTGCTGCCTAATCCGATACGTTATCGTGCTGCTGCACCCTCAGGCTATGTCAGAGAGCGGCAGCAGTGGATACTGCGTCAGATGCGCCAGCTTGGCGGGGAAGGCTTCCTGCAGCGTAATCAGCTCGACTAAGCGTTAATCTTCATCGAAACCCGCTTCAAATAACTCAATGACCGCTGCCAGCGCCGGAATCTCCTCCGGGCCGCTGGCTTCAATCTCAATGTGGCCGCCTTTTGCCGAGTCGAGCATCAGCAGCGCAATCACGCTGCTGGCTTCGGCTTCAGTGCCCGCTTCATTGCGCAGTAATACTTCGGCATCAAAGCTCTGCACCAGCTCAAATAACTTCATCGCCGGACGTGCATGCATGCCCAGCTTATTTTTGATTTCTACAGTTTGTCTGACGGTCATGATTTGCGCTTTTCCAGCGTACGATGGCGTGACTGCACATTCTTACCCCGTGAACGGAAGTAATCTGCCAGCTGTTCTGCAATATAGACTGAGCGGTGTTTACCGCCGGTGCAGCCAATCGCCACGGTAAGATAGCTACGGTTATTGGTCTCCAGCATCGGCAGCCAGAGTTCAAGGTAGCTGCGCGTCTGGTAGATAAAATTATGCACTTCAGTGTGGCGATCAAGGAAGGCCGCCACAGGACGATCGAGGCCGGTCATCGGGCGCAGTTTGGGATCCCAGTGGGGGTTGGGCAGAAAGCGCACGTCAAATACATAGTCAGCGTCAATCGGAATGCCATGCTTGAAGCCAAACGACTCAAACACCATGGTCAGCTCACGTTCACGCTTGCCCAGCAGGCGGGTACGCAGCATCTCTGCCAGCTCGTGCACCGACATCTCTGAGGTGTCGATGATCAGATCGGCACGCGAACGAAGTGGCTCCAGCAGATCGCTCTCTTCATCAATCGCGCTCTCCAGCGAGAGGTTTTTGCTGGAGAGGGGATGCAGACGGCGCGTATCGCTGTAACGACGAATCAGGGTGTTGCGATCGGCGTCGAGAAACAGCAGCTGAGGGGAAAATGTATCAGGCAGATTATTCAGTGCGGTTTCAAAAATTTCCGGGGATTCGGGCATATTACGCACGTCGATGCTGACCGCCGCCGAAATATTGCGCTCAGCCAGCGAGTTAGCTAACTCAGGCAGCAGCACGACCGGCAGGTTATCAACGCAGTAGAACCCCATATCTTCCAGCGCACGGAGCGCCACTGACTTCCCCGAGCCTGAACGACCGCTAACGATCATCAGCACCATGACCTTCTCTCCCGTTTTAAAACCGGCACCGGGCCGGTAAAGACGCGTTACTGCTCCGACTGGACTTCCGTAATAATGGCATAGAGCTCTTCATCACTCTGCGCTGCGCGCAGACGACGGCAAACCGTTTTATCTGCCAGACGCTTTGCCACCAGTGACAGGGTGTGCAGATGTGTTTTGCACTGGTCAGCCGGGACCAGTAAGGCAAACAACAGATCGACCGGCTGGTTGTCGACGGCATCAAACGCAATCGGCTGTTCGAGGCTGATAAACACCCCAACCGCGCGCAGCGTATCCTCTTCCAGCTTGCCGTGCGGGATGGCTATCCCGTTACCAATACCGGTACTGCCCATGCGTTCGCGGGTCAGGATCGCTTCGAAAAGCGTCTGGTGCGGCAGGTTGAGCTGCTTAGCGGCCAGTTCGCTGATGATTTCCAGCGCACGTTTTTTGCTCTGGCAGTGGACGCCGCTGCGGGTGCAGTCTGGCGAAAGCACTGTGCTCAATTCCAGTGTGAGATCGTTGTTCATTATCGTTTCACTTGCGTGTTCACCAGGCCATTCACCGCCAGCGCGTATTGACGCGTGTGACAAACGGCGCCTGCTCAGATGACAAAACGGGGCGGATTATCCGCCCCATCCTGTCGGCTCTGCGCGCCAGGCGCGCGTCGCTAGCGTGAAGGTTAGTGTTTTTTCAGTTTATCTTTGTGTTTGGTCAGCTGACGGGTGAGCTTATCGATCAGTCCGTCAATGGCCGCATACATATCTTCCGCTTCGGATGTGGCGTGCAGCTCGCCACCATTCACGTGTAGTGTTGCGTCAGCCACCTGCGTGACTTTCTCAACCTTCAGGACAATATAGACCTGATTGATATGTTCAAAATAGTGTTCCAGTTTGGCAAATTTACCGTTGACGAATTCACGCAGAGGTGGAGTGATTTCAACGTGTTGCCCGGTCAGGTTCAGCTGCATAGGTCTTCCTTCTCATTTCTTTCAAACCAGTTGTTTACGCTGGTTCGATGGCGGGATGGATAAAGACTCACGATATTTGGCGACGGTACGCCGTGCCACCATGATCCCCTGATCAGATAACATGGAGGTCAGTTTACTGTCGCTCAAGGGTTTGGCTGGATTTTCCGCCGAAATTAATTTTTTCACCAGGGCACGAATCGCGGTAGAGGAGGCTTCACCGCCACCTTCCGTATTAACGTGACTGGAGAAAAAGTACTTCAGTTCAAAAATGCCACGCGGGCTGTGCAGATACTTCTGCGTGGTAACGCGGGAGATGGTCGATTCGTGCATCTCAACGGCCTGGGCGATATCCGCCAGCACCATCGGGCGCATAAATTCTTCACCCTGCTCGAAAAAGGCCTGCTGCTGCTCAACAATACAGCGCGTCACTTTCAGCAGGGTATCATTGCGGCTTTCCAGACTCTTAATCAGCCAGCGGGCTTCCTGCAGATTACTGCGAATGAACTGGCTGTCGCTGTCGTTCCGCGTCGCGCCGCTCATTGCCGCATAGTGCTGATTGATCTTCAGGCGTGGCACGCTATCGGCATTGAGTTCAACCGTCCAGCGGCTGCCGATCTTACGCACCAGCACATCGGGAATGACATATTCTGGTTCGCCGGTGTTGATCGACTGACCCGGACGCGGGTCCAGCGACTGAATCAGCAGCATCGCCTCTTTCAGCACCTCTTCTTTGAGGCGTGTGACCCGCATCAGGCTGCGGAAATCGTGGTTTGCCAGCAGATCGAGATGTTCGCTGACGATCAGGCGCGCCTCTGCCAGCATCGGCGTTTCGGGCGCATATTGTGAAAGCTGCACCAGCAGGCAGTCACGCAGGTCGCGCGCGCCAACACCAATCGGGTCAAAGCGCTGGATGCGTTTCAGCACCGCTTCAACTTCATCCGCTTCGAGCTCATCATCGCCGATGCTGTCAAGGATCTCCTCAAGCGAAACGGTGAGATACCCGGTGTCATCAATAGCATCGACAATAGAGGTGGCAATGGCGCGATCGGTATCGCTGAACGGCGTCAGGCCGACCTGCCACATCAGATAATCCTGCAGCGACTGGGTTGTTTCGCCCTGATAAACCGGTAACTCATCATCCTGGTAATCGGTGCCGGTGCCGGAAGGCGTACCCGCGGTGTAGATCTCATCCCAGGTCGCATCCAGCGGCAGTTCATCAGGCATCTCTTTCTGCTCAAGCGCTTCGCGTGTATCCAGCGCCTCGGCCTCTGAAGACTCCCGTGAATCGATCTCTTCATGCAGGTCAGTCTGCTCAAGCAGCGGATTACTTTCCAGCGCAAGCTGAAGCTCCTGCTGGAGTTCAAGCGTAGAGAGTTGCAGCAGGCGAATCGCCTGTTGCAATTGCGGAGTCATTGCCAGCTGTTGGCTGAACCTGAGTTGTAAACCTTGCTTCATAGACAGGATGATCGTTCCCAGGTAAACATCGGTATTAACGACACCTTATCAGAGTCTGAACTCTTCACCCAAATAAACCCGCTTAACCTGCTCATCCGCAAGAATTTCATTCGGTGTGCCGTGTGCGATCAGGTGCCCCTGGCTGACGATATAAGCCCGCTCACAGACCGCTAACGTTTCACGTACGTTATGGTCGGTAATCAGCACACCGAGGCCGCTGTCACGCAGATGCTCAATGATCTTCTTAATGTCGATAACGGAGATGGGGTCAACACCGGCAAAAGGTTCATCCAGCAGGATAAATTTAGGATTAGCCGCCAGCGCCCGCGCAATCTCAACACGACGTCGCTCACCACCCGAAAGTGCCTGGCCCATGCTGTCGCGCAGGTGCTCAATGTGAAACTCTTCCATCAGCTCACGGGCACGATCCTGGCGTTGCTCTTCGGTCAGATCGTCACGGATCTGCAAGACCGCCATCAGGTTATCGTAGACGCTGAGGCGACGGAAGATCGATGCCTCCTGCGGCAGATAGCCGATGCCACGACGCGCACGGGCATGCAGCGGCAGGATGCTGATATCTTCATCATCAATAATAATGCGGCCAGCGTCACGCGGCACAATGCCCACTACCATGTAAAAGGTGGTGGTTTTACCGGCACCGTTCGGGCCCAGCAGGCCGACAATCTCGCCGGATTTTACCTGCAGGCTGACATCTTCTACCACGCGACGGCCTTTATATGCCTTCGCCAGGTTTTCTGCGATTAATGTGGCCATAGCTATCAGTTACTCTTCTTTCCGCTGTTGGACGAACCTTTGTCCTGAAGTTGCGACGGCACCAGTACAGTCGTGACGCGCTTGTTCTGGCCCTGACTGAAAGCCTGCATTTTCTGCTCTTTCACCAGGTAGGTAATACGATCGCCTTTGATGTTGCTGTCCTGCTGCTCAATGAACGCATTGCCGGTCAGTTCAACGAAATCATTAGCCAGTTCATAGTGCAGTTTTGCGGCATGGCCCTGCACCGGCTTACCGCTGTCCTGCATCTGATAGAAGGTGGCGGGATTACCGTAGGCGTCAACGATGGTTTTCTTGCTGTCGCCGCCCGGACGGGTCACCACGACTTTATCTGCCGTGATTTTAATTGAGCCCTGCGTCACGATGACATTGCCGGTAAAGGTCGCGACATTGCCTTGCAAATCCAGCGCCTGATTCTGCGAGTCAATATTGACGGGCTTGTCCGAGTCACCGGTCAGAGCCAGCGCCGGAACGCTGGTTGCCAGCAGCATGCTGGCCAGTAAAAGCTTCAGGCTATTTTTGTTCATTTTGAATTTCATAAGAGGTTTTGACCTTCTCGATTAACTCGGCGTTTTTTGTCCGTAAATTGCCGCGCATTTTCATGCCGGTGGAGTTAAAACTGCGGCCATACAATGTCACCTGGTCATCAGAGGTAACGTCCTGAGTGACAAGATTAATCTGGGCGTTATCGGTTTTGATCCGCTCAAGCTGAGAATCCTGCGTCAGCGTATTCAGCTCAACATGGCCATACAGGTAAAGCATACGATCTTTGGTGAGCTTTGCTTTATCCGCGCGTAACGTCCATGTAGGGATTTTGTTCTCATCAAAGGTGGTCATGACCGGATTGTCGAACCAGCTCAGTTCATCATCCGAGAAATAGGTCACTTTGTCAGAGACCAGTTTATATGACAGCGCGCCCTGCGGGTTATAAACCACAGTGTGTGAATCAGCACTGGTGTAGGTCGGTGACTGACTGTCCGTGCCGACTGGCGTGCCATCGTCATCCTGGTTAGTAAGATTCCAGCCGATCAAAACCAGTGCAATCAAGGTCAGAATCAGCGTTATCCAACGCCTGCTTTTACTCATACTGATTGCCCTTTGGCATCCTCAAATTTGTTCTGCGCCATTAAGATCAGGTCACATACTTCGCGAACTGCACCGCGTCCACCGGCAATCCGCGTGACATAATGCGCGCGCGGCAACAGGATCGGATGTGCATCCGCCACCGCCACGCTTAAACCCACTTTCGCCATAACCGGCCAGTCGATCAGATCGTCACCAATGTAGGTGACCTGGTCGTCGGAAAGAGACAGTTTATCCAGAAGTTCACGATAGGCCAAAAGCTTATCCGATTGTCCCTGATAAAGATGACGGATGCCGAGCGTTTTGCAGCGATCTTCCATCAGGCGGGCATTGCGGCCGGTAATAATAGCCACTTCCACATCGGAGGTCAGCAAACAGCGAACGCCGTAACCGTCCCGCACGTTGAATGCCTTCAGCTCTTCGCCATTATTCCCCATGTAGATCACCCCGTCGGACATCACGCCATCGACATCGCAGATCAGCAGACGAATCCTGCTGGCGCGCGCCATAACGTCAGCGCTGACCGGGCCGTAGCAGGTTTCAATCGGGTGGGTTGCCTGTTGCATTTTCTCTTCCTGTTCAGACTACGCCAGCGCGCAGCATGTCATGCATATGTACCACACCGAGCAGATGGTCGTCATCGGCCACCAGAATCGAGGTAATGTTTTTGGTCTGCATCAGGTTCAGGGCTTCCACCGCCAGCATATTAGGCCGGACGCGGATGCCACCTGGCGTCATCACTTCCCCGATGGTGGCGCGCTGGAAATCGATGCCCATATCAAAGATGCGGCGCAGGTCACCATCGGTAAAGATACCTTCAATTTTCATCAGGTCGTCGACGATCACCGTCAGCCCCAGATTTTTGCGGGTAATCTCCAGCAGCGCATCGCGCAGCGAGGCGTCCCGTGTGACGTGCGGCAGCTCATCGCCACTGTGCATGATATCAGCCACATGCAGCAGCAGTTTACGGCCCAGCGCACCACCAGGATGGGACAAAGCAAAGTCTTCGGCGGTGAAGCCGCGCGCTTCCAGCAGCGAAACCGCCAGCGCGTCACCCATCACCAGCGTGGCCGTGGTGCTGGTGGTCGGTGCCAGACCCAGCGGGCAGGCTTCCTGCGGAACATGGACACACAGATGCACATCGGCAACCCGGCCCATCGCACTGTCAGGCCGTCCGGTCATGCAGATCAGCGTAATGTGCTGACGCTTTAAAACCGGAATCAGCGCGAGGATTTCGTTCGACTCACCGCTGTTGGAGATGGCGATGACCACATCATTTTTGCTCACCATGCCCAGATCGCCATGGCTGGCTTCGGCCGGATGAACAAAAAAAGCGGGCGTGCCGGTACTGGCAAAGGTCGCCGCCATTTTTTTGCCGATATGGCCAGACTTGCCCATGCCCATCACCACCACTTTACCCTGACAGGCGTAGATCAGGGCGCAGGCGCGGGCGAAATCGTCGTTAATATATTGATCGAGTTGTTCCAGACCTTCGCGCTCAATGCGCAGTACGGTTTTCCCCGCCTGCTGGAAATCAAATGCTGTTGGTTGCTGATATGACATAGTGAGTCTGTCCTTGTTAGCCGTCCATGAATGCCGGCTGCATCCACAGCAGCGTCACCCAGACGAAGAAACCACAGAGTAAAAATAAGCCTGCCGTACGGCCAACGCGGCGGCGACGTAGCAGGCAGAGCAGGGCAAACAGCACGCTGACTCCCAGCATCACCCAGTAATCACGGGCGAAGGCGTGATAATCGACACTGCCAGGGTGAATCAGCGCCGGCAGACCCAGCACAATGGCAATATTATAAATGTTGGCGCCGATCAGATTGCCGATCGCGATATCATCTTCGCCTTTCAGCGCACCGGCAATAACCGTTGCCAGCTCGGGCAGGCTGGTGCCCACGGCGATCAGCGTCAGGCCCATCACCAGCTCGCTGACGCCAAAATAGTCGGCAAACGCCGTGGCATTGTCGATCACCATTCGTGTCGACATCGGCAGGATAATCAGCGCGACGGCCAGCCAGAGAAAGGCCACCGTATTTCCACTCTCTTCGCGTGGCAGCTCGGCCAGCTGCTCGCGGGTCAGGGTGTCGTTGTTATCCCGTTCTGCTTTACGCGCAATGCGAATTACCACCATCAGATAAATCGCGGCAATGGCGATCAGGCCTATTCCATCCAGTCGACTAAGCTGATTGTCAAACAGCATGAAACCGCTGAGCAGGGTAACCAGCAACATTAACGGCAGTTCACGGCGTATCAGATTAGAATGGACGCTGAGCGGGTGCATAAGCGCAGCGGCACCCAGGATGAGTAAAATATTGGTAATATTCGAGCCGAGCGCGGTGCCAACAGCAAGATCCATCTGGCCATGCTGCGCGGCGGAAAAGGAGAGGATCATCTCTGGCAGCGAGGTGCCGATGCTGACAACGGTCATGCCAATAATCAGTGGCGGGATGCCAAATGATCGACACAGTATAGAGGCGCTAAACACCAGACGATCGGCACCATATGCCAGTAAAAGCAAACCGATAATCAGCAGTGCAGAAGCTACGAACATGAAAAATCCTTGCGTAAAAACCCAGGCCGGCAATGCCTTTCCCGACCGGTTTAAGGTTCTGTTTGGCGAGACAGGCGCTGATTTTGACCGTCCGGACGGCAAAAGTAAATTTAATGACCATTTTCGCCAAATCTTAGCGGTAAGTTTCTGTAAAGCTATCGTGAATCAGGACCGAACAGGCTACCATCGTACCCCATGTTTACGCCCGATCCTTACAAGAGGTTATAATGATCCAGCAGCAATCGAATCTGGTTGAGGTTCGTGGCGTGAGTTTTTCGCGCGGAGATCGCACCATCTTCGATGACATTTCGCTGACCGTGCCAAAAGGCAAAGTGACGGCGATAATGGGGCCGTCGGGGATAGGAAAAACCACGCTGCTACGCTTGATTGGGGGGCAACTTCAGCCGACCCGCGGTGAAATCTTTTTCCGTGGTGAAAACATTCCGTCACTGTCTCGCACTAAATTGTACGAAGCGCGCAAAAAAATGAGCATGCTGTTCCAGTCTGGCGCGCTGTTTACTGACCTGACGGTCTATGAAAATGTTGCCTGGCCGCTGCGTGAACATACCCGTCTGCCTCCTCCGCTGCTGCACAGCACAGTGCTGATGAAGCTGGAAGCGGTGGGTCTGCGTGGCGCGGCCCAGCTGAAGCCCGCGGAGCTGTCGGGCGGAATGGCGCGTCGTGTGGCACTGGCGCGCGCTATCGCGCTGGAGCCGGAACTGATCATGTTTGATGAGCCTTTCGTCGGTCAGGATCCGATCACGATGGGTGTGCTGGTAAAACTCATTGATGAACTGAACCATGCTCTGGGCCTGACCTGTATTGTGGTCTCGCACGACGTACCGGAAGTACTGAGTATTGCGGACTATGCCTATATCGTGGCCGGACAAAAAATTATCGCACACGGCACCACGCCGGAGTTGCGAGCGAACAATGACCCGCGCGTTCGCCAGTTTATTGATGGCGATGCGGATGGTCCGGTTCCCTTCCGTTTTCCTGCCGGCGACTATCTCGCTGATTTAACCGGCTAAGGGAGTAACTAAACTGATGGTGTTGAAGGCGCTGGCGACATTTGGACGTCAGGGAATTGAAACGTGCGCCAGTTTTGGACGCGCAGGACTCATGCTCTTTCATGCGCTGGTGGGCAAGCCAGCGTTCCGCAGACACACGCCGCTACTGATTAAACAACTTTATAGCGTCGGCGTGCTGTCGCTGCTGATCATCGTGGTTTCCGGTCTGTTTATCGGCATGGTGCTTGGCCTTCAGGGTTATCTGGTCTTAAACACCTATGGCGCGGAAACCAGCCTCGGTATGCTGGTGGCGTTGTCATTGCTGCGCGAACTGGGGCCGGTTGTAACCGCGCTGCTGTTCGCCGGACGGGCAGGGTCTGCGCTGACCGCCGAAATCGGCCTGATGAAGGCCACCGAACAGCTCTCCAGTATGGAGATGATGGCGGTTGACCCGTTGCGCCGGGTGGTCTCGCCGCGCTTCTGGGCCGGTTTTATCAGTATGCCGTTACTGACGCTGATTTTTACCGCGGTAGGGATTGCCGGTGGGGCGCTGGTCGGGGTGAGCTGGAAAGGGATTGATCCTGGTTTCTTCTGGTCGGCGATGCAGAATGCCGTCGATTTTCGTGCCGATGTGGTTAACTGCCTGATTAAAAGTGCGGTATTTGCCATTACCGTGACGTGGATTGCGCTGTTTAACGGCTATGATGCGATTCCAACCTCTGAAGGGATCAGTCGCGCGACGACGCGCACTGTGGTGCACGCGTCACTGGCGGTGCTCGGATTGGATTTTGTGCTGACAGCACTGATGTTTGGGAATTGATGCAATGCAAAGCAAAAAAAGCGAAATCTGGGTTGGCATATTTATGATTATGGCGTTGCTGGCGGCGCTGTTTCTCGCTCTGCGCGTCGCCGATTTAAAGTCAATGGGCACCGAGCCGACGTGGAAGCTCTACGCCACCTTTGACAATATTGGTGGTCTCAAAGCCAGTTCGCCGGTCAAGATTGGTGGGGTGGTGATTGGCCGGGTGACCGACATTGAGTTAGAGCCGAAAACGCTGCTGCCGCGTGTCACCATGGACATCAGCGATCAGTATGCGAATAAAATTTCAGACACCAGCTCGCTGGCGGTTCGCACTCAGGGACTGCTGGGTGAGCAATTCCTGGCACTCAATTTAGGATTTGACGATCCTGAACTGGGTTCGGCGATGCTGAAAGATGGCGATACGCTGCGCGATACGAAATCCGCCATGGTGCTCGAAGACCTGATCGGTCAGTTCCTTTATAAGAGCGGCGATAATAAACAAAACAGTGAAAACAAGGATGCGCAGGAAGGCGACAGTGCTGCGCCTGCGGCACCGGCTCAACCTTAAAGAAGAGGGTATACCATGTTTAAACGTTTACTGATGATTGCCATGCTGGTGGTTGCGGTACCGCTGACGGCAACCGCAGCCGATCAGAGCAACCCCTACAAACTGATGAATGAAGCGGCGCAAAAGACGTTCACCCGTCTGAAAAACGAGCAGCCGAAAATCAAGCAGGACCCTAACTACCTGCGTCAGATTGTGCGTCAGGAGCTGCTGCCCTATGTGCAGATCAAATATGCGGGCGCGTTAGTGCTGGGCCGCTACTATCGTGATTCGACGCCCGCTCAGCGTGAAGCCTACTTCAGCGCCTTTGGTGACTATCTGGCGCAGGCTTATGGTCAGGCACTGGCACTGTACAACGGACAGAGCTACCAGATTCAGCCTGAGCAGCCGTTAGGCGATGCCCAGATTGTCGCTATTCGCGTTTCCATTATCGATCCAAATGGCCGTCCACCGGTTCGCCTCGACTTCCAGTGGCGTAAAAACAGCCAGAGCGGTAACTGGCAGGCGTATGACATGATCGCTGAAGGCGTCAGCATGATCACCACCAAACAAAATGAGTGGAGCGATCTGTTACGTACCAAAGGTATCGATGGTCTGACGGCGCAGCTGAAATCTTCTGCGGCACAGCCAATCACGCTGGATAAACAACAATAATGCACGAATCGTTACGCTGGGAGCGGGAAGCCAGCACGCTATTACTGAAAGGCGAACTGGATCGCGACACGCTGATGAGCCTGTGGCAGCAACGTGAAACGCTGATTAAAGATGTCGATACCATCGACGTCGCGGCGCTGGAGCGTGTGGACTCTTCCGGGCTTGCCCTGCTGGTGCATCTGCGGGAAATCGCGCGGGCACAGGGTATTACCCCTCGCTTTACGGGCATCAGCGACAAACTGCATTCGCTGATTACGCTTTACAATCTGCAACAGATTATTGTTTCTGCGGATAAAAGCGCCTGATATCCGGTTGTTATGCTAAGCCCCTGTTTTCAACAGGGGCTTTTGCGTATTTAAGAGTCAGCCGCTTTCCTCTACTATGTCAGCCTTATTATTATTAAGTGAAGTTAAGCCCAATGGAAAACAGTGAAATTCAGGCCGTGCTGATGGCAGCATTGCCTTTAGACGAAGTGCATGTGATGAGCAATGATGGCAGCCATTTTCAGGTGATCGCCGTAGGCGAACTGTTTGGCGAACTGAGCCGCGTGAAAAAGCAGCAGGCTGTCTACGCGCCGCTGATGGAATTTATCGCGGATAACCGCATTCATGCTGTCTCTATCAAAACCTATACTCCCGCTGAATGGGCGCGTGACCGTAAACTCAACGGTTTCTGATCCCCAGCGTGGTGAACTCGTCGCTGGCGAGTCCAATCTTTAGCTAGTTAATTGAGAGCCGTGTTAATGGACAAATTTCGTGTGCAAGGCCCCACCCGCTTAAGTGGTGAAGTAACCATTTCCGGGGCAAAGAACGCCGCGCTTCCTATTCTGTTTGCTGCGCTGCTGGCTGAAGAGCCGGTCGAGATCCAGAATGTGCCAAAGCTGCGCGACATTGATACCACCATGAAGCTGCTGAGCCAGCTGGGTGCGAAGGTGGAACGCAACGGTTCTGTGCATGTCGATGCCAGCGCGGTAGATGTATTTTGTGCGCCTTACGATCTGGTCAAAACCATGCGTGCCTCAATCTGGGCGCTGGGCCCGCTGGTGGCGCGTTTTGGTCAGGGTCAGGTTTCCCTGCCGGGTGGCTGCGCTATCGGCGCGCGTCCGGTTGATCTGCACATTACCGGTCTTGAACAGCTGGGTGCCGAGATCAAGCTGGAAGAGGGCTACGTGAAAGCGTCAGTCAATGGCCGCCTGAAGGGCGCACTGATTGTCATGGACAAAATCAGCGTCGGCGCGACCGTGACCATCATGAGTGCTGCGACGCTGGCGACCGGTACTACCGTGATTGAGAATGCGGCGCGTGAGCCGGAAATTGTCGATACCGCCAATTTCCTGAACACCCTGGGCGCCAGAATCAGCGGTGCAGGCAGCGATAAAATCACCATCGAAGGCGTAGAGCGTCTGGGTGGCGGTGTTTATCGTGTCCTGCCAGACCGTATCGAAACCGGTACCTTCCTGGTGGCTGCCGCCATTTCGGGTGGCAAAGTGATGTGTCACAAAACCCAGCCGGATACGCTGGATGCTGTGCTGGCCAAGCTGCGTGATGCGGGTGCCGATATCGAAACCGGTGAAGACTGGATCAGTCTGGATATGCACGGCAAGCGGCCAAAAGCGGTCAACGTGCGCACTGCACCGCATCCAGGTTTCCCGACCGATATGCAGGCGCAGTTCACACTGCTAAACATGGTTGCGGAAGGCACGGGCGTGATTACCGAAACCATCTTCGAAAACCGTTTCATGCATATCCCGGAACTGATTCGTATGGGCGGACATGCTGAGATTGAGAGCAACACGGCGATCTGTCATGGGGTTGAAACCCTGTCAGGTGCGCAGGTGATGGCGACCGATTTGCGTGCGTCTGCCAGCCTGGTTCTGGCCGGTTGTATTGCGGAAGGAACGACGTTTGTTGATCGCATTTATCACATCGATCGTGGCTATGAGCACATCGAAGATAAGCTGAAAGCCATGGGCGCAAACATCGAGCGCGTCAGCGAAGAGTAATCCCGCAGATGCTCTGAAAGAGCCAGCCCCCTTTGGGGGCTGGTTTTTTTTCGCCTGAGGATCGCCTGAGTTTTCAGGCGGTATCGGAATGATCGACAGGCGCCCGGATACGTTTTCTGCGATCCAGCAGGCAGTGGGTCTCGGGATCGTAATAGCGGCTGGGCCAGATCTCACAAGGATGAACCTTGATCGCGTCAGCGATCAACCATTCGCCCTTGGGCCATGGACGCGTGAGCGCATTAGCCAGCGTTGATGAACTGAGACCTGCTGCGCGTGACAGCGCTGCGAGTGTCATTCCACGCTTATGCAGCGCCGCGATAATGTCAGCCGGGTGCCAGTCTTCCATCCTTTTTTGCATATCCTGTTCTCCTTTTCCCTGTCATTGCGTCGTCCAGCAGGACGTGAGCTTTCCTTTTTACCGTTATCTGGAAAGATTGAGGTTTTTATAGCAAATAGTTCCCATTAGTTTCCAGTAATATTTGGATCCAGCATCTGATCTGTGGGGTGGCATGCAAAAGGAGTGCAACAGCTAAGAGATAACAAAAAGAAGTGAGAGCAGGGACGTAAAAACGGAGCCTGTCAGGCTCCGTGAGGGATCAGAAATCGCGCTGAACTGACATGTGCGCCAGCGACTCCAGCGCACTGCGCCACGGCGATTCGGGCAGAATACGCAAGGCTTCAATGGCTTTATCCGCTTCCTGTTCGGCGCGGCTGCGCGTCCATTCGAGTGAACCACACTGATTCATCGCTTCCAGTACCGGTTCCAGCAGATGGCGGCCATTTCCCTGCTCAATGGCTTCACGGATCATCTTCGCCTGCTCAGGTGAGCCGTGCTGCATAGCATGCAGCAGTGGCAGCGTGGGTTTGCCTTCACTCAGATCATCGCCGGTATTTTTGCCCAGCGTCTCGCCGTCAGCACTGTAATCCAGTAAGTCGTCAATTAACTGGAAAGCGGTGCCCAGATAGCGCCCATAATCCTGTAGCGCTTTTTCCTCTTCAGGTGTGGCTTCAGCCAGTATCGCCGAGGCCTGCGAGGCCGCTTCAAACAGACGCGCGGTCTTGCTGTAAATCACGCGCATGTAACTCTCTTCGGTGATGTCGGGATCGTTGACGTTCATCAGCTGCAGGACTTCGCCCTCAGCAATCACGTTTACCGCTTCTGACATCAGCGCCAGGATACGCAGCGAACCCATGCTGGTCATCATCTGGAAGGCGCGGGTGTAAATAAAATCACCGACCAGCACGCTTGCCGCATTGCCAAACGCCGCGTTCGCGGTCGCTTTGCCACGACGCATATCGGATTCATCCACGACATCGTCATGCAGCAGCGTGGCGGTGTGGATAAATTCGATCAGCGCCGCATTGGTCACGTGAAGATCGCCCTTGTAGCCCATGGCACGTGCGGATAGCACGGCAATCATGGGACGGATACGCTTGCCCCCACCACTGATGATGTAGTAGCCCAACTGGTTGATGAGCGAGACATCTGAATTCAGCTGGTCGAGGATGGTCTGGTTAACGGCAGCCATATCCTGTGCGGTTAATTCATTAATCTGTTCTAAGTTCATTCGTCTTTTCAGCTATGACTCGTTATCTCTGCCATGGTAAGTGCTTTTACCCAGCCAGCGTTCAGGTAATCTGTTACTGATTGTACTTGAATTTTCTGCCTGAGAAACGGTTGCATTCAGCCTGTGTTTTTTTTCTGCAAGAGTGTGCAAAGTGCTCTTGTCTTCTTCTGGAGTTTTGCGTAGAATTCGCGCCCTATTGTGAATATTTAGCGCGCCGCCTGATGAACTAAAAGGCAAGCGCAGAAGCGGAGTTTTATATGTACGCGGTTTTCCAAAGTGGTGGTAAACAACACCGAGTAAGCGAAGGTCAGACCGTTCGCCTGGAAAAGCTGGACATCGCAACCGGTGAAACGATTGAGTTTGACCAGGTTCTGATGATTGCTAATGGCGAAGACGTGAAAATCGGCGCGCCACTGGTTTCAGGCGGAATGATCAAGGCAGAAGTTGTTGCTCACGGTCGTGGCGAGAAAATTAAGATCGTTAAGTTTCGTCGTCGTAAGCACTACCGTAAGCAAGCAGGCCATCGCCAGTGGTTCACTGATGTGAAAATCACTGGTATCACGGCATAAGAGGAGATCTGACAAATGGCACATAAAAAGGCTGGTGGTTCGACTCGAAATGGTCGTGACTCCAATGCAAAACGTCTGGGTGTAAAACGTTTCGGTGGCGAATCTGTTCTGGCAGGTAGCATCATCGTTCGTCAGCGTGGCACCAAATTCCACGCCGGTACCAATGTAGGTTGTGGTCGTGACCACACCCTGTTTGCTACCGCAGACGGTAAAGTACAGTTCGAAGTTAAAGGTCCGAACAACCGTAAATACATCAGCATCGTTGCTGAGTAAGGTTGTCGTGACGCAGACGTTTAACGTCTGAACGCACGAATTGAAGGCCCCGCAGCTCCTGCGGGGCTTTTTACATTCTGCGGTCTGTTGCGGTAAAAGCGACGCATCACAAAAGTTTGCTGTACACTTTATGTACGCACTGGCGAAAGCCAATCCTGATTTATCCGCCGCTGGTCAGCGCAGAAGACCCTGGCGGACCCGTCTGCAGAGTGCTGCAGGCGATTGTGTGACGGAGATAGAAAATGAAGTTTGTAGATGAAGCGACAATTTTGGTCGTCGCCGGTGATGGCGGTAATGGTTGCGTAAGCTTCCGCCGCGAAAAATATATCCCGAGAGGCGGCCCTGATGGGGGTGATGGCGGTGACGGCGGTGACGTTTATCTGATCGCTGATGAAAACCTCAACACCCTTATCGATTATCGTTTCGAAAAATCTTTCCGCGCCGAGCGTGGGCAGAACGGCCAGAGCCGCGACTGTACTGGCAAACGCGGTAAAGATATCGAAGTTAAAGTGCCGGTCGGCACCCGGGTTATCGATCAGGGTACCGGCGAGACACTGGGCGACATGACGCGTCACGGCCAGAAACTGATGGTCGGCAAAGGCGGCTGGCATGGCCTGGGTAACACCCGCTTTAAATCATCTGTAAACCGCAGTCCGCGCCAGAAAACCATGGGTACCCCAGGTGAAAAGCGCGATCTGCAGCTGGAGCTGATGCTGCTGGCAGATGTCGGGATGCTGGGCTTACCGAATGCCGGTAAATCGACCTTTATCCGTGCCGTATCGGCAGCGAAGCCAAAAGTGGCGGACTATCCGTTTACCACGCTGGTGCCGAGCCTGGGCGTGGTTCGTATGGACAGCGAGCAGAGCTTCGTCGTGGCCGATATCCCTGGCCTGATTGAAGGCGCAGCCGATGGCGCAGGCCTGGGCATTCGCTTCCTGAAGCACCTTGAGCGCTGCCGCGTGTTGCTGCACCTGATCGACATCGACCCTATCGATGAAAGCGATCCGGTTGAAAATGCCCGCATCATTCTCGGCGAGCTGGAAAAGTACAGCGAGAAGCTGTTCAACAAGCCACGCTGGCTGGTCTTCAACAAAATTGATCTGATCAGTGAAGAAGAAGCGCAGTCACGGGCTAAAGCGGTGGCTGAAGCACTGGGCTGGGAAGATAAGTATTACCTGATTTCTGCCGCAAGCCGTACCGGTGTCAACGAACTCTGCTGGGACGTGATGAGCTTCATCAACGCTAATCCGAAAGAAGCGGAGCTTGAAGAGAAGCAGCCGGAGAAAGTGGAGTTCATGTGGGACGATTACCACAAAGAAACCATTGAAAACACGGTTGAAGTGGAAGATGAAGAGTGGGATGACGACTGGGATGATGAAGACGACGAAGGCGTTGAAATTATCTATCAGCGTTAACCGATCGCCTGCTACAGCGTGATATGCAATGCCCCCTTTCAGGCCTGAAAGGGGGCATTGTTCTTTCTGCAGCTAGCTCATCACCGCCACACTCAGTCGCGCACTGCAGCACAGCTGATCCCGACCGTTACGAATCTCAATCTGCCAGCTCTGACTGCGTTTACCCAGATGCAGTGGACGGCAAATTCCCCGCACCAGACCGGCAGAAACCGCACGATGATGGCTGGCATTCACTTCTACGCCAACCACGCTGATGCCTTCCTCAACCGCCAGATATCCGGCAATTGAGCCCATCGACTCCGCCAGCACCACGGACGCACCGCCATGCAGCAGCCCGAACGGCTGTTGCGTACGGGCATCGACCGGCATCGTCGCTTCCAGATAATCATCACCTATCAGGGTAAAAACGATACCCAGATGGGCCACCAGAGAGTTCTCACCCAGCGCATTCAAGGCGGGAAGATCAATGGATCGCTTCCAGATCGCTGTCATTATCAGGCTCCCAGGGTTGCGCCACCATCAACCACAATATCCTGCAGCGTCACATGGCTGGCAAGATCCGACGCGAGAAACATTACAGTGGCCGCAATTTCCTGCGGCTGCGCGATCTTGCCCAGCGGGATACCCAGCTTGAACTGATCCGGGAAGCCGGCAATCATCTCCTGCTCACCCGTCGGTGTGTGCCACAGGCTGCGCTGCATATCGGTGTCGGTGGAACCGGGTGAAACGATGTTGCAGCGCACGCCATAGGGCGCCATCTCCAGACCCACGGTCTGACAGAGACTGCGCAGCGCCGCTTTTGAAGCACCATAAGCGGACATGCCAATACGCGGGGCATGAGCCGAATTAGACGCGACGGTGACGATGGCACCGGCGCGCTGTTCGCGAAAGCGTGGCAATGTTTGCTGGAACAGATTAAACGCGCCGCCCGCATTGACGTTAAGACACGCCTGCCAGTCGGCAAACGACAGCTCATCGGTGGCACCAATCCGTAAGATACCGGCTGCGTTGACCAGCACATCAATGCGCGGTTGCACGGCCAATACGCGCTGGCAGATCGTTTTGACCTGAGCCGGATCGGCTACATCCATCGTGTGGCAGGGAAACGGGTAATCATGGCCCTTAAAACGTTGATCAAAGGCCTCGACCTGTGCGCCAGCCTGATGAAAGGCTAACGCAGTATGATAGCCGATGCCCTGGCCGGCACCGGTTACCCAGACGATTTTACCGCTGAAGTCGAATGTGTGGCTCATTTCGCCGGCTCCCGCGTCAGCAGCGCCCACCAGCCATCAATGCTCGGATTTTTCGCCAGGCTGACGAAATCGATATCACGATGTACCTGACGCCAGCGTGCCGCCAGCGCCATCACGCGTACTGAGTCCAGACCGTAATCAATCAGGTTTTCATCATCTTCCGGCACCTCATCATCTTCCAGCAGCGGCAGGATCAACGCGCGCAAATCATCTTTGCTGAGTGGCACAGGCATCAGATCGGCGGTCATCACCACTTTTCCGCTACGGCCCGCGGTGTAGGTCAGCGCCATCATATGTTCCTCACGGCTGAAGTCAGCCAGCGCATCGGCCACCATGAACGGCTGAATATTGCGCATAAACGCATCGGTGGCGGTGGTCAGGCAGCCAATATGGGCATAGACGCCGGTGATAATCAGCTGATCGCGACCCATCTCCTGCAGGATCGACTCCAGCGGCGAGCGGTGAAATGCACTGTAGCGCCATTTGGTCAGGACATGATCGTCCTCATCTGGTGCCAGCGCATCCACGATCTTCTGCTGATCGGGATGTTTATTCAGGCCCGGTCCCCACATGTCGTTGAGCAGCGCACGATCTTCATCGCTCTGCGCGTTTGGCTGAGCGGTGTAAAACACCGGAATGCCCTGCGCTTTGCAGTAGCGACGCAGCCGGGCAATATTGTCGACTACCTGCTCAACCAGCGGGCTGTTGTCGCCCCAGAAGTTGAGAAAATAGCGCTGCATATCGTGGATCAGCAGGGCGGCACGGCCCGGCTCCAGCATCCATTTCACTTTGTTGTTGGGCAACTCGGTGGCGGCTGGCAGCGGATAAGAGGTCAGTTGTGGAATAGCCATTGAAAATCTCCGGACAGATCAGGCTTGCGCTTGTTGATCGGCAAGTTGTTGGCGCAGACGTTTTTTGTCCACCTTTCCGACCGCGGTCAGCGGCAGGGCATCTACGCAGGTAATACGGTCGGGCAGCTTAAATTCTGCGACGCCAAGTTCACGAAGGTGACGACGCAGCGCTACCGGTTTAACCGGCTGACGGGTGACGATAAAGGCACAGCTCTTTTCACCCATCAGCTCGTCGCTCATGGAGACCAGTGCAGCGTGGATCACATCCGCATGGCGCTGCAGCAGGTTTTCGATCTCTTCGGCTGCGATCTTTTCGCCGCCCCGGTTGATCTGATCTTTCTCCCGGCCCTGCACGATGATGTTGCCAGCAGGCGTGATCTCAATCAGATCGCCAGAGCAGTAAAAGCCCTGGTCATCGAAGCTGGCGGCGTTATGTTCCGGGCTGTTGTAGTAGCCGCGGAAGGTATAAGGACCACGCGTCATCAGGCGACCGATGGAGCCTGCTGGCAATGGATTACCCTGATCGTCGGCGACCCACACCTCGTCATCCGGGGAGATCGGGCGTCCCTGCGTGGTGAGAATGGTCTGCTCATCGTCATCCAGTCGGGTGTAGTTCACCAGACCTTCCGCCATACCAAATACCTGCTGCAGGGTGCAGCCGATCTCGTTCTGGATGCGCGCGGCCAGCGTTTCGCCCAGCTTTGCGCCACCGACCTGAATGCGTTGCAGCGAGGCCAGCGCAGCATTGCTGCCCCATTCCTGAATCGCCTGCAGCCAGAGACTGGCGGCGGGCGGAACCAGGCCGGTATCGGTGACCTGATGCTTTTCAATCAGCGGGAAGCAGAGTGTTGCGCTGGGATCGGCGGCTAAGATCACCTGTCCGCCCGCGTAAAAAACGCCCAGCGCGCCCGGCGAACTCATCGGGAAGTTATGCGCGGCGGGCAGGGCGATCAGGTAGCGGGTGTCGGCGGTAACATCGCAGATAACGTCACTCTCACGGATGCTGTAGTAGTAATCATTATGGGTACGTGGGATCAGTTTCGGTGTACCGGTACTGCCACCCGACAGCTGGAAAAAGGCGACTTCATCGCCTGCGGTCGGGGTTGCGATGAAGTTGCCCGCGGGTTCAGCCAGCAGGGCGTCGAGGCTGTTTTCCGTCTGAGCGTCATTACGCAGGATCACCTGTTGTAGTGAACGCTGATCGCGGCGAAGTTGCGCAATAAACGCATCATCGGCGAACAGTGCGTGGCTGCGATCGGCAATTAACAGGCTCGGCGAGATCTGACTGGCATAGGCGGCCAGTTCAGTGCGCTGATGGCTGAACAGGGCGTTAACCGGGGCAACGCCGATTTTGAACAGGGCAAACAGCGTCAGGTAAAACTCAGCCACGTTGCCAAGCTGCACCAGCGCCGTATCGCCTGACTTCAGGCCGCGACGCTGCAATGCCGCGGCCAGGTTGTCACTCAGCGCCGCCAGCTGGCGATAGGTAAATTGTCGTTCGCCATCAATCACCGCTACGCTCTCGCTGTCGCGATGACGTTCCAGGATATCGGTCATCGGCAGATCGAGCCAGTAGCCTTTTTCACGGTAACGTGCGGCCAGATCGTCCGGCCAGCGGCTGTAGGAAATCGTCATACAGGTTCCTTTATTGCAGTCCAAAAGCGCGAAGCATGGTGTCGAGTTTGACGCCGGTTTCACGCCATTCTGATTCAGGTTGTGAGTCCGCTACGATGCCTGCGCCCGCAAACAGCCGCACCCGCGGGCCATTCACCGTACCGCAGCGAATGGTGACGACCCATTCGCCATTGCCCTGATCGTCACACCAGCCGACGATGCCGCCAAACAGCTGACGTTCAAATGGCTCCAGTCGCTGAATCAGCGCCTGAGCACGCTGATGCGGGAAGCCGCTGAGGGCCGGTGTTGGATGCAGCAGACAGGCCAGTGACAGCGCATTTTCGCGATCGTCCAGCACGTCACCCTGAATCTGCGTAGCGAGATGCCACAGTGTTGCGGTGGTCAGCAGTGAAGGTGTCTCGGGGACCGACAGCATCCGGCTGCGCGGCTGCAGCGTCGCGCGCATCGCATCCGTGACCAGCTTATGCTCATGACGATCTTTTGCTGAGTGCATCAGGCTGTCGCCAGAGGCCTGGTCACGCTGCGGATCGCGATGACGCGGCGCTGAACCGGCCAGCGGACAGGAGCTGAACTGGCGGCCCTGCTTACGAATCATCAGTTCCGGGCTGGCGCCAACCAGCGCGCCACCATCGGGCAGCGGCAGATGGAAGTGATAGCTGTTAGGGTTCTGCGCCACGATGCGCTGCATCAGGGCGGCCTTATCAACCGGTTGTTCCGCCACGATATCCATCAGCCGCGACAACACCACTTTATCCAGATCGCCGCGCTGCGTAGCCGCTACCGCCTGCGCAACCATGTCGATGAAAATGTCATGGTCCGGCACCGCCGTGCGGCGACGCACCTGCGGCAGTTCAGCCTCAGTTAGAGAGGCACTGGCGTTGAGATCGTCACGGTTAAAGGTCTGATACGACTCAGGGATAAACAGCGCAGCGGGCTGATCCACGTCGAAGGGGATTGCACCCACCAGAATGGGATGGGCAATGCCCTGTTTTCTGGCTGAAGCAAAATGGTGCTGTAGTTGCTGCTGAAACTCCCCTGTCAGCTGCTCACCCTGCCTTACCGGCGCGGTAAGGGTAGTAAAACAGCCCTGTGTGGTCAGGCTTTGCCAGGGAGAGGTAAACAGAAAGCCACGGCAGAGTGCCGGGAAATCCTGCAACAAGGGATGTTCAAACGCCAGCGATTCCACCATAATTTCCACCTATAAATGATAAGATAACTAATAATGATTATCATTTGTATTGTGGGCCAGTAACCTACGTTGATTAGCCGAAAGTGTCAATAATTACGCGGCGATTCAGCTGGCATGGCCGGTTAAATCAGCACAAATGGTCTCTCTCTTTTTCCGGGTAAAAGTGGACGAAAATCTATGAGTAAACATGGTGTCACATCGGCGATAGCGCTGTTTTTCCTGAGCATCAGCCTGTTCAGTGTTACCGCTGCTGCCCAGACCGGCTGGCCGCGAACTGTCGCCGGGGCAACAGGCAATATCACGCTGACCCAGGCACCGATGCGCATTGTTTCGACCAGCGTTACCCTGACCGGCTCGCTGCTGGCCATTGATGCGCCGGTCGTCGCTAGTGGCGCAACCGCACCCGGCAGTCGGCTGGCTGATAAGCAGGGATTCTTCCGTCAGTGGGGCGAAGTGGCCAAACAGCGCGGCGTAAAACGTCTCTACATTGGTGAGCCCAGTGCAGAAGCGATTGCTGCTGAAGCGCCAGACCTGATTGTGGTCAGCGCCACCGGGAATGATTCGGCGATCAAACTGGTCGATCAGCTTGCGGCGATTGCGCCGGTGCTGGTGGTGAATTACGACGATAAAAGCTGGCAGCAACTGGTGACGTTGCTGGGTGAGGCGACCGGGCATGAAGCGGAAGCTGCCGCCCGGAAAGCTGAGTTTGATGCGCGAGAAAAGGCTCTGAAAGCGAAGCTGACCCTGCCGCCGCAGCCGGTATCAGCGATGGTGTGGAACGGGGATGGCCGGGCAGTCAATCTGTGGACGGATGCATCGGCGCAGGGGAAATTACTGCAGCAACTGGGCTTCACTCTGGCGACGCCGCCGGCCACTCTTCAGTCTGGTCACAGCATGGGACAGCGTAAAGATATCCTGCAACTGTCAGGAGAAAATCTGGCGGCAGGCCTTAATGGTCAATCATATCTGCTGTTTGCCGCTGAAGAGCCCACCGCCGCACAGGTGATGAGCAACCCTTTCCTGGCGCAGACCCCAGCTGTGCGCGCAAAAGCGGTCTATGCGCTGGGGCTGGATAGCTTCCGGCTCGACTACTACAGCGCCAACAATTTGCTGACGCGGCTGGAGACGTTGTTCGTTAAATCATGATCCCGTTTCCGCCGGTGCAGGCGGTTGATAGCGACGCAGACGCGCCATCAGCAGCCACATGACGATGCTCAGCACGGTTGCTGCCAGACCAGCCAGGCTGGCCGCCTGCTGCGGCAACAGCAGTGAACCCATCGCGCCAATCATCGCTGCACCTATCGCATCGCCGGTGACATTCTGCGCTGTCCAGAGGCTGTTGATCCTGCCGAGCAGCGCATCAGGCGTCAGCGTCTGGATCAGCGCGTACTGCACCAGGCTGTTGATGGCACTGAAATAGCCAAAGACCGCGAGGCAGACCAGACTCGCGCTGAACCACGGCATCAGGCTGAACAGAGCCAGCGCGACGAAAGCAGCAATAGCACTCGCCAGAATCAGGCGGCCCGGCTGCGGTGACTGTGCCAGCCGTCCGCTGGTGAGGGCACCTGTGGCAGCACCCAGCGGAACGGCGGCATACATCAGCCCTAACTCCGTCACACCGACCTGCCAGTGTGGCGCCAGCGCCGGATAGAGCACGCGCACCGCGCTGGCTAACGTCACCAGCGCGCCGACCAGCGCCGCCATGCCAACAATCGGGCTGGCAAACAGGAATTGCACGCCGCTGGCCAGTGCTTTCAGCGGATGTTCACGCGGCTGCGGCGGTGGCGCAAGCCGCGGCAACCGCAGCAGGGTTAGCACCGTCAGCAACGTGCCGAACGCCGCCAGTCCGTAGTTCCACGCCACACCGCCCTGCGCGATGACCAGTCCGGCAATGGCGGGGGAGAGAATCGCGCCAAAGCGCACCGTCAGCATGGTAATCGCACCTGCTTTCATCAGGTTTTCACGCCCGACCAGCGCCGGCGTCGCCGCCAGCAGCGCGGTGACGCCTATCGCGCCGAAAAAACCATCCCACAGTCCCAGCACAAAGACGGCGATCACCGACGGCGAAGGGAGCAGGGCATTGATGCATAAGGCGACAAAGCCCAGGCCACAGGTGGATCGGGCAAACAGGATCAGACGTCGGCGCTCATAGCGATCCGCCAGCACACCGCCGGTCAGCAGGCCGATAAACATGCCGGCACCGGCCAGCGTCACCGCCAGCCCCACCAGCAGCGGCGACTGCGTTAGCTGCTGAATCTGAACCGGTACCGCCACCGCCAGCATGCCGAGGGCGACGATGGAGATAAAGCGGGCGATAAAAATGGCGCGAAAGGCGGGGTGGGTTCTCAGCAGGCTGAGATCGATAAAGTGGGAGGGTTTGTTCATAACGTCGCTTTTTTGCACCCATTTTCCTCATCATTGAGTCCGGGAGTCATGGTAACATACAAAAAATCACTAATAACGATAACAAGTATCATTATCATAATGACTCGTGCTGCGATCTCAATGAATCGGTGAAGGTTTAAACGTTATGCGTCAACTTCGTGCAATAGCAGGTTCAGGGATGCTGCTGTTGTTGCTTCTCGCGCTCAGCCTGATGCTGGGTGCCAAATCTATCCCCTTTCATGATGTCACGCAGGCCTTACTCAGCGACTGTAACCGCGTCGATTGTGTCATCGTGCGCGATGCCCGACTGCCGCGCACCCTGGCGGGACTGCTGGCCGGGATCAGTTTAGGTCTGGCGGGCGCGCTGATGCAGAGCCTGACGCGCAATCCGCTGGCCGATCCCGGCATTCTCGGTATCAACGCCGGTGCAGGCTTTGCGGTAGTGCTGGGCATCGCCCTGTCTGGCGCTGACTCCCCCGCGGACTGGCTTGGCTTTGCCTTTACGGGCGCACTGCTGGCCTCCCTGCTGGTGGCGCTGACCGGTGCGCTGGGTGGTGGCCGCGTTAATCCGGTGCGTCTGACGCTGGCAGGCGTGGCGCTGGGCGCGGTGCTGGAGGGGTTAACCTCTGGTTTATCGCTGCTCAATCCTGACATCTACGATCATCTGCGTTTCTGGCACAGTGGCTCGCTGGATATCCGCAATTTTGCCATTCTGCGCACCACCTTTTCGGCGGTAGTCGCCGGGAGCCTGCTGGCGCTGCTGCTGGCGCGTTCGCTCAACAGCCTGAGTATGGGCGGTGATATGGCGACTGCGCTGGGTACCCGGGTGATGCGTACCCAGCTGGTGGGATTACTGGCTATTGCGCTGCTGAGTGGGGCGGCGACAGCCGCTGTCGGCCCCATCGCGTTTGTCGGCTTAATGACGCCACATCTGGCCCGCTGGCTGCTGGGTAACGATCATCGCTGGATGCTGCCCGGAACCCTTCTTATCACCCCCTGTTTGCTGCTGGCCGCCGATATTCTGGGACGGCTGCTGGTACCGGGCGAACTGCGCGTGTCGATTGTCACGGCCATACTGGGCGCGCCGATGCTGATTGTGCTGGTGCGCCGCAAGTCGGGAAGAGGGCAGCTATGAAACGGGTGATGATTAATGCGCTGATGCTGCTGGTGGCCTGCGGGGTGCTGACCTTTCTGAGCATTACGCGCGGCACCTTACCGATCTCCGCCAGCCAGTTGTGGGCCCTTATCAACGGCGAGGCGGCGCGTAACATACAGCTGATTGTACTGGAGTGGCGACTGCCGCGTGTCATGATGGCGCTGCTGATTGGTGCGGCACTGGGCGTCAGCGGGGCAATTTTTCAGTCGCTGCTGCGCAACCCGCTGGGCAGCCCCGATATTCTGGGTTTCAATACCGGCGCTTACAGCGGCGTGCTGGTGGCACTGGTGCTGTTCCAGCAAAACATGGAGGGCATGACGCTGGCGGCACTGCTTGGCGGACTGCTCACGGCGAGCGTGGTCTGGCTGTTCAGCTGGCGCAACGGCGTGGAGACCTTTCGTCTGATCATTGTGGGCATCAGCGTGCGGGCGCTGCTGATGGCGCTGAACAGCTGGCTGATTATCAGCGCCTCACTGGAGGCGGCACTGAGCGCCGGGCTCTGGAGCGCCGGTTCACTCAACGGCATTACCTGGGCGAAAACGACGCCGGTGATTACCGTGCTGCTGCTGGCGCTGCTGGCGACAAGCATGCTGGCCCGGCGCATGCGTCTACTGGAGATGGGTGACGACACCGCCTGCGCGCTGGGCGTACCGGTTGAACGCAGCCGCGTTTTGCTGATGCTGACGGGCGTGATCCTCACCGCCGCCTCTACCGCGCTGGTCGGTCCTGTCTCCTTTATTGCGCTGCTGGCACCGCAGATTGCTCGTCGGCTGTGTGGCGGTATCAAAGGCGCGCTGCCGCTGGCTGCCTTGTGCGGCGCGCTGCTGTTAACCGCCGCGGATTATGCCGCGCAGCACTTTTTCCTGCCTTATCAGCTGCCGGTTGGCGTCATCACGGTTAGCCTGGGCGGACTCTATCTGATTGCTCTACTGGTACGGGAGGCGCGACGCCAATGACAGTGAAAACACGTTTGCAGGGCGACGCGCTGACGCTGGGGTATGACAAAAAAATCGTGGCGGAGAATCTCACCGTCGCGATCCCCGACGGTGAACTGACCGTTATTATTGGCCCCAATGCCTGTGGAAAGTCGACGCTGCTGCGTACCTTAAGCCGCCTGGTCTCGCCCCTGAAAGGCCAGGTGCTGCTGGATGGCAATGCGATTGCTCACTACGCTACCAAAGAGGTGGCGCGTCGGCTGGGGCTGCTACCGCAAAGCTCGAATGCACCAGCGGGCATCAGCGTCAGCGAACTGGTCGCGCGCGGGCGTTATCCGCACCAGTCGCTGTTTGGTCGCTGGCGACAGGAAGATGAGACGGCTGTTCAGCAGGCAATGCAGGCTACCGGCGTGGCAGATTTGGCGCAGCAGCAGGTTGATACGCTCTCTGGCGGCCAGCGGCAGCGGGTGTGGATTGCGATGGTGCTGGCTCAGCAGACGCCACTGTTGCTGCTGGATGAACCGACCACCTGGCTCGACATCGCCCATCAGATTGAGTTGCTGGAATTAATGCAGGATCTCAATCAGCAGCATGGCCGTACGCTGGTGGTGGTGCTGCACGATCTCAATCAGGCGTGCCGCTATGCCAGCCACCTGATTGCGATGCGAGACGGGAAAATCATTGCCGAAGGGAAACCGGCGGAGATCGTCACGCCGGAACTGATAGAAGCGATCTACGGCCTGCGCTGCATCATCATTAACGATCCGGTGGCCGGTACGCCGATGATTGTGCCGCTGGGAAGAGGCTGACCTGCGCTTTCTTCAGGTGGAGAAAGCGCAAAGTCAGAACGGTTCAGGGATTCAGCGACGCCAGGCACTGCTGCAGTCGTGGCCCAATCTGTTCGAACATGCGCGGTGAGATGATCTCGACGTGCGCACAGTCCAGCGGCCAGATAGTCAGCTCGCCGACATAGGGCGCCCAGGCGCGGCGCGCATCCTGACCGGGCTGCTGCGTCTGTTCCGCCAGGAACAGGGTTGCGTGTCCGGTGAAACGGGCACTGCGCGCTGTTGCCAGCAGGCGCACCGAACTGGCGTAGTTGGCTTCAATGGTGGTAAACAGTGCCTCCATTCCTTCACCGGCCTGCTGCCGCTGCGCAGCGATAAACTGCTCGCGCTCACGATTAACCTCTTCCAGCACCGCCGGATCCAGCACGTTTTCACCGCGTCGTTCATCCCAGTTCTGCGTCTCCGGCGGCCAGGTATCCAGCAGTCCGAGGAAGGCAACGGTTTCACCTTCGGCCTCCAGCCGCGCGGCGATACCCTGCGCCAGCGTGCCACCCAGCGAGTAGCCCAGGAAATAGTATGGCCCCTGTGGCTGCTGCTGACGCACCGTCGCCAGATGCGCCTCACACACCGCGTCAAGGTGCTGCGCCTGGTTCAGCGGGCTGGTGATGTCGGGTGACTGAATGCCGAGTAGCGACCAGCGTGCATCCAGATAGCGTTGCAACACGCTGAACTGCCAGGCAAAACCGGAGGCGGGATGGAAGCAAAACAGCGTTGGGCCAGTGCCGCGTCGCAAGGGTAATACCGCTTCAAATCCGGCACGAGCCACATCCGCGGGCTCGCTGCTGAGCAGTGTCGCCAGCTTTTCTACCGTGGATGCCACCATGATCTGGCCCACTGACACCGGCTGATTCAGCGTCCGGCGCAGCTGTGCTGCCAGCCGCATCGCCAGCAGCGAGTGACCGCCCAGCGAGAAGAAATCATCCTGGGCGCTCACCGGTTCGCACTCCAGCAGCCTGGCAAACGCCTGTGCCAGTGTCGTTTCGAGTCCGGGATGCGGCGCGCGACCAGCCAGCGCTGCCTGCGTTTGCGGCAGCGGCAGCGCTTTGCGATCCAGTTTACCGTTGCTGCTGAGCGGTAACGCCGCCAACTGAACAATCGCCACCGGCACCATATGCGCCGGTAACTGTGAGGCCAGAGTCTGACGCATTGCGTCGGTATCGATCGGGCCATCAGCCACCACATAGCCGACCAGCTGGCGGGCATCGCCCTGCTGATCGCTGCTGCTCCCCAGCACCACCGCATGTGTGACGGCCTGCTCAATGCCAGGTAGCGCAGCCATGGCGTGGTCGATCTCGTTCAGCTCGATACGCTGCCCGCGAATTTTTAGCTGATCGTCGCTGCGGCCCAGATACTCCACCGCACCATCCGGCAGCCAGCGCGCCATATCACCAGTGCGGTACATCCGGGAGCCGTGACCCCACGGATCGGCGACAAACCGGCTGGCAGTGAGGTCGGGACGATCAAGATAGCCATGCGCCAGCTGCACGCCGGTCAGATAGAGATCGCCAGCCACGCCCGGTGGCACCGGCTGCAGACGCGCATCCAGAATCCGTAAGCCGGTGTTCCAGACCGGGAAGCCAATCGGCACGCTGGCCCCTTCGACGGCCGCCAGCTCCGGGCCAAAGGCCGGATAGTAGCTGACATCAACCGCCGCTTCGGTCGGGCCATAAAGATTATGCAAGGGCACACGGGTCAGCGCCTGCCACTGGCGCGATAACTCTGCGGGCAGCGCTTCGCCGCTACAGAAAACCCGGCGCAGGGTGGCGCAGCGCGCTATCGCGTCACCTTCCTGCAACGAAGCGACAAAAGCAGCCAGCATCGACGGAACAAAATGGGTGGTGGTCACGCGGTAGCGGGCAAACAGCTGCTGCAGCGCGTCCGGGTCGCGATGAGCATCGGGCGGAGCCATCACCAGCCGTGCGCCGACGATGAGCGGCCAGAAGAACTCCCATACCGAAACATCAAAGCTGCTCGGGGTTTTCTGCAACACCACATCATCGCTGCCGAGCGGATAGCGATCCTGCATCCATAACAGACGGTTGACGATCGCCTCATGACTGACCAGCACCCCTTTTGGCCGACCGGTCGAGCCGGAGGTATAGATGATGTATGCGCCATCCTGTGGACGCGGGGCCTGCATCAGCACGCTATCCACGGGTGTTAACAGCGCGTCGTAAAACAGCGGCGCGACGGGTGAGAGTGCCGCCAGCCGCTCGGCCAGTTCACGACAGGTGATCAGCGTTTTCGGCGCGGCATCTTCCAGCATCATCTGTAACCGATCGTCCGGGTAGCCGGTATCAAGCGGCAGCCAGGTTGCCCCCACGCTGACGATCGCCTGCAGCGCCAGCGATAAAAAGACCGAACGCGGCAGCGCTACGGCGACGATATCACCCGGCGTCACTCCCTGCGCAATCAACTGCTGCCCCAGCGCGGCGACCTGCTGCTGCATCTGTTGATAGTTAAGCTGATGCCCCTCATCTGCCAGTGCCGGAGCGCGCGGCGAACGCTGTGCCTGCCGAAGCAGCAGGCTGCTCAGGGTTTCTGCAGGCAGCATTACGGCAGTCTGGTTGATCGCCGCGAGCTGCTGATGCTCTTCCGGCATCAGCATGTCCAGCTCGCCACAGGCACTGGCTGGCCGGACGGCAAGCTGCTGAAGCAGCAGGCCAAAGCGGTTGGCGTGTTGCTTTAGCGTTGTCTCACTGTAGCGCTGTGCATTAGCGAGTAACTCCAGCGTCAGGTCGCCCTGTTCGCTGAGGTAGATAGCAATCTCCAGATCGCGTACCGGTCCTGACGCCAGCTGATGGGTTATGCCTTTGATGCCAGCGAAATCGAGCTGGTAATCAAACATCTTCAGGTTGATTACCGGCCCATAGAGCGGATCGCTGTCGCCGGAGCGACCCAGATCGCGCTGCACCTGTTCAGCGTCGTAACGCTGATGACGACGCATTTTTTTGACTTCGGCCGCCAGACGCCCGGCCAGTGCCGTCAGCGGCTGTGCCGGATCGTAATGCACCGCCATTGGCAGCACGTTAATCACCGGACCGGTGGCGCAGAGCGCGGCCGAGCCGATGCGGCGCATAAAGATGAAACCGGCGGCGAACGCATGCTGACCGGTGAGGCGCGCCAGCCATAACGCCACCAGCGCAAAGGCGGTATCCGCAGCACTGAGGTTGTGCTGCCCGGTGTGCGTCAGCAAAGCCTGAAACGTGTCGCGATCCACGGCAAACGTGTGGCGCAGCAGGTCGGTACTGGCGCTCTCACCGGCCAGCGGCAGAGCGGACAACGAGGCGGGCGCAGGTAGCTGCGCGCCTTTCTCCAGCCAGAACTGGCGATCGCGCTGCCAGCCCGAAGATTGCTGATAGCGCTGATATTCATCAACGACGTCGCTGAACGGCACGAACGGGCTTGGCTCCGGCGTGTCGCCGCGCTGCCAGGCGCTGTAGAGATTGGCGATACGGCGGGTCAGGGCGGTGAAACTAAAACCATCGACCACCAGATGATGGTATCGCTGATACCAGCACCAGTGATCCTCATCCAGCCGAAACAGGCTGTGATGGTAGAGCGGCGCGCCGCTCAGCACCCGCAGATCGCCGGTCATATCCTGCTGCATCAGCGCACGTGCTGCGGCCTCCGGATCGGCGGCGTCGCGCAGATCGATCACCTCAGGCTCGCGGAAAGCCTGGGGTTCAGGCCACTGTAGCGGTTCACCCTCCAGCTCGCCAAAGGCCATATTCAGTGTGTCCGCTTCCTGCATGCCAGCAATTATGGCCCGTGACAGCAGCGCGCTGTTCAGCGCACCGCGCAGTTCGACAAAATGCGCCACGGCGTAAGCATTGGAATAGGGCGATAGCTGGTCAGCGATCCAGATTCCGGGCTGAGCGGCCACCAGTGGCAGCGTTTTTTGTTCTGTCTGCGGGTTGAGGGTGATCTCAGACATTTTCGCCTCTGTCCTGCGTCATAACCGGACGGATATCGTGCCAGTTTTCATTCAGCCAGCTCAGACAGTCAGCCTGTGGCCCGGGGCCAAACACCGGCTGCCATCCTGCCGGAACCGCACAAAAGGCGGGCCATAAACTGTACTGCTGCTGATCGTTCTTCAGCACCTGACAATCCTGTTGCGGATCGTCGAAAGGGTTAAGTTGTTGCATGTCGGTCTCCTGTCCGCAGTCACCGGGCGCGCTAACGCCGCTGTCCTGCATAGATATCTTTCAGTGGCGCGCAGAAGGCGGAATATAAGCGGGTCAGGGCTATTGCCACATGGCTTTAAGGCCTGCCAGCAGTCCGCCGCGCCAGCACAGCGCATCGTGACCGCCTTCGACCGGGTGATAGCTGACCTGATGTCCGGCAGCGTTCAGATCGTGCTGAAACTGCTGGTTTGCTGCCAGAATCAGCCGTTCGCGTCGTCCCGCTTCCAGGTAGAAGCGGCGAGGGGGGGCCTGCAGTAAGCCCTGTTGTAACTGCTGTGGCAGCCAGCCATTGGGATCGCCGCGCGCGGGCCACCAGAACGACCCGGAGAGGCTGATCGCCCCAGCAAAGGTTTCCGGCCAGGTCAGGGTGGCGTAAGCGGCAGAAAGGCCGCCAAAACTCTGTCCCGCTACCAGCGTGCTGTCGGCACGAAACGGCGCCCAGCGCTGAACCTGCGGCAACAGCTCGTGCTGAATCGCCAGCCAGAAGTCAGGGTTACAGGTCAGCTCACGCGTGCGGTGCTCGCGGTCGATGATGTCGATCATGACATAGACCGCAGGGGGCAGTTCGCCTGCCTCTGTCAGTTGCTGAAGCGGGCCGGCAACCGGCATGTTCTGTGCCCAGAACTGACCATCCAGCAGCAGTACCAGCGGACGATCGCCTGCACTGGCGTCTCCGGTAACAGAGATCCAGATCTGACGCTGGTTCCCCAGCCGTTCGCTGCGCCACAAATAGTGTTGCAGCGGAATATCAGCGGCACGGCCTTCATCAACTGCACGCCACACCTGCTGATCCGGCGCGTGTGGCAGGTGCAGTGGCGAGACCCTCATTCCGCGTCCACCCGCCCAGCTTCGCAAAGGATTCAGCGGGTCGCTTTGCGCCTGCGGGAATTTCTGACTCCACCACTGGCGCACTGCCTGCATATCGGCCTGCCCGGTAAAAGTCTCTTCCTGACTATCAGGAATCAGGCAGTAACTGCCGCGCCAGTCAGCGGGCAGGGCGGTCTGCCACCACCAGACATCGGTATCGGGAACAGGCGTTAATGAGGAGGGGACCGCTGAATGATGATGATCGGTTACGCCGGTAATATTGATCCAGACGCGCCGGGTATCGGAGTGCTGCGTGTCACCCTGAGGATCGCGCCAGAAAAAGGTGACCTGACAGGTTCCCTTTTCGCCAGCTTCAACCAGAGGAATGCCCCGTTGCTGCTGCTGTTGCCACCAGCGTTCACTGCCGGTTTCTTCATTTAACCACGTCATACGCGCCATCTTTCGATCACCCTTGATTAGGGTCATGCATGTTATGAATAATAGTATTGATAATTATTTGCATTTGCAATAGGGTGTTTCCGCCCGACAGGGAGCGCGCGCATCCTCTCTGCCGCACCGGCTTTCAGACTGATGCAAAGCGGTTCTGACGCTGGCCCGGCGACAAGGGGAAAACGTTGCAGGCAAGGTTATTACTTTTTTACCGGCACGCCGGCAGTGGCATCCTCGCCGGCACTCCAGGAACAGAAAAATGAAAAAGTTATCCCGGCTTTCGTTAGCCATTATGATTGAACTGGGTTTCACCGCCTCTCTCATTTCTGCCGGTGCCGTGGCTGCCGAAGCCACCCGCGAACCGGCTATCGACAGCAGCACCTCCGATACCCTCCACGACGACACCATGATGGTGACCGCCGCCGAGCAGACGCTGCAGGCACCTGGCGTGTCGACCATCACCGCCGACGAAATTAAAAAACATCCACCCGCACGCGATGTCGCCGAAATTATTCGCACCATGCCTGGCGTCAATCTGACCGGTAACTCCACCAGCGGCCAGCGCGGAAACAATCGCCAGATCGATATCCGCGGCATGGGGCCGGAAAATACCCTGATTCTGATCGATGGATTGCCGGTGACCAGCCGCAACGCGGTTCGGCTTGGCTGGCGTGGCGAGCGTGATACGCGCGGCGACACTAACTGGGTGCCGCCAGAGATCATTGATCGCATTGAGGTAATCCGCGGTCCGGCAGCGGCCCGTTACGGTAACGGTGCAGCGGGCGGCGTGGTGAACATCATCACCAAAAAAGAGATGGATAATCAGTGGCACGGCTCATGGAGCGCCTATTACAACGTGCCGGAACACAAGGAGGAGGGCGCGACCCGTCGCACCAACTTCAGCCTTGAAGGGCCACTGGGCGATGATGTCAGTTTCCGGCTCTATGGCGGACTGGCAAAAACGCAGGCTGATGCTTACGACATTAATGAAGGGCACGCCGCAGACCGCACCGGCAGTTACGCCGGATCGTACCCGGCGGGCCGGGAAGGCTCGATCAACAAAGATATTCATGGCCTGCTGCGCTGGGCATTTGCGCCGATGCAGACGCTGGAAGTGGGGGCCGGTTACAGTCGTCAGGGCAACCTCTATGCCGGGGACACGCAGAACACCAATACCAACGCCCTGGTGAAAAGCAAATATGGTGAAGAGACCAACCGGCTCTATCGGCAGAACTTTTCTGTTAAGTGGACCGGTGCCTGGGATAATGGCATCAGCACCAATACCTACGCGCAATATGAGAATACCCGCAACGCGCGTCTGAATGAGGGGCTGGCGGGCGGCACCGAAGGCATCTTCGCCAACAGCAACTTCAATACCATCCAGCTGGATGATGTGTTGTTGCACAGTGAGATCAGTGTGCCGTTTGAATGGCTGGTGAACCAGACCGCGACTTTCGGGACGGAATGGAATCAGCAGCGGATGAAGGATCCTTCATCGACGACTCAGGCCGCCAGCTACGGGTCGATTCCCGGTATCGCTACGACCGGCCGCACACCCTATTCACAGGCGGAAATCTTCTCGCTGTTTGCCGAAGACAATATTGAGCTGACCGATAGCACCATGCTGACGCCGGGCCTGCGCTTCGATCACCATTCGATTGTCGGCGATAACTGGAGTCCGTCGCTCAACCTGTCACAGGGATTAGGCGATGAGTTCACACTGAAAATGGGTATTGCGCGCGCCTATAAAGCCCCGAGCCTCTATCAGACCAACCCGAACTATCTGCTCTACAGCAACGGTCAGGGCTGCGCCGCCAGTGCCGGTGCCTGTTATCTGATGGGTAATGACGATCTGAAAGCGGAAAACAGCATCAATAAAGAGATTGGGGTCGAATGGAAGCGCGATGGCTACCAGGCGGGCCTGACCTGGTTCCGCAACGACTACCGTAACAAGATCGAGGCTGGCACGGCGCCAACCGGCACCGCATCTAACGGCAAAACCGACATCTACAAATGGGAAAATGTGCCCAAAGCGGTCGTCGAGGGGCTGGAAGGCACGGTCAATGTCCCGTTCTCTGACAGCGTGACGTGGAACAATAACTTCACTTACATGTTGCAGAGTAAGAATAAAGAGACCGGCGATCGTCTGTCGATTATTCCGGAATATACGCTCAATTCGACGCTGAGCTGGCAGGCGATGCAGGACCTCTCCCTGCAAACGACCCTGACCTGGTACGGTAAACAGGTACCGAAGAAATATGACTATAAAGGTAACGCCGTTACCGGTAGCGCCACCGATCAGGTGAGCCCCTATTCGGTTGTGGGCATGAGCGGCACCTATGACGTTAATAAATATGCCAGCGTCACCGTGGGTATCGACAACCTGTTCGACAAGCGCCATTTCCGTCAGGGCAACGCGCAGACCACCGGCAATGCCACCACCGGAGCGTGGCTCTATGGCGCAGGGGCCAATACCTTTAACGAGTCGGGCCGCACCTGGTATATGAGCGTGAATATCCGCTTCTGATGGACGGGCAATAAAAAGCGCAGCGGTTGATCTGACCGCTGCGCTTTTTTTATGACTGAATAATCAGTTGTTCTGATTGATATCGCGGTAGAGACGGCTCTCAAATCGCACCAGCGGAATACGGCGGGTACGCTGATCTTCCGGCGGGACCGCATAACCGGAAAGGAACTGAACGAATGCCACCCGCGCACCACTGGAGGTGGTGATAAAGCCCGCCAGGTTATAGACGCCCTGCAGTGAGCCGGTTTTCGCCGAGACTTTGCCATCCAGCCCCGCCTCATGCAGCCCGCCGCGATACTGCAGCGTGCCGTCGTAACCTGCCAGCGGCAGCATCGAAATATAATCCAGCGTGTTGTCATTCTTCGCAATGAACTGCAATACCTGCATCATGGTTTGCGGCGAAATCAGGTCATGGCGGGAGAGACCTGAACCATCCACCTGAATGCTATTACCCATGTCGACATTGGCTTTGGCTTTCAGGATGCGGCGAACGGCATCCTGTCCGGCGCGGAACGTGCCGGGCACATTGAAGTAGTGCTGACCAATGGTGCGAAACACCGTGTCGGCAATCATGTTGTCTGACTTCTTCAGCATGGTGTGCAGCAGCGTATGCAGCGGCGCGGACTGGGTCGATGCCAGCACGGTACCCGGTTCGGTGACCTGCGTCTGTCGCACCAGATGCCCGCTATAGTCAATCTCAGACGACCGTAGTTCCGCCTTGAGGATTTCGCCAGCCCAGGCCGCGCCATCCTGCACCGCAAATGCCAGCGGCAGCGGTTCCGCGCGCTGGCGCATACAGCCCGTGAGGGTGTAGCGGTTCAGCTCGCCCGGCACCACATCCAGCTCGCAATATTGCCCTTCGCCGCTGTTGCGGCCAATGGTGCGCACCTGGCTGTACATATGCGCCGGATAATAGGAGGCGATACGTACAAAGGCATTCTCACCCGGCGTATTAGCACTGTAGAGCGACACCGAGAAGCAGTTTTTATCAACGATTGCCGCACCCGGCGGAGCACTGAAGCACTGGGTCATATCGTTCCACGGCCAGCCCGGCGCCATATCGTGACTGGCAAAAACGGAGGTGTCGATAACCAGATTGCCTTTGATATGGTTAATGCCCTGCTTTTTTATCGCCGCCACCATGTTGCGCAGATCCTGACGGCTTAAGGTGGGATCACCGCCGAAACGTGCGACTAAATCGCCGTTCAGGGTGCCATCGATAATGGCGCCGCGAGTCTCAAAAGTGGTCTGAAAACGGAAGTCGCCACCCAGCTCCAGCAATGCTGCCAGCGCCGTCACCACTTTCATGGTACTGGCGGGCAGGGCCATCTGTTTTCCGTGATAATCAATAATCGGTGTTGATGCGCCTACTTTTTGTACCATCAGCGCCAGATTGGCGCCGTCTGGCAGGTACTGCATGTATTCATCAACTGGCGCTGCGTGTGCCTGCAGCATAAATGCGCAGCTTAATCCGGTAACAAGTCGTGAAAATCGCATAATCTCGCGGTAACTGGCAGGTGAGGGCGTCAATACTACGTCGCTGGACGGTGCAAAGTAAACGATGACCCGCAGGGAACTCTGGGGTAAAATACGTATCAAATTGCAAAACTCTTTTCTGGCCTGGAAGCATCTCCGGGTCAGGATTCTTTTATTTGCAAAAACGGGCTAATGCGCCGCAGAACGCTTTTTTCTGCAGTCACCGGTCAGGATGACATCGTTAAACAGGAAAGATGGCGAGGAGCTTAAATGAATCAGATTCCGATGACGTTAAGAGGCGCTGAAAGATTGCGCGAAGAGCTGAACGAGCTGAAAACCGTGAAGCGCCCGCGCATTATCGCCTCTATCGCTGATGCACGCGAACATGGCGATTTAAAAGAGAACGCGGAATATCACGCTGCGCGTGAAGAGCAGGGTTTTTGCGAAGGCCGTATTCAGGAGATTGAAGCCAAACTCTCCAATGCGCAGGTTATCGACGTCACTCAGATGCCGAAAACCGGACGCGTGATTTTCGGTGCAACCGTTACCGTGCTGAACGTCGAAACCGACGAAGAAGCCACGTATCGCATTGTGGGCGATGACGAAGCGGACTTTAAGCAAAATCTGATTTCGGTCAATTCGCCGATGGCGCGTGGCCTGGTGGGTAAAGAGGCCGATGACGTGGCTATCGTGAAAACCCCGGGCGGCGACGTTGAGTATGAAATCCTGAAGGTGGAATACCTTTAAGATGTTGCTACGCTTTGAAAAGCGTTAAAGCACAATGTAAAGAAAGGAAAAAGGCCGCATTGCGGCCTTTTATCTGAGGTAAGAGCATGTCACTTTCTTTGCCCACTTAGCGTGGCAGAGAAATTTTGCTCTCTTTAGAGGGGCGATACAGCACCAGCGTTTTGCCGATCACCTGTACGTTGCTGGCACCGGTCTCACGCACGATAGCCTCAACGATCAGCTGCTTCGTTTCACGATCTTCCGAGGCGATTTTTACCTTGATCAGTTCGTGATGCGACAGAGCCTGCTCGATTTCGGCCAGCACGCCTTCAGTCAGGCCATTGCCACCCAGCATAACCACTGGCTTGAGCGGATGGGCGAGGCCCTTGAGGTGCTGTTTTTGTTTGGTACTTAGATTCATCGTAGTTTTTTACTTACTCAGGGATTGAAAACGGTTCATTCTACCGCCATCTCGGGTATATCACCAAATCGACGCAACCCATTGCGTGCAGGTTTATCGCTACGATGACGATTTAGTTGGAAATATTATGACGGGTAAAAAGCGTTCGGCCAGCTCCGGCCGCTGGCTTCAGGAACACTTTAGCGATAAATATGTGCTCCAGGCGCATAAAAAAGGGTTGCGTTCGCGCGCCTGGTTTAAACTTGATGAAATACAACAGGGTGACAAGCTTTTCAAACCCGGCATGACCGTGGTAGATCTGGGTGCTGCACCCGGAGGCTGGTCGCAATATGTGGTACAGCAAATTGGGAACAAAGGGCGAGTCATTGCCTGTGATATCCTGCCAATGGATCCGATAGTCGGTGTCGATTTCCTTCAGGGCGATTTTCGTGAAGAATCGGTGGTCAATGCGCTGCTTGAACGCGTTGGCGATCAAAAAGTTCAGGTTGTCATGTCCGATATGGCGCCGAATATGAGTGGTACACCTGCCGTAGATATTCCCCGGTCGATGTATTTAGTCGAGCTGGCGCTGGAGATGTGTCGGGATATCCTGGCACCTGGCGGCAGTTTTGTAGTGAAAGTGTTTCAGGGAGATGGCTTCGATGAATACCTGCGGGAAATTCGCTCCCTGTTTACGAAAGTGAAAATTCGTAAGCCGGACGCTTCACGTTCACGTTCACGTGAAGTGTATATTGTGGCGACTGGGCGCAAACTATAACCAAATTGCTGGAGAAGTCCGCAGTTTTGCTGCGATTCCATGTATGCGGGATCTATAGTACCCTACGCTATCTGTTAACACCGTTGTAATATGAGGTTAATCCCTTGAGTGACATGGCGAAAAACCTGATTCTCTGGTTAGTCATCGCGGTCGTGCTGATGTCAGTATTCCAGAGCTTTGGGCCCAGCGAGTCGAATGGCCGTCGGGTTGATTATTCAACCTTCCTGTCGGAAGTGAACCAGGATCAGGTCCGCGAGGCACGTATTAACGGGCGTGAAATTAACGTCGTTAAAAAAGACAGCAATAAATACACGACCTACATTCCTGTCAACGATCCCAAGTTGCTCGATAACCTCTTGACCAAAAACGTCAAAGTGGTTGGCGAACCGCCGGAAGAACCAAGCCTGCTGGCTTCAATCTTCATTTCATGGTTCCCGATGTTGCTGCTGATCGGTGTGTGGATCTTCTTTATGCGTCAGATGCAGGGCGGCGGCGGTAAGGGCGCGATGTCCTTCGGCAAGAGCAAAGCCCGCATGTTGACGGAAGACCAGATTAAAACCACTTTCGCCGACGTAGCAGGTTGTGACGAAGCGAAAGATGAAGTTGCTGAGCTGGTGGAATATCTGCGTGAGCCAAGCCGTTTCCAGAAGCTGGGCGGTAAGATTCCAAAAGGCGTTCTGATGGTGGGGCCACCGGGTACCGGTAAAACCTTGCTGGCAAAAGCGATTGCCGGCGAAGCGAAGGTGCCTTTCTTTACCATCTCCGGTTCTGACTTTGTGGAAATGTTTGTCGGTGTCGGTGCATCCCGTGTGCGTGACATGTTCGAACAGGCCAAAAAAGCGGCTCCATGCATCATCTTTATCGATGAGATCGACGCAGTCGGTCGTCAGCGTGGCGCCGGTTTAGGCGGTGGACATGACGAACGTGAGCAGACGCTGAACCAGATGCTGGTTGAGATGGATGGTTTCGAAGGTAACGAAGGTATTATTGTTATCGCCGCAACTAACCGTCCTGACGTACTGGACCCTGCGCTGCTGCGTCCAGGTCGCTTTGACCGTCAGGTTGTTGTTGGCCTGCCAGATGTTCGCGGTCGTGAGCAGATCCTGAAAGTGCATATGCGTCGTGTGCCGCTGGCAACTGATGTTGATGCAGCAATCATTGCACGTGGTACGCCAGGCTTCTCGGGTGCCGATCTGGCCAACCTTGTTAACGAAGCAGCGCTGTTCGCGGCCCGTTCAAACAAGCGTGTGGTTTCGATGGTAGAGTTCGAGAAAGCGAAAGACAAAATCATGATGGGTGCGGAACGTCGCTCCATGGTGATGACGGAATCGCAGAAAGAGTCAACTGCCTACCACGAAGCAGGCCACGCCATTATTGGTCGCCTGGTGCCAGAGCATGACCCGGTTCATAAAGTAACGATTATCCCGCGCGGTCGCGCACTGGGTGTGACCTTCTTCCTGCCTGAAGGCGACGCGATCAGCGCCAGCCGTCAGAAACTGGAAAGCCAGATCTCAACGCTTTACGGCGGTCGTCTGGCAGAAGAGATCATCTACGGTGCAGAACGTGTTTCTACCGGTGCGTCCAACGATATTAAAGTTGCGACCAATCTGGCGCGTAACATGGTGACGCAGTGGGGCTTCTCTGAAAAACTGGGTCCGTTGCTCTATGCAGAAGAAGAGGGTGAAGTGTTCCTCGGACGTTCTGTCGCGAAAGCGAAACATATGTCTGATGAAACGGCCCGCATCATCGACCAGGAAGTTAAGCACCTGATCGACAGCAACTACCAGCGTGCTCGTCAGATTCTGGGTGAGAACATGGACATCCTTCACGCGATGAAAGACGCGCTGATGAAGTATGAAACCATTGATGCACCGCAGATCGACGACCTGATGGCACGCCGCGAAGTGCGTCCGCCAGCGGGCTGGGAAGATCCAGGCAGCAACTCAGACAGCAACGGTACGCCAAAGGCGCCACGTCCGGTTGATGAACCGCGTACGCCAAACCCAGGCAATACCATGTCAGAGCAGTACAACAAATAAGACGCAACATCGTCAGACAAAACCCCGGCTGGTCCGGGGTTTTTTACATCCAGATATTGATCAGCAAGGAGTTTCCGCTATGAAGTTGTTCGCCCGTGATTCCCATCTCGATTTATCTTTTCCACATGTGATGGGCATTCTTAACGTCACGCCGGACTCCTTTTCAGATGGTGGAAAGCATAACGCGCTGGTCGATGCGCTGACGCATACCAATGAGATGGTCAATGCAGGCGCAACCATCATCGATGTGGGTGGGGAATCAACCCGTCCTGGCGCGGATGAAGTGAGTGTGGAGGAGGAGCTGGAGCGGGTGATTCCGGTCATCGATGCCATTGCCCAGCGTTTCGAAGTCTGGATTTCAGTGGACACCTCTAAAGCTGACGTCATCCGGGAAGCTGCGCGAGTGGGTGCTCACATCATTAACGACGTGCGTTCACTTTCTGAACCCGGAGCACTGGAAGCCGCAACCGCAACCGGACTGCCCGTCTGTTTAATGCATATGCAGGGCGAACCGCGCACCATGCAGCAGGCACCGGTTTACGAAAATATTTTAAGCGAAGTGGACACTTACTTCGCTCAGCAGATAGCGCGCTGCGAAGCAGCGGGCATTAAAAAAGAGCGTCTGATACTCGACCCGGGCTTCGGTTTCGGTAAAAATCTCAGCCACAATTATGAACTGCTGGCTCATCTTGGCGATTTTCACCACTTCGGCCTGCCGCTGTTAGTGGGGATGTCGCGTAAATCGATGATTGGCCAGCTGTTAAACGTCGGCCCGTCACAGCGTTTAACCGGCAGCCTGAGTTGCGCGGTGATTGCTGCTATGCAGGGCGCGCAGATTATTCGCGCCCATGATGTAAAAGAGACGGCTGAAGCGATGCGCGTGGTCGAAGCGACCCGAAGAGCAAAAGGAGTATCATGAGTAATCGTAAATATTTCGGTACAGACGGCATTCGTGGCAAAGTCGGTGAAGCACCCATCACCCCCGATTTCGTCCTGAAGCTGGGCTGGGCCGCAGGTAAAGTGCTGGCGCGCCACGGTTCAAAGAAGATCATCATCGGTAAAGATACCCGTATCTCTGGTTATATGCTGGAGTCCGCGCTGGAAGCCGGTCTCGCTGCAGCAGGCCTGACGGCCGCCTTTACCGGCCCGATGCCGACACCAGCCATCGCCTATCTGACCCGTACCTTCCGCGCAGAGGCGGGCATTGTGATTTCAGCGTCACATAACCCCTTTGACGACAACGGAATTAAATTCTTCTCGTCCGAGGGCACCAAACTGCCCGACGACGTTGAAGAGGCGATTGAGCTGGAGATGGAAAAGCCGATTACCTGTGTTGAATCAGCGCAGTTAGGTCGTGCCAGCCGTATTGTGGATGCAGCAGGGCGTTACATTGAGTTCTGCAAAGGGACGTTCCCCAGCGAACTGAATCTGAATGGCCTGAAAATTGTGGTCGACTGCGCCAATGGTGCCACCTACCACATTGCGCCGAATGTATTGCGTGAACTGGGCGCGACGGTGATTGCTATCGGTGTCCAGCCAGACGGCATGAACATCAACAAAGAGTGCGGTGCCACCGATCTCAAACTGCTGCAGCAGCGCGTGCTGGCGGAGAAGGCCGATATCGGCCTGGCCTACGACGGTGACGGCGATCGCATCATGATGATTGACCATCTGGGTGACAAAGTTGATGGCGACCAGATCCTCTACATCATTGCGCGTGAAGCCCTGCGTCAGGGACAGTTACGCGGCGGCGTGGTGGGTACGCTGATGAGTAACATGGGGCTGGAGTTAGCGCTGAAACAGCTTGGCATTCCGTTTACCCGTGCCAAAGTCGGTGACCGTTATGTACTGGAGAAGATGCAGGAGAAGGGCTGGCGTCTCGGTGCAGAGAACTCCGGTCATGTGATCCTGCTGGATAAAACCACAACCGGTGACGGTATCGTTGCAAGTTTGCAAGTGCTCACTGCGATGGTGCGTAACCACATGAGCCTGCACGATCTCTGTAGTGGCATGAAGATGCTGCCGCAGGTCCTGGTTAACGTACGCTTTGCGGGCGAACATGATCCGCTTCAGAGTGACGCGGTAAAAGCCGTCACGGCTGAAGTAGAGAAAGCGCTGGCGGGCCGCGGACGCGTTCTGCTGCGTAAATCAGGGACTGAGCCATTGATTCGTGTCATGGTCGAAGGCGAAAATGAGGCGCAGGTTACCGAACTGGCGAATCGCATCGCCGACCAGGTCAAGGCCGTTTAAAACCGTAACAGGCGGTCTGCAGAGTGCTGAACTGCCTGTAAAATCACCGGGATGGCGTTTTTTTCTGCAAACAGTATGGGTAGTAAAAATTGCACTTGCAGAGATATGCGCCTTTGGTTAGTATTCACACCCGCTTCTGATGGGTGATGACGAGACTCCCCATCAATACTGGTTGAAGCTTTAACTGTACGATTACCGTGCAAGGAACAGGATGATATGTACCAAGCTCTTTTAGTAGTTTTCCTTATTGTAGCTATCGCCCTCGTGGGTATGATCATGCTGCAGCAAGGCAAAGGCGCTGATATGGGAGCCTCATTCGGTGCAGGCGCATCCGGTACGGTGTTTGGTTCTTCGGGTTCAGGTAATTTCATGACTCGTACAACCGGCATCTTAGCAGCGCTGTTTTTCATCATCAGCCTGGTTCTGGGTAATCTGAACAGCAATAAAGCGTCTAAAGGAAGCGAGTGGGAAAATCTTTCTGCGCCGGCGCAGTCTTCTCAACAGACTGAAAAGCCAGCTCAACCGGTAACGCCGGGCAGCGATATTCCTAAGTAAGGTCGTCAGCACAACGAATCGTTGTGGTCAGTGCAGTGCCGTGGTGGTGGAATTGGTAGACACGCTACCTTGAGGTGGTAGTGCCCGATTGGGCTTACGGGTTCAAGTCCCGTCCTCGGTACCAAATAGCAGTATCCCTTGCATTTTATGCAGGTCTGGCGTATTATTCGCCACGTTTTCGGACGCGGGGTGGAGCAGCCTGGTAGCTCGTCGGGCTCATAACCCGAAGGTCGTCGGTTCAAATCCGGCCCCCGCAACCAATTTTCCCTTTGAGTTCTTTTTCAAATATACTGTATGCATCGACGGACGCATTCACGGTTATTTTTTGAAAGAAAATTCTTTGGATGGAGTCCGGGCCGCATTGCGGCATACAGGGTCCAGTGATTAAAAGCCCCGAATATTCGGGGTTTTTTGTTATTAGCGAATCGTAATACTGGGCTATAGGCCCTTTTTTTATGTCTTGGGGGTGGGCTTGTCCACATTAGAGCAAAAATTGACAGAGTTGGTATCGGCTCCCGTAGAAGCGCTGGGTTACGAACTGGTTGGAATTGAATTCGTTCGTAGTCGCACATCTATCCTGCGCATCTATATTGATAGTGAAGATGGCATCAATGTCGATGATTGCGCCGATGTCAGCCACCAGGTAAGTGCGGTAATGGATGTTGAAGATCCCATTACCGTCCCTTACAACCTAGAAGTCTCTTCACCGGGACTCGATCGTCCTCTGTTCACTGCAGAACACTACACCCGCTTTATGGGTGAAGAAGTGAGTCTGGTGTTGCGTATGGCCGTTCAGAACCGCCGTAAATGGCAGGGAACCATTAAGTCAGTTGATGGCGAGATGATCACGGTGCACGTTGAGGGTAGCGATGAAGTGTTCGCGCTGAGTAATATTCAGAAAGCGAACCTGGTCCCCCACTTTTAAAAGTCCGGATTGAGGCTAACCAGGATGAACAAAGAGATCTTAGCTGTTGTAGAAGCCGTTTCTAACGAAAAAGCCCTGCCGCGTGAGAAAATCTTCGAAGCGCTGGAGAGCGCGCTGGCGACTGCGACCAAGAAAAAGTACGAGCAGGAAATTGAGGTACGCGTCAGCATTGATCGCCGCAGTGGCGATTTCGATACTTTCCGCCGCTGGGAAATCGTAGAAGAGGTGACACAGCCGACGCGCGAGATCACGCTGGATGCGGCCCGCTTCGAAGATGAAGCATTCAATCTGGGCGAATATGTCGAAGATCAGATTGAATCGGTCACCTTTGACCGTATCACCACCCAGACCGCTAAGCAGGTTATCGTGCAAAAAGTGCGCGAAGCTGAGCGCGCAATGGTGGTTGATCAGTTCCGTGAGCAGGAAGGCGAAATTATCACGGGCGTGGTGAAGAAAGTTAACCGCGACAACATCTCCCTCGACTTAGGCAGCAATGCCGAAGCGGTGATTCTGCGCGAAGATATGCTGCCGCGTGAAAACTTCCGTCCAGGCGACCGTATTCGTGGCGTACTCTACTCTGTACGTCCGGAAGCGCGTGGCGCGCAACTGTTCGTGACGCGTTCTAAACCAGAAATGCTGATTGAACTGTTCCGCATCGAGGTGCCAGAAATTGGCGAAGAACTGATTGAAATTAAAGCCGCTGCCCGTGATCCGGGTTCGCGCGCTAAAATTGCAGTCAAAACCAACGACAAACGTATTGATCCGGTGGGTGCCTGTGTGGGCATGCGCGGCGCGCGTGTTCAGGCAGTTTCCAGTGAACTGGGCGGCGAGCGTATCGATATCGTGCTGTGGGACGATAACCCGGCGCAGTTTGTTATTAACGCCATGGCTCCGGCCGATGTGGCGTCAATCGTGGTTGATGAAGATAACCACACCATGGATATCGCCGTAGAAGCTGGCAATCTGGCTCAGGCGATCGGCCGTAACGGCCAAAACGTGCGTCTCGCTTCACAGCTGAGTGGCTGGGAGCTGAACGTGATGACCGTCGATGATCTGCAGGCTAAGCATCAGGCTGAAGCACATGCAGCGATCGATATGTTCACTAAACATCTCGACATCGACGAAGAGTTCGCCACCGTACTGGTGGAAGAGGGCTTCTCCTCGCTGGAAGAGCTGGCATACGTGCCAATCAACGAGCTGCTGGAAGTCGACGGCCTCGACGAAGAGACCATTGAAGCCCTGCGTGAACGAGCAAAAAATGCGTTAACCACCCTGGCACTGGCGAAAGAAGAGAGTCTTGGAAATCAGGAGCCCGCTGAGGATCTTCTGAATCTTGAAGGCCTCGATCGTGCGCTGGCGTTCCGCCTGGCGTCGAAAGGCGTTTGCACGCTGGAAGATCTCGCTGAGCAAGGTGTTGACGATCTGACGGATATTGAAGGCATGTCTGATGAACAAGCCGGCGCGCTGATTATGGCCGCACGTAATATCTGCTGGTTCGGCGATGACGCGTAATAACAGGAAGGAACAGCATGACAGATGTAACCGTAAAATCGCTGGCCGCAGAAATTCAGACTCCGGTCGATCGCCTGGTACAGCAATTTGCTGATGCGGGGATCCCTAAGTCTGAAAATGACGCGGTGACCCAGCAAGAGAAAGAAACCTTACTATCTCATCTGAACCGTGAACACGGTCAGGTCGGTTCAGCTAAGCTGACGCTGCAGCGTAAAACGCGCAGCACCTTGAATATTCCAGGCACCGGGGGTAAAAGTAAGTCGGTGCAAATTGAAGTCCGCAAAAAGCGTACCTATGTGAAGGGTGATGCAGAGGCTGAGCAAGCTCAGGCAGAAGCTGAAGCCGAGGCGCAGCGTGAAGCGGAAGAGCAGGCGCAACGCGAGGCTGAAGAAAAAGCCCGTCGCGAAGCTGAACAGAAAGCGCAACGTGAAGCCGAAGATAAAGCCAGGCGCGAAGCCGCTGACAAGGCCAAACGTGCAGCAGCGGAAAATGAAAAAGTGACAAATCAACCTACCGACGAAGTGACCAGGGCTGCGCAATCAGACAAAGCCCGTCGCGAAGCTGAAGCTGCCGAACTGAAGCGTAAAGCTGAAGAAGAAGCCCGCCGTAAGCTTGAAGAGGCTGCCCGCCTCGTAGCAGAAGAAGCCCGCCGTCTGGCTGAAGAGAAATCAGCTGAATGGGAAAAACCGGAAGAAGAGGATAAAGGCGACTATCACGTCACCACTTCGACACATGCCCGTCAGGCGGAAGACGAAAACGACCGTCAGGTTGAAGCAGGTCGTGCGCGTGCGCGTACTACGGCTAAAGCTGCGCGTCCGGCGAAAAAAGGCAACAAACACTCTGAAGCCAAAACTGACCGTGAAGAAGCGCGTGCGCAGGTTCGTGGTGGTAAAGGCGGCAAGCATCGCAAACCTAGCGCACTGCAGCAGGGCTTCAACAAGCCAGCGCAGGCCGTTAACCGCGATGTTGTGATTGGCGAAACTATCACCGTAGCCGAACTGGCTAACAAAATGGCGGTGAAAGGTTCTCTGGTCATTAAAGCGATGATGAGAATGGGCGCCATGGCGACCATCAACCAGGTCATCGACCAGGAAACTGCACAGCTCGTTGCCGAAGAGATGGGCCACAAAGTGACCCTGCGTCGTGAGAACGAGCTGGAAGAAGCGGTAATGGACGATCGTGATACTGATGCTGCGCAGGAGTCTCGTGCTCCGGTTGTCACCATCATGGGCCACGTCGACCACGGTAAAACGTCCCTGCTGGACTATATTCGTTCCACTAAAATCGCCTCTGGCGAAGCGGGCGGTATTACTCAGCACATCGGTGCTTACCACGTTGAAACCGACAACGGTATGGTTACCTTCCTGGATACCCCGGGCCACGCCGCGTTTACCGCGATGCGTGCACGTGGTGCGCAGGCGACCGATATCGTTATCCTGGTGGTTGCAGCAGACGATGGCGTGATGCCACAGACTGTCGAAGCTATTCAGCACGCCAAAGCCGCTAAAGTGCCGGTTGTGGTTGCAGTGAACAAGTGCGATAAGCCAGAAGCGGATCCGGATCGTGTTAAAAACGAACTGACTCAGTACGGTATCATTCCGGAAGAGTGGGGCGGCGAAAACATGTTCGTTAATGTCTCTGCGAAAGCGGGTACCGGCATTGATGACCTGTTAAACGCTATCCTGCTGCAGGCGGAAGTGCTGGAACTGACCGCTATCCGTGAAGGTATGGCGAGCGGCGTGGTGATCGAATCGTTCCTCGACAAAGGTCGTGGTCCGGTTGCCACCGTGCTGGTACGTGAAGGTACGCTGAACAAAGGCGACATCGTTCTTTGTGGTTTCGAATATGGCCGCGTTCGTGCAATGCGTGACGAACTGGGTCGCGAAGTCATGGAAGCGGGTCCATCTATCCCGGTTGAGATTCTGGGCCTGTCCGGCGTGCCGGCTGCGGGTGATGAAGCGACCGTGGTACGTGACGAGAAGAAAGCACGTGAAGTTGCGCTCTATCGTCAGGGCAAATTCCGCGAAGTTAAACTGGCTCGCCAGCAGAAATCTAAGCTCGAGAACATGTTTGCTAACATGACCGAAGGCGAAGTGTCTGAACTGAACATCGTTCTGAAAGCTGACGTTCAGGGTTCTGTGGAAGCAATCTCCGACTCCCTGCAGAAACTCTCCACCGACGAAGTGAAGGTGAAGATTGTGGGTTCAGGCGTGGGCGGGATTACCGAAACCGATGCGACCCTGGCTGCTGCCTCTAACGCCATCCTCCTTGGCTTCAACGTTCGTGCCGATGCCTCTGCGCGTCGCGTCATTGACGCAGAAAGCCTGGATCTGCGCTACTACTCTGTCATCTATAACCTGATTGACGAAGTTAAAGCGGCGATGAGCGGCATGCTGGCACCAGAGTACAAACAGCAGATCATCGGTCTGGCTGCGGTGCGCGATGTGTTCAAATCACCGAAGTTTGGCGCGATTGCCGGTTGTATGGTGACGGAAGGTAACATCAAGCGTCACAATCCAATCCGTGTCCTGCGCGACAACGTGGTAATTTACGAAGGCGAGCTGGAATCTCTGCGTCGCTTTAAAGATGACGTCAACGAAGTGCGTAACGGCATGGAGTGCGGTATCGGCGTGAAGAACTACAACGACGTTCGCGTTGGCGATATGATCGAAGTGTTTGAAATCATCGAAATTAAACGCACCATCGAGTAATAGACTGCTGATGTGTTGCAATTTGGGAGGCCTCTGGCCTCCCGAATTATTTGGGAGAAATAATGATGGCGAAAGAATTTGGTCGCCCGCAGCGCGTTTCACAAGAGCTGCAAAAAGAGATTGCGATGATCCTGCAGCGTGAGATCAAAGATCCACGTCTTGGCATGATGGTCACCGTATCAGGCGTTGAAGTCTCACGCGATCTCGCTTACGCAAAAGTGTTCGTGACTTTCCTCAACGACAAAGATGAAGAAGCGATTAAACATGGCCTGAAAGCGCTGAAAGAAGCGTCAGGTTATATCCGCATTCTGCTGGGCAAAGCGATGCGTCTGCGTATCGTGCCTGAGCTGACTTTCTTCTACGACAACTCGTTAGTCGAAGGGATGCGCATGTCCAATCTCGTCACCAGCGTCGTGAAGAACGATACTGAGCGCCGTGGTCCGGACGCCACTGGCGATGACGAGGAGGCGTAATGAGTCGTCCGCGTCGTCGCGGTCGCGACGTCCATGGCGTGTTGTTGCTGGATAAGCCACAAGGCGTCTCGTCGAATGATGTCCTGCAGAAAGTGAAGCGTATCTTTAACGCGAATCGCGCAGGACATACCGGCGCGCTGGATCCTCTGGCTACCGGCATGTTGCCGATCTGCCTGGGTGAAGCGACTAAGTTTTCGCAGTATCTGCTCGATTCCGACAAACGCTATCGCGTGATTGCCCGACTGGGCGAGCGGACCGACACGTCAGACGCCGATGGCAACATCGTGCAGACGCGTCCGGTCAGCTTCACTCAGGCCGATCTGGACAGTGCTCTGGAGAGCTTCCGCGGCGAAACGCTGCAGGTGCCTTCAATGTTTTCGGCACTGAAGCATCAGGGACGCCCGCTGTATGAATATGCGCGTCAGGGCATTGAGATTGCGCGTGAACCGCGTCCCATCACTGTCTATGAACTGCAATTCATTCGCTGGCAGGATAACGAGCTGGAGCTGGAAATTCACTGCTCCAAAGGCACCTATATCCGCACCATCATCGATGACCTGGGCGAAAAGCTGGGATGCGGTGCGCACGTGATTATGCTGCGTCGCGTTCAGGTTGCCCGTTATCCGTATGAAAGGATGGTGACGCTGGAACAGCTCAACACCCTGCTGACGGAAGCCACAGAAGCCGGCATTCCACTGGAAACGCAGCTCGATCCGCTGTTGTTGCCAATGGACAGCCCCGCCTCTGATTTCCCTGAAGTGAATATCCCGCCTGCCGTGGCAGATTTCTTCCGCCAGGGACAGCCGGTACAGGCCAGCAATGCGCCTGCGCAGGGGCTGGTAAGGGTATCGGAAGGCGAAGCGCGTAAGTTTATCGGTATGGCAGAAATTGCCGACGATGGCCGGCTTGCGCCACGTCGTTTAGTGGTTGAGTATCAGGATTGAGCCAGGCGTTCACTTTTCGCTGATGGGGCATTTGCGTTGCTATCGGGCGCAGAGTAGAATAGCGCGGCTTTAAAGCGGGATGCTGAATTAGAGATCGGCACCCATACATTCATTTATTACTGGAGTTTATTATGTCTCTAAGCGTAGAAGCTAAAGCAGAGATCGTTGCTAAATATGGCCGTGGTGCTAACGACAGCGGTTCAACTGAAGTTCAGGTTGCCCTGTTGACCGCGCAGATTACCCATCTGCAGGGTCACTTCTCTGAGCACAAAAAAGACCACCACAGCCGCCGCGGTCTGCTGCGCATGGTATCTCAGCGTCGTAAGCTGCTGGACTACCTGAAGCGTAAAGACGTTGCACGCTACAGCAGCCTGATCGAAAGTCTCGGTCTGCGTCGCTAAGTCTGAAGAATCTGATCGTCGGGGCATTATGCGGGCTTTTGCACTCTGTGCAGCTTACGATCAGATTTGTGCGAGTTTCGTGAAGAGGGGGCCTTTATGGCCCCTTTTTTCGAGCAATCGGCAGCAATCCGGACCAAACTGATGTATTGTTGCTTAGTGTGATCTTTAGTTTGCAGAATTTCGCGCGGCTAATGAGAGGCTTTACCGCAGGGGCGGTCGAGGGTTGTCATTAGTCGCGAGGATGCAACTGAAGATTGGTAATCAATGGCGGGCTACAGATAGCCATGCCCCGAAGTTAAGGACTTTGATTTTGCTGAATCCGATCGTACGCAAATTCCAATATGGTCAACATACCGTCACGCTGGAAACCGGCATGATGGCTCGCCAGGCGACAGCCGCTGTTATGGTGAGCATGGACGATACTGCAGTATTCGTCACTGTAGTAGGTCAGAAAAAATCTAAACCAGGTCAGGATTTCTTCCCACTGACCGTGAACTATCAGGAGCGTACTTACGCTGCTGGTCGTATCCCAGGCAGCTTCTTCCGTCGTGAAGGCCGTCCAAGCGAAGGCGAAACCCTGATTTCGCGTCTGATTGACCGCCCGATTCGTCCGCTGTTCCCGGAAGGTTTTGTTAACGAAGTTCAGGTTATCGCCACTGTTGTCTCTGTGAACCCACAGGTTCATCCGGACATCGTTGCCATGATCGGTGCTTCTGCTGCACTGGCGCTTTCTGGTCTGCCGTTCAATGGCCCAATTGGTTCTGCGCGTGTTGGTTACATCAACGATCAATATGTCCTGAACCCAACCGCAGATGAGCTGAAACAGTCCCGTCTGGATCTGGTGGTTGCCGGTACGCAGAATGCCGTTCTGATGGTTGAATCTGAAGCTGAGATCCTGTCAGAAGAGCAGATGCTGGGCGCCGTGGTCTTTGGTCACGACCAGCAGCAGATCGTTATCGAAAACATTAATGCTCTGGTTGCTGAAGCGGGCAAACCACGCTGGGACTGGCAGCCAGAAGCGGCCAATACCGCACTGATTTCTCGCGTTGCTGCCCTGGCAGAAGCGCGCATCAGCGATGCTTACCGCATTACTGACAAGCAGGAGCGTTACACTCAGGTTGGCGTCATTAAAGACGAAACCATCGCTGCGCTGCTGGCTGAAGATGAAACGCTGGATGGTTCAGAAATCGGCGACATCGTGCATAGCCTTGAAAAAACCGTCGTTCGTACTCGCATCCTGAATGGCGAGCCACGCATCGATGGTCGTGAAAAAGATATGATCCGTGGTCTGGACGTGCGTACTGGCGTATTGCCACGTACACACGGTTCATCACTGTTCACCCGTGGTGAGACGCAGGCACTGGTTACTGCAACGCTGGGTACGACCCGTGATGCGCAGAACCTTGATGAGCTGATGGGCGAACGTACCGACAGCTTCCTGTTCCATTACAACTTCCCTCCATACTCTGTCGGCGAAACCGGCATGGTAGGTTCGCCGAAGCGTCGTGAGATTGGTCACGGTCGTCTGGCGAAGCGCGGCGTGTTAGCGGTAATGCCTAAAGCGGAAGATTTCCCTTACACCATTCGTGTTGTTTCTGAAATCACCGAATCTAACGGCTCTTCTTCAATGGCCTCTGTCTGCGGTGCCTCACTGGCGCTGATGGATGCAGGTGTGCCAATCAAAGCCGCCGTTGCCGGTATCGCAATGGGTCTGGTGAAAGAAGATGAGAAGTTTGTTGTTCTGTCTGACATCCTGGGCGATGAAGATCACCTGGGCGACATGGACTTCAAAGTAGCCGGTAGCCGTGAAGGTATCACCGCGCTGCAGATGGACATCAAAATCGAAGGCATCACGCGTGAAATCATGCAGGAAGCGCTGAACCAGGCCCGTGGTGCACGCCTGCACATTCTGGGCGTTATGGAACAGGCTATCAGCACGCCGCGTACTGAGATTTCTGAATTCGCACCACGCATTTACACCATCAAAATCAGCTCTGACAAGATCAAAGATGTGATCGGTAAAGGCGGCTCAGTGATTCGTGCACTGACCGAAGAGACCGGCACAACGATTGAAATTGAAGATGACGGCACCGTGAAAATCGCTGCGACTGATGGTCTGAAAGCGAAAGAAGCGATTCGTCGTATCGAAGAGATTACCGCAGAGATCGAAGTGGGCCGCGTTTACAGTGGTAAAGTGACCCGTATCGTTGACTTCGGCGCTTTCGTTGCAATCGGCGGCGGTAAAGAAGGTCTGGTTCACATTTCACAAATCGCTGATAAGCGCGTTGAGAAAGTGACCGACTATCTGCAGATGGGTCAGGAAGTACCGGTTAAGGTGATGGAAGTTGATCGCCAGGGCCGTGTACGTCTGAGCATCAAAGAAGCGACAGAATCTAAGCCGCAGGCTGAAGAAGCTGTCGCGGTGACCACGCCTGACGCTGCTGAATAAGTCGTTGCTGATTTGCCCCTCTCTGCCTGGCAGAGAGGGGCGTTTGTATCATCGCGAGGGCGGGAATCCTTGTGCACAGCAGGCGGATGACAGGATGGTTATCCCAATGTTTGTATTCGGGAGTGGGAAATGAAGCCTTTTCTGCGCTGGTGTTTTGTTGCGACAGCTTTGACGCTGGCAGGATGCAGCAACTCCAATTGGCGTAAGAACGAAGTTCTTGCAGTGCCTTTACAGCCCACACTGCAGCAGGAAGTGATACTGGCGCGCATGGAACAAATTCTTGCCAGTCGCGCTCTCACCGATGATGAACGCGCACAGCTGTTATATGAGCGCGGAGTGTTGTATGATAGTTTAGGTCTGCGGGCATTAGCGCGGAACGATTTTTCGCAAGCGCTGTCTATAAGACCAGATATGCCCGAAGTGTTTAACTACTTAGGCATATATTTAACGCAGGCGGGCAACTTTGATGCCGCCTATGAAGCGTTTGATTCTGTACTTGAGCTTGATCCAACTTACAACTATGCGCATTTAAACCGTGGTATCGCCCTCTATTACGGCGGTCGATACAAGTTAGCGCAAGATGATCTGCTGGCGTTTTATCAAGACGATCCTAACGATCCTTTCCGCAGTTTGTGGCTCTATCTCGTTGAACGTGAGATGGATGTCGACAAGGCAAAAGTCGCGCTTCAACAGCGTCACGACAAAGCGGTCAGAGATCAATGGGGATGGAATATTGTCGAGTTCTACCTTGGAGATATCAACGAGAAAACGTTGATGGAAAGTCTCAAGGCGGACGCAACGGATAACACCTCGCTCGCTGAACATCTCAGTGAAACCAACTTCTATTTAGGTAAGTACTACCTAAGTCTGGGGGAGAAGGACGACGCGAAAGCGTTGTTCAAACTGGCGGTGGCCAACAACGTCAATAACTTTGTTGAACACCGATACGCATTGTTGGAACTGGCGCAACTCGGCCAGGCACAAGACGATTTATCAGAATCTGACCAGCAATAGCTGACGAACTTAATTTGCCTGTAAAACCTGTTAAGTCATCATCTTAAAGGATGAAGGCTTTTCTGTTCGTCAAAACTTTTAATTTGAGCCGGTTCACACTTTTTGATGAAAATGACTGAAAGTTTTCACGACGAGTTATGTAGACTGGCCGCCGCAATCTAAGAGGCACGTGTACTACATGACTGATATTCAAACCACTTTTGCTGACCTTGGCCTGAACGCCGACATCCTTGAATCACTGAATGGCATGGGCTACGTAAAGCCATCCCCAATCCAGGCTGAGTGTATTCCTCACCTGCTGGCGGGCCGTGACGTGTTAGGCATGGCGCAGACCGGGAGTGGTAAAACCGCGGCGTTCTCTCTGCCGCTGTTACATAACATTGATCCTACTGTTAAAGCGCCACAAATCCTGGTGCTGGCACCTACCCGCGAACTGGCGGTACAGGTTGCTGAAGCAGTTACCGAATTCTCTAAACACATGCGTGGCCTGAACGTGGTTGCCCTTTACGGCGGCCAGCGTTATGACGTGCAGCTGCGCGCACTGCGTCAGGGACCACAGGTTGTTGTGGGTACGCCTGGCCGTCTGCTTGATCACCTGAAACGCGGCACGTTAGACCTTTCTAACCTGCGTGGCCTGGTGCTGGATGAAGCAGACGAAATGCTGCGCATGGGCTTCATCGAAGACGTTGAAACCATCATGGCGCAAATTCCAGCCGATCATCAGACCGCGCTGTTCTCTGCAACCATGCCGGAAGCGATTCGTCGTATCACCAAACGCTTCATGAAAGATCCACAGGAAGTGCGTATTCAGTCAAGCCTGACCACGCGTCCTGATATCAGCCAGAGCTACTGGACCGCTTACGGTCGTAAAACAGACGCACTGGTTCGCTTCCTGGAAGCAGAAGACTTTGATGCTGCCATCATCTTCGTGCGTACCAAAAACGCAACCATGGAAGTGGCAGAAGCGCTGGAACGTAGCGGCTATAACAGCGCCGCGCTGAACGGTGACATGAACCAGGCTCTGCGTGAGCAGACGCTTGAGCGCCTGAAAGATGGTCGTCTCGACATTCTGATTGCAACCGACGTTGCGGCCCGTGGCCTGGACGTTGAACGCATCAGCCTGGTTGTTAACTACGACATCCCGATGGACTCAGAATCTTACGTTCACCGTATCGGCCGTACCGGTCGTGCTGGTCGTGCTGGCCGTGCGCTGCTGTTCGTTGAGAACCGCGAACGCCGTCTGCTGCGTAACATCGAACGTACCATGAAGCTGACCATTCCTGAGGTAGAACTGCCTAACGCAGAACTGCTGGGTGAGCGTCGTCTGGCTAAGTTTGCTGCTAAAGTTCAGCAGCAGCTGGAAAGCAGCGATCTGGATCAGTACCGTGCTCTGCTGGCTAAAATGCAGCCAGAAGACGAAATGGATCTGGAAACACTGGCAGCCGCACTGCTGAAGATGGCACAGGGCGAACGTCCTCTGATTCTGCCACCAGAAGCACCGCGTCCGGCACGTCGCGAATACCGCGATCGTGACGAGCGTGATGGCCGTCGTGACAGCCGTGAAGCGCGTGGCGATTCTCGTGCTCCGCGTGAAAACCGCGAAAGCCGTGATGGCGATCGTCCACGTCGCGAACGTCGTGATGTTGGCGAAATGCAGCTGTACCGCATCGAAGTAGGCCGCGATGATGGTGTTGAAGTTCGTCACATCGTTGGCGCTATCGCTAACGAAGGCGACATCAGCAGCCGTTACATCGGTAACATCAAGCTGTTCGGTACCCACTCGACTATCGAGCTGCCGAAAGGCATGCCAGGCGATGTGCTGCAGCACTTTACCCGTACCCGTATTCTGAACAAGCCGATGAATATGCAGTTACTGGGTGATGCACAGCCGAACGAAGGCCGTGGTGATCGTCGTCCAGCTGGTGCTGGCGGTGAGCGTCGCAGCGGTCCAGGTGCAGGCGGTCCGGGCGCAGCTAACCGTGAAGGTGGTCGTCGCTTCTCTTCTGAACGCCGTGAAGGTGGTCGTGAAGGCGGCGGACGTACTTTCAACCGTGAAGGTAGCCGTGGTCCACGTCGTGAAGAGGGCGCAGCCGCCGCTCCACGTCGTCGTGATGCATAACGACTTAGCGTCGTAACAAAAAGGGAAGCCAATGGCTTCCCTTTTTTTATGCCTGTCAGGCACCGCCGCTGATCATCACGCGCTCGCCGCTGACCCAGGCGGACTCTTCAGAGGCCAGAAACAGCGCAACCTGCGCCACATCTTCCGGCAGACCAAAGCGTCCCAGCGGCGTGGCAGCCAGCAGTTGCGCTTTGAGCTGCGGGCTCATTCTCTTCGCGGCCAGTAATCCTTCCGTCAGAATCATGCCTGGTGCCAGGGCGTTAACCCGGATGTTCTTTGCGCCCAGCTCGCGCGCCAGTCCCTGGGTCAGGGTATCCACTGCGCCTTTGGTTGCCGCCCAGAGCACGGAACCCGGCGTGCTGTTTTTACTGTTCAGGGCGCTGAGATTAATAATGCTGCCGCCGTGCGCCGGGAAGTGACGAATCGCCTGCTGACAGACCATCAGCGTACCCAGCAGGTTAACGTTAATCTGTTGCTGCATCTCCTCCAGCGTCAGCGCCGCAAACTCGCCGTGATGAAAGCTGCCCGCATTGTTCACCACAATGTCGGGCGCGCCGAAGCACTCTGCGGTGGTGGCGAAGAGCCGTTCCACATCCCGCAGGAGAGAGATATCTGCCTGTACCGCCACGGCTTCACTGCCCAGGTTGGCGATATCGCTGACCACGTCAGCCGCTCCCACTTCATCCTGACGATAATTGACCACGACGCGGGCGCCAGCCGCGGCAAAAGCGATGGCAATCGCCGCACCAATGCCTTTTGAGGCGCCTGTTACCAGCGCGATTTTATTCTGCAGTGCCTTCATTATGTTGTTCTCCGCCGTAATGATTGCGTCGAAAGACTATGCGCGCTGGTGCCGAAAAGCGGGTAGTGCAATCCTGCAAGCTTCTTGCACGATCCTGCAAAAGTAGCGCAGCGGGCCAGGTATTCCGCTCAGCGTCAGGTAATATCAGCACAGATAGCGGGAGGGGAGAACACAGTGACAGAGAGTGAGAAGTGGCAGGGGCTGGCGCAGTTAATTGCCCGTCATGCTCCGGAGGATGGGCGGCATTCAAGCGCCATAGATTGCCTGTTTTTTGGCCGGGTTTCAGCACCGACTGAGCCAATGCACTTTGCTCAATGGGCCAGTTTTGCCCTGGTGGCACAGGGCGGTAAGGCGCTGCATATCGGTGATGAGGTGCTGCACTATGGTCCGGGCGATCTGCTGCTGGTGACGCTGGATATGCCGGTGCGCGCCTGCGTCACCGTCGCCACGCCGGAAAAACCCAATCTGGGGATTGGTATTGCCATCAATGAATCCCGGCTGATGCGCTACCTCGAACAGTTTCCCCCGACGCTGCCGCTGGCGACACCAGACAGTGAACGTGGCGTCACCGTGCATAAGGTCTCACCTTTGCTGGTGGATGCGGTTATCCGGCTGGTACGCCTGCTTGACCACCCTGAGGACATTGAGGCGCTGGCCCCGCTCATTGAGCAGGAGATTTTCTACCGGCTGCTGACCGGGCCGGAAGGTTCGCGCATCCTGAATATGGCGCTGGCTGAACGGCCGGGCAACCGGGTCGCGCAGGCTGCCCGCTGGCTGCGGGAAAATTTTCATCAGCCGCTGAAGATCGATCGGCTCGCCAGCAGTGTCGGCATGAGCATCTCTTCGCTGCATCATCACTTCAAAGCCGTGACGGCCATGACGCCGATGCAATACCAGAAACAACTGCGGCTGAATGAGGCGCGACGTTTGATGATGGTGGAAAAGCTGGATGCCGGTACGGCAGGCTATCGGGTGGGGTATCAGAGCGCGTCACAGTTCAGCCGGGAGTATCGCCGCCTGTATGGGCAATCTCCGGCCAGGGATAGTCGTCAGCTGGCGGTGAGCCCGGAGAGATTGCGCCCACCGCAGAACTGATTACAGGCTGTTAGCCGCTTCCATCGCAATGGCGAAGGAGCGCAGGCGCGCTTCGGAATCAAAAATCTGGCCATTGACCATAATTTCATCCGCCTGGGTTTCACGCATCAGTGAGGCCAGCCCATGACGCACTTTGTCCGTATCGCCGACCAGCGACATGCTGAGCGCCTGCTGTACGCCATACTGTTCTGATGGCGACCAGAGGTTATCCATGTTTTCAACCGGTGCCGGTAACGGGCCCGGTTTGCCGCGGCGCAGGTTGATAAACTGCTGCTGCTGCGAGGTAAACAGGAAGCGCGCATCACGCTCACTGTCTGCGGCGATCACGTTAATGCAGACCATGGCATAAGGCTTGTCGAGACGCGCCGATGGCTGGAAGTTTTCGCGGTAGACGTGCAGCGCCTGAAAGAGCTGGTCAGGGGCAAAATGGGAGGCAAACGCAAACGGCAGGCCCATTTTCGCTGAAAGCTGTGCGCTGTAGAGACTGGAGCCGAGCAGCCAGACCGGGATCTGCAGGCCCAGACCGGGTACCGGCTGCACCGGCGGCTGCGCATCCGCTTCGGCATCGAACCAGCTAATCAGTTCAGCCACATCCTCGGGGAACGTGTCGATGTGCATGTTGGCCTGATGACGGCGCAGTGCCATCATGGTGCGCTGGTCAGAACCTGGCGCGCGACCTAAGCCGAGATCGATACGGCCAGGATAGAGAGAGGCCAGCGTACCAAACTGCTCGGCGATCACCAGCGGCGCATGGTTAGGCAACATAATGCCGCCGGAGCCCAGCTTCAGAGTCTCGGTATTCGCCGCCAGATAGCCAATCAGCACGGAGGTGGCTGCGCTGGCAATCCCCGTCATGTTGTGATGTTCAGCCAGCCAGTAGCGTTGATAGCCCAGTTTTTCAGCCTGACGCGCCAGCGCCAGCGAATTATGGAACGCATCCCGAGCGGTCGCGCCCTGTGGAATCGGCGCGAGATCCAGCACGGACAGGCGAAGAGGTTTTTTATCAGACATGACTACTCCCGTTGTATGGCGCAGGCGTTAAGTTAAGGCCTGCACCATTTAGTATTACGCATCATTCCTTATATTAAAACTGCTAACCTCAGCAGGAATATAGCCGGTATGTGCTTTTATTCAGGATGCCAGCGTCATGCCCGCCAGTTTGCGCCAGTAACCGTTACAATCACTGCCTTTTGCGACCATTAGCGGAGCCTGACCGTTTTCATTGGCGCGGAAACGGTCGATCTCTGCCAGCGTTGTCACATCCTGCGGCGAGAGCCGTATGCAATCGACCTGGCCGTGCATGCCAGCCAGATCGTTACCCAGGTTATAGCAGTAACCGCTCATGGTCTGAATGCCATTGAGGACGAACACCTGCTGCCCCTCCTGGGAGTTGACGCGCCGGCCTGTCGGATAGTTGATACAGCAGGTTTCGCAGTCATCTTTCGCGCGGTTTTCCGAGCGGGCGGTGAAGCAGCGCGCTGAGAGCGCCAGCGGCAGATGACCGTAGCCCAGCACCTCCACCTCAAACTGCTGCCGGATACCCCGCGTCTCGCACTGCTCCAGCAGCTGTAGCAGCCAGTCACGTGACATCTCCACCGGCATACACCAGCGCGTCATGCCCTCTTTGACCAGCAGCTGCAGCGTGTCGGCGTTATAAACATTGAGCGTCGGACCCGCGACAAAGGGCAGATGACGCTCAGCGGCCATGTTTACCGTGCCGATATCATTGGCTTCAATCAGGAACTCACCGTTCTCTACGTAACGCTGCAGCTCTTTCAGCTCAGAGGGCGATTGCAGCAGCGCCAGCGTGCTCAGCACCACCTGTTTGCCGCTGGCCGCGAGTTCACGGGCCAGCGCCATCCAGCGGGCATAGGGCGTGGCGCGACGTTTACTGCACACCGCTTCGCCAAGGTAGATAATATCCGCGCTACTGCGGGCAGCCTGCTGGTAAAAATCTTCCAGCGTATCGGTCGGCCAGTACCAGAGCACCGGCCCAAGGGCATATTGCATCATGACTCCTTATTGCCATTCACGGTGATAAGCACCCAGCGTGGTTTGCGAACCTTCTGAGAGATCGCCCAGCGTCTGCATCCACTGTGGTGCGACTTCAAACTGTTCCGGCTGCGCCTTGCAGCGATCAATTGCCTGACGCCAGACGCGCGCCACGTCAGCGACATAGGCAGGGCTGCGCTGACGGCCTTCGATTTTCACCGAGGCGATGCCAGCCCGCAGCAGTTCCGGCAGCAGCTCCAGCGTGTTCAGACTGGTGGGCTCCTCGAGCACGTGATAACGCTTGTCGTTAACCATATAGCGTCCTTTGCAAAGTGTCGGATAACCCGCGCTTTCGTCCGGGGCGTAGCGATCGATCAACACTTCATTAAGACGTGACTCCATGCCCTGCGGCGTCTGCTGCCAGCGCACAAACTTCGCCGGAGAGCAGGCACCGGCGCTGTTAGGTGATTCACCGGTCAGCCAGGAAGAGAGGTAGCAGCGGCCTTCCGCCATGATGCACAGGCTGCCAAAGGCGAACACCTCCAGCGGCACCGGCGTGCTGCGCGCCAGCTGTTTAACCTGGTGAATCGACAGCACGCGCGGCAGCACCACACGCTGCAGATTGAAGTGGCGATGGTAAAAGCGAATCGCCTCCAGATTGGTTGCCGAAGCCTGTACAGAAAGATGACGTTCAACCTGGGGATAGTGCGTCGCGGCATACTCCAGCGTGGCGATATCCGCCAGGATCAGCGCGTCAGCTCCGTTTTGCGCCGCCACATCAATCGCCCGCTGCCAGCGACCCATGCCATCCGGATGGGCAAAGGTGTTGATCGCAACATGCAGTTTGCGACGATGCTGATGAAGATAGCGCGCGGCTTCAGCCAGTTTTTTATCGGTGAAATTCAGACCCGCAAAATGACGGGCATTGGTGTCATCTTTCAGCCCCACATACACCGCATCAGCGCCATTCTCTACAGCGGTGCGCACTGCGGGTAAGTTTCCTGCCGGGCAGAGCAGTTCCATAGATATTCCTCTCAACATGCAGATGGGCGTCGAGTCTAGGCATCTGGTCCGGGCTGCGTGTTGATTTGGGGCAGTGAAATTCAAATTCATCCGCCCTGCGGCGCTTTTTTTACCTGCATGGCAGCGGTTTTTATTGATCTCAGAGGAGGCGCGCAGAAAAGGATATGGCAATATACGTAAAATTTTCTGAAGGGAGTGACGAAAGTGTTAGAGCGGATACATGCCCATTGTGTGAAAAACGGTCCTAAAATCTTAGGGTTACCCGCTGCGTTCACCCCATTCCCGGTCAAAAAGTTGCTTCTGCAACAACTCTTAAACTGGCAATTTCGTCATGCTTTGGCTGAAGGTGAGTTAGACTTTCTGGATGGTCGCCTGCTGGGTATTGAAATTGCCGATCTCAATCTGCAATGGATAACCACGCTGCAGGACGGCCGACTGGCGGTATTGCAACAGTCCGAAGCGGATGTCTGGTTTCGGGGCAATGCCAATGATCTGTTGCTGGTGGCAGCACGTAAAGCAGATCCCGACATGCTGTTCTTTCAACGCCGGCTGGTGATTGAAGGTGACACTGAACTGGGACTTGAGGTGAAGAACGTAATGGATGCTATTGAACCCGAGGCTATGCCCACCGCGTTACGCACGGCAATTGAGCAGATGGCGGCATTTGTCGACGCCGGCATGAAACAGGACGCGAAGGCCGCACAGGCGCGCGCAGGTGCTGCATGTTGATTCGTAGTGAAATTGGCGTGGATGCCGCAGGCATCGACGCGCTGCTCAGACGCTGCTTCAGTACCTCAGCAGAGGCGGAACTGACTCAGGCGCTGCGTGAAGATGGCTTGCTGACCTTAGGCGTGGTCGCGACGGATGACGAGGGACAGGTGCTGGGTTATGCCGCATTCAGTCCGGTCAGCGTTCAGGGTGAAGATCGCGGCTGGGTTGGGCTGGCACCGCTGGCCGTCGATGAGACGCTGCGCGGTCAGGGAATTGCCAGCAAGCTGATCTATGAGGGGCTGGATACGCTCAATGAATTTGGCTACAGCGCGGTAGTGGTGCTGGGCGATCCGGCGCTGTTCAACCGTTTTGGTTTTGAACCGGCGGCACGCCACGGCCTGCGCAGCCGCTGGCCGGGTACAGAGGCAACGTTCCAGGTCTACCGTCTGGCCGATAATGCGTATGACGGGGCGGAAGGGCAGATCGACTACGCCGAACCCTTTAATCGCCAGCCGTAATACCCAGCCAGCTCTCCAGACAGCCGGGCTGGCCCGCCACCAGCAGTAATTTCTGCTGGCGGGTCAGTTGCTTGACCTGATACTCCAGCCTGGAGGCGCTGGCGCGATCGCCCGCGTCACAGTGAAACACCAGGTCCAGCGGCCCTTTGCCGCGCAGCGCGCGGGCGCCGCGTCCGCTCTGGTGCTGAGCGACCCGGCGCACCACATCCGTGGTGATACCGGTGTACAGGCTCCCTTTCGCCGTACGGACGATGTAGAGTTGCCACTGCTGACTCATCGCAATCATTTCCCAAAAAAAGGTGCCGGGCAGTGTAGCGCGCTTCACTCTCCGGTGCACCGCCAGGAGTTTATCTTGTCCGATCACGCCCATCTGGTCCGCTATCTGAGAAAGCAGCATGTGCTTTCACTCTGCTGTACCGCCGACGATCAACTGTGGTGCGCTAACTGCTACTACGTCTTTGACGAGACGCGCATGGCCTTCTGGATCATGACGGAACCCGATACCCGCCACGGTGAGTTAATGGTGCAGAATCCGCAGGTTGCGGGCACCGTCAATGGCCAGCCCAGAAGTGTGCTGCTGATTAAAGGCGTGCAGTATCGTGGCCGGGTCAAACGGCTGGAGGAGACAACAGAGCAGATCGCCAGAGCCGCTTACCAGAAACGTTTTCCGGTCTCACGCAAAGTGTCGGCACCGCTGTGGGAGATTGTGCTGGATGAAGTGAAGATGACGGATAATGCGCTGGGATTCGGCAAGAAAATTGCCTGGCAGCGGGAGAAATAGGAACGCCCTTTTCAGCAGAAAAGGGCGTCGCGGCTTACAGCGCTTCGAGGATCCGCAGGGATTCACGATTAAAGGCCGGTAAATCGGCCGGGGTGCGGCTGGTGACCAGCTTATCGTCGTCTACTACCACTTCCTTATCATGGAAGTCGGCACCGGCATTGATCAGGTCAATGGCAACGGCTTTAACGGTAGTCATCTTGCGACCGCGCACGCCGTTAGCGCTAATCAGCAGCTGTGGCCCGTGGCAGATGGCAAAGATTGGCTTGCCGCTGGCGACAAACTCTTTGGTAAAAGCAACAAAACGATCGTCGCCGCGCAGGGCATCGGGCGAGTGACCGCCAGGCAGGAGCAGAGCGTCAAATTCAGCCGGGCTGACGTCATCAATGCTGCGATCGATGGTCACTTCCGCTTCGCCTTTCTTGCCTTTAACGACATTACCGGCTTGTTTCTCAATGGTAACCACCTCAAAACCAGCGCGTTTGTAAACTTCCGCAGGTGAGGTAAATTCTGAGTCTTCAAATTCATCGGTAATTAAAACCGCCACTTTCTTGCTCATTTTTTCCTCCTTCAGCATGTGGAGCGCGAGACGCGCTTTCCGGATAACGCTATAAGCCTGGTCGCTGAGAGTGAGAACGCAAGCCAGCCCGTTAAGATCAGCTATCTTTTAACCAGTCAGCAGTGAAATAAGGATGAATCTGAGATGAATCGCGTATTACTGACCGGTGCCACCGGCTTAGTCGGGTCGCATCTGCTGCGCTTACTGATTGAGGATCCACGCGTCGATGAGATCATCGCGCCAACCCGTCGGCCACTGCCCGCGATGAACAAGGTGGTGAATCCGGTTGAGGCCGATCTCACCGATGTACTCGGGCCGCTGCAAAGTTCGCTGGACACGGTGTTCTGCTGCCTGGGCACCACGCGTAAGCAGGCGGGCAGTAAACAGGCTTTTATCCACGTTGATTACACCCTGGTGGTGGACAGCGGGTTAAGCGGATTACGTCTGGGGGCGAAGCAGATGCTGGTGGTCAGTGCGCACGGGGCCAGTCGTCACTCGCCGTTTTTGTACAATCGCGTCAAAGGCGAAATGGAGAATGCGCTGCGCCATCAGGGCTGGCCGCGCCTGACGCTGGTGCGGCCTTCATTGCTGCTTGGGGATCGCGCGCAGAAGCGCCGGGGTGAAAGCCTGGCGGGACCGCTGTTTTCGCTGCTGCCGGGCAACTGGCGGGCGGTCAGCGCGCACGACGTGGCACGCTGTCTGCACCAGCAGGCTTTTACGCCGGGGAGTGAGAGCGTCAATATCATTGAGTCTGGCGAAATCCCGCGCCACTCAGCGTAACTGCCAGATAATCTGATTACGGCTGCCGCGCCATTGCAGCGTGGCATCCTTCTCCTCTTCGACAAAACGGCCATCGATCAGCACGTCGAGATAGACCAGCACAGCGCGCTGCGCCGCATTCAGCTCCTGCATCCGGTAACCGGTCCAGAGCCAGATATCTTTACCGGGACACGCCTGCCGCACCCGTTTCACCAGACGGCGAATGTGCGGCACGTTATGCGGATGCAGCGGATCGCCACCACTCAGCGACAATCCCTGGCGTGGAATGCGGGTGTCCTGCAAATCCGCCAGCAGTTGCTCCTCCATGGCAAGCGTAAAGGGCACGCCGGAGTCGAGCCGCCAGGTGCTCTGGTTATAACAGCCGCGGCACTGATGTTCGCAACCAGCGACAAACAGCGTGCAGCGGGTGCCGGGTCCATTAACGATATCCACATCATAGTAGCGATGGATGTGCATCATCCCAGCGGTCCTTCAGACAGATGCTTCACCCGACGCTGCACTTCCTGCTGTTTACCGGCGTTAAAGGGCCGCGCATCCGGGCTGCCCAGATAGCCGCAGACCCGCCGGGTAACGGAGACGCGCGCCGGATCGTGGTTGCCGCAATTCGGACAGGTGAAGCCGCGGCTGGTACAGGTGAACTCGCCGTTGAAGCCGCACTCGTAGCACTCATCAATCGGGGTATTGGTGCCGTAATAGGGCACGCGGTCGTAGCTGTAATCCCAGACATCCTCCAGCGCCTTGAGGTTGTGCTGCACATTCGGGTATTCGCCGTAACAGATGAATCCGCCATTCGCCAGCGGCGGATAAGGCGCTTCAAAGTCGATTTTGTCGTAAGGATTGACCTTCTTCTCAACGTCAAGATGGAAGCTGTTGGTGTAGTAGCCCTTGTCGGTAACGCCTGGCACCAGGCCAAACTGCGCCGCATCAAGACGGCAGAAGCGGTCGCACAGATTCTCGCTTGGCGTGCTGTAAAGGCTGAACCCATAGCCTGTTTCAGCTTTCCAGCGCTCGGTGGCATCGCGCATGTAAGCAATGATCTCCACGCCTTTGGCGCGCAGAGCCGCGTCATCGTAAGGATGCTGATGACCGCCGCTGAGCGCATTCAGGGTTTCATGCAGGCCGATATAGCCCAGCGACAGCGACGCACGGCCATTACGGAAAATAGGACCGACTTCATCATCCGCATTCAGCCGAACGCCACAGGCGCCTTCCATATAGAGGATGGGCGCCACGCGCGCTTTGGTCTTCTCCAGCCGCGCCACCCGCGTCATCAGCGCCCGCTTAGCCAGCTGCAGTCGCGCATCGAGCAGCGTCCAGAAGCGCGCTTCATCACCGCCCGCTTCCAGTGCGATGCGCGGCAGGTTCAGGCTGATTACCCCGATATTGTTGCGGCCCTCATGAATCTGCTCGCCGTTCTCTTCATAAACGCCAAGGAAACTACGGCAGCCCATTGGGGTTTTAAACGAGCCGGTGACTTTAACCACCTGATCGTAATTGAGGATGTCGGGATACATCCGCTTGCTGGCGCACTCCAGCGCCAGTTGTTTGATATCGTAATTAACGTCGCCCGCCCGGCGGTTGACGCCTTCGCGAATGCTGAACACCAGTTTAGGGAACACCGCCGTCTTGCGATTTTTACCCAGTCCGGCCAGCCGGTTAAGCAGAATCGACTGCTGAATCAGCCGGGCCGCCCAGTCCGTCCCCAGACCAAAACCAAAGGTGACAAACGGCGTCTGGCCGTTGGCGGTGTGCAGGGTATTCACCTCATACTCCAGCGACTGAAAGGCGTCGTAGCACTCTTTCTCCGTACGCTGGCGCGCATACTGCTCGGCCTGCGGGATCTGCCACTGCTCAGCAATCGCCAGATGCCGGGCATAGCTCTGCTCAACAAACGGGGCCAGCACTTCATCAATACGGTTAATGGTGGTGCCGCCGTAAATATGGCTGGCGACCTGCGCGATGATCTGCGCCGTCACGGCGGTGGCGGTGGCGATCGATTTAGGCGGCTCGATCTCAGCATTGCCCATTTTGAAACCGTTGGTCAGCATGCCTTTCAGATCGATCAGCATGCAGTTGAACATCGGGAAGAAAGGGGAGTAGTCGAGATCGTGATAGTGGATCTCGCCGCGCTCGTGCGCCAGCACCACATCGCGCGGCAGGATCTGCTGTTGTGCGTAGTGTTTTGCCACGATCCCGGCCAGCAGATCGCGCTGCGTCGGGATCACTTTGCTGTCTTTGTTGGCATTCTCGTTCAGCAGCGCCGCATTGGTCTGATCGACCAGTCCGCGAATGGCGTGATGTAACTGGCTCTGACGATCGCGGGCGACATCGCGATCGTGGCGGTATTCAATGTAGGCGCGGGCCAGTTGAGGGTAAGGGCCCGCCATCAGCGTCTCTTCTACTGCACACTGAATTTCACGGATATCCACTTCCGGACGATCGGCCAGCCGCAATGCCACGCGCTCAGCGACCTGCGCGCACCAGGCCGCGTCTTCTACTTCGGCTGCCCGTGCCGCCGCCGCCACGGCCTCCTCAATACGCTGTGCATCAAAGCCTGTCCGGCATCCATCACGCTTGATTACCACCGTCGCCATTTCTCTCTCCATAAACTACATATAGGGGTCGAAAGGATTCTATTCGCCACATGTAGTGATTGCTGAGAATTATTGCGATCAGATTTGACCTGAAACAAGGAAGCCTCAACCTGCTGGAAAACTCCGGCTGATGTAAAAAATCGGGTGCTGGTTCAGGTTTCCTGCAGGATCCACTGGCGGATTGGCGTGCAGCAACTTTAATCAACGTTCTGCCCTGTCAAAACGTTGACGTTACAAGGATGCCCGCCAATGTGGTTACCCCGTTCTTTGCTCCTGCTCCTGCTCCTGCTCCTGCTCCCGGCCCTCTGCCCGATCGCTCTGGCCAGTTCGCTGCCGCTGATGCCCTGGCCGCAACAGGTGGAACAGCCCGCCAGCGGCGGCACGCTTATCCTGACGCCGCAGCTGACGCTGCAAATCTCCGGCGATCATCTGGCGGGTGCTGAAGCGCGCTGGCTGGAGCGAATCAGTAATCAGACCGGCTGGCCGCTGTTGCCCGCCACCCAGCCGGTGGCAGCACCGACTATCCGCATCGTCATTGCGAAGGCGGTGGATCCGCAGCCGCTGCCTGATAGCGATGAGAGCTATCAGTTGCAGGTCGATGGCGACGGCGTCCTGTTAACCGCGCCCAGCCGTTTCGGCGCGATGCGCGGCATGGAAACCCTGCTGCAGCTGATACAAAACGGCGCACAGGGGACAACCATTCCTTACGTCACCATCCACGATCATCCGCGCTTTCCGTGGCGCGGCGTGCTGATCGATACGGCGCGTCACTTTATGCCGGTGGAGACGCTTAAACGGCAGATCGACGGCATCGCCGCCGCGCGCATGAACGTCTTTCACTGGCATCTTACTGACGATCAGGGCTGGCGCTTCGCCTCCAGCCACTATCCCCAGCTGCAGCAGAAAGCCAGCGATGGCAACTATTACAGCCAGCAGCAGATGCGGGAGATCGTGAAATATGCCACCGATCGCGGGGTGCGTGTGGTGCCCGAGCTGGATATGCCGGGACATGCGTCCGCGCTGGCGGTGGCGATGCCAGAGCTGATTAGCGCACCCGGCCCCTGGCAGATGGAGCGCGGCTGGGGCGTCTTTAAACCGCTGCTCGATCCCAGCAACGAACAGGTTTATCAGGTGATCGACACGCTGGTGGGTGAGATGGCGGCGATCTTCCCCGATCCCTGGCTGCACATTGGCGGCGACGAGGTGGATCCGACACAGTGGAACGACTCGCCCACTATCCAGCAGTTTATGCGCGACCACGATCTGAAAGATGCCCATGCGCTTCAGGCGTATTTCAATCAGCGGGTAGAGAAGATCCTGGAAGTCCATCACCGTCAGATGGTGGGCTGGGATGAGATTGCCCATCCCGACTTGCCGCGCAGCATTCTGATCCAGTCGTGGCAGGGCCAGGATGCGCTGAGCGCGCTGGCAAAAGAGAACTACCGCGGCATCCTCTCTACCGGTTTCTACCTCGATCAGCCTCAGCCTGCCAGCTATCACTACCGCAATGAGGTCACGCCACAGGGCCTCAACGGCCAGGATCGTCTGTGGCCAGGCGATCAGGCGCAGAGCTGGTCATTCACCATGCCGCGGCTGAAAGGCAGCCCGGTAAAGGGCAGCTTTACGCTGATACAGGGAGAACCAGGCTGGCGCGGTTTTATCGACTTCGATGGCAAAGCCCGCCGGATGGTCAGTCAGATCAACTGGCTCTCGACGCAGCAGGTGCGGTTTAGCGTGGATAGCTGGATGGGGCCGTTCCAGCCGGTGTTCACGCTGCAACAGAACGCCCTCAAAGGTTATGCAGAGGTAGGCAACGTGCGTTATCCCACCACCGGCCAACGGCTGGCTCAGACGCCTGCGGGCATCGCGCCCGCGCTGCCCACACCTGCGCAGGTGCAGCAAAATCTGCTGGGTGGCGAGGCGGCGCTGTGGGCGGAAAACATCAACAGCCAGATTATTGATACCAAACTGTGGCCGCGCGCCTTTGTGGTGGCCGAGCGGTTATGGTCGGCACAGGATGTCACCAATACCGACTCGATGTATTCGCGGCTGGCGGCGATGGATCGCTGGAGCAGCGTGTCGGTCGGAACGCTGCAACACGCGCAGACGGAGCAGCAGATGATGCGGCTGGCCAGTGGGCATGACATCGCCCCACTGCGGGTACTGGCCGAGGTGCTGGAACCGGCGCAATACTACACGCGCCAGCATCTCAAGTTTCAGGCGGGCCATTACGACTACCATGAACCCCTGAACCGGCTGGCAGATGTACTGCCCGCTGAGAGTGAGGCGGTACGTCAGCTGGAGCAGCAGGTCGCCGTGTTAATCGCCAATCGTAATAATCCGGCTGCCGCCTCAGCGGTTCGCGCGCCGCTGCAGCGCTGGCAGGCTAACACCAGCGCGGTGCTGCCGATCATTAACGCCAGTGCAACGCTGAAGCCGCTGGCACAGAGCGTGCAGCAGATCGAGGCGCTGAGCGCCATGGGCCTCGCGCTGGTTAATGCTTACGTTCGCAATCAGGCGTTTGGTGCCAGTGAAGTGGCGGAGATGCGTGCGACACTGGATGCCGCCGCAGAGGTACAGGATGAAACAGTGATTGCGCTGGTCAGGCCGCTGGAGACGCTGCTGCGCGCCTTTCAGTAAACGCTGCGGCCGGATAAACCGGCCATAGCGTCCTCAGGCCGGGCCGCTGACCGAGTGGCGGCGCACCAGGGTCGGACTGAACATGTGGGTCACTTCCGGCAGCGGCTGATTGTTGGCCAGCGCCAGCGCCAGCTGGGCCGCCTGCTGCGCCATGGTGACAATAGGATAGCGGATGGTGGTGAGGCGCGGTCGCACATAGCGCGAAACCAGCACATCATCGAAGCCGATCAGCGACATCTCTTCCGGCACCCGAACGCCGTTATCGCTCAGCACCGCCAGCGCGCCGGCGGCCATTGAGTCGTTGTAGCAGGCGACGGCGGTAAAATTCTTGCCGCGACCCAGCAGTTCCGTCATCGCCTGCTCACCGCCCACTTCATCCGGTTCACCCCAGGTGACCAGCCGATCGCTGCACGGCAGGCCATGTTCTTTCAGCGCATCGTAGTAACCCTGCAGGCGATCTTCTGCATCGGAGATGGTGTGGGTCGAGCAGATAAAGGCGATATTCTGGTGGCCAAGCTGGATCAGATGACGGGTTGCCAGCCAGGCACCGTAGCGGTCGTCGAGCGCGATACAGCGCTTTTCAAAGCCTTTTATCAGCCGGTTCAGCAGCACCATGCCAGGCACCTGCTTCATCAGCACTTCCAGCTCTGCATCGGGGATTTTCTTGGCGTGAACCACCAGCGCCGCGCAGCGGTGACGCATCAGTTGTTCAATCGCCTGCCGCTCTTTTTGCTCATTATGGTAACCGTTACCAATCAGCAAAAAGTTACCGGTGTCACCTGCAACCTCATCCACGGCTTTAACCATTGCGCCAAAAAAGGGATCGGAGACGTCACCGACAATCAGGCCGAGCGTTTCGGTCGATTGCTGCGCCAGCGCACGTGCGTTGGCATTCGGGTGATACTGAAGCTGCTCCATCGCCTGACCTACGGCCTGTCGGGAGCTGTCGCTGGCTTTGGGAGAATTATTGATTACACGGGAGACTGTGGCGACAGAAACGCCAGCCAGTCGCGCAACATCCTTTATGGTAGCCATGCGTTGACCTGCTTTGGGGAAAACGTTTACACATCGCATCAGTGTTACGGAAAAGGGCGGACACATCAACCCGACAGAATGCCAGCGTCGTCGCAAAAAGGGGTAAAAACGGTCACTGCTGCACGTCTTCTGCTGAGGCGTTGCACCATGCTATGCTCAATCTCCCACCTGGCTACCGTGAAAAACAACGATGAAAACCAAAGTGCCACATCTGGCGCACTGGGGCGCCTTTACCGCCGTAACTGAAAACGATCGCCTGATTGGCTGCGAACCTTTCTTCGCCGATGCCGATCCGTCACCGATGATCCACACCATTCCTGAACTGGTCTATTCCGACAAACGCATTCGTCAGCCGATGGTGCGGCGCTCGTGGCTGAAGTCACGTGAAAAGAGCGACCGTACGCTGCGTGGCCGGGAAGATTTTGTTGCCGTCGACTGGGAAACCGCGCTGGATCTGGTGGCGGAGGAGAATCGCCGCATTCGCGAGCGCTATGGCGCATCGGGCATTTTCAACGGCTCCTACGGCTGGTCATCGGCCGGACGTGTTAACCATGCCCGCACCCTGATTCGTCGCTTCTACTTTCAGGGCGGCGGCGGCGTTGATCAGCAGGGTAACTACAGCTGGGGCGCCGCGCAGTTCTTCCTGCCCTATGTGATTGGCACCTACATGCCGCTGACCGGGCGCGTCACCGAATGGCCGCAGGTGGTGGAACATGCCGAAATTTTTGTCGCCTTTGGTGGGCTGGCGCTGAAAAATGCCCAGGTCGCCTCGGGGGGCGCAGGGCAGCACAGCCTGAAACCGGCGCTGATGCAGCTGGCGGCCAAAGGCACGCCGGTGATCAACATCAGCCCGATGCGTGATGACTGCCCGGAATTTGTTAACGCCGAGTGGATTCCGATTCGCCCCAACACCGACGTGGCGCTGATGCTGGCGCTGGGTCATGAGATCACCCAGCGCGGCGCGGTTGACGAAGCGTTTCTCGCCAGCCACTGCACCGGCTGGCCGCAGCTGCGCGCCTATCTGCTGGGCGAAACCGACGGCGTGGCGAAAACCGCCGGCTGGGCCAGTCGTATCACCGGCATCCCGGCCGATCGCATTGTGCAGCTGGCGCAGCAGCTCACCGGCAAGCGCAGCTTTATTACCTGCTCCTATTCCGTTCAGCGCGCCCATCGCGGCGAACAGCCTTACTGGATGATGATTGCGCTGTCGTCGATGCTCGGCCAGCCAGGTTTGCCGGGCGCCGGTTTCTCTTTTGGTCACGGTTCGATGAACAGCGTCGGCAACCCGCGCCCGGAAGGTCCGGCTCCGATGATGAGCACCGGCCCCAATCCTTCCGGGCTGTCGATTCCGGTGGCGCGGATCAGCGATATGCTGCTCAATCCCGGCCAGCCTTACCGCTTTCAGGGCGAAACCCTGCACTATCCCGACATTCACATGGTGCACTGGGCGGGCGGCAATCCTTTCCATCATCATCAGCAGCTCAACCGGCTGGTGGAGGGCTGGCAGCGGCCCGATACGGTCGTGGTGCAGGATATCGTCTGGACACCCGCCGCGCAGATGGCGGACATCGTACTGCCCGCGACCACCACGCTGGAGCGCAATGACATCGGCGGCTCCTCCCGTGACCGCTTTGTGCTGGCGATGCATCAGGCGATTAAACCGCAGCATCAGGCGCGCAACGACTTCGATATTTTTGCTGACCTGGCGGAGCGCCTCGGCTACCGCGATACCTTCACCGAAGGGCGCAACGAGATGCAGTGGATCGCCCATCTTTATCAGCAGTGTGCGACGGCGCATCAGCGTAAAGGCATCGATTTCCCGTCGTTTGAGGAGTTCTGGCAGCGCGGCTTTGTGGAGATCCCCGAAGGGGGCAAACCCTATCAGTTTATGGATGATTTCCGTGCCGATCCGCAGGCCAATCCGATTAAAACTGCCAGCGGCAAAATCGAGCTCTTCAGCCAGACCATTGCGGACTACCAGCTGGACGATTTCGCCGGCCATCCGGAATGGCGTGAACCGCAGGAGTGGCTCGGTTCGCCGGTCAGCCGCGACTATCCGCTGCACATGATCTCGATTCAGCCTTCCGACCGGTTACACAGTCAGCTGGATGCGACAGAAACGGTGCAGGGCAATAAAACCGCCGGACACGAAACGCTCTACATGCATCCGCAGGATGCGGCCGCGCGCGGGCTGGTGGAGGGCGACGAGATAGAGGTGAGCAACGCACGCGGCGTGATGCTGGCGGGCGTGCGGATCACCGATGGCGTGACGCAGGGCGTAGTGATTATCGCCACCGGCGCCTGGTTTGATCCCGGCTTTGGCAAGGCGTGGCAGCCGCACGATCGCGCGGGTAACCCCAACGTGCTGACGCTCGATATCGGCACCTCGTCGCTGACGCAGGGGCCAAACGCCATGAGCTGCCTGGTGGAAATCAAAAAACATCAGGATTGCACAATAGCGTAAGGATCTCATGGCTGGTTACATTTTGCCGGTAACTGTTGCGTTTGAGAGATGGCAGCCGATCGATCCCTCTTGCTACATTCAGGGTCCCAGAGGTATTGATGGGTGAACATCAATAGATTTTCTTGATTACACCGACCTGCGCAGATGCGCAGGTTTTTTTTTGCCAGAAATCGGCTGCCGATAACGAACTGATACACAGTTTTCCTGTTATACGGCCAGCGCTTTCTTTATAACTGCTGGCACCAGCCCCTTTCTCTTTATTTTGCGCAGCGGAATGCCATGCCCCGGATTAAAAAACTACTGGGAAAAGACCAGATAAAAGCGCCGTTTAACCCTTTTCGTTTCCGACTGATCTGCCTGGGTGTCACGACCTGTCTGGTGGTGCTGCTGGCGCGCGTCGCGGACCTGCAGTTCCTGAATCAGCCGATGCTGGAGCACGAAGCGGATCAGCGATCGCTGCGTACCGTGACGCTGCCGACCAGTCGCGGCACGCTGCTGGATCGTAACGGTGAAGCGCTGGCGCTCAGCGTCCCGTCGCGCGACGTGATTGCCGATCCGCAGCGTGTGCTGGAGAGCAACCCCGATTTTACCAGTGCCAAATGGGCCTATCTGGCGGCGGCGCTTAACACCCGTCCCGAAGAGCTGGCGGCGCAGATCACCGCCAACCCGAAACGTCGCTTCCTCTATCTGGGGCGTAAAGTCGAGCTGGGCATCGCCAAAGATATTAAAGAGCTGAAGCTGAAAGGCATCAGCGAAGTCTATGACGACAGCCGTTTCTACCCGATGAGCGAGGCCTCTGCGCCGCTGATCGGCATCGTCGGGGCGGATAACGTCGGCCTGAACGGACTGGAAAAGGGCTTTGATAAAGTATTGCAGGGCGAGCCGGGCAAAGAGGTCTATCGGCAGGATGCCGCAGGCAATATCATCGCGATGATCAACTATCAGCCGCCGACCCAGCCGCCGACGGTACAGCTCAGCATCGACAAATATGACCAGTACACGCTCTACAGCAAACTGCGCGACGGCGTACTGATCAACAAGGCGGACTCGGGTGCGGCCGTGCTGGTGAAAATCGACACCGGCGAGATTCTGGCGATGGCCTCCTATCCGTCGTTCAACCCCAACAACTATGAAGGGGCAACGCCCGCGCAGATGCGTAACTCTGCCATCAATGACAGCTACGAACCGGGATCGACCGTCAAACCGTTAGTGGTGATGGAAGCGCTGGAGCGCCACCTGGTGCGCCCGGATTCGGTGATCGACACCACGCCTTACAGCGTTAACGGCCACCTGATCCGCGACGTCGGCCACTGGCCGCGCCTGACCATGACCGGCATTCTGCAAAAATCGAGCGACATCGGCGTGTCACACCTCGCGCTGGCAATGCCCGCCGAAGCGCTGGTCAACACCTATCATGCGTTCGGCCTTGGCAAACCGACCGGCTTAGGGCTGACCGGCGAAAGCGTCGGCTACTTTCCGTTGCACCGCACCCGCTGGGCAGATATCGAGCGGGCCACCTTCTCCTTTGGCTATGGCCTGCGTGTGACGCCGCTGCAGATTGCCCGCGAATACGCCACGCTCGGCTCCTATGGCATTTACCGTCCGCTGTCGATCACCCGCGTTACGCCACCGGTCATGGGACGCCAGGTCGCCAACCCGGAAACGGTGAAAGAGGTAGTGCACATGCTGGAGAGTGACGTCCTGCCGGGCGGAACCGGGCTGAAAGCCGCGGTGCCGGGCTACCGTCTGGCAACCAAAACCGGTACGGCGGAAAAAATGGGCACCAGCGGCAAGTATGATGGCGGCTACGTCAACTACACTGCCGGTCTCGCTCCCGCCAGTCATCCTGAAGTGGCGCTGGTGGTGATGATCAACCATCCGACGGCGGGCGATCACTTCGGTGGCTCGGTTGCTGCACCGGTGTTCGGCAATATCATGGGACCAGTACTGAAACACATGAATATTGCACCGGATGCCATCTACACCAAACCAGCGGCCACCCCTTCAGATAAATCTTAGATAAATCAGAGTGTAAGCGAGGCGTGAAGGATATTCACACCTCGTTGCACTTCCCCGAATTCGGTTGCGTTTTCCTGCTGTCTCCGCGCGGTCAATCAGTGCGAGGATAGCAGTCCCAGAGGTATTGATGGGTGTGAAAACAACACTGCTTCGGCAGTGAGACCCTGTTATTACACCAACCCACGCAGATGCGTGGGTTTTTTTTGCCTGCTCGCCTGAGCCTGCCGTTACCGCTGTAAAAACCCCCGCTAAATCAACATCGTTCTTAACGAAACCCTGACAGTTTGCCGATAGAAAGGCGCATCGCCTTTCACTGATAATGGCCGCCGTGAAGCCTGGCGGTTTTTTGCCCGCCGCCGCTCACTGCCGCATTCCGCACGTTCCGGGATTTCTTTTTCTGCTTATCTGAAGAGTTCGACGATGACTCACCTTTCTCGCCCCGCGCGTTCCTTTGGGCTTAAATGGCTGCTTCTGTTGCTGGTGGCGGCGATTGTCGCTGGGGTTATCTGGCGTCTGCTGGCGGCGGGTCACGGGCCTGGCGAGGGGATGCCGTCGGGCAGACCGGGTGCGCATGGCATGATGGGCGGAGGGGCAACGCTGGTTCACAGCGGTGTCGCCAGCACGGCGGATGTGCCGGTGTGGCTGAATGCACTCGGCACGGTCATCCCCAACGCCAGCGTCACGGTGACCAGCCGCGTTGACGGCCAGCTGGAGCAGGTTTTCTTTACCGAGGGGCAGAAAGTCAGCGCCGGGCAGCTGCTGGCGCAGATCGATCCGCGCAGCTTTCAGGCCACGCTTAACCAGTATCAGGGCGAACTCAGCGAAAACCAGGCGCTGCTGAAAAGTGCGGAGCTGACGCTGGCGCGCTACCGCAAACTGGCGGCGCAGGATGCACTGGCGCGTCAGGATCTGGACAGCCAGATTGCCACCGTCGGGCAGTATCGCGGTGCCGTCGCCGCCGATCAGGCGCAGATCGCCAGTGCCAGACTCAGCATTGAATATGCCCGGATCACCGCCCCGATCAGCGGGCGCGTCGGCCTGCGTCAGGTCGATCCCGGCAACATGGTTCAGAGTGCCAGCAGCACCGGTCTGGTGACCATCACCCAGATGCAGCCTGCCGCCGTGACCTTTAGCGTGCCACAAAGCGAAATCCCGACGCTGGTCAGCGTGCTGCATCAGGGGCAGAGCCTGCCCGCCACGCTGTATGATCAGGACAACCAGCATCAGCTCGGCAGTGGCGAAGTGAAGTTCATCAGCAACCAGATCGACACCGCCACCGGCACCGTGGCGCTGAAAGCGGTGTTCGCCAACCAGGATGAGTCGCTGTTTGCCAATCAGTTTGTGAATCTGCGGCTGCAGACCCGGGTGCTGAAAGGCGCGACGGTGATCCCGGCCCAGGCGCTGCAGCTGAGCAGCGACGGCAGCTTTGTCTTTGTGATCAATCAGGATCACAGCGTTACGCGCAAAGCGGTCACCACTGGTCCCGCTTTCGGAGACGAACAGCAGGCGATCCTCAGCGGCGTTTCGCCGGGCGATCGGCTGGTGACGGAAGGGATCGATCGTCTGACCAGCGGCAGCAAAGTGTCGCTGGCCGATGAGACGCCCGCCGCTGCGGGTGCTGTGTCGAAATGAACCCGTCGCGCCTGTTTATTCTGCGTCCGGTCGCCACCATTCTGCTGATGGTCGGCGTGCTGATCGCCGGCATTTTTGCCTGGAAATTCCTCTCTACCTCGGCGCTGCCGCAGGTCGACTATCCGATCATTCAGGTCACCACGCTCTATCCGGGTGCCAGCCCGGATGTGATGGCATCGTCGGTCACCTCACCGCTGGAGCGCCAGTTAGGGCAGATGGCGGGGCTGAGCCAGATGAGCTCCACCAGTGCCAGCGGCTCCTCGATCATTACCCTGAAGTTCAGCCTCGATCTGTCGCTGGATGTCGCCGAGCAGGAGGTGCAGGCGGCGATCAATGCGGCGAATAACCTGCTGCCCGACGACCTGCCCAATCCGCCGACCTACAAAAAGGTTAATCCGGCGGACAGCGCGGTGGTGACGCTGGCGGCCAGTTCCAGCACGCTGCCGTTGACCGCGGTGCAGGATCTGGTCAATACCCGGGTGGCGCTGAAGCTGTCGCAGATCTCCGGCGTCGGGATGGTGACGCTGGCGGGCGGCCACCAGCCGGCGATTCGGGTGCAGATGAATCCTCAGGCGCTGGCGGCGCATCATCTGACGCTGGAGGCGGTAAATACGCTGATTGGCAACAGCAACGTCAATGGCTCCAAAGGCGGCTTTGACGGTAAATATCATTCGGTGACCATTGACGCCAACGACCAGCTGCGCACCGCAACTGAGTACGGCAACCTCATCCTCAGCTATGAGAATGGCGCGGCGCTGCGCCTGAAAGATATCGCCCACATTGAACAGGGCCCGGAAAACAGCTTCCAGTCGGCGTGGGCCAACAACCAGCCCGCGATTGTGATCAGCGTGCAGCGCCAGCCGGGCGCGAACGTCATCCAGGTGGTGGACAACATCAAGGCGCAGCTCCCCGCGCTGCAGGCGGCACTGCCGGAGGGGGTGAAGATGACCATTCTCTCCGATCGCACCCAGACCATTCGCGCCTCGATCAGTGACGTCCAGTTTGAACTGATGCTGTCGATTGCGCTGGTGGTGATGGTGACTTTCCTGTTCCTGCGCAACGTTGCTGCCACGCTGATCCCGAGCGTGGCAGTGCCGCTGTCGCTGGTCGGCACCTTTGGTGTGATGTATCTGGCGGGCTTCAGCCTGAATAATCTGTCGCTGATGGCGCTGACTATCGCCACCGGTTTTGTCATTGATGACGCCATCGTGGTGGTCGAGAACATCTCCCGGCGGCTGGAGCAGGGTGAGTCGCCGATGGAAGCGGCACTGAAAGGCTCCCGGCAGATTGGCTTCACCATTATCTCGCTGACCTTTTCCCTGATTGCGGTGCTGATCCCGCTGCTGTTTATGGGCGATGTAGTCGGGCGACTGTTCCGGGAGTTTGCGATTACCCTGGCGGTGGCGATTCTGGTGTCGATGGTGGTATCGCTGACCCTGACACCGATGCTGTGCGCGTATCTGCTGCGCCACATTCCGCCAGAACAGCAGTCGACGTTTGCCCGCAAGGGCGGCGAACTGTTTGATGCCCTGGTGCGCGGTTATGATCGGCTGCTGACCGTGGTACTGAACCATCAGAAACTGACGCTGCTGGTGGCGCTGGCCACCTTCGGGCTGACGGCGCTGCTCTACATAATGGTGCCGAAAGGCTTCTTCCCGACCCAGGATACCGGGCTGATTCAGGGCATTACCGTCGCCTCACAGGACGTCTCGTTTAACGCCATGGCAACGCGGCAGCAGGCGTTGTCGGCGCGGATCCTGAAAAACCCGGCGGTGGAGAGCGTCTCATCGACGATCGGCATCGACGGCACCAACACCAGCCTTAACAGCGGGCGGTTACAGATCAACCTGAAGCCGTTTGGCTCGCGTGATGTGAAAGCGGGTGAGGTGATTAAACAACTGCAACAGGCGACCGCCGATGTGCCGGGCATCCGGCTCTATCTGCAACCGGCGCAGGATCTCACCGTCAACGATCAGGTCTCGCCGAGTCAGTATCAGTTCACCCTCGATGATGCCGACAGTGAAAATCTGGTCAGCGCGTCGCCGAAACTGGTGGCGGCATTGCAGCAGCGGCCCGAGTTTAATGGCGTGGTAAGTAACCTGCAGGATCAGGGGCGCGTCTCTTACGTTGAGCTGAACCGCGATAAAGCGGCGCGCTTCGGCATTACTGCCTCGGACGTGGACACCGCGCTCTATAACGCCTTTGGTCAGCGGCTGGTCTCGACCATCTTCACCCAGTCGAATCAGTATCGGGTGGTGCTGGAAGTGGCTCCGGCATACCAGCAGGGTCCGGCGTCGTTTGATGATGTCTGGCTGCAATCGTCCGGCAGCAGCAGTTCGGCGTCGTCATCCACCAGCACGGCTTCATCAGCGTCAACGTCTTCGTCAACGTCCACTTCAGCCTCTGACACCAGCGCCAGCACGACCAGCAGCGGCATGGTCAAACTCACTGCTATCGCCACTATCCACCAGCGCACCGGTTCGCTGATGCACATGCGGCTGAATCAGTTTCCGGCGGTGATGATCTCCTTCAACCTTAATCCGGGCTACTCGCTGGAGGATGGACAACGGGCGATCGCGGAAGTACGGCAGCAGCTGCATCTGCCGGAGAGCACCACACTGCGTTATCAGGGGGAAACCTCGGCGTTTCAGAGCGCCACCGGCAACACGCTGTGGCTGATTCTGGCGGCGCTGATCACCATGTATGTGGTGCTCGGCATCCTCTACGAAAGCTTTATCCATCCGGTGACCATCCTCTCTACGCTGCCGTCGGCGGCGGTGGGCGCGTTGCTGACGCTGCTGCTGGCGGGCACCGAATTCAGCCTGATTGCGCTGATTGGGGTGATACTGCTGATCGGCATCGTGAAAAAGAACGCCATCATGATGATCGACTTCGCGCTGGAGGCGGAACACCATCAGCAACTCAGCGCACGCGACGCGATTCATCAGGCCTGCCTGCTGCGCTTCCGCCCGATTCTGATGACGACGATGGCGGCGCTGCTGGGTGCGCTGCCACTGATGCTGGCCTCCGGCTCCGGGGCAGAGCTGCGTCAGCCGCTGGGGCTGGTGATTGTCGGCGGGCTGATTGTCAGTCAGGTGCTGACACTCTTCTCCACGCCGGTCATCTACCTCCTGTTTGATGGGCTGGCGCAGCGCGGTAACGCCTGGGTGAAACGCCGTCAGCAGCGGGCGCGGAGCGGGCAATGAATCTGACCCGGCTGTTTATCTTTCGTCCGGTGGCGACGCTGCTGCTGACGCTGGCGATCCTGCTGCTGGGCGCGCTGGGCTACCGGCTGCTGCCGGTAGCACCGCTGCCGCAGGTCGATTTTCCTACCATCATGGTCAGCGCCAGCCTGGCAGGCGCCAGCCCGGAAACCATGGCGGCGACGGTCGCTACGCCGCTGGAACGTTCGCTGGGGCAGATTGCCGGTATTAGTGAGATGACCTCCAGCAGCTCGCAGGGCTCAAGCAGCATCATCCTGCAGTTTGAACTGGACCGCGATATCAATGGCGCGGCGCGCGACGTTCAGGCGGCAATCAACGCAGCGCGCAGCCTGCTGCCCAGCGCAATGGCCTCGCTGCCGACCTATCGCAAAGCCAACCCGTCAGACGCGCCAATAGTAATGCTGGCGCTGACCTCTGCCACCCGCACGCCAGGCGAGCTCTACGATCTGGCAGAGAGCAAAATCGAACAGGCGATGGGGCAGGTACAGGGCGTCGGCGAAGTGTCGCTGATGGGCAGCGCCTTACCGGCGGTGCGGATTGATCTGCAGCCGCTGAAGCTGACCCATTACGGCATCTCGCTGGAGACGGTGCGTGCCGCCGTCGCCAACAGCACTACCAATCTGCCTAAAGGGATCTTACAGGGCAGTGACCAGTCGTGGCTGGTGGACAGCAACGGCCAGCTGGAGAAGGCGGCCAGCTACCGCGATCTGATCATCACTTATCAGCAGGGCAACGCGGTGCGACTGCGCGACGTCGCCACGGTCTATGACTCGGTAGAAGATCGCTATCAGGCGGGGTTTCTGAATGCCACACCGGCGGTGATGATCGGTATCAAACGTCAGGCGGGTGCCAACATGCTGGAAACCATCGACGCGATAAAAGCGCAGTTGCCGCAGCTGGAAAAGAGTCTGCCTGCTGACAGCCAGCTGAACGTGGTGGTTGACCGTTCGCCTGGCGTGCGCGCCTCGCTGTATGACACCGAAGAGACGCTGCTGATCGCGGTGCTGCTGGTGATTGCGGTGGTGTTTATTTTTCTGCGCAATCTGCAGGCGGTGATCATTCCGGCGCTGGCACTGCCGGTGTCGCTGATCGGCACCTGCGCGGTGATGTATCTGCTGGGATACAGCCTGGATAACCTGTCGCTGATGGCGCTGATTATCGCCACCGGCTTCGTGGTGGATGATGCGATTGTGGTGCTGGAGAACATCACCCGTCACATTGAGCGCGGGCTGAGCCCGTTGCGGGCAGCACTGCGCGGGGCGCAGGAGGTGAGCTTCACCGTGCTGTCGATGACCGTGTCGCTGATCGCGGTGTTCATCCCGATCCTGCTGATGGGCAGTATTGTCGGGCGGCTGTTCCGCGAATTCGCCGTGACGCTCACCGTGTCGCTGCTGATCTCGCTGTTTGTCTCGCTGAGTCTGACGCCGATGCTCTGCGCCCGCCTGCTGAAACCAAAGCCGCCCGTCAGCCAGCGGCCGCATCCGCTTTATCAGTTGATTGAAAACCAGCTGAATCGCCTGCTGGCCGCCTACGGGCGCGGGCTGGCCTGGGTGATGTGCCATCAGAAACTGACGCTGCTCAGCCTGCTGCTGACCGTACTACTGAATGTTTTTCTCTTCGTCGTGGTGCAGAAGGGCTTCTTCCCCAATCAGGATACCGGGCTGCTGATGGGTGCGCTGCGCGCCGATCAGAACATCTCGTTCCAGGCGATGAAGCCGAAAATGCTGATGTTCACGCAGATCATTCAGCAAGACCCGGCGGTAGAGAGTGTGATGTCGTCGATGGGCAGCGGGATGTTTGGCTCCCGCAACAGCGCCAACTTCTTTGTGCGGCTTAAAGATTTTGATCAGCGCGATGCGACCGCCACCGAGGTGGCCAACCGGCTGACGAGAAAAACCAGTCACATCGCCGGGGCGCAGATGTTCCTGATGGCGGCGCAGGACCTGCACATTGGCGGACGCAGCGCCAACGCCACGTATCAGTACAGCCTGCAGGCGGACGATCTCGATCTGCTGCGCACCTGGACGCCGAAAGTGCAGGCGGCGCTGGCGGCGATCCCCGAGCTTAACAGCGTGGACTCCGATTCGCAGACCGGCGGCCAGGAGGTGGAGCTGACCATCGATCGTGATCGCGCCACCCGGCTGGGCGTCAACGTGAACATGCTGGATACGCTGCTGAACAATGCGTTTAGCCAGCGGCAGATCGCCACGCTCTATCACACCCTGAATCAGTATCACGTGGTGATGTCACTGCAGGATAGCGACACCGCCAATCCCGAGACGCTGCAGCAGCTTTATGTGATTAACGATAGCGGTGACCGCGTGCCGCTCTCCGCCTTTGCCCGCTTCAGCGGCGGCAACGCGCCGCTGTCGGTGGCGCATCAGGGCCAGTCCGCGACCAGCACCCTGGCGTTTAATCTCAACGAGGGGGTGTCACTGGAACAGGCGCAGGAACTGATAAAACAGGCGATGGCGAAGCTGGGCCTGCCATCGACCCTTCATGCCGGTTTTGCCGGCACCGCCGCCGCCTTTTCTCAGCTGACCGCGACCATGCCGTGGCTGATTCTGGCGGCGCTGGCGGCGGTCTATCTTGTGCTCGGCGTGCTCTATGAGAGCTACATCCATCCGCTGACCATTCTTTCGACCCTGCCGTCAGCGGGCGTCGGCGCGCTGTTACTGCTGCTGCTGACCGGCACGCAGCTCACGGTAATCGCGCTGATTGGCATCATCCTGCTGATCGGCATCGTGAAAAAGAACGCCATCATGATGATCGATTTCGCCATCGACGCGGAGCGGCGGCAGGGCATGTCGCCACAGCAGGCGATCACCCAGGCGTGCCTGATGCGCTTCCGGCCCATCATGATGACCACGCTGGCCGCCTTTTTCGGCGCGTTGCCGCTGGCGCTGGGCAGCGGCGGTGATGCCGATCTGCGCAGCCCGCTGGGCATCGCTATTGCGGGCGGACTGGCGCTCAGCCAGCTGCTCACGCTGTTTACCACGCCGGTTGTTTATCTTTGGCTCGATCGTCTGGGCCGTGCCACTCAACGTCAATGGCGTCGTCTGCGCCCTACGGAATCCTGATCCATGAAACCGCTTATCCCCTTTGTTGTGATGCTGCTGAGCGGCTGTAGCGTCGGTCCCGACTATCAGCGCCCCGCGATGGTGATGCCGGTCCACTATAAAGAGGCCAGAGGCTGGCAGCAGGCGACGCCGCTTGATGCGCAAAGCAAAGGCGAATGGTGGGCGGTTTATCACGACGCCACCCTGAGCGGCCTGCTGAACCAGGTGAGCATCTCGAACCAGAACGTGGCGAATTATGCCGCGCAGTACCGGCAGGCACAGGCGCTGGCGAGTGAGTCACGCGCGGCGCTGTTTCCCTCGCTGGGCTATGACGGCAGCGCGACGCGCAGCGGCAGCCACGCGACTGACAGCAGCGTTCGCACCACCAGCAGCAGCCATCAGGCGGAGCTGAGCGCCAGCTGGGAGCTGGATCTGTGGGGCAAACTGCGACGCACGCTGGAGGAGAACCGCGCCAGCGCCTCGGCCAGCGCGGCGGAACTGGCCAATATCACCCTGAGCGCCCAGTCTGAACTGGCGCAGGACTATTTCCAGCTGCGCATCATGGATCAGAAAATCGCGCTCTATCAGCAGAGCGTTGATGCTTATCAGCGCTATCTGAAAGTGATTACCAGCCAGTATCAGGCGGGCACCGCGTCGCGTGCCACCCTGGCTCAGGCGCAGCTGCAGCTGGAGAGCGCCAGCGCCTCGGCGCAGGATTATCAGTGGCAGCGTGCACAGATGGAGCACGCCATTGCGCTGCTGGTCGGCAAAGCACCCGCTGAATTCAGCCTGACCGCCGCGCCGCTGACGGCCACGCTGCCCGCGATTCCGGCAGCCCTGCCGGGCGAGCTGTTGCAGCGCCGTCCCGACATTGCTTACGCCGAACGTAACATGGCCGCCGCCAATGCTGCGGTGGGCGTGGCGGTGGCCGGTTACTATCCCGACCTGACCCTGAGCGCCAGCGGTGGCGTCAGTTCTTCCGTGCTGCATTCGCTCTTCTCGCTGCCGAATCGCGTCTGGTCGCTGGGGCCGGAGCTGAGCGGCACGCTGCTGGATTTTGGTGCGACCGCAGCACAGGTCGATCAGGCACGAGCGGGCTGGGATGCCAGCGTTGCGACCTATCGTCAGACGGTGCTGACCGCAATGCAGGAGGTGGAAGATAAGCTGGTGGAGCTGAACACGCTGCAGGGTGAGATCGCCGCGCAGCAGCGCGCCACCGACGCGGCGCAGACCTCGGCGCGGGTAACGCGTTTGCAGTATGAGGCGGGCATGATTACGTATCTGGATGTGGCGACCACCGAAAACAGCCGCCTGAGCGCGCAGCAGAGTTTGCTGACGCTGCAGAGCACGCAGTGGGTCAGCAGTGTGGCGCTGATTGCCGCGCTGGGCGGTGGCTGGCAGGCACCCTGAAGGCGGCGTCAGGTTACCGATAATTCTGTTGTCGAACCGCGTCAAATCCTGCATCGTGAGGGGCTATTTTCACGATGCTAAGGAGCCGGCATGGTTTTCACACTATTGCGCCTGATATTTCGCCTGTTATGGCGGGTCGAACTGCGTGGCGACGTCGCCGAACTGCATAAGCAGAAGGTATTGATCACGCCGAACCATATGTCGTTTCTCGACGGCATATTGCTGGCGCTATTTTTGCCGATTAAGCCGGTCTATGCGGTCTATTCGACCATCAGCGAAAGCTGGTTTATGCGGCTGGTTAAACCCTTTATCGACTATGTACCGCTCGATCCCACCAAACCCATGGCGCTCAAACAGCTGGTCAGGCTGATCGACAGTGGCCGTCCGGTGGTGATCTTCCCGGAAGGACGTATTACCGTCACCGGCTCGCTGATGAAGATCTACAGCGGGGCGGGTTTTGTCGCGGCGCGTTCGGGCGCGAATGTGGTGCCGATGCGCATTGAAGGCGCAGAGTACACGCCGTTTGGTCGTCTGGCGGGCGTGTTTAAACGTCGCCTGTTCCCGCGCATCACCCTGACGATTCTGCCCGCCACCCGCATTCCGATGCCGGAGGCGAAACGGGCGCGCGATCGGCGCGTGCTGGCCGGTGAGCATCTGCATCATGTGATGATGGAAGCGCGCATGGCGGTGCGTCCGCGTGAAACCCTGTTTGAGGCGTTTCTGGCGGCGCGTACGCGTTATGGCGCGTTTAAGCGCTGCATCGAAGATGTCAATTTCAAACCTGACAGCTACAACGGACTGCTGAAGAAGGCGCTGGGCGTGGGCCGTATTCTGGAGCGCTACAGCCAGCCGCGCGAAGTGGTAGGACTGCTGCTGCCCAATACCACCGTCACGGCGGCGGCGATTTTCGGGGCATCCCTGCGCGGACGTGTTCCGGCGATGCTCAACTACACGGCGGGCGTAAACGGCATGCGGGCGGCACTGACCGCCGCGCAGATCAAAACGGTCTTCACGTCGCGCCAGTTCCTGGACAAAGGCAACCTGTGGCATCTGCCACAGGGGCTCGATGATGTGCAGTGGATCTATCTGGAAGATCTGAAAGATACCGTGACCAGTAAGGACAAACTGTGGATCGTCGCCCATCTGCTGATGCCGCATCGCGCACAGCTGCCCCAGCAGCCGGAAGACGCCGCGATGGTACTGTTTACCTCCGGCTCGGAAGGCAATCCTAAAGGGGTGGTGCATTCGCATAAAAGCCTGCTGGCGAACGTCGAACAGATCCGCACCATCGCCGACTTCACGCCGCGTGACCGCTTTATGTCGGCGCTGCCGCTGTTCCATGCATTTGGTCTGACCGTCGGGCTGTTTACGCCGCTGATGACCGGCGCACAGGTGTTCCTCTATCCCAGCCCGCTGCACTATCGCATCGTGCCGGAGCTGGTCTATGACCGCAACTGCACCGTGCTGTTTGGCACCTCGACCTTCCTCGGCAACTACGCGCGCTTTGCCGCGCCCTATGATTTTGCCCGCCTGCGCTATGTGGTGGCGGGGGCGGAGAAGCTGCAGGAGAACACCCGTCAGCTCTACATGGAGAAGTATGGCATTCGCATTCTTGAAGGCTACGGCGTAACCGAATGCGCGCCAGTGGTCGCGATTAACGTGCCGATGGCGGCGAAGGCGCACACCGTCGGACGCATTCTGCCGGGCATGGATTCGCGGCTGATGTCGGTGCCGGGCATTGAGCAGGGCGGACGGCTGCAGCTGCGCGGACCGAACGTGATGAAGGGCTATCTGCGCGTCGAGAATCCAGGCGTGCTGGAAGTGCCGGTCGCCGACGATGGCGAAGGCAATCAGGAAGCGGGCTGGTATGACACGGGTGATATCGTCAGCTTTGATGACGGCGGTTTCTGCCAGATTCAGGGGCGCGCCAAACGTTTCGCGAAGATTGCCGGTGAGATGGTGTCGCTGGAGATCGTCGAGCAGATCGCTCTGAAGGCGTCGCCGGACAAACAACATGCCGCCTCGCTGCGCCCGGATGGTCAGCGTGGTGAGGCGCTGGTGCTGTTCACCACCGACGCTGAACTGGCGCGCGACAGCCTGCAGAAAGCGGCCCGCGAGCTGGGTGCGCCAGAACTGGCGCTGCCGCGTGATATCCGGGTGATGAAGCAGTTGCCGCAGCTGGGCAGCGGTAAACCCGATTACGTCACGCTGAAAAAAATGGCGGAAGAGGAGCAGGCATGAGCCTTGATCGTAATGCGCCGCTGATGTCACGCGGCATGATCGCCGTGATTATCGCCCAGTTCTTTTCGGCCTTCGGCGATAACGCGCTGCTGTTTGCCACGCTGGCCGTGCTGAAAAGCCAGTTCTATCCCGACTGGAGTCAGCCGGTACTGCAGATGCTCTTTGTCGCAGCCTACATTCTGCTGGCACCGTTTGTCGGTCAGGTCGCGGACAGCATGGCAAAAGGGCGGGTGATGATGCTCGCCAACAGCCTGAAGCTGCTGGGCGCGCTGGTGATCTGCTTCGGCTTCAACCCCTTCCTCGGATATACCCTGGTGGGCGCGGGCGCAGCCGCTTACTCTCCGGCTAAATATGGCATCCTCGGTGAGATCACTCACGGCGAGAAGCTGGTGAAAGCCAACGGGCTGATGGAGGGATCGACCATCGCCGCCATTCTGCTCGGCTCAGTGGCGGGTGGGATGCTGGCTGACTGGCATCTGCTGGCGGCGCTGGGGATCTGTGCGCTGACCTACGGCATTGCCGTGGTGGCCAACCTGTTTATCCCGAAACTGCAGGCGGCGCGTCCTGGTCAGAGCTGGCAGCTGGGTATGATGGTACGCAGTTTTTTCAGTGCTGCCGCGCTGCTATGGCGTGATGCGGAGACGCGCTTCTCGCTGCTCGGCACCAGCCTGTTCTGGGGCGCAGGCGTGACGCTGCGTTTTCTGCTGGTGCTGTGGGTGCCGGTGGCGCTGGGCATCAGTGACAACACCACGCCAACGACCCTGAATGCCATGGTGGCGATCGGGATTGTGATTGGGGCGGCGGCGGCGGCGAAGCTGGTGACGCTTGAAACGGTGCGTCGCTGTATGCCAGCCGGTGTGCTGATTGGTGTGATGGTCGTCGTCTTCGCGCTGCAGCATTCTCTGCTGAATGCCTATCTGGTGCTGATGCTGATTGGCGCGCTGGGCGGTTTCTTTGTGGTGCCGCTGAATGCACTGCTGCAGGCGCGGGGCAAAGAGAGCGTCGGTTCAGGTAATGCGATTGCGGTGCAGAATCTGGGTGAGAACAGCGCCATGCTGATCATGCTGGGGCTCTATACGCTGGCGATCAAGGCGGGTGCCCCTGCGGTGGCGACGGGCGTCGGTTTTGGCGTGCTGTTTGCGCTGGCGATAGCGCTGCTGTGGCTGTGGCGTCCGGCTAAGCGTTAAGCGATTCACCGCCTCTCTCCGGGATAGCCGGAGAGAGGCGGGCGCCCTCGTTAACAATAGATGTTAACAACGTAGATTAGCGACGAAGGGCAATCGCTTCGATTTCGATCTTCACATCTTTTGGCAGACGCGCCACTTCGACACAGGAACGCGCCGGGAAGTGCGCTTCATGCTCGGTGAAAAACGCCTCATAAGCCGCATTGACCGTGGCGAAGTCATTTAAATCCTTTACGAACACCGTGGTCTTCACGATGTCGCCGACCTTCAGACCCGCTGCTTCGACAATCGCCTTCACATTTTCCAGTGACTGACGCGCCTGTGCGGCAACGTCATCCGCCACCTGGCCGGTCGCCGGATCCACCGGGATCTGGCCAGAGGTGATGATCATGCTGCCCAGATCGACACCCTGAACATAGGGGCCGATAGCGGCAGGGGCTTTTTCAGTACTGATTTCACGAGACATCATTGCTCCTTTGATTACGTCGTCAGGCGGCGATGCCGCCGGTGTTGCCCATTATAAGGTCGGGCAGGGCGATTACCAGTGACCCAGCACCACATGGCGGGCGAACTCTTTTTCGCAATATTTGCACTTCAGATGCACATCGTCGGCGCGCTGCTTCACGGCAAAGCTGGAGAAGACCGGCTCGCTGCGGCTGATGCAGTTGCTGTTGGGGCAGGTCAGCACCCGTTCAACGTGGTCCGGCAGCGTCGGGGCGATCTTCGCGACCACTTCATAGTCGTCGATGCGGTTGACCGTAGCATGGGGCGCATAGACCGCCAGCTGATTGACCTGATCGTCGGTGAGAAAGGTGTTCTCAATCTTGATCAGATCTTTGCGGCCCATCTCGCCTGAGGGCAGATTCAGGCCAATGGTAATGCGCTGATCGGTTTCGGTCAGCCGGAACAGAGAGAGCAATTTAAAGCCGATCTGCGCCGGAATATGGTCGATGACCGTGCCGCGTTTGATCGCTTCGACCTGCAGTTTGTTGTCCTGCGTCATGGGGGTATCTCCTTACAGGGCGAGTTCGCTGTTTAAAACCAGTGCCAGCAGAGCCTGGCGCGCATAGATGCCGTTACCCGCCTGCTGGAAATACCAGGCATACGGGGTTTTATCGACATCGGTGGTGATTTCGTCGATGCGCGGCAGCGGGTGCAGTACCTTCATATTGTCGCGCGCTGTAGCGAGATCGGCAGCGCGCAGAATGAACTGCGCTTTGACGTTGGCATATTCTGACGGATCGAGCCGCTCTTTCTGCACCCGCGTCATGTAGAGGATATCGAGCTGCGGCATCACCTCTTCAAAGCTGTCGTGACGTGACCAGCTGATATTCTTCTCATCCAGCATATCGGTGATATAGGCCGGCATCGCCAGCGCATCGGGCGCGATAAAGAAGAAGCGGTTGCCGTCAAACTTCGCCAGCGCCTGGGTCAGGGAGTGCACGGTGCGGCCATACTTCAGGTCGCCGACCATCGCCACATTCAGCTGATTAAGACGGCTCTGCGTCTCCTGAATGGTGAAGAGATCAAGCAGCGTCTGGGTCGGATGCTGGTTCGCGCCGTCACCGGCGTTGAGAATCGGGATGCCGCCGGAGAACTCGGTCGCCAGCCGCGCCGCGCCTTCCTGCGGGTGACGCATCACGATCGCATCGACGTAGGTGCTGATCACTGAAATGGTGTCGGCCAGGGTTTCGCCTTTTTTGCCCAGCGACGTATTACTGCCGTCAGCAAAGCCCACCGCTGACGCGCCGAGGCGATGAATGGCGGTTTCAAACGACAGGCGGGTACGGGTAGACGCCTCAAAGAAGCAGCTGGCGATAACCTTGTGCTTCAGCAGTTCCGGCTGCGGATGGGCTTTAAGCTTCGCGGCGGTGTGTAGCGCCAGTTCCAGCTCTTCACGACTGAGGTCGTTGATTGAAATAATGTGCTTGCGATATAGCGGGTTAGCCATAGCTGTCTCCTCTGCGCGGCCGGATTGCGGACAAAAAAAAGCCCCTGCTTAAGGGGCTTTTTTAAGATCGGGTCGATGACCGAAAGAAACAGTAGCACCGCCTGCGGTCAGGCGTGATTGAGCGTCAAGTTGTCCGCTGTGCTGTAGCATATTTCCTCCGGCAAATTGGGCCGCATTATACCCGTTCGCGGTGGGTCAGCAAGAGGAAAACGTTTGCGCCTGCCTGGCCGATCGGAGGCCAGGCCAGATCAGGCGGATGAATCGCTAAGTATCCGCGCTCCCTGGCAGCATCAGCCCGTGTCACATCCGTCGGTCAGCGCTGCCCCAGCGTGGCCACCATTACCGCTTTAATCGTATGCATCCGGTTCTCGGCCTGGTCGAACACGATGCTGTGCGGCGACTCAAACACCTCGTTGCTCACTTCCATGCCGTTGGGCAGATCGTACTGTTCCGCCATCTGCTGGCCCAGCGTGGTCTGATCGTCGTGGAAGGCGGGCAGACAGTGCAGGAATTTAACCTGCGGGTTGCCGGTCAGATCGAGCATCGCCCGGTTCACCTGATAGTCACGCAGCAGCGCGATACGCTCGGCCCACACCGCTTTGGCTTCGCCCATCGACACCCAGACATCGGTGTAGATAAAGTCAGCGCCTTTCACGCCGTCGGCAATATGTTCGGTGAGGGTAATTTTCCCGCCGGTCTGCTGCGCGGCTTCACGGCACTGCGCCACCAGTTGCTCCTCTGGCCAGCAGCTTTTCGGTGCCACCAGACGCAGATCCAGCCCCACCTGTGCGGCGGCTTCCAGCATGGTGTTGCCCATGTTGTTGCGCGCATCACCCACATAAACCAGCGTCATCTCGCTGAGTTTTTTGCCCGGCAGATGCTCCTGCATGGTCAGCAGATCGGCCAGCAGCTGGGTCGGATGAAACTCGGTGGTCAGGCCGTTCCACACCGGCACACCGGCATGTTCCGCCAGCGTTTCCACCAGTTCCTGACCGTAACCGCGATACTGAATGCCATCATACATCCGGCCCAGCACCCGCGCGGTGTCGCGCATCGACTCTTTATGGCCGATCTGGCTGCCACTCGGGCCAAGATAGGTGACGTTTGCACCCTGATCGTAAGCGGCAACTTCGAAAGAGCATCGGGTACGGGTCGAGTCTTTTTCGAAGATGAGCGCGATGTTTTTACCTTTCAGATGCTGTACTTCCTGGGCGCTTTTTTTCGCCCGTTTCAATTCAGCGGAAAGGGTAAGCAGGTGATCAATTTCGGCGGGCGTAAAATCCAGAAGCCTGAGGAAATGGCGCTGATACAGCTGACTCATACAACACTCCGGTAATCATTAAAGTGAATTAAAATTCAATCTAACCGTATGAATATGCATTTTCAAGTGCGGGGCTAATAAACTTTTCGTTTTGTGTAGTGGCGCGACGGGCAGTATGGGAAAATAATTGATTATTGCCGAACTCAGAGAGGATATCGTCATGGCATATGAAGCATTACTGGAAGAGCAGCAGGAAGAGACGCGGCAGATTATCGAAGAGCTGCTGGAGGATGGCAGCGATCCTGATGCGCTCTATACCATCGAGCACCATCTCTCATGCAATAATTTTGATTCGCTGGAAAAAGCGGCCGTTGATGCGTTCAAGCTGGGTTATGAAGTGACCGAGCCGGAAGAGCTGGAGCTGGAAGATGGCACCACCGTGATGTGCGTCGATATCATCAGCGAATCCGCCCTGAAGCCTGAACTGATCGATGTGCAGGTTGAGCAACTGGTGAACCTGATTGGTAAGTACAACGTCGATTACGACGGCTGGGGCACCTATTTTGAAGATCCCGATGCCGAAGATGAAGATGACGACGCCATCGAAGATGAAGATGATGATGGTATTCGCCACTAAGTAGCCGGGGCGGAGAGTTCTCCGCCTGTCACCCCTGCCACCTGTTTTAACATCATGAACTACGCACCCTTACTTGAACCGATCTATCAGTTTCTGCACTGCCGCACGCCACAGGCCTGGATTGATGAGGCGCGCAAGCCGGAAAATCTGACCCTGCTGTTAACCGACCATCTGGTGTGCGAACTGAAAGCCGCGCAGACCGCGGTGTGGTTGATCCGCAAATATGTTGCCGACAAACCCAGTGGCGACGCCATTCTGGCGTGGCTGAAACCTTATGAAGATTTTATCTTCCGCGAAGATGGCGACAGCGACTTTATCAACGCCCATAAGAACCTGACAAAACGTATCATCGTGCGCAATGCGCTGCCGTGGGCGGATGAGCTGGTGGAGAAGATGGTGCTGCTGATTAAAGAGGAGCTGCATCACTTCTATCAGGTGTGGGAAATTATGCAGTCGCGCGGGCTGGTCTATCAGAAGATCACCTCCAGCCGCTATGCCAAATCGCTGCTGCGCGAAGTCACCACCCATGAACCGGAAACGCTGGTGGATAAGCTGATATGCGGCGCTTACATCGAGGCGCGCTCCTGCGAGCGTTTCGCCAGTCTGGCACCTTATCTTGATGACGAACTGGCGAAGTTCTATCTGTCGCTGTTGCGCTCAGAGGCGCGGCATTATCAGGACTATTTAACCCTGGCGGCGCAGATTGCCACCAGAGATATCACGCCGCGGGTGCAGGTGATTGGGGCAACAGAAGGGCGGTTAATTAGCGAACCCGACAACGAATTACGCTTTCACAGCGGCGTACCGGCGTTCTGATTAGAGTAAACGGCGCTCTTACGATGGCCGTTTATTTTTTATATTGAACCGGGTTGATTTTATTAATAATAAAAAGATAAGTATTAACTGTTAATCTAATATGAACGCGTTACCTCCGAAAAATATAATTTGAGTGACCCCTCACAAAATATTTTATCTCTTCTGTTTTTTCTTTGCGGAATAACTATAGTGCTCTTGCCGGATTAGGATTGTTATTTTTCAAGCAAAACCTGATTCATAACGCCTCTTTGCCAGAGAGGGTTGTGAATCAGGTTTTTTTTTGCACCGGCTATAGCCGGGGAAAAGAATCAGCGACTTTTTTTTGGCGTCCAGTTTTGCTAATAAGCATTTAATGGAAGGAGTCATTAACATGAGGGGAAAGCGCGGTATTCCGTTATTTATTTTACTGTTTTTGCAGCCATCTGGCGCATGGGCTGACTTTTCCGACGCATTATCGTTCTCTGACAATGCTTTCCTGCGTTATTCGCAACTCGATCTCAGACTGCGTAATCACTGGAAGTATCTCAAGGAAAATGAAGCGCAGCCTGCCGCTGTTCATAATGCCTGGGGACAGGCGTCAAGCCTGAATTTTCGTTCCGGCTATCAGTGGGACTGGCTGGGTTTCGATGCAACTTATACCCGAGCGATCAGGCTGGGAGCCAGCGACTACTTTGCCACGCGCGGCCTGCTTTACGACAGCGGCGGTCATCAGCAAAAAGCTGACGCGCACGGCTTCAGCAAGTTTGGTGAACGCTATCTGAAAGTGAAGCTGGGGGACGTGAATGCGGGATTTAAAGGAAAAGCGGGCTGGCAGGAGTTAAAAAACATCGGCGTGCTGACCACCACGGACCGCTTGTCACGCAACAGTTACTCAGGCTTTAGCGGCGCGCTGAACGTGCAGAAGATACGGCTGGATTTGGCTTACGTGACCAAAACGCTTCGCCACGACTCGCCGGAGAGTCTTGCCCTGCAAACCCAGGACCGACGAAAAATTAATGCGATCTATACCGGCGCACTGAGCTATACCGGTGATCGCGGACGTCTCGCCTACGCATTTGGCGAAGCGGAAGCCTACCAGCGGCGTCATGTTATCGAAGCGAATTACTCGCTCTCGCCGAACTGGCGCTTGTCCTCTCAAATTTATGGCAGTCAGGGGCTGGAAAATTATAAAAGCATGGCGGGCAGCAAAAGATCGTTCGATAACCACGCGTGGCACTATGTCGGTGAAGCAGACTGGATTAACGACAGATGGACACAGAAATTCGCTGCCGCCTGGACTTCGGCGCCCAAACATAATGCGGTGGGATATTATGTGCGCCCGCTGACAAAAAATACCCGTGGGCGTTTCAACGCCCTGACCTCTGCCGGAAAAGATTATACCCGTGATAAAGAACTGGCGCTGGTGTCGCAGACGGAATTTGAAATTTCAAAAGGCATTTTTAGCGGATTTCAGATTAACTATGGACAGTTTAATTATCGTAATACGCGTATACGTTCGGGGGAAGTCGCGCTCATAAACCGCTTCATCGAACCCCATCCGGTCCTGAAGGATTTATCGGTCTTTACGCTATTCGGTTATGGCTGGTCATACAAGAATAATAAAGAAACTCCGGTTTTTAATGCGCAAGGGAAATATATGCGTTCTCCCAGCCTTTCTGCAGAGATCGCGGTTGAATATAAATTAAATCTGTTCAGATAAGGAAAATACGATGAAAAGAATTTTTAAAGCGTTGCTGATTCTTATTGTGGTTGGGGCTGTCGCAGGCGAAGCCCTTGCCGCCGATGTCACTCTCTACGTTACGCGGCATGGTAAAACGATGTTCAACACGGTGCATCGCGCGCAGGGATGGGCAGATACTCCGCTAACGCCAGCGGGGGTAGAGGTGGCGCAAAAGCTGGGACGCGGTCTGCAGACGATCCCGTTTATCGCCGTCTGGTCCAGCGATGCTGGCAGAGCGAGAGAAACCGCGCAGCTTGTGATGCAGGCATGGAAAACGCCGCTGCCGCTGAACGAACGCCGGGAATTGCGGGAAGTGGGCTTTGGCCTGTATGAGGGCGATCTGAATAATAATATGTTGAACGATGCCGCCCATCAGTTGGGATTTGCATCCGATACGGCGCTAATGGAGGCCTATGGCAAAGGCAAGGTTCATGTCGACAGGATCATAGACGCTATCCGGCAGGCGGAAGCGTCAGGCACGCCGGCACTGAGAGGCATTAAATCAGCAGGCATGGCCGAAAGCTATCAGCAGGTTGCGAAGCGAATGGTCGATAGCCTGACTGAGATAGCGCAGCAGGCCCGGCAGCAGGGCGGCGGTAACGTTCTGGTGGTCACGCATGGCCTGGCGATTACAGCGCTACTGCAGGCGCTTGGCGATACATCGTTAAACCAGACGCTGGACAATGCGAGCGTAACCCGGCTGCGCTATACCGACAGCGGAGAGTTCGTGATTGAATCCATCAACGATATGAGTTACGTAGAGCGCGGCTTATAACTTCCGCAACATACGCACTTCGCAGTCGACATGGCCTGTGCAGCCCATCGCGCTGTCGATATGCTCAAAGCCGAGTGACTCATAAAGTTTAATGGCCCGCGTCAGGCTGGCGGTGGTTTCCAGATAGCAGCGACGGAAGCCGTGGCTGCGTGCATGTTCTATCGCCCGCAGCGCCAGTTCGCGTGCCAGACCCTGACCGCGCACCTCCGGCAGAAAGTACATCTTTTGCAGTTCGCAGATATCGGGCGCGCTACAGGCGAGCGGCGCAACACCGCCGCCGCCGACCACCTTGCCCTGATACTCAACAATCCAGTAGGCGCTCTGTTCGGCACTGTAAAGCTCAAACAGCTGGTCGAGCTGCGGATCGGAAACGGTGTAGCCCTTGTCAGCCGTCAGGCCGAACTCCGCGGAAACGTCGCGGATCACCTGGGCGATATGCGGATTATCGGCGGCAGTAATCGGCCGCACCTGGAGGTGCTGAGAGTCAGAAATCATGTGGGAGTTGAGCTATGTAAATCGGTTAGACATTTACCAGAAGTAACATTATCGTCATGTAAAAGCAATATTCCTGACAATGCAGGGAGGCTTTAAAAACGTCATGTTTTTTAATGTCACTTGAAAATCTGTTTTATCATTTACACCTTACTATGTTCAGTAATAAGGGATTGTTTCTATCTTCTGGTCTTAATAGTGCTGATTACTTCACAATCAATTTGTTTGTCTTAATTGATGTAAATCAAAAATGCTGACTGCTACTCCTGTAAGTTAATATCTTTAACGCTAATTAAAGGATTAATTTCATGGCAATTCCAGCTTACCTATGGCTGAAAGATGATGGTGGCGCAGATATCAAAGGATCAGTTGACGTCCAACATCGAGAAGGAAGTATTGAAGTACTTAGTTTCATGCATGGTTTGAGCATACCGGTCGATCCTCACACCGGTAAACTCACAGGGACGCGTGTTCATAGTGCATTAGAATTCGAAAAAGAATTCGACTCATCCAGCCCTTATCTCTATAAAGCAGTCTCCTCCGGGCAAACACTCAGGTCAGCTGAAATAAAATGGTACCGTATTAATCACGCTGGCCAGGAAGAGGAGTACTTCAATATGTTCATTGAAGGAGTGAAAGTGGTGTCGGTTAATCCACTCATGCATAACATCAAATCCATTGAAAATATGAACCATCTTGAGTCAGTAACGCTGCGCTACGAAAAAATCACCTGGAAGTACTGTGATGGCAATATTCAGCACTCCGATTCATGGAAGGAACGCACATAATTCAACTATCAATGGCGCAGCAATTCTGTGAGTCATTTTAAGGAGCGTGTATGACATGGGTCTATGACGTCAGAAAGCGATCTTTTACACGAGATGGTGTCTATAAATTCGATGCGTTATATGCCGGGGCTGAAGGATATAAAGACGATCCTGCATTAGCATGTGAGGTGAACAAAGGTCCTTTGCCAGCAGGAAAGTATAAGATTGCCAGTCCTATGGCAAAGCATCCTACAGCCGGACGGTTTGTTCTCCGTCTTATACCTTATGCGGGTAACAATATGTGTGGTCGCGCCGGATTTCTTATTCATGGAGATAACGGCTTTGGTACCGCTTCGAATGGCTGTATTGTCGCGTCTTTCAATGTAAGAAAAAGTATTGCAGATAGCGGCGACAGGGAGTTAATAGTGAAATGAAATGGCTCATTATTTTGCTATTAGCATTGTTTTCCGTCTCCTGTTCATCAGGAAGGTTCAATTCTGCAGAACATGTTTTGTCAGATAAAGTGATTACGGCATCCCGCAATAATGACAGCAGTTCACTTTCAGATGCTGATTATGACAAGATAACAGAATATCTTTCTCAGGGCCGGACACGCTGGATTGAACTTTACCCCATTCTTAATCGATCGCCATTCTTAGGCGCAACCTCTTTTCAGGAAGGTCTGGACATCGCGATGGCCTATGCCTTACCTGAAAATCCTGGCGCGGTAATGAAATACGTTAATCAAGGCAATGTTAATAAGCTATGCGGCATGCCATTTATTGAGCCGACTCCGGATGAAACAGATACGTACTTTTTGAAAGCCCGCACGGCGCTTACTCAGTTAACGTCAGAAAGTGACCGGGAAAAAAGATGCCTGTCTGTATTAGAAAAGAGTCATGATCATCTTGCTGCTGAAACAAGGACGAGAAGGGTGTCATCGAAAAAATGATATTAAAAACCCCGCGCGAGAGCGCGGGGTTTTTTCAGAGCGAGGAATCAATCAGAGCGCCGCAATGACCGCCTGCTGTTCAATCAGTTTTGCTTTTGATTGTTGCAGGTCCGCTACGCGTTCGCGCTCTTTCGCCACCACCGCTTCCGGGGCACGCGAAACAAAGCCTTCGTTCGCCAGCTTGGTTTCGATCTTCTCGATTTCCACATCCAGCTTAACCAGCTCTTTCGCCAGACGCTCCAGCTCGGCGGTTTTATCCACCAGATCCGCCATCGGGATCAACAGCTCTGCGCCTTCGACCAGTTTGGTCACCGACACCGGACCTTTCTCGCCCGCAGGCAGAATGGTCAGGCTTTCCAGACGCGCCAGGCGCGACAGGAAGTTGCGGTTAGCTTCAACGCGACGCAGTGCCGCAGGCGAGCAGTCACGCAGCAGCACATCCAGCGGCTTGCTCAGTGCGATGTTCATCTCGGCACGGATATTACGCACCGCCACGATCGCCTGTTTCATCCACTCGATGTCCGCTTTCGCTTCGGCATCTTCTTTCGCCGCATCGTACTGCGGGAAAGGCTGCAGCATGATGGTGTCGTCGCTGATATTTTTCAGCCCCTTCACGCGCTGCCAGATGGTTTCAGTGATAAACGGAATGATCGGATGCGCCAGACGCAGCAGCGCTTCCAGCACGTGAACCAGCGTATGACGGGTGCCACGCAGTTCAGATTCACTGCCGCTGTTCATGACCGGCTTGGTCAGCTCCAGATACCAGTCGCAGAACTGGTTCCAGGTGAAGTCATACAGCAGGTTAGCCGCGATATCGAAACGGTAGCTATCCAGCGCTTCACGGTACGCTTTCACCGTGTTGTTGAACTCGGTCAGGATCCAGCGATCTGCCAGCGACAGCGTCATTTCGCCGCCATTCTGTCCGCAATCCTGCTCTTCGGTGTTCATCAGCACAAAGCGGCTGGCGTTCCACAGCTTGTTACAGAAGTTGCGATAGCCTTCCAGGCGCTTCATGTCCCAGTTGATGTCGCGACCGGTAGAGGCCAGCGCCGCCAGGGTGAAACGCAGCGCATCGGTGCCTGATGGCTCGATGCCGTCCGGGAACTGCTTCTCGGTACGTTTGCGGATTTTCTCCGCCAGCTGTGGCTGCATCATGTTGCCGGTGCGTTTTTCCAGCAGTGCTTCCAGTGAAATGCCGTCGACCATATCCAGCGGGTCAATCACGTTGCCCTTGGATTTCGACATCTTCTGACCTTCTTCATCACGGATCAGACCGGTCATGTAGACGGTTTTAAACGGTACCTGTGGTTTGCCGTTTTCATCTTTGATGAAGTGCATGGTCAGCATGATCATGCGGGCAATCCAGAAGAAGATGATGTCGAAGCCGCTGACCAGCACGCTGGTCGGATGGAAAGTACGCAGCGCTTCGGTGTTTTCCGGCCAGCCCAGGGTGGAGAAGGTCCACAGACCTGAGGAGAACCAGGTATCCAGCACGTCATCATCCTGACGCAGCGCCACATCGGCGGCCAGGTTGTTCTCGGCGCGCACTTCGTCTTCGGTGCGGCCGACGTAGACGTTACCGTTGTCGTCATACCACGCCGGGATGCGGTGACCCCACCAGAGCTGACGGGAGATACACCAGTCCTGAATATCGCGCATCCAGGAGAAGTACATGTTTTCGTACTGCTTCGGTACAAACTGGATGTCGCCGTTTTCAACGGCTTCAACCGCGACTTTCGCCAGCGGTGCGGTACGCACATACCACTGGTCAGTCAGCATCGGCTCGATAACCACGCCGCCACGGTCGCCGTAAGGCACAGTCAGATCGTGGGGTTTGATCTCTTCAAGCAGGCCGAGTTCATCGACAGCGGCAACAATCGCTTTACGCGCCGCAAAGCGTTCCATGTTCTGGAAAGCCGCCGGGATCTCATCGGAACAGGCATCGCTGGCTTCGCCATTGGTGTCATACACCTGAGCACGGTCGCGGATATCGCCGTCGAAGGTCAGGATGTTGATCATTGGCAGTTTGTGACGACGGCCGACTTCATAGTCGTTGAAGTCATGCGCCGGGGTGATCTTGACGCAGCCGGTGCCTTTTTCCATGTCGGCATGTTCGTCGCCAACGATAGGGATCAGGCGGCCAACCAGCGGCAGCATCACAAATTTGCCGATCAGATCTTTGTAACGTGGATCTTCCGGGTTAACGGCGACGCCGGTATCGCCCAGCAGGGTTTCCGGACGGGTGGTGGCGACCACCAGATAATCTTTACCGTCGGCCGTTTTTGCGCCGTCAGCCAGTGGATAGCGGATATGCCACATCGAGCCTTTGCTCTCGCGGTTTTCCACTTCCAAATCGGAGATTGCGGTACGCAGTTTTGGATCCCAGTTCACCAGGCGTTTGCCACGGTAGATCAGGTTCTCTTTATAGAGGCGAACAAACACCTCTTTCACGGCGTTGGAAAGGCCATCGTCCATGGTGAAGCGCTCGCGCTCCCAGTCGACGGAGTTGCCCAGACGGCGCATCTGGCGGGTGATGGTGCCGCCGGACTCTGCTTTCCACTGCCAGATTTTGTCGATGAACGCATCACGGCCATAGTCCTGGCGCGTCTTGCCCTCTTCAGCCGCAATTTTGCGCTCAACTACCATCTGCGTGGCGATGCCCGCGTGGTCAGTACCGGCCTGCCACAGGGTATTTTTCCCCTGCATGCGCTGGTAACGAATCATGGTGTCCATGATGGTTTGCTGGAAGGCGTGACCCATGTGCAAGCTACCGGTGACGTTCGGCGGCGGGATCATGATGCAAAAGCTTTCCTGGCTGGTATCGCCATTCGGTTTGAAGTAGCCCTGCTTTTCCCAATGCTCGTAAAGCGGCTGCTCGATATCTTGCGGGTTATATGTCTTTTCCATTTCTGCTATGTCGTTTGCGGCTGTGGTGGCGCTGCCGTATTCAATTGGAATCCAACGCTGCGATACGCTTTATAGCGGTCGCGCGCCAGTTGTTTGAGCGTGTCTTCGTAAGGAACGAAGTCTATCACTTCATGGAAAGCAGTAGCAAAATCTGCGAAGTGGGGCAGCAGGCTAATCAGCAGGTCGCGCGGTGAACTGCCGCGACGCTGTGGCCAGGCCAGCTCAACCGGCGCACCGTAGCGCGGGCCTTCACCCGCCAGGTTGTGTGGCACGAAGGCGTTTGCCGGTCGTTGCCACAGCGCTTCGTCGAGACGAATGGCTTGCTGTTCATCTTCGCAGGCGATCAACACCCGCTTTCCGGCCCGCCAGCGTGTTTCCGCCAGATTGCACACCAGCGCTTCAACGGCGCTAAGGCCATCGCTCGTTGCATCGGTTTCCAGCACGTAGAAGGTTGCGTTTTTCATCGGTTTGCTCATCAGAAGATCAAGGGCGGAATGATATCCGCCCTTGCTGTCAGAAAAGAGGGCGCTTAATCGTCGCCGTTCAATCCTGCCCGATTCAACAGAAATTGCGACAGCATCGGCACCGGACGTCCGGTGGCGCCTTTGGCCTTGCCGGAGCGCCAGGCGGTACCGGCGATATCCAGGTGTGCCCAGTTATATTTGCGGGCAAAGCGTGCCAGGAAGCAGGCGGCGGTAATCGCGCCGCCGGGACGGCCACCAATGTTCGCCATATCGGCAAAGTTGGACTCCAGCTGCTCCTGGAACTCATCCGCCATCGGCAGACGCCAGGCGCGATCGCCTGACTGCTCCGAGGCGCTGATCAGCTCATGCGCCAGCGGATTGTGGTTCGACAGCAGGCCGCTGATGTGATGACCCAGCGCAATCACGCAGGCACCGGTCAGCGTCGCCACGTCAATCACCACTTCCGGATCGAAACGTTCAACATAGGTCAGCGCATCGCACAGGACCAGGCGGCCTTCGGCATCGGTGTTCAGCACCTCAACCGTCTGGCCAGACATGGTGGTCAGCACGTCGCCCGGACGCATCGATCGGCCATCCGGCATGTTTTCACAGCCCGCCAGCACGCCAACCACGTTCAGCGGCAGATTCAGCTCTGCCACCATACGCATCACGCCATAGACGGCGGCCGCGCCGCACATGTCATACTTCATTTCGTCCATGCTGTCGGCAGGCTTGATGGAGATGCCGCCGGAGTCAAAGGTCAGCCCTTTACCCACCAGCACAATCGGACGTGCTTCCGCATCCGGATTGCCTTTGTATTCAATTACCGACATCAGCGATTCGTTTTGCGAACCGGCCCCGACAGCGAGATAGGCGTTCATGCCCAGCTCTTTCATCTGCTGTTCGCCAATGACGCGGGTGGTGACATTTTTGCTGAAGGCATCCGCCAGCTGACGCGCCTGTGACGCCAGATAGGCGGCGTTACAGATATTAGGTGGCATGTTGCCGAGATCTTTAGCCGCTTTCATACCGGCAGCGACCGCTAATCCATGCTGGATCGCCCGTTCGCCGCTGGTCAGTTCACGGCGGGTCGGCACGTTAAAGACCAGCTTGCGCAGCGGACGACGTGGCTCTGCTTTGTTACTTTTCAGCTGGTCAAAGTTGTAGAGCGCCTCTTTAGAGGTCTCTACTGCCTGACGCACTTTCCAGTAGGTGTTGCGGCCTTTGACATGCAGCTCGGTCAGGAAGCAGACCGCTTCCATTGAGCCGGTGTCGTTGAGCGTGTTAATGGTTTTCTGAATGACCTGCTTGTACTGGCGTTCATCCAGCTCACGCTCTTTACCGCAGCCAATCAGCAGAATACGCTCGGACAGGATATTTGGCACATGATGCAGCAGCAGTGTCTGGCCCACTTTTCCTTCCAGCTCGCCGCGGCGCAGCAGGGCGCTGATGTAGCCGTCGCTGATTTTATCCAGCTGCTCGGCAATCGGTGACAGACGACGCGGTTCGAAAACGCCAACGACAATGCAGGCACTGCGCTGTTTTTCCGGGCTTCCGCTTTTTACACTGAACTCCATGCACTCTCCTGAATCTTAAAGACAACGGCCGCTGCTGCCGCTAGAATGTAGCGCGCTCATGACCCATTTATTCATCGTCGCAGCATGACATTCTGCTGCTGGAGGTCATAATGAATCAGGGTGACAAGATGTTGTTTTTTCACCACCCGGACGCGTTTTTCATACAAATTTAGCTACGGCGACGGCCATTGATGAAGAAAAATGGCTGATAAGCGTTGAAACTAGCGATTTTCCTGCAAAAAGACAAGTTTTCACAGGCGTACTAAGCGTGATCATCATTAGATATCTGGTTCGGGAAACGCTCAAAAGCCAGCTGGCTATCCTGTTTATCCTGCTACTCATCTTCTTTTGTCAGAAGTTAGTCAGGATCCTGGGTGCCGCGGTGGATGGCGAAGTGCCGACAAACCTCGTTCTGACCTTGTTAGGACTCGGTGTGCCTCAAATGGCACAACTTATACTGCCCTTAAGTCTGTTTCTGGCGATCCTGATGACGCTGGGGCGGCTCTACACGGAAAGTGAAATTACCGTGATGCACGCCTGCGGCCTGAGTAAGGCCGTCCTGGTAAAAGCGGCGATGGTTCTGATGCTGTTTACCTCGATAGTGGCGGCCGTGAACGTCATCTGGCTGGGGCCATGGTCATCCCGCTATCAGGATGAGGTGACGCAGAACGCCAAAGCGAACCCGGGTGCGGCAGCAATGGCCGCCGGACAGTTCCAGACCTCCAGCGACGGCAGCGCCGTGCTGTTTGTCGAGGATGTGAAGGGCAACAACTTTGGTAACGTGTTCCTGGCGCAGTTACGGCCAAAGGGCAACGCGCGGCCTTCAGTGGTGCTGGCTGACAGCGGTCACATGGAGCAGCATAAAGATGGCTCGCAGGTGGTGACGCTGGATAAAGGCACCCGTTTTGAGGGCACCGCTCTGCTGCGTGATTTCCGTATCACCGACTTCACCAATTATCAGGCCATCGTAGGCTATAAAGCGGCAACGCTCGATCCTAACGATGCAGAACAGGCAAGCCTGACCGACCTGTTCGCGAATAAGACACCTGAGTTTCAGGCCGAGCTGCACTGGCGTCTGACGCTGGTGTTCTCGGTGCTGGTGATGGCGCTGATGGTGGTGCCGCTCAGCGTGGTGAACCCACGTCAGGGGCGCGTGCTGTCGATGCTGCCCGCCATGATGCTCTATCTGATTTTCTTCCTGTTGCAGAGCTCGCTGAAGTCGAGCGGCGCGAAAGGGCGGCTCGATCCGGCGCTCTGGATGTGGGTGGTGAATATCAGCTATCTGGTGCTGGCGGTGCTCCTTAACCTGTGGGATACGGTGCCGATGCGTCGGATTCGCGCCCGCTTTACCCGCGGAGGGTCGGTCTGATGTTTCGCGTACTTGACCGCTATATCGGTAAAACCATTTTCAATACCATTATGCTGACGCTGTTCATGCTGGTGTCGCTTTCCGGCATCATCAAGTTCGTCGATCAGCTGCGCAAGACCGGCCAGGGCAGCTACAACGCGCTGAGCGCCGGTTACTACACCCTGCTGAGCGTACCCAAAGATATTGAGATCTTTTTCCCGATGGCGGCCCTGTTGGGCGCACTGCTGGGACTGGGCGCGCTGGCGCAGCGCAGTGAACTGGTGGTGATGCAGGCGGCGGGCTTTACCCGCATGCAGGTTGCGCTGTCAGTGATGAAAACTGCGATTCCGCTGGTGTTGCTGACCATGGCGATTGGCGAGTTTGTTGCGCCCTCGGGCGAGCAGATGGCGCGTAACTACCGGGCGCAGCAGCTTTACGGTGGCGCACTGGTGTCGACGCAGAACGGTCTGTGGGCGAAAGATGGCAATAGCTTTATCTTTATCGAGCGCATTAAAGGCGACAACGAAATTGATGGCGTGAGCATCTACAGCTTTAACGATCAGCGTCGTCTGCAGAGTGTGCGTTACGCGGCGACGGCGACCTGGGATGCGGCTAAGAAGCGCTGGATACTGTCGCAGGTTGATGAGTCTAACCTGACCGATCCTAAGCAGATTACCGGTTCACAGAGTCTGAGTGGCGAGTGGAAAACCAATCTGACGCCGGACAAGCTGGGTGTGGTTGCGCTGGATCCTGACGCGTTATCGATTCGCGGTCTGCATAGCTACAGCAAATATCTGAAGCAGAGCGGCCAGGAATCGGGACGTTATCAGCTGAATATGTGGAGCAAAATCTTCCAGCCGTTGTCGGTGGCGGTGATGATGCTGATGGCGCTGTCGTTTATCTTTGGTCCGCTGCGTAGCGTGTCGATGGGTGTGCGTGTCGTAACCGGTATCAGCTTTGGCTTCCTGTTCTACGTGCTGGACCAGATTTTCGGTCCGCTGAGTCTGGTTTACGGTCTGCCGCCGATTCTGGGGGCGATTCTGCCGAGTTTTGCGTTCTTCGCTATCAGTATGTTTATGTTGATTAAGCGGCGCTAAGCGCAATGAATGCAGTAAAAGAAAAGGCCGCGCAAGCGGCCTTTTTTGTTTTTAAAGTGAAGGCTCAGGGAGCATACGCCTTCCACAAAGACGCAAAAGCGCCATCCGTGGCGGCTCAGCGCGGGCCATCCCTGGCCCGCGATGCTTTGCTACAGGCGTATGCTCCCATCGCTTTACGTTTGTGGGTCGTCTGTAAGCCACGGTTTCAGCGGCTTTATTCTGCGCTGATGCCCTGTTTATGCGGAGTGCCGGGTCGTCTCTTTCAGTGTCCTGATGAGTTGCTCTCTGTTCAGGGCTACGCAATAGGCGGGCGTCACACGCTCGAAACGCCAGCCTTCCGCTAACGATCCCGCATCCACGGCATCAAATCCAAAAACTTCATATAATGCCGTGGCGGTCGCTTTCCCTTCGCTATCATCCCCCGCCAGCGGTAATGCCTGCCGGTTAGCATCGCCCGGCGGCAGGCCCTGCGTTTCAAGATCGGTCATGCGGATGGCATTGAATGCCTTGGTGACGCGGCTGTCAGGAAGCAGGCGGGCAAGCCGTTCACTGGTGCTGATGCGGCCATTGAGCAGCTCTTCAATTTCGCCATCGCGGTCGGGATAGTAATTGACTGCATCAAGCACGATTTTTCCCTGCAATTCTGTGGCCGGAAGTTGTTCCGTAGCCGTGAGCGGCACGGCAATCACCACCACGTTGCCGAATTCTGCGGCCTCGGTGGCGGTGCCGGTTTCACAGCCAATCATCGGTTTCAGGCTGAACAGCGTTCGTGGATCGCGCGAGTTGCTGAGCATCACCTGATGTCCTGCCTGAATCGCCAGTTTTGCAATCGCCCGGCCAACAAAGCCTGCGCCAATAATGCCTATTTTCATACGTTTCTCCTTGATGAGTTTCACGCACTGACCTTAATTAAAAACAGGAGGTGAATAAATCGACAAACAGACGCAATATAAACAACCAACAGGAGGGAATCATGGATCGGCTTACCAGCATGAACGTGTTTGTTACCGTCGCGGAATCGGGCTCGTTTGCCGCCGCCGCCGGGCATTTGCAAATCTCACCGCAGATGGTGGCGAAGCATATCGCCATGCTGGAGAAGCATCTCGGTACGCTACTTCTGCATCGCACCACCCGACGACAAAGTCTGACGGATGTGGGCCGCAACTATTTCGAACGCTGCAAAATCGTGCTGGCAGAGGTGCAGGAAGCGGATGCGATCGCGCTGGATATGCAGCAGCGGCCGTCCGGTACGCTGAAGGTCAGCGCCCCGGTCACGTTTGGTTCTTTTAGCCTGGCGCCGTTTGTGACCCGCTATCTTGACCGGTTTCCGGAAACGCAGGTCGATCTTGAACTCAGCGATCGGCTGGTCGATCCGTTTGAAGAGGGTTATGAGGTGGTGATCCGGATTGGTGCGCTGGCGGACAGTTCGATCATCGCCCATCCACTGCAGCCCTACCGGCTGATAGCCTGCGCGTCGCCAGCCTATCTGGCGCGGCACGGTGTTCCCGCCACGCCAGCGGAGCTGGTGAACCACGCCTGTCTCGTTTATGGCATCTGGTCGCCCTCAAAACCCTGCCGCTGGGTATTCAGCCAGGCCGGTAAGGTTGAAGAGGTGCATCCGCAGGGGCGCATGCGATCAAATGACTGGAAAGCGCTGCTGCATGCGGCGCTGGAGGGTTATGGCATTACCCTGGGGCCGGCCACCATTCTCTCTGAAGAGATCAGACAGGGCCGGCTGGTCCAGGTGCTGCCCGATTATGCCGGGCCAGCACGACCCATGCATGTGCTGATCCCGGCGGGCCGCCGCCAGACGGTGAAAATCCGCAGCTTTGTTAGCGCTATTATCACCGAGTTTGGCCTCTATCCACCCCAATCCGGCTAAACCAGGCGGTTATCGGCTCAGCAGCGGGAGTAACTGGGGCAGCTGCGACAACAGGTAGAGAATCAGACCGATGGTGCCGCCAACCAGCGTGCCGTTGATGCGGATAAACTGCAGGTCTTTGCCGATATTAAGTTCGATCTGCTGCGACATGTCACGTGCATCCCAGCTCTTCACGGTGTCGCTGATGTGGCGCGTCAGGAAGCCAGCAAACTCGGGTGCAACGCTGCGTGCGGCCTGTTCCAGATGCTGATTCATCGAGTCACGCAGTGCCGGGTCGGCCGCCAGGGTTTCGCCCAGCCATAAGGCTGCACCACGCACTTTCTCCTGCACCCGTGAGTCATCACTGCTGAGATCCGCCTTGAGCCAGTTGCGCATATCATTCCACAGCTCGCCGATGTAACGATTGAATGAGGCATCTTCTTTCAGCCAGCCTTTGATCTCCTCGGCACGCTCTGCCATTTCCGGGTCGTTCTGCAGTTTAACGATCAGCTTGTCGACCGCCCGGTTGAAGCCGAGGCGCAGCTCATGCCCCTGATCCAGCGCCACATCATCCAGCAGTGAATCGACCGCGTTTGCCACCAGCTCGGCGCTGTGTTCGCCCAGCCATTCGGTTGGCAACATTTTGGCTTTGATCGGATGCTCGCGTTTCAGCCAGCGCACCAGCTGCATGGCAATAAACTCGCGGGTACTGGGCTTGTGCAGCAGCTTCAGCAGTTGTTCGATTGCCGCGTCCAGCAGCGCCTGATGACGGTTGTTTTTCGTCAGGCTCTCCAGCAGCAGGGCGCTGGTCTGGCTGAGATCGACCTTGTCGATGGCGCGATGTACTGCGCGGCGCATGAAATTCTGGATCCGTGTGTCATCGGTCAGATCAAGGAAGCCGCGCATGACCTGCAGCAGATGGCGGCCAATGCGGTCAGCATTGCCCGGCGCATTCAGCCATTGCGCCAGCAGGTTGGAAGGATCGTGACGGCGAATCAGATTCAGCAGCGAGTCGGTATCAAGAAACTTCTCCTGCACAAAGCGACCGAGGTTTTCACCGATACGATCTTTGTTGCGCGGAATGATGGCGGTATGACGCGAGATAAAGGGCACCGGCACGCGCCGGAACAGTGCGACCACCGCGAACCAGTCCGCCAGCGCGCCGACCATCGCAGCTTCTGCTATCGCCTTTACGCCGCTGACCCAGAAGCCGGGTGGCAGAAAAAGCGTAACGATAAAGGTAATTGCAGCCAGCAGTAACAGCAGAAGCGCCAGACGTTTCGTCCGTTTCAGTTCGTGTTGTTTATCCATATCCTGATCTTAGCAGAGAGCCGTTTTCATCGGCGACGACCACCCAGCAGGCTGCCGAGTACGCCACGGATGATCTGATTGGTAATCTGGCGCGTAGCGCTTTTCGCCATGGTCTGCACCACGCCATCGTGCTTGCCGCCGCGCGGGCCGGTTCGGCCAAACAGGATCTCTTTCAGCCCGCCGAGAATGCCGTTATCTACCGCGACATCGTCGCCTTTCGACGGAGGCGCACTGGCCTGATCGCTGGCGGCCTGAAACCCTTTTTGCAGCTTCTCAAACGCCGATTCGCGATCAACTTCGTTGTCATATTTGCCATAGAGCGGTGAATGGTTGATCAGGCCGTTGCGTTCATCGCCTGTGACCGGACCCATACGTGAGCCGGGCGCAATGACCATGGCGCGCTCTACCACCGACGGACTGCCTTTGGCATCCAGGAAGGAGATCAGCGCTTCGCCGGTGCCCAGCGCCTGAATCGCCTCGACGCTGTCAAACGCCGGATTGGCGCGCAGGGTATCGGCGGCGGTTTTTACCGCTTTCTGATCTTTAGGGGTAAAGGCGCGCAGGGCGTGCTGAACGCGGTTGCCGAGCTGGCCCAGCACCCGATCGGGAATATCCGCCGGGTTCTGGGTGACGAACCAGACGCCGACCCCTTTGGAGCGGATCAGCCGCATGACCTGTTCTATTTTCTCCAGCAGCACCGGCGGTGCGTCGGTAAACAGCAGGTGCGCCTCATCAAAGAAGAACACCAGCTTTGGCTGATCGAGATCGCCCGCTTCCGGCAGGTGCTCATAAAGCTCCGACAGCAGCCACAGCAGGCTGGTGGCGTAGAGTTTTGGCATCTGGTAGAGCTTCTCAGCAGAGAGGATGTTGATGACGCCTTTGCCGTTGCTGTCGACGCGCATCCAGTCGGCGATATCCAGCATCGGTTCACCAAAGAAGTGCTCCGCACCCTGTTGCTCCAGCGTCAGTAACCCGCGCTGGATGGCGCCGACCGAGGCGCTGTTGATGTTGCCGTAGTGGGTCTGGAAGCTTTTGGCGTTGTCACCGATGTACTGGGTCATGGCGCGCAGATCTTTGAAGTCCAGCAGCAGCAAACCCTGGTCATCGGCGATGCGGAAAATAATCTGCAATACGCCGCTCTGCACCTCATTCAGGTTCAGCAGCCGCGCCAGCAGCAGCGGCCCGAGATCGGAGACGGTAGCGCGAACCGGATGGCCTTTCTCGCCGAAGATATCCCACAGCACCACCGGATTGCTCTGCGGCTGCCAGTCGGTGACGCCGATTTTCGCCAGCCTCTCCTGCAGTTTTTCGCTGGACTGCCCAGCCATCGCCACGCCGGTCAAATCGCCTTTAACGTCAGCCATAAAGACCGGTACGCCGCTGGCGGAGAACGATTCAGCCAGTTTCTGCAGCGTAACGGTTTTACCGGTGCCGGTCGCGCCGGTGATCAGGCCGTGGCGGTTGGCCATTTGCGGCAACAGATGAAGTTCGACGTCTGGCGTACGGGCAATCAGTAGCGGGGAAGTCATGATTTCCACTCTCAGGCATTGGGTTATGCCTGAAGGATAGCAAGCCGGAGCGGCACAGGAGGAGAACTATTCATCAAAAAAAGGCCGCTGCCCGGGGAGCAGCGGCCTGCAACAGTGGTTTACTTCTGAACCTCTTCAAAATTGAGCAGGCTGACCCCGATGCCCTGCTGCAGGTGACTGAGGTTGCTGCGCACCGCCACCTGGGTTGCGCCCTGTAACAGCATGACAAACGGCGAATCCTGCTGGATGCGGGTTTGCAGCCCGGTGTAGAGATTGCGACGTTTCACCGCATCGCTCTCTCCGGCGGCAGCGCGGGTCTGTGCACTCAGCTCCGGAATCGTCCAGCCGACGCGCCACGCCAGGGTTTTGCCGCCGCCCGGCACGTTATAGGCAAAGGTGCTGGCATTGGTGTTGGGATCGATGTAGTCCGCGCCCCAGTAAGTAAAGATGGCCTGGAAGTCCCGGCTGCGCATTTTGCTCCACAGCTCCGATTCCGCCACCGGCTGGATATCAAGCTGCACATCCGCTTTGGCAAAGCTGGCCTGCAGTGCCTGCGCCACATCAATGTAAGGCGGCTGGTTCACCACCGTCAGCGCGATATGGGTGCCAGGTTTGATGCCGCCTTTTTGCAGTATCGCCTGCGCCTTTTTCAGATCGTAATGGAACGGTGTCGTGTTCAGCGCACCATCGAAGCCGTCCGGCAGGAAGCTCTGATGAATGCGGTACTGACCTTTCAGCAGCTGGTTCGCCAGGCTGTCATAGTCAACCAGCCAGCGCGCCGCCTGCCACAACGCCGGATTCCCCAGCGCCGGTTGCTGCGGGCTTTGGGTGTTAAAGCCCAGGTAGTAAACCAGGCTGGACGGGAAGGCGTCGACACGCACATTCGCCACATTTTTCAGCGCGGTAATCTGATCCGGGCCGAGCTGATAGGCGACATCCACATCACCCTGCTGGATCAGCAGACGGCGGCTGCCTGGATCGGCCACACCTTTCAGCAATACCCGCTTCAGATGCGGCTTCCGGATGCTGTTGGGATTGGCTTCCAGCACCAGCGCCTGCAGCGGGACAAACTGTTTGATGGCATAGGCGGCGCTGCCGGCGGAGTGCACCTTCAGCCAGCTATTGCCGTAATCGTTGTTGCTGGCGTGCTGCTGCGCCAGTTTGCTGTCGACGATGGAGGAGACCGGCGCGGTCAGCAGGCGCAGCGCCAGATCGCTGCCGATCTCCGCTGGCCAGCGCAGTTCAAGCTGGTGGTCATTAATTACCGTGAACTGCTGATCGATGTTTTCTGGCGTCCAGCCAAATTCACCCAGAATAAAAGAGGGCGCTTTATTGAGTTTTACTGCACGGGTTAATGAGAAGACCACATCCTGTGCGGTCACGGGATGACCACTGGCGAAGCGGGCCTGCGGATTAAGATCAAACACCAGGCTATGAGGCGTTTTGCCTGCCTGCCAGCGCGTGGCAGCCAGCGGCGAGAGCTGCTGCGGATTCTGATGATCCGGCTCCAGCAGCGTCTGGTAGATATTGCGCAGGCTACTGGTGCTGACGGTCTCAAAACTTTCCGCCGGGTCGAAACTGATGATGCCATCAAGCGGAACGGCAATTACCAGCGTGTCGCCAGGCGTGGCGGCGTGTGCCGGGTGAACCAGTGCCAGAGCCGTAAACAGGGACAAGAGTGTTTTTCGCATGGAGGGTTATCCTGAGTCGTTGATAGCTCTACTCTATCGGGCGCCGGATAATCTCCAAATGCGGGTTTCTTATGAGCTTTGCACAATTATTAGCGTAGTCATTCAGGCAAAGAGACAAAATAAGATAATGACGGTCAGTAATTATTTTATTGTCATTTTACAGCGGGCGGAATAAAGCCGGTTTTACTCAGCCGATCACAAATTGCGCACAGTCTGATTGTATGACTATCAAAGTCACTATAGTGTTAACGGTGAGAATCATTCTCTTGTATGGAAGTATGATATTTTTTTATCGGTTATCTGGCGTGATGATGACAGAGCGAAAATAATAACCCTCATTCCTGCGTTAAAAGAGTTAAATACCCGATGTTTATGCGGTTTTACCCCCGATTTCCGCGCTGTAAATCTTTTACCTCTCCGCAACCCTTTCGCAACACCATGATAAACTTTTACTAAGACACATCTTAAATTCAATTTTTACATCCAGACATATTTATATCCCTAAGATTGCCAGGTTATTAACCGATAAGTTCCGTTAGTCACCGAACCATAATTCTACCTGCCCTTGTCTGTTCTGCCGTCGTCTGTGCCGCGTGCGTTGATCTCTGCGGGGAATTTTCCGCCTGCACTCAGCCTTTCAGCTTCATAACAAATAAAGCGGGTATTTAGCAGATGAGAGTCGTGCGGATATGCTTTTAGAAAAACCCACCACCAGGCGTAAATTTTTGCTCGGTTCACTGCTGGCGTTGCCATTAAGTGAACTGGTCTTCAAAGGCATTACTGCGGCACAGGCGGCAGAGATGGCCGCACCGGAGTTAGCCGATTATAAACCGATCTTTTTTAGTGCCGATGAGTGGCAGTTTATCCTGGCCGCCACTGACCGTTTGATTCCGGCAGGCGGCAAAGGCAAAGCGCCGGGCGCGCTGGAAACTAACGTGCCGATCTTTATCGATCAGCAGCTGCACAGCGAAGCGTTTGGCAGCGAAATCTACATGCAGGGGCCGTTCAATACGCAGGCGCCCGCAACCATGGGTTACCAGATCCCGTTCCGCCCACAGCAGATGTATCAGACCGGTATCCGGCTGATTAATCAGTGGTCGCAGAACACCCATCAGAAAGCGTTTCATGCACTGACGCTGGAAGAGAAAGATGCGGTGCTGACCCAGGTAAACAAAAACGAGATCGACTTTGCTGCACTGGGCGAAGCCGATCTTAAGCCTGCGCATTTCTTCAGCCAGCTGCTTTCCGATACCAAGCATGGCTACCTTGCTGACCCGATGTACGGCGGTAATAAAGGCATGAAAGCCTGGATCGCCATCGGCTTCCCCGGCGCGCGTGCCAGCTTCACCGAATGGGTGAAACAGCACAACGTTCCTTATCCGCTGGGTCCGGTCAGTGTGAAGGGCGAACGCGCGTAGGGCGCGTCCACATCAGGTATTTGAAACAGGATTATCATGGCACAGGTTACTAAAAAAGAAGTCGACGTCGTGGTCTGCGGCCTCGGCTGGGCAGGCTCGCTGATGAGCATCGAGCTGGCACTGGCAGGTCTGGACGTACGCGCCCTTGAGCGCGGCGGCGATCGCGATTATGACGAGTTCGCCTACCCGAAACCAGCGGATGAATACGCCTATGCGGTGCGCAATAAAGTATTTGCCACCCCCGCCGAAGTGGCGGTCACCGTCCGCTACAACAGCAGCCAGACGGCATTGCCAACCCGTAAATGGGGTGCGTTTGCTCCGGGCACCGGCGTAGGCGGTTCCGGCCTGCACTGGACCGCAGTACTGATCCGTCCGACACCGACCGATATCAAACTGAAGACCTATGTCGACGAGGCTTACAAGCCGGGCATTCTGCAGGATGATATGCGGGTGATGGACTTCCCGTTCAGCTGGGAAGAGATCGAACCTTACTACTATAAATTCGAACTGATTTGCGGCCAGTCGGGCAACACCGGCAACCTGCGCGGCAAAATTCTGGAAGGCGGCGATCCGTTTGAAGGCCCGCGTTCTGAGCCTTATCCGCTGCCTGCGCTGGATGACACACTGAACAACGTGATGTTCAAAGAGGTGGCGACCAAACTCGGTTACCATCCGTTCCCGAACCCGTCGGCCTGCGTGTCGCGTGCGTGGAAAAACCCGTACGGCAACCAGATCGCGCCGTGCAACTACTGCGGCTACTGCAGTAAATATCCCTGCCTGAACTACTCCAAAGCGTCGCCGCAGACCGCCGTAATGGATTCACTGAAGCGTATGCCGAACTTCTCCTATGAAGTGAACGCGGAAGTGATCAAGGTCGTGCTGAACGATGATAAGAAAACCGCGAAAGGCGTGATCTACATCGATGCACAGGGCAATGAGTGCTTCCAGCCAGCGAAAATCGTGGTGCTGAGCAGCTTCCAGCTCTACAACGTGCGACTGATGCTGCTCTCCGGCATCGGCAAGCCTTACAACCCGATTACCGAAGAGGGTGTGGTAGGGCGTAACTACGCGTTCCTGTCCAACGGCGGCGCGACGCTGTTCTTTAAAGATAAAAACTTCAATCCGTATGCGACGGCGGGCGCGACCGGCCAGATGTTTAACGATATCTCGCCAGGCAACTTCGACGGCCCATCACTCGGCTTCCTCGGCGGCGCAAAGATCCACAGCTCACAGGCGACCGGTACGCCGATCAGCACCGCGCTGCCAAAAGGCACGCCGACCTGGGGCATGGGATACAAGGAAGGTCTGGAGGAGTGGTACGGTCATTCGATGAAGATCAGCATCACCACCACCTGTCAGTCTTACCGCGATATCTATCTGGATCTCGATCCGAACTACAACGATCACCGTGGCCTGCCACTGCTGCGCATGACCTTCAACTGGAAAGAGAATGAGCTGAAGCTGCAGCAGCACCTGAAAGGCATCGTCGGCAATATCGCGAAAGAGCTGAACCCTGACAGCATGAGCATGAGCTTCCTGCCAATGGGCGCGGACTTTGACCTGACCAAATATGTCTCTACCCACAACGTGGGCGGGGCCGTGATGGGCGATAACCCGAAAACCTCGGCGCTGAACAAGTATCTGCAGAGCTGGGACGTGCATAACGTCTTTGTGCCGGGCGGCAACGCTTTCCCGCAGAACTTCCAGGCGAACCCGACCGATACCATCGGTGCGATCACCCTGATGGCGGCACAGGCGATCAAAGATCAGTATCTGAAAAATCCCGGCCCACTGGTACAGGCATAAGCGCATGAATAAGCTGAAACTGAAATCTTTTATCTTTGCCAACGCGGTGCTGTTAGCCAGCGGATTTGCGCTGCCGGTTCACGCCGAAGATGAAGCGCAACTGATTAAGCAGGGCGAATATCTCTCGCGGCTGGGCGACTGCATGGCGTGCCACTCCCTGCCTGGTAAGCCTGACTATTCGGGCGGGCTGGCGATTGAGTCGAACCTTGGCACCATCTTCTCCACTAACATCACGCCCGATAAGCAGCACGGTATTGGCAACTACAGCGAGCAGCAGTTCTCGGACGCGGTGCGCAAAGGGGTATTACCGGACGGTTCGCATCTCTATCCGGCGATGCCTTATCCTGATTACGCCAAAATCAGTGATGCCGACATCCACGCGCTTTACGTCTACTTCATGAAAGGCGTGCAGCCAAGCGCAGAACAGCCGCCGGAAACCGATCTGAGCTTCCCGTTCAGCCAGCGCTGGGGCATGCGTTTCTGGAACTGGGCGTTCGCCTCGGATAAGCCGTTCCAGCCGATCGGTGGTGCGTCAGCAGAGGTTAACCGCGGTGCCTATATCGTGGAGAGTCTGGGCCACTGCGGCAGCTGCCATACGCCGCGCGGTCTGGGCATGAATGAGAAAGCGCTGGATAGCGGTGACGATAAATTCCTGGCAGGCGGCAGCCTGAATAACTGGGATGTGCCGTCACTGCGTGGCCTGCCGCGCTGGAGCGAGCAGGAAGTGGTGGACTACCTGCAGACCGGCCGTAACGATAAAGCGGCGGTGGGCGGCGAGATGACCTCGGTGATTGAGCACAGCAGCTCACACATGACCGACGCCGATCTGAAAGCCATCGCGGCCTACCTGAAGTTCCTGGGCGGCAACCCGCCATTGCAGGCGTACAACGTGCAGGCGCAGCAGGCAACGGAAGCGAAGCTGACCGCGGCGAAGAACCTGAGCGAAGGCGAGCGTCTCTATCTGGATAACTGCGGTGCCTGTCACTTCGTGACCGGCAAAGGCGCCCCGGGGATCTTCCCGGAGCTGGATCAGGCGACGATCGTCAATGCCAAAGATCCAACCGGTCTGATCCACACCATCCTGGCCGGCGCACAGCAGCCTTCCACCGCGAAGGCCCCGTCGAAACTGGCGATGCCAGGCTTTGGCCAGCGTCTGAGTGATGAAGAGGTGGCGCAGCTGGCGACCTTTATTCGCCAGGGCTGGAGCAACACCGCGCCAGCGGTGAGCAAAGATCAGGTTGCTGAAGTGCGTAAAACGCTGAAGTAATCGAGCTTTCCCCTCTGCCCGTTCGGAGAGGGGAAATCCCGGATTAGTGAAAGGTGCGCACCACTTCCAGCACGCCGTTAATGATAAACTGCACGCCCATACAGACCAGTAAAAATCCCATCAGGCGCGATATCGCCTCAATGCCGCTTTTACCCACCAGCTTCATGATGGCACCCGAACTGCGCAGTGAAATCCACAGGATCAGACTCACCAGCAGGAAGATCAGCACTGGCGCGACGGTGATGACCCAGGCCGGAAAGTCGACGCCGCTTCTTACCGTCGAGGCAGAGGAGATGATCATCGCAATGGTACCTGGCCCGGCCGTGCTTGGCATCGCCAGCGGCACAAATGCGATATTCACCGGCTCTTTGGCTTCATCCAGCTCATCCAGTTTCTGCTTTGCTTCGACAGAATGGCCGGCAGGTTTAGCCGGGAACAGCATCCGAAAACCGATAAAAGCAACGATCAGGCCGCCCGCCATGCGCAGGCCAGGAATGGAGATGCCGAAAGTATTCAGCACCGCGCTGCCCGCATACCACGCCACCATCATGATGGCGAAGACATAGATAGAAGCCTGGCGCGCCTGTCGGTTGCGCTCCTGGAAGTTCATCTCACCCGCCAGCCCCAGAAACAGCGCCACGGTGGTGAGTGGATTGGCGAGCGGCAGGATCACCACCAGCCCCAGACTGACTGCTTTAATTAACTCCAGCATGACAAATCGCCTTTTCCGTGGTGATTAGTGCTTCGGACGCTCCAGCGCCTCAAGCAGTTCCGGGAAGAAGTCCTGCAGGATTTCAGGCGTCATCAGTTCGGGATACTGCATCAGATGTTCGCGGATACGCTCATTGATGTCCGGCAGCAGACGCTGGGCCGCGGCGCTGGCGGTGATTTTGTGCTTCTTCATGGCGCGCAGCAGATCGCCCGGCAGCGCGTCTTCGTCGTCGGCGTCATCCACCATCTCCAGCGCGTCCAGCTCGTCGAACATCTCCATCAGCGCTTCGGTCTGTGGCGTGCGCGACTCATATTCACGCGGATGTTCATCTTCCAGGAAACGCAGCATGGCGCGCATTGGCGTGCCGTCTGGCGTGGAAGGCGGCTCAGTGGCGAACCAGCTCAGCAGCTGATGCATGGTGACCTGATGGACGCGAAAGCCGCTGTCGACCAGCTCATCCGCCAGCAGCTCGGCGGTTTCGTTTTCAATCACGCAGATGTGGGTACGTTTGGGTTCGTACTGCTCCAGCCACTGGTAGATCTCTTCAATCACGCCATCGTCATACTCGAATTTTTTGGTGACATAGCTGTCGTCCTGTTCGTGAACGCAGGCCTGAATCTGATCGGGGTCGAAGTAAAGTGCGATGTTGATGCCTTTCATGCGTGCTGTCCTGTAGAAATCAAAACAACACTATAGCGCTCAACCCCAGGTTAAGGGAATGTCAGGCGTCACAGCATGGGGGGCGTTTAACGCTCCCCTCAGAGCTGAGAGGGGAGAGAGAAGGGAAGGTGATCAGGAGATAAAGTTTTTGCCCTGCTTCAGCACCACGTCACAGGCTTTGGTTTTCAGCTTCTCACCCATTGGCGAGTTGCTCAGGCTTTGCAGATTCAACTGCTGGCCATTACCGGTATTCAGCAGACCGGCCACGCCCTGGGTGTAATCGGTTTTCTGTTCCTGCGCGGTGGTGGTGTTCAGACCGAGCTTGCTCAGCACCTGGTCTTTGACCGACTGCACGTTGTTTTTCACCACGTTGTGTTCGACGCAGTACTGCATCACACCAGCGGCGTTGGTCATGCTGTTGGCGCTGACCGCTTTATCGCCGCCACCCAGCATGCTGGTAATGGTAGAAAGCGACATGCCGCCATTCTGCTGCGTGGTGCCGGTGCTGCTGCCGTTGTTTTGCTGGCTGAGCTGTGACGCTGCACTGCTCAGCTGATCCTGCCAGCTTGCCGCTGATGCACTGCCTGCGACCAGAAGTGCCGCCAGTCCCCATCCCCACGCACTGCGTTGTGCTTGCTTCATTTCAACCTCGGTATGTGCTTATTCAGTTTTCCTAAGAAAGGCTGACGGGCAGAAAGTTCCTGACTTCCTTTTATAAAAAGCGTCTTAAATAGCACTTTGGGAATCTTCTGTAATAAGAGCGATAAAATATTCAGATGCTTGTGGGTGTTATTATTCTGTGAAGTGATTAACTGAAGGCAGTAATAAGCACATCCCGCGGAAATATTATTTAATATCCTCACGATTTTTATCAGGAATTGTCCTGGTTTAAATTAAAGTTACCGCTTTGCTTATAGCGTGTTTTCTAAGCGCTTGCGTCTGGTCTGGTAATATTTACCTGCGAAATAATATTAATATAACCTCATGTATTTTAGTTATTTTTTATTTTTAGCGTAGCGGTGATTTAAGCCAGATTGCTGTTTTTTGATGCGGTTTTTTGTGCCGTAATTAAATTGAGTTAGCGGAGTTTTTTATTATTCCGGCTTGCGAAATCAGCCAGAGTGTTCATGCTTAATCACTGTGTCAGGCAGTTGTGGCAGATATTTAATTTAACGGGAGCGATATTATGGCTGGACAGCCAGAGCACAATAATAATGCAGAGGTCACGCTTAAACTCGCTGAAGAGCAAATAGCCCTGACGAAGCAAAAGATTGTGGATGGACATGTCCGTGTTACCCGTTCCACAACTGAGCATGACGAGGTCATCAGTACACTGCTTAACCGGGAGAAGGTTGAGGTTAAGCATGTAGCGAAAGCGCAACCCGTTGAAACGATGCCCGAAATCAGGGAAGAGAACGGTGTACTGATTGTCCCGGTAGTAGAGGAAGAAATCCAAATCGTCAGAAAGCTGGTGCTTAAAGAGGAGATCCACATCCGAAAAGTGCAGGAGAATGTTCCTTTTCAGGAAGTGGTGACCCGACGTGAGCAGCAGGTGAACGTTGAAAGAGATGACGATCAAATTAGCTAACAGAGAGGAACCTATCATGGCACATGAAAAAATCGTAACACTGTTCGATTCTGCAAATCAGGCAGAGGCCGCGAAAAGAAATCTCGTGAAAGCAGGCTTTTCTGATCGGGACATCAGTCTTATCAGTGGAGAACGTTTGCAGGAGGAAGGACACTCTATCCGCCATCCGAGCATCTGGCAGCGTCTGTTTGGTCACTCCGTTGATAAAGAGCAGGCCGATGTTTACACCAGAGCGATGGACAAGGGCGGCGTAGTGCTGACCATTCGTACTGAGGAGGAGAAGCTGGCTCGCGCCATGACCATTCTCCATTCTCATGACTCGGTGGACGTTCCGTCACGTATGCAAAGCTCGGTTGAGAATGGCACTACCGCGCCGGGCATCAACCCGACGACGGCAGGCAAGCAGTTTGCTGGTGAGACCAACGACCGACAGGTTGAACCGCGACGCACCTCACTGACCGGTGATGAGAGCGAAGCTGACATTCTGCGTCTGGCCGAAGAGCAGGTTGAAGTGGGTAAACGTCTGGTGAGCGAAGGCTCTACCCGTGTTCGCCGCTATACCGTGACCGATACCGTATCTGAAGATATCTCGTTGCATGAGCAGCACGCTGACATCTTCCGCCGTTCGGTGAATGAACCCGCGCTGGCTGGTGAAGTGGACTGGTCAGAGAAAACCGTCGAGGTCGCTGAGACCCATGAACAGCCGGTGATCAACAAAACGACCCACGTGAAAGAAGAAGTGGTGGTGCGTACCGACGGCAGCGATCGTACCGAGACCATTAACGACACGGTGCGTCGTCAGGAAGTGGATATCGACCATGCACGAGGTGGTCTGGAGCGCGATCTGCCGGGTACAACCGCAGGGGTAAAACCTGCGACCGCAGCAGCAGGCACACAGTCACCAGGGGTACATAACCGTGACCACAAAGAGAGCCTGACTGAGAAGGTGAGTGAGAAAGCCAGCGAAGTGAAGGATAAGGTCGGGAACAAATTGCACGATCACTCGCATTGAGGCGCTTATCCTGACAACAACAGGCGCTAATGGGCACCGCTGATGCCCGATGCTGAGCATGCAAGATGCAAGAAGGGGCCAACCGAGAGGTTGGCTCTTTTGCGTTTGTGGGGCAGTAAAAAACGGACAACGGCGTCATATCTTCTTCGGTATAATCAGGAAATATCTGCGCAGGCCAGGCAGGAATAAAACATAAGGGAATAAAGTGAACTGTAAACCGATGCTTTTCGTACTGGCGGCGTTCTCCCTGTCGGCTCAGGCCGCCCAGAGCGGAAAAACGCTTGAGCACAAAGACTGGGAAGTTGTCTGTGACAACACCCTGACCTGCCGCATTGCGGGTTATGCCAAAGAAGAGGATCCGTCCGGCTCCATCCTGCTCACCCGTGCCGCTGGACCTGGAATGGAGACAGTGGGAGAGGTGACGCTGGGCGACACCGAAGATGACAGCAAACCGGCGGAAAAGCTAACGCTGTGGATCAACGGGAAATCAGCTGGCGATCTGGTGGCGGCTGATGACAACTGGCGGCTGTCTTCCAGCCAGACCGCTGCGGTAATCAGCGCCGTCAAAGGCAGCGGTAAAGTCGAATTTAAAGGTGGCACAAAGCCTTTCCTACTTTCTGGCGATGGCGCTTATGCCGTGCTGCTGAAAGCGGACGACGTGCAGGGCCGTATCGGCACACCAGGCGCGCTCACCAAAAAGGGCAATAAACCGGAAAGCAGTGTGGCTAAGGCTGTGCCCGCACCGGTTATTCAGGCGGCAAAAACCCTCAGCGGCGAACCCCGTTTGCTGACCGCACCAGAAATCGACGCGCTGAAAACCCGACTGCTTTCGACGGTCAATCACAATGACGATGACACGTGCGACAGCCTGTATTCACCTGCAGAAAACAGTGATCCGGAAACCGATGGACTCACGCTTACGCCACTGGACGACACACACGCCTTGCTTTCGGCGCTCTGCTGGCGTGCCGCTTATAACGAAGGATATGGCTACTGGGTCATCGATAACCAACTCAAAGGCAAGCCGGTGCTGGTGACCATTTCCGGATCGGATTACGACAAGGGCGAGATTACCAATGTGCAGAAAGGCCGGGGTATCGGGGACTGTATGAGCCAGGAAAGCTGGGTATGGGACGGCAAGACTTTCCGCAAAAGCTATGACGGCGGGACCGGTATGTGTCGTTATATCCATGCGGGCGGCACCTGGGATCTGCCCACGCTAGTAACGGATGTGAAGCCTGTTTCGGGGTAAAGCTTTTGATATGCCAGTGAAACATGATGGCTGACGTGAGTGCTTTGCAGCGGGCGAGGGTGAGTGAAGAATTTCTGACAAGGATTTCACACAGTGTCCCGGAGAACCCAAGAGACGGTTTTTTCAGCAGTTGCACCACTGCCTGCGGATAAGGGTTGCGGAAACAGGGGGTAACGGTATAATCCACAACGTTTTCCGCATACCCTTCAGTGCCGAAGTGGCGAAATCGGTAGACGCAGTTGATTCAAAATCAACCGCCGCGAGGCGTGCCGGTTCGATTCCGGCCTTCGGCACCAGGTATGGAAATTAAAGTCGCTCAAGGGCGGCTTTTTTTGTGTCTGGGATCCGATGCCCGCAAGAGGATGGCGTTTTTTCCTCAATGTGAATGATCTAATTCAATCAAAAGTAAGTTACTGATGCTGATAAATTTGCAGATGTATTTCAGTTTGATAATGTTGGTCTCCACACAAAAATTTTGTGAAGGTTGTTTTTCATTAGCTCTGAGTAATATTAAATTTAATTTATATCATCCCCATTCCATCTTTTAATGTCGTCTATTGCAATAGTTCTTACTGTCAGCATTGGTGCATGAATTCCCTGAAGAGTAAAATTATAGTGGGGAAGTAATCCTGCCTGTTTTGGATAAATTAATTGCAAGTGTGGTGCTTTATAGCGCCCTGCATAAGCATAAAGCTGATACATATCGCTGCTAGAAACGCCCAGTTTTCGGTCCGCTTCATTCAATAATTTCCACTTGGTATCCGCTATCAGTTGTGGAACTCCGTTATCATCAACAAGTGCAATATCCGGTCGTAATTGAAACTGTGGGGAATCGCCATCACGCATAGCCAGATATTTTCGTGGACCCTGTGTACGAAGATGCCAGCCTTGCTGGTGGGCCCAGGGCTTCAACTTTTCTGCTACCCATGCTTCAAACAGGCGATTCATATCAAACAGCAATGAGAACAGCGGCGTGCTGCCCGCTAATACATCCGGCTTAACTGCAGCAATAAACAATCGACACTGTTCCAGTACAGGCTGAAATCGTTGGGTAATGCGATCGCTTTTAAGTAAATTGAATGATTGCAAGGTGATGGGCGCATCGCTAATGTTGTCAAAATGCATTAACAGTCCGGATAACTGCTTTTTGGTTTTGCCGGAGCGTGTCCAGGGAAGCAGCAGACGCAGGGTAAAGCGGAGTATCTGATTCAGCAGCATATCTTCGCTGAATTCGTCGAAGCGACAATAAAGACGTTCTTTATGTACTAAGTTTTGCCGGATATGTTGTGGGATAACCAGGCGGCCGCGCATTACTGACAGGTTTTCTTCCTGTTCTATGTAATTGCGTAACTTGCCCTGAAGGATCTGCGTATGCAAATCATGGCAAAAGTGCTGGATAAAAATATCCAGCAAACTATGTTGCTGAGTATTGATACCCGCCTGCGCCCCTTTATATGTACGCATGATTCGGGCGGTATGCAGCATTTGCACCATTGCTGCACGGCACGATTCAGGCTGTTCCTCTTTACCATGTATCTTAGGCAGGATTTCAAGTGTTAAATCGCCTAGCTGAATTACGCCGCAAAACTGTGCGAAACGAACCGATTGATGGCCCCAGCTAAAGGTGCCGGCAGGAAGATTTGGCGCCAGCTTTTCCAGCAAGCGGGCATGATGAATGCCCAGCGCGTGCTGAGCTATGGTTCTTTCTGCAATAATCGGTAGCGAGCTATGTTCAATAACCGATAATATTTCCGCCACGGTTTAATCCTCGTAAATTTTGCGAATCGAGTCGGGCGTAATTTCCTGGACAGTTGAAACACGGTATTCAACGACCTCTTCAAAGTCATCATGGGTAAAGCCGAAAACATCTTTACTGGTCAACTTAAGATGGCCAATCAGTGGAGCCTCCACCAGCTTGCCGGTAGCGTCGATATCGCGGAACACCAGCTGGATTTTGTGCCAGTCCTCATAAAAGTATTCCTGCAAAAGCGGAATAAACTGATTCAGGAAGACCGTTTTTAGCTGTGTAAGATTAGCAACCGGGCAAAGGTAAGCATGGCCCAGCATGAGATCCCGGCTGAGAAGAAAACGGATTCGGTGATTCATCGCATCCAGCAGTCTACGCAGGTTAATCTGATTGCCATCTTCATCAACGATATTTCCCGTACCGTCTGAGCCAGCGATTTTGCTGCTGTCCGGCATCAGCTCTTTAAAACGGAAGCGGCGACGTAAAGCGGTATCCAGTAGTGCAATTGAGCGATCGGCGGTGTTCATCGTGCCGTATATATCCAGATTTTCAGGTACGCCAAATGGCTCGCGAGAGTAGGGTAGCGTAATGCGCATGCCTTTGTCGCCGTTGATGCGTTTGTCGGTTTCTATCAACGTGATTAGCTCACCAAAAATTTTCGCCATATTGCCACGGTTAATTTCATCGATAAAGATAGCGTAGCGATGCAGAGGATCGGCTTCGGCACGTTGGCAAATACGACGGAATACGCCATCCTGTGGCGAGTAGCTTAATTCACCGCTATCTTCGTCCAGCTCAGGGCGGATACCTTCAACGAAGTCTTCATAGCTGTATGCCTGATGAAAAGTAACAAACTCGTAGCGGCTTAAAGTTTCCGATTCGGCTGGCTGTTGCTTTAGCTGTTTACTCAGAGTAAGCAGCTCAGCTGATTCCTCTTGTGCTTCAGGCAAAGTAACCCAAAAGCTGTCGTCAGTTTTATCAAATAGATAAGGTGGAACCCGGCGAGCATATTTAACTGTCGTGGACTCTTCCGGCGTATGGGTTTGCAAAGTTGCCCAAATTGTTGAATTGAGTGCATTGCTACGCCCTTGGGCTTTAGCTTTGCTGAGTACATATTCATGAGTGGCAATTTGAGCAACCTTTGATTTACCGCCAATATCTGCCAGTGCCATGAAAATTACGTCATGCCATGATCTCTCTGCAAGCTGTTCCCCCAACCATTGCTCGCGAGTCAGTGTCTGCGCTTTACTGACATATTTCGCTTTTAACTGGTTTAGCTCGTAGGTTTTGCCTGTTCCCGGTGGGCCGAATAAAATTAGGTTTAAAGGCTCGATAGTTTCCGGTTGAGTGAGTACTTCATCAATGGGCGCGATTGCCACAGGTTTTTCAGCAGCTTCCTCGCGTCGTTGCCAGATTTCCGATAGTGGGGGAACGTAGAAATCGAGTTGATTACTATTCTGTTTTTCTTCCTGCTCTCGACGGATCTCTAACAGCGTTCTGTCCATTCCCACAGCTGACAGCTCTTCTTTTTGTTGTGGCTTGAAGGCGCGGATGATGATGCGGCGATCATTGTTACTAAAGATGCGTTCAAAATTATCCGGAAACAGCATAAACATCAGCATATGACGAAACTGGCGGCTAGCGTTCTCAGGGATTACGCTTAGCCACTCTGCAAAGGTGAAGCCATCACTCAGGCGCGCCTCTCGTTCAGCTGATGGCTGTGCTAATAGAGCTTTAATAACGTTGGTAAGGTAGGCAAATTCGCGTGCCCGGAAGGTGTTAAATCCAGTCCCAGCACTGCCTACGCCTGAAAGCACAACGTCTTTTAGCAAGGGGTTGTCACTATTTAGCGGTTCATTAGCAAGTTCCCAAAGGGTAGATATCTGTTCACGCTTGGTTCTGACGCTGATATTGCTGGCACAAAGAAACAGAAGCCAAAGCATTTCTGCAGCGAGCTGCTTCGCCTCTGGAGAAACGCCAGCTAACTGTTCTTTAAGGCGATGCATGAAGTTGCCTTCAAGCTCTAGCTGGCTGTTGATCACATCGCGCTCAATTTCGGCCAGATACTGACTGTTCCACAGATTTTTATTACTGAAAAGTGAGCCACCATCAATCAGGCAACGTTGTCGCCATTCACTGGCTGCTTTTAAAATCTGACCTGCTTGCTCTGCACCGGTATAGCGGCTCATCCTTGTTATCCTCTTTTAAATAGTCAGCAAATTACGAAGCTAACTGATTCGATATGACCCATTGTCCATTCGCGTACCGTCAGTTTCAGCATCTCTTTCAAACATCATTCGGATACTTGTTTCTAAAATATCTCCGCTCGTTTCAGACTTGTCTTTTCTTAAAGCTGCCTGTAGCTGTGAGATGTCACCAGCACTATCACCCATTGGCCATAGGGCTGCTCGCGCTAAACTTCGTTTGCGTGACATAAGCCCCTGGAGTAAACAGTCGAAAGAGTGTTCCTGGTAGCCAGCATGTATGGCCATTGGCATATGGATTTGGACTGGGTGCTGCTGGCCGATACGATGGACACGGTCATTACATTGCTCTTCAACAGCAGGGTTCCACCAGCGAGACAGGTGAATGACATGTGTTGCGGCAGTCAACGTTAAACCCGTTCCGGCTGCTTTAGGGCCGAGCACCAGCAAGTCAAAGCCACCATCTTGCTCAAGATGGTGCTGGAATCGACGCACGATAGCCTGGCGCTTCTGAATGGGCGTATCGCCGTTAATATGATCAATATATTCAAGCCCGAATTCCTGGCGAGCCAGTTCCATAAACCGGAACTGCATTTTCCGGTGTTCAATGAAAACCAGAACACGCTCACCTTTCGCTTTAATACGATGCAAAATCTCAAAGCATGCATTCAGACGCGCAGAGGCATCGATAAAACTCTGATTGTCGCCGCTCATTTCCATAGCTGGATGTACTGAAACGCCGCGGATATGCTGCAGCATTTTAAGTGCAGCGCCGGGACCGCCCTGAGAAAGTTTTAACCGGGCTGTTTCGTAAGCAATAGCTTGTCCTTCCGGCATCAGGCGCGGATGAAGAAAGCGTGTTTTTGCAGGCAGCTCTTTCGCAACATCTTCTTTCAAACGGCGGAACGCTAAAGGTGGTAGCTGATTGCGACATTCAAAGACTCGCTGATATAGCTGAAGCATATTTTGCTCATCAGGTTCGCTATACAGCGTATTGAAATTACTCAACGTATCCAAAGAACCTGGAGCCAACTGGTCCATTACTGCCCATAAGTCAGTCGTGGTGTTTTCTATTGGCGTGCCTGTCAGGCCGATTCGATAAGCAGCATTGACGGCGCGTGCGGCGCGAGCCCGTAGCGAGTCAGGATTTTTGACCGCCTGTATTTCATCAAACACCACGGCCGAGAAATGGATTTTCGCAAAAGAGTGCTGGTAATTAGTCAGCGTTGTATAGGTCGTTAGTATCCAGAAACGATGGCCTTTTCCTTCCCTGATTGACTCATGCAACTGCTGAAAATTCAGTAAGGTATTGCCATCTTTTGTCTCGACACCTTTAGCATCGAAATTTTTATAGTGGCTTAGCGATGAACCATAGAGACGCAGCAAATGACCAAGTCCGTCACTATCAGTATGCTGCCTGACCTCAGCATTCCAGTTTTCCAGCAATGAGGTCGGAGCAACAATAAGTATTGGCCCGCGCTCTTTATTGCTGGCAGTGCTGACGTTATTGTTCTCTTTCAACCAGCGTAGAAATGCGATGGTTTGAAGTGTCTTACCCAAGCCTTGCTCATCTGCGTTCAAAATGCCTGGCATGCCTGACTTCCATGATGAAAGCTGCAAGCTAAAGCTCTCCAGCTGATGCGGCCGCAAAACTGTTTTAATGCCTGCGGGAAGTTGTTCATCAATAAATACGGAACGCTTTTTAAGGTCAGGCTGCCAGAACAGCTCCTCAAAGTTGTCTTTGGTATCCAGGATCACCGTAGCGGGAGGTTGAACATCCACAGCCACCTTATCTTCGCTTTCTGTTGTTTCTGCTGAACCTTCTATCTCTATAAGATTAGCCAAACGCTTTTCTAGCGCGTGCAATGTCTCTTCTGTGGCTTTAACAGGATGAGACGCGATCTCAACTTCATTCTGAGATGCATCTATAGCATTACGCAACTGATCGCAGATGCTTGCCAGCGCCTGGCTATCCATCGCAGTGATAATGTTGGTCAGGGCATCAGGGATTACCTCAGGCAACCAGACCGTTTCTCCGGTCATAGGCGTAGAAACAGCACCTTTTCGGTAATGCAAAATTCCTTTAACACGCTCGGAATATTCAATGGTTTCAACAAATGCAGGACCTGCTGCAGCTTCAATAGCTTCTTCTTCACCCACATCGTCGAGACCATCCAGCCTGCCTGATTGTCTTAAGTATTTTTCAACAGCACTGGTAATTGCAGGTCGTGGGTTTTCGATAAAAGCGCGTCTTTCGTCAGGTGAAGACTTTTGCTTCTCCACCATGACATCAAGGATGGGCCGAGCGCTGCGGTCAATGACCAGATAATTGCCTTCGCCAACACGGTAAGCGGAAAGCGCTCCTTGAGTTCTGACACGTTGTTGGAACCGACGTAACGTTTGCTCACTTAGCTCACCTGCAGCCTCGCTAACCGCTTCTCCGCTGCTTTCCAGTTCTTCCACGTTCTTACCGGAAAAAGGGACGATTTCGAAATCATCAGCTCCATGTAAGCTGGTGGAAATAGAAAAACGATCGGCAATGCGAACTTCTAAACCTTGCATAAAGTCGGTCAGCGAGACACGAACGGCATTGATTTCATGGCCCATCTGGACGCCAGGATCAAGGGCCTGACGGAAGCGCGCCAGCGATTCCCAGTCCGATGCTTCTCCGCCGCCTGGCGTAAAGTTTTCGGCAACTTCAACAGCCTCCATCATCCATAATGGCAACCGGCGTGGCCCTTGAGATGTGGTTAAAATTGATCCGGTCCGACGTGGTATTTGGCGAACACCGTTGCGTAGCCATTCATACTGCAGGCGAAAGGTATCGCTTCCGAGTGAGCCTTCGATATCAGTTTTCAACGTCAGATCGACGAGAGGGGGTAGGCCCAGCGTCTGCGCCGTTTCGGCGTCCAGTCGGCCTGCCAGATGATGACTCATTACGATAGCGTCATCACTGATGTGTAAAGGTTCACTAAATTCTTCTGCCAGCGCTTTCAGATCGGCGATAGCAAAAGCTAAGGCGCGATCGTTATGTGTCAGGCCAGACAAAGTCGCAGGTTGCTGTCTTTTAAACAGACGATGAATAACGCTCTTTTTTTCTTCAGCAATATTGAGGGTAATCGCTTCTGCATTATGATTGAAAGCAAATGTCATGACAGATACTCAATTTGTTCGCGCACTTTATCCTGCCAACCGCTGAGATGTGGAATCGCAACAGGATTAGGGAGCATGCGAATATGTTCGCAGTCATAGGTCAATCTAAATAGTTCAGGCGCTTTTTTATTATCACTGCTAAAAATATGCACTTTGTAGTTGTGTGATCCTTCAACCACAATGCAACGTCCAATTTTCAGAATAAGCAAAGAGGTATTTCTGCGGCTGCCAGCAACTTGCCGTCCGAAGGTTAAGGTCGCACTTTCCCGCATAGTCTTTTTTATCGATCTGGCCCGCACATCTGCTTCAGCACTAAAAGCAACCCATGCGGAATCAATTTTGTCCTGATGGTATAAATTAAGCCAGAACTTGCGTCGAGGCTCCCACATATGGCTGTCTTCGACGTCAGAAACTACATCTAAGAAGAACAAAATATTTTCGCGTGTCAGCCAGTTTATAATCAGGTTTCGGCAAGCTTCATCTACACTTCCCCATACGCCACCGCGGCTCAGGCGTGGATCTTCATAAAAGGCCACCAGCGTTTCGGTCAGATAGCGAGAAAGTTCTTCGTCGGGTTGTTTATACAACCAGTGTGATAACAGCGCATTGATGGCTTCCGCTGCGCCATTCATCAAAGCGCCACTTCTGCCCTCCGGTTTTAACCAGGCAAAAAGCTTCTCAATAGCGGCTCTTTCATTCAATCCAGGTGCCAGTGATGCTATATAGGCCAGATGAGCGTGCGACATTAACCCCGGATCGTGCGGGCGTGTAATACCAAACTGTTTAAGCTCTTTCCATGGCGCATCCATCTCCGTCATTCTCTCTGCTAAAGCTTGGTGTGCCTGGTGAGCGTTAAAGAATTCGGGTAGTTGCTCGACAATATCTTTCCACTTATCGCTCATATGTTCGCTTGCGATATCAAGGCAGTTTTTAATTTTGATTGTGTGAACAGAGCCCGGTTCATAACTACGGATATAGGCCGATATCATTGCAGAAATAAAGGGCTGTGAGTCCGTAACGATGGTTTCCCGTAAATAGAACTCCTGTAGTACAGCAAACTCCTCCTGGGTTCTGAATTCTTTATCAAACACAATCGGTGCGCCAGAGCAGATAAAGGACATTTTTACATCATTCCATTCCCAGCGTTCTATATAGTCAAGCAGCTTGCGTAACATCTTTTCACGATCGCGATCGGCAATCTCCTTAACGACATCGGGCCAGCGCTCATGAATGGCTTGGATCTTTACCGTTAAACCTTTTGATACAGCTATTGCTGGCTTGACGAGGGCCACAGGCTTAAGAAAAACATCGCTCAATTTCATAGCGTACTCTTCCTCAGCGGCTCGATCAGGCGCTTGCGGATGTCTTCAATTTCCGCTGCATTGGCCGGTGTATGCATAATGATGCGGAGATCGATACGGCGATTCATCGCCATATTTTGCGGGGTGTCATTGGGCTTAACCGGACGCATTTTGCCGTAGCCCGCCACAGAAAGAACGGGTTGGGTGCGCATATTAAAATGTGCGACCAGGTCTGGCGCTGCGGCAAGCATGCTGGTAAACGTGGTGATGGCTCGGTTAGTCGAAAGATTCAGGTTATAAACATCTTCGCCTTTGGAATCGGTGTGACCCTCAATCTGTACCGCTTCAATAATGGCAAACGAAGGATTACAGCTTTTATTCCATCCAACGCTTTGGCTGAAGGTATAGCAGGGCAGCAGGGAATCGAGCGTCTTCGCCAATGCTTCGACGATTTTCCGCTTATCGTCGCTTAACGTATAGCTGTTGCTGGTAAACAAGCCTTCCCCCTGAAAGCGCAGCGTGCCTTCTTCAGGAATGACATCAACTGGCAGTTCAGGAAACGACTGCTTCAGATTATTGCGCAATTGATAGAGTAAGTTGAGCCGGGCAGCAGCAGCCTGCGACATATACTGTTCCAGCGGATCAACCTGCTTTAACAACGCAATCTCAGCGCGCAAATCCACGATGGTTTTATCGCGGATTTGTACCGCCTGTTCATACTCATCACGCGGGACAGTGTTCTTATCGTTGTAGCGGCTGGCAAAAAAAGCGAGCAGCACCATGACAATGAAAAGAAAGCTGACCGTCATATCTGTCATCGAGACAAAAACGGACTCTTCTTCCTCTTCATGTGAATGCTTACGACTGGCGTTGGCTCTCATGAGATTCGCCCTTGTTTCGGTGCGAAGTTTTCAGCTTGTTCAACAATACTCTGCATTGTGTCCAGCGCTGGCATGAGTTCCTTCTGCATGGTTTTGACATGATCGAAGAGCGTTTCAACCGACGTAGCAACTTGCTGTTGGTAGCTGTCGAATGCCTTGCCAAGTTTCTCGTCAATGCCATCCAGACGTTCGCCCTGGCCGCGTAAAGCCGCAATCAAAGACTGGAGATTAGTCAGCGTGGATTCAACCGCACGATGTTGTCCACCAAGTGTCTCTTGTGCAGCTGAAAGCGTCATTGCAGATTGTTCCGCATTGGTTTTGGCGGCTTGGGCGATAGCCGACAGGCTATTCTCACTGCTCTCACGCAGCTGGCGTGTGCTGACTTCAATACGCTCCATCATCGCCCGAATCGGATCAGCGGCACTGGTCAATGATTGGGCGGATGTGCGGAAGCTGCCAGAAGCGTTCTCCGAGGCGACAGCACCTTCTTTAATCCCATCAGAAGCCCGTCGTAAGGCAGTGCTGGTTTCGGTCAGCATGCCCATCACGTCTTCCAGTTTTTCAGCAATAACTGAAAGAGGGGAAAGCAGTTCGCTGCTGGCTTTCTGGGCCATCGCCTCAGTTGCTTTAGTGATTTCACCTGCGGTATTGCCAAAAGCACCCAGCACTTGTGTTGCGGCCTGACCAATCGCGTCGCTGGCCTTAGACGCTGATTCAGACATACGTGCCTGCGCTGCTTCAGCCCCCTGTTTCGCTGCAACTTCGAGTTCGGTTCGAATACCCAAGGCGGCGGCTTTCATATCAGCAGCCGCTTCGCCCATCGCACGCGCGCCTTCACCGGTATTGTCTTTAATGCCCTGCAGGGTTGAATTCATGGTTGCCAGCAGGTTTTCGGCACCTTGGTTGAATGCCGATGTTGCCGTCTCTGCCGTTTGCTGCATGCCATCACGCAGCGTTTCCACCGCCTGGCCTAAGCGGCCAATCGCGCTTTCCATTTCATTGCCCATTTTTCCTGAGCTTTGATCCATTCGCTCTGCCAGCAATTTGATCTGGTCTCCTGCCAGAGAAATACGTTCGCTGGCTTGTGCCAGAGCCCGACCGACATCCTCAGAAAAGCGTGAAGAGAGGTTTTGTACCATCTCTCCCACGCCATCATTGCCCAAACGGCTGACCTGTTCGATAACCGGCGTAATAGCTGTACTAATCGATTCCGAGATTGCTCTTGGGAGGTCTTCACGTAGCGGGCGGCCAATCTCAGCCACCATCTCCAGTCCCAGCTTGCGGAAATGCTCACGACTTTCAATGGTTGCTTTCAACTGGCGAATGGAGAGATCTTCGAGGCTAATAAACGTCAGGCGCTTTTCAATCAGGCTATTGAGGCCATGAACCGCTTTTTCTAAATGTGACGTACCGCGTCTTAAAGCTACGGTAAAGACAATCGAACAGCAGAGACCGGTCAGGGACATGATGAATTTTGCTGAAGCGATGGTAAGTAAGCCCTCTAAGGCTGCACTCCCGCCGTCATCCAGAGAAGTACTCATCGAATTAAGTGCAGAAATCAGGCCGAGAAAGGTCAGAGACAGGCCTACAGTGACAAAGAGTCCCGGAACGATGCGCCAGAAGCCTTGCGTAAAGTGCAGGTCATCCAGATTAAAAAATTGGCTGGGACGGACCGCATTGCGCACGACAAGTGTACCGTTCTGATCGTCGATTACGTGGGTTTCGCGATATTCATACCAGGCTTCAGCAACATTCTTTTGTTCTTCCGTTTTATCGGCTGCTGCAATACTGGCGTCGATTTCAGTCACATGCTGGCTGAACTGATCTTCAGGCGTGTTTGCGATAATGCTGTGAATGCTGCTGAGAGCATTGCGGCGGCTTTTTACCAGCTTGCGCCAGCGGACAACGGCAAAGCAAAGCGTGGCAACCAGCAGGATAGTTACAAATCCAGGGGCAGCATCATTTTTTAAAACTGAAGCGATAGACAAAATGCCATTACGCACCAGCACGCCGGGAAGCAGCAGCGAATCCATTTTTACACCATAGATAACAAGAAGAAGGGAAGTGTTTCTTTTGGGAATACTCTAATAGATTTCATTATTCTTATCTATCTTAACAGCACTTCTTAAGAAGAAGTTTAGGTTCTACATTTTTAACTTTAATAATCAAATAATTACTTGGCGGTTGCCGCGACCTTGGCTGGTGAATTTAAAGAGAAGTATTAGTTTTGCAGGGGATTCCTGAAGCTACGGGGAAGTTTTACTGAGGGAAAGTTGATGCTTGTGCTTGAGCGCATGCGATGTATGATTTTACCCATCTCATTTATTGCCCTCCGTTTGCCGTTTCGACAGTCTGTCGACCGTATGCGGCAGGTAGCGTATTCAACGTTTTTCCGGAATTCCTATGTCTGACAAAAATTTTTCGCAAACGGCTGCCTTTATCTGGTCTGTCGCTGACCTACTGCGCGGTGATTTCAAACAGTCTCAGTACGGGCGCGTGATCCTGCCCTTTACGCTGTTGCGCCGTCTTGAGTGTGTGCTGGCGGAGACTAAAGACGCGGTGGTGGCGAAGTATGATGAACTAAAAAACAGCCCACTGCCGGAAGATGCCAAAGAGAAGTTTCTGCTGCGCACCAGCACATTTTCCTTCTTCAACACCTCGAAGATGGATTTGGGTAAAATGGGGCAGAATGACATCAAAGCCAACCTGGAAAGCTACGTACAGGCGTTCTCTCCGGACGCACGTGAAATCTTCGAACACTTCAAATTCAGCGAGTTTGTCGGCCTGCTTGAAGATGCCAACCTGCTGTTCAAAGTGGTTAAGAAATTCGCCACCACCGATTTAAGCCCAAAAGCGATTTCCAATCATGATATGGGCCTGGTGTTTGAAGAGCTTATCCGTCGTTTTGCGGAAAGCTCCAATGAGACCGCCGGTGAGCACTTCACCCCTCGTGATATCGTGCGCCTGACCACCTCGCTGGTGTTTATGGAGGATGATGAAGCACTGACGCAGGACGGTATCATCCGTACCATTTACGACCCGACGGCCGGGACTGGCGGCTTCCTCTCTTCAGGCATGGAATATGTCCACGAATTGAACCCTAACGCGGTGATGCGTGCCTTTGGTCAGGAGCTCAACCCTGAATCCTACGCTATCTGTAAAGCCGACATGCTGATCAAAGGTCAGGACGTCAGCCGTATTAAGCTGGGTAACACCCTCTCTAACGACCAGTTGCCGCAGGATCAGTTCGACTACATGCTATCTAACCCACCGTTTGGCGTGGACTGGAAGAAGATTGAGGGCGAGATTAACGACGAACATACGCAGAAAGGCTTTAACGGTCGCTTTGGTCCGGGCCTGCCGCGTGTTTCCGACGGCTCGCTGCTGTTCCTGATGCACCTGATCAGCAAAATGCGCGACAACCACGATGTGGATGGCACCGTGAGCAACGGTGGGCGAATAGGGATTATCCTTAACGGCTCCCCACTGTTTACCGGCGGGGCGGGCAGCGGTGAGAGCGAAATCCGTCGCTACATTCTGGAAGCCGATTTGCTGGAAGGCATTGTCGCGCTACCAACGGATATGTTCTACAACACCGGCATTGCCACTTACGTGTGGATTTTGTCGAACAAGAAAGCTGCCGAGCGTAAAGGCAAAGTCCAGCTGATTGACGGCACCAACCTGTGCGGCAAAATGCGTAAGTCTTTAGGTTCCAAGCGTAACCTGATGGGCGAGGACGATATTAAGCTTATCACTCAGACCTTTGGTGAGTTTGAAGTGGTGGATGCGACTTCTCTTGAAGCGTTAGGCCTTGATAAAGCACCGGAGCAAAAATCTAACCGTGGACGCCAGTCAGCCACTGCTAAAACTGAAGCGGTGAAAACCTTCGCCAGTAAAATCTTTAACAGCACCGATTTTGGCTACCGCCGCCTGACCATTGAGCGCCCACTGCGTTTGTCAGCCCAGGTGACTGACGAAGCGATTGCCACGCTGCGCTTTGCCACCAAACCCCTGAATGCACCGATGGAACGCCTGTATGAAGAGTTCTGCGCACAGTGGCAAGACGATAACTACGGCGACTTTACAGATATCGAAGTTGAAGCCCGCGCGATTATCAAAGCTGAATTTGCCGAGCTGAAAGAGAAGCAGATTAAAGACCTGCTGGATAGCAAACTGTGGCTGGCTCAACGTGCTTTAATGAATAAGGCGCAGCAAATCCAGACGGCGTTGGGTGCTAAAGCGGGTGGCAAAGAGCTTGTCAGTAATGACTTTAATGAGTTCCAGTTGACGCTGAAAGGCGCGATGAAAACCGCAGGCGTTAAGCTGGATACCAAAGAAAACAAACAGTTTATCGACACCATCACCACGAAAAACCCAGCCGCTGAACCGGTAGTGAAAAAGGTACTGAAAGAAGCTGCCCAGCCGCTGTACGGTGCGTTTGAGTATAAAAGCAAAGTGGTGGAGTTCGAGCAGGACGGCGATCTGCGTGATAACGAAAACGTGCCGTTAAATCCGGCGATTGCCACCAGTGACCTGATTGAAAACTACTTTAAAGCGGAAGTGCTGCCGCACGTTGCCGATGCCTGGATTAACGCCGATAAGCGCGATGCCCAAGACGGTGAGGTGGGGATTGTCGGTTATGAAATTCCATTTAACCGCCACTTTTACGTTTATCAGCCGCCGCGCCCGTTAGAAGAGATTGATGCCGACTTGGATGCCGTCAGCGCTGAGATTATGAAGTTGCTGCAGGAGGTACATTCCTGATGACTAAATATAAGGCTTATCCGGAATATAAGGGTTCTGGGGTTGAATCTTTTGGATCTATTCCTAAGAAATGGTCGGCACTTAGACTTAAATATATTTTTGAAATAAAAAAGAGAATTGCAGGGACACTCGGGTTCGATATTCTTTCTGTAACTCAGAAGGGTGTTAAAATAAAAGATATTGATAGTGGTGAAGGGCAACTATCAATGGACTATTCAAAATACCAGAGAGTATTGCCTGGTGAATTTGCAATGAATCATATGGATTTATTGACTGGGTATGTTGATATATCAAAATATGATGGCGTTACAAGTCCTGACTATCGGGTGTTCTCTGTTCGTGATAATAATGATTTTTATAGCCGATATTTCCTTTATTTATTGCAAGATGGCTACAAACAACGTCGATTCTTCCATCTTGGACAAGGAAGTGCGCACTTAGGTAGATGGCGTTTACCTACAGAGGCGTTTAACGAGATTATATATCCGCTACCTTCGTTAGAAGAGCAAGTTAAAATAGCGGATTTCCTCGATCATGAAACCGCAAAAATCGATAACCTGATCGAAAAGCAACAGCAACTGATTGAGCTGCTAAAAGAAAAACGTCAGGCAGTGATTAGCCATGCCGTCACAAAAGGGTTAAATCCTGATGTGCCGGTGAAAGATTCGGGTGTTGAGTGGTTGGGGGAAGTGCCGGAACATTGGATTGTTTCTGGGTTCAAAAAATATTTATCCTCAATTGTTGACTATCGAGGAAAAACACCTAATAAGACAGATGATGGAATATTGCTTGTTACTGCAAGAAATATTAAGAAAGGAAGGCTTGATTATCAGTTATCTCAGGAATTTATTGCTTACTCTAATTATAATGAAGTCATGAGTCGCGGTCTGCCTGATATCGGGGATGTATTATTTACAACTGAAGCTCCGTTAGGTGAGGTAGCCAATGTTGATAGAACTGATATTGCTCTTGCTCAACGTATAATTAAATTTAAGGGTATGGTGTCATGCCTTGATAATTTCTATTTGAAATATTTCATTATGTCTTCAGAATTTCAGCAATCACTTAACCTTTACTCATCAGGTAGTACAGCTCAGGGAATAAAAGCAGAACGTTTTGTTTATTTGCGTAAGTTGTTACCGCCAATGAATGAACAGAGACAGATTGTGAGCTTTCTTGATAAAGAAATTAGCAAAATAGATATGCTAGTTGAAAAACAGTTTGTAATGCTGTCTTTACTTCAGGAACGTCGCACCGCCCTTATCTCTGCCGCCGTCACCGGCAAAATCGACGTGCGCGATTGGGTTGCGCCAGGCATCAGCGATATCGAGGCAACAGAGGAAGCTACCGCATGAGTATGGATACCACCAAAGAGCTGATTTTCCAGGATGAAATGATTGCTCAGATGGAAGATAAAGGCTGGATTCGTGGCAAGTCTGACGGCTATGACCGCGAACGCGCTCTGTTCTCGCAGGATGCCATCGCCTTCGTGCAAACCACTCAGCCGCAGGAGTGGGAGAAGTTTGCCAAAATTTATCCTGGCGATACCGAGCGTCATTTCCTCGATGCGCTGGTGGCGCAGCTGAAAAAAGCAGATATCAACGCCACCGATGTTTTGTCTCGCACCTACGGTACGCTCGGCGTGCTGCGTCATGGTATCAAAAGCCATAACGCGCGTTTTTCCCTGTGTCAGTTTAAGCCGGAACATAACCTCAATCCGGAAACCCTGACGCGCTACAAACAGAATATCTGCCGCATCGTGCCGGAGCTGGTTTACAGCCCGCATGCGTCGAGCGCTGCATTTGAAGAAACGGGCGTGAAGGCGAAGAAATGGCGTATCGACCTGGTATTGTTCGTCAATGGCCTGCCGATCGCGACCCTGGAGCTGAAGTCTGAATTTAAGCAGACAGTGCAAAACGCCATTACGCAATATAAGAAAACGCGTTTGCCAAAGGACCCGGGCACTAATAAACCTGAACCGCTGCTGATCTTTAAACGCGGCGCGCTGGTGCACTTTGCCGTCAGCCAGTACGAAGTGTTTATGGCGACCAAACTCGATGGCGATAAAACCTTCTTCCTGCCGTTTAACAAAGGCACCCATGACGGCGGCGCGGGGAACGACATCCCGGAAGATGCCAACGACTACGCCACCAGCTATCTGTGGAATGAGGTGCTGCTGCCGGACAATCTGCTGAAAATTCTCGCCAGTTTTGTGCATCTGCAAATCGAAGAGAAAGAAGACGCCATTGGCCTGAAGTACAAAAGCGAGAGCCTGATTTTCCCGCGTTATCACCAGTGGGATGTGGTGAACAAACTGATCACCGCCGCTACGGTGGAAGGGACTGGCAATAAATACCTGATTCAGCACAGTGCGGGGTCGGGAAAATCGAACTCTATCGCCTGGACGGCCCACCAACTTTCCCGCCTGTACGATGAAAATGGCGAGAAGCAGTTCCACTCGGTGATTGTGGTGACGGACCGCACCGTGCTTGACGATCAGCTGCAGGACACCATCTATCAGTTCGAACATCAGGATGGCGTGGTCGGGCGTATCAATAACAAAGAAGGTGACGGCTCTAAATCGGAGAAGCTGGCCAGCGCGCTGGAAAATTCGCAGCCGATCATTATCGTCACCATTCAGACCTTCCCGTTTGTCCTGAAAGCGATTGAAAACAGCGTCAGCCTCAAGCAGCGTAAATACGCGGTGATTGCCGATGAAGCGCACTCCTCGCAGAGCGGCTCTACGGCGCGTCAGCTGAAAGAAGTGCTGATGACCGAAGAGGCGGATGACGATGTGGAGATATCTTCAGAAGATATTCTGGATGCCACCGTTGCCGCGCGTAAAGGCAGCAACAACCTTAGCTATTACGCCTTCACCGCCACGCCGAAAGCCAAAACACTGGAGTTGTTTGGTCGTCGTCCTCATCCGCTGGAACCGGCGTCGAAAACGAACAAACCGGAAGCGTTCCACGTTTACTCCATGCGTCAGGCCATTGAAGAAGGCTTTATTCTTGATGTGCTGAAAAACTACACCAACTACAAGGTAGCCTACAAGCTGCTGCAAAAGCTGGACGATCCTGATCGGGAAGTGGACAGCAAGAAAGCAAAGATCAAACTCAACCAGTGGGTGTCGCTGCACGATCATAACGTGTCGCAGAAAGTGAAAGTGATTGTTGAGCACTTCCGCAAGCATGTTATGCACTTACTGGCTGGTCAGGCGAAAGCGATGGTGGTGACGAGTTCGCGTAAGGCTGCGGTGCGCTACAAGCTGGCCTTCGATAAATACATTGCGGAACAAAAGTACGACAAGATCAGCGCAATGGTGGCGTTCTCCGGGGAAGTGGAATTCAATGAAGATGACCACAATAGCTTTGCGCTGCTTCACCAGAAGTTCACCGAAATCAATATGAACCCAGGCCTGAAGGGCCGGGATATGCGTAAAGCGTTTGATACCGATGACTACCAGGTGATGCTGGTGGCCAACAAATTCCAGACCGGTTTCGACCAGCCCAAGCTGTGCGCCATGTATGTGGATAAAAAGCTGGGCGGCGTGGAGTGTGTACAAACGCTGTCGCGCCTGAACCGTACCTATCCCGGGAAGGCGCAGTCCGGCACCTTTGTGCTCGATTTTTACAACGAACCCGACGAGATTTTGGGCGCATTCCAGCCGTACTACCAGACAGCAGAACTGACGGATGTCAGCGATCCGCAGCTCGTTTTTGAACTGTTTGAAAAGCTGCGTACCAGCGGTATTTTCCAGTGGAACGAAGTGGAGCAGTTCTGCGAAGCATTCTTCAGCAAAAACAAATCCAACGCGGCTATTAGTAATATCTGCAAACCTGCGGTGGATCGCTGGAAAAACCGCTACACCTCGGCGATTGATGCGTATGTGCTGGCCAAAGAGATGTTTGAACGCACCAGGAAGACTGGCGATGTTGTGCTGATCACCAATGCGGAAAACACCTTTAAGGACTGCGAGAAAGAAAAAAGTAAGCTGGATATCTTCAAAAAAGATCTCGGCAGCTTTGTCCGCTTTTACGAGTTTATGTCGCAAATTGTCGATTACGACGACAAGAACCTGGAAAAGCTGAGTCTGTTTGCCCGCCACCTGCGTCCGTTGCTGCATGAACAACGTATCGAAGAGGATGAGATTGATTTAAGCAACGTGGAGATGAGTCATTATCGCCTGTCGAAGCTTCACGAACAGCACCTGAAGCTGCAAGAGGATGCTGAAGAATACAAAATCAAGCCGGGGAATGATGTCGGCACGGCGAAGCCGAAGGACAAGAAAGAAGAGTTTCTGTCGAATATTCTGTCTCGCCTTAATGAGCTATTTGTCACCGATAATCTCACCGATAAAGACATGATCAATTATGCCTTCGCGGTGCGCGACAAGCTGTCAGAAAACCAGGCTGTGATGACCCAGATTGCCAACAATACTCGCGAACAGGCGATGCTGGGGGATTTCCCGAAAGCCATTGATGATGCCGTGATGGACAGCAACGAGGCCCAGCAGGAGATGATGGTGCAATACCTCTCTAACCCGGAACTGGCGAAAGGCTTTGCCCGGGTGGTGTTTGATATGTTGAAAGGGGCATAATTTTTTAAGTCGTCGGTGAGTGGGGTGTTTAAGTGATAAGTAGGAATAGACTTCCCTTGTTATTTTCCGCCTCATGACGCGTAAGAAGTGGCTATAAGGATGTATTTCAATTCAGAGGGTTAATGAAAACTTTCCACAATATAAGGATTTACTTATGCAAGCGTTAAAATTCTCAGTGTCTCTTTTCGCTCTCGGCCTGTTCTCTACCACTGCTTTAGCTGATGAGGCACACGTCTGTCGTTCGGCCTCGCTGCCTCAATCCAATAGTGCAGCAACCCTCTCTGACAACACCTCTTTTTCATGTGGTAGCGATATCTCAGGCACAGTACCTGCTTTGTCAAAAGCAGGCTGGAAGATTACGCATGTTCTGGAGCAATCAGATATGTCAGCTTTATCTTCAATGAAATCTGGTAAAATGCCGCCAAACCCAGGTGATTTAGCCAAAACATATTGGGTGCTGATCATTCAAAAATAATTTATTAGCATTATAGTAGTAGGTCTTTTCAAGCCTGATAGTAAATACAGAATATCAACTAGCGGGAGCACATCTCTATTCTTTTTTTTTGAGTGTGTCGCTCCCGTAAAAAGATTTTTTATAAGAAACTGATTTTTATCCTGATTGGCTAATTGAGATTTCGTATTTTCATACCTATCGTTCAAGTATAAATCGCTAATCGGCTTGTTAAATCATTCATAAATTCGTGACCTTTGCATAGATTCTGGTTTATAGATTAATTAGTCCCAACAGGTTTAATTTTGATTTATAAACGCATGCCGATTATCTCTGTTAATTGACTTGCTGCCAATGAGCTGCACCTAATCGATTAACATATGGCACAGTTAATAATGTCTTAATAAGCCTCATGAGGACATTGTCATAAAAAGATATTTTTTCCGAATCAGCATCCTCTGCCAAGCCGAATCTGAAACTGGAGTTCCTGCAACGGAACTCTGTGTTAAGCACACTTTCTCCGCTGTGACCTCCTGCATCTGGCGCAGGAAATCTGGCGGTAGAATTATAAAGAGTGTTATCTACATTCAGCACTGGGTTATCAAAGTCTATCAGAGTTTTCAGCACGTTGGCGAAATAGAAACACAGTAAATATTAGATATATCACTAACTCATGATTGTGTTGAATATTAGACGCAGATCATTTTCATTTTATGATGAGGCATTATGATAAATCACACTCATCTAGAAAATGATCAAAGTAGAAGGAGCCAGACATGGCATTAAAAGGAATTTTCACTGTCAATGATGCAGATTACTCACCTTTACTCATGTATGGGATAGGGACGTTTATGGCGTACTCTGGTAACAGGGAATATCGCAATCGTGCAGGATGCATTGCAGTTCCAGACAACGGGCCAATACCTGATGGATTATATCACATCGTTAAGCGCCCAACCGGTGGCTGGAAAGGTATAATCCGAACTGACTTGCATGATTTCTACTCATGGCCTACTTCAACGCCAGTTATCAAGTATGAATGGTTTGCTTTGTATCGTGATGATGGAAGGATAGATGACCATATGTGGGTTAATAATGTAGAGCGAGGGAATTTCAGACTACATCCTCGCGGGCCTCTTGGTGTATCTTTAGGCTGTATCACTTTGCAACACAGAACTGATTTCATCGCTATTCGGCAAGCATTACTCTCTACTTCACAAGTGAAATTACGTAATGGACTAATGTCTTTTGGCACAATTGAGGTGGTTTTAAATGGAAGCAAAACGTGTCCCAGCGGGGTTTAGAATCCTTATCGCAGTATCTTTGTTTGTAATGACGTTCCTTCTGGTAAGACCGTCAGATCCATCGACACAAGGAGAGCAGCAGTTTTGGACAGAGTTAGCAAAGCTATTTAAACAACGCGATATTGAGGGTTTCGTGGGTATTGCGCTATTAGTGATATGTACAATGGTAACGCTCATTGGTTATCAGATTATAGTCAGAGCGATTGAGAAGAAAATTAACACTAAGCAATGATTTTATAAGGTGTGAATTAATTCTGGCAGAAGTTGAAAAATTAATTATAAATTGAATGACGTAAATTCGCTCACATTGTGCATTAAATTATTAAGACATGTATGGCTAAATCTTAGGTTTTCTTGCCCAAAAATACGTGCATGCGTGATTGATTGAGTTGCATTATAACCTGCTCACCGTTTTCTGGTGTATCCACCACCGGGACATCGGATTTTCGTTGCCTGATTGTTTAATTCACTTTCCTGCAGTCCGATTATCCCCTGGGAATGAAAGAGACCACACAGGGATGTTTATATGGGATTGAGTCTGCCAGAAAAACCGTCTTATTTGTCTATCGGGTAATAATCTTCCGCCGGAGCCGTTTGAACGTATCATCAGCCCTTTTGCTGCATGGAGCCACGCCGGACAGGACTACCAGTTTGATTATCGCTGACATCACCAGCGCTATATCGTCAATATCGAACCAAAGTCCAGCTATCCCCTTGCCGGAACGCTTTCCAGACACGCAGAGCGGTCAAAGGAACAACTAAAAGCCATGATAGAGTGTGGTGATGTGGTATGCCTGAATGATGTGTGTGTTCTGTCCGCCGGGCTGTTTTACATTGACGACAACGGTAAGTTAATTTGCGGCAATGAAAATGCCTTCAGATTCGGTGGAGCCAAAACACTATCGGTGCGTTTAATCCTGCAGTGAGTAAGCGCGATCACTGACGCTCTGACGGAAAACCTGCGCCAACCTCATTAAGGCAGCTCAGCGTGGGAGGCGGGAGACAGCCAGCCAGTAACCTACGGAACGCTTAACATCAAAAACGTCGGCCGGTTACTCGCTGCTGGCGGTATCTGTAACGATAATAGTGAGGGGTTTCGTATAACGGCTGAACAGTTTGGTGGCGATGTCTTCAGCAACTGATAAGTGTCAGACGGGGATACCCCCGGTTAACCTGTATCACAGATTAGATAATAGTTGCTTTAGTCAATGCAACAGGAAAGCTTGCCCCTTAAAATTATAAAGGGCAATAATTAAACTATAGTTAATTGATGTTTTTCGTATTTTAATATAATTATCGTTTGAGCGCTTAGTGCACTCTGTACCCGGTACCTGAAATATCAGATAATCGCGGGTGGGTTTTCCCTGGTGTTGACTTGGTCTTTGACCTCCTGACCGCTAAGCATGGTGAGTGCCTGGTGGTCAGGTACTTTTTTAAGTATAGAGTCTGCGCAGGTGTAATAAAAGCTGTCTTAAAAGACAGGGGTAATAGTTCCCATGTGTTATTATCAGGAATGAATGAATGAATTCTGCTATTGAGTTTTTTTTGCGTGATTACGATGAATTTCCGCCAGAATTATCAACCGAACTCTACCGGCTCAGAACAAAAACATTTCGTGAGAGGCTCGACTGGAAAGTCGAATGCATTGACGGCATGGAAAAGGATCAATTTGACAACGAAAATACGACTTACCTGCTGGGCATGCATAACGGGAAGTTGCTATGTGGTGCACGGTTTATAGATTCAACGCAGCCGACGATGATGAGCGAAATTTTTCATGAATATTTCGAGGGTATAAGTGGTCTCCCCACAGATATCCCCTGTTGTGAGATTAGCCGGCTGTTTTTAGATAAAGAAAGACGTGACTCTGCAGGCCTGCACGGCTTGCCCGCCAGTAAAGTGTTATTCCTTGCAATGATTTTTTATTGCATGAAGAGAAACTATCGGGGGATGTACGCTGTGGCAAGTCGCGGCATGTATGCAATATTTCGCCATGCGAACTGGAAAATAGAAGTTATTCAGAAAGGCCTTTCTGAAAAAGGGGAAGTTATCTACTACATTTTCATGCCTGCCAGCATGAGCATCGTGGAAGATATTATCACCAGGGACAAAGCCAGTGGCTGGCTTCGTGAGATGTCCCGGCATTTACGCCATCTTTAACCCGTAACGTTGGCTCAGTTGTCCAGCAGCCGGAGCTCCGTCCCAAGTTTTACCGCATGTGTGGCGTTATTCACTCCGAGCTTTTTCATGACGTTGCCCATATGAAATTTTACGGTGCGTTCCGCAATAGATAAAATGACCGCAACTTCGGCGTATGTTTTCCCGGCGCCGACCCACTTAAGTATCTGCCGCTCACGCGGTGACAAAAAAACGTTTTTTTTCTGATGGTGTTGACTGTATAAGTTAAGCGTCTTCTGATGTAATTTAATAAGAAAACTAACTATTTTCGAACGATTTTTTTCCATGTCAACACCAGAATCTTTCTGACTGATAATGGATAGCAAAGCCAGGTTGTTCAGGTAGTCATGCAGAGGGAATGTCTGCCCCTGGAAAATATTATATTGAAAGCTTTCATTAAAAATTCGCGTGAGATTGTAGCCGCCTGACAGAATGACGTTGTTTTCCCAAAAAAAATCTTCAACACAACGTAAACTCTGAATAATGACAGGATCAATAAACTGATATTTTCTTTCAAGGTATATATCGAACCACTCAGGGTTGTTATTAATAATACGCATCTGTGAAGGGTCTTTCTTGTTCATAATGGCGTAGGCATAGATAACACCCTTGTAATCCTCAAAGAATGCATTCAGTTCATTCTGGATTAACAAATTGATTCTTGTATCGTTGTAGTATGTATCCTTCACGTCAGTTTCTACCTCCGGGATGAGTGGATAAACCAGTATAATCCGCTTCGTTAGCTGTTGCTAATCGTATTTTAATCCAGCTAACGGACAGCGGAAATGACATCTGCCAGCAATATCCTGAATATTTTTGCTTTACAAAACGGATGGAAAGACCAGCTTACAAGACTACAGATGAATTATCGGGATTCACAAAAATCTGCGGGGACAGCAGGAACATTCGAATAATGATTCGCGATTTTAAGTTATTGCTGACTGGAGTGAACCGACAGCAGCATTTTTCATAACAAAACTCATGCTGGCAGGCGTAATTAAACAGGCACCGAGTCAGTATCTGACTGCTGACGGTTTTTAAATCCTGATTCTCATGCTCTCCTTCGGCTCTCCGGCATGGTTTGATAGGTGATATTGAGCAATTTATGAGTGAGTCTGAAAAGCTGGCGAACGATTTTGAAGGCCGCTATGGCGCGGAATTTTCCACAGAATTATGGGAAACTACGCCTGCAGAATTCCTGATGCTTTTGAAGCAAAAGGTTAGTGCATCTCTTTCTTAAGGCTGAAGGCTGATTTGCCATTCGGCTAAACGCTCCCCCAATATGAACCCCTGCTTATGAGGTTATACCTGCATTGAGTCGCCTGACCGGACGCAATCCGTTGAACGGGAAATTGTTGTGGCGATGCCGGTCTCTGCCGCTGGTCATCGCGCTGATGCTGACAGGATGCGCCCGCTCTGACGCGCTGTGGACGGTCACGCATGACCTCTGCATGAATAACTATCACTATCGTCGCGATCCGACTCCCTGCCAGCAAATCTATCTGCCGCAGGACAGCACACAGGGCTACAGCATCATCCAGAATCCTCGCCACAAGCTGCACTTTATTCTGGTGCCGACGGTGGCGATGTCCGGCATTGAGAGCATTGCGCTGACGCGCCCCGGACGTCCCGACTATTTCGGCTACGCCTGGTTAATGCGCTATCGTCTGATGGCGGCCTATGGCGCTGAAGTGCCTGAGGATCGGCTCGGCATGGCGCTGAATTCCGCTTATGGCCGCAGCCAGAATCAACTGCATATTCATCTGACCTGCCTGCGGGAAGATGTCTATCGCCAGCTTCAGGCCGAGCGCCCCTTTATTCATAATGACTGGCGACCCTTGCCCGACCGTTTGCTGAACCACACCTACTATGCCCGTCGCGTTATGCAGCCGACGGCGATGGGGATTTATCCTGTCTCCTCCGTAGCGCGCCATTTCCGGCTGTCGCCGCCGCAGCTGGCAGAGTCTGGTGTGGCGCTCATCCCGGCGACGTTTTCGGGAGAAAAAGGGTTTATCCTCCTAACCACCCGGCGCGGCTGGGATAAGGGCAATCGGGCGTCCGTTGAGTCGCTACTGGATAAACGCTGCGCTATTCTTTCAGCGCCGCCAGCTGACGTTTCAGACGGGAAGTAACTAAACCTTATAACCCTTAATCCTCCACCGACCCAGCCACTCTGCTGTAATCAAACGCTCTGCCAGCAAGAACCCGGCTGACGAGGACGATCGCCCGTGCATCGGTTTCGTAAACATTGAATCAGGTTCGTGTCCGCCCAATATAGTGAGATCGCATAGTCATTTATCAGACCAGTCCATAGGTGACAATTAGTGCGAAACAAACCTCAGGATGCTGCCCGCAAAATAAGCTCTGATGTTTTTATAGACAAACCCAAGCTAGACTTAATAAAAGTTATTAACTGTTATTAAAAGAGGTGATCACTATGGGTTCTCTTACAAAACAGACCATTAGCGCACAGATACCCACCGATTTGGCTAATGCTGTAGAAAATCTGGCTGTGGAGCTGGATCGTTCTAAAAGCTGGATCATCAAGGAAGCGTTGACCACTATGCTGGCTGAAAGGGAACGGCGTCATCAGAGCATTCAGGCTGGTCTTGCCGATGTAGATGCCGGGCGTGTAGTAAGTCACTCTGACCTTGTTGAATTTGGTAATCGTTTAAAGAAAAGCTGATAAATGGAAATTTACTGGACGCTTAAAGCTCAGGATGACCTGGAACGCATCTAACGTTTTTCTCTTCAGTACAGCCGCCAGCATGCTGATGATGTCTTAGACCGCCTGATAACCGGCAGTGCTGGCCTCAAGGCACACCCAGCAATCGGCATACAGCAGGTTCGATATGAACCTCGGGACGTTCGAAAGGTGATACTGGATGACTACGAGATTCACTACGAACTTCGTGATAATGCTATCTACATCGTGGATCTCTGGCATACAAAAGAAGAGCGATGAGCAGATCTCTTTTCATTGATGGCTGTTGCTTACTGACCTGATACTTATTTAAAGCTCACTTCTCAAAACCCAAAAAAGACACCGATCCATCAGTGCCTTTCCCATACTCAACTCGCAACCAATCCCCCCACCAACCCCTTACCGATACAACGCCGCTTTCCCCACCGAACTAAACAGCGCCATCTTCGCGGTGACCACTTCACTTGCCGCCTGCATCGGTTTAACAAACAGAGCATTAGGCTCGTGACCCCCTAGCTTCAGTTCCTGCTCCAGCGCCACGAAAAACGCCTTCTTCATATCGCTGGAGATATTGATTTTACCGACGCCATAACGAATTGATTCCGCGACCTCGCTGTCTTTGTTGCCCGAACCGCCATGCAGTACACGTGGAATATTAATTAATAGTAAGCTTGTTACAAGCTTGTGATTTATACATGGTTGTTGAGCTATAACATCTCTGTTACTCTCAGGTTAAATAACAAGCCATAAACGCATATTAATTACATCTGTTAAGTGACTTATTGCTAACATAATCATCCTATTTATTAAAGTCAGACTTTTTCCAGGAAAAATTATTGCTCATATTCTTTTCACCAGCGTAGGATAAGCGCACAAAGGATTATAGATGCAAGGATTATCAATGGCTCTACATGGAAAGTTTGTTATTAATGATGCTGACTACTCACCGTTATCCTTTCCGGGTGTGGGAACGTTTTTAGCGTTCTCTGGCAATGGTGCTTATCGTAATCGTGGTGCCTGTGGAATGATTCCTAAAGAGGGGCCTGTACCAGCGGGTAAATACTGGATTGTTGACCGTCCTGAGGGAGGCCTCCGATCACAACTAAATGCCGGTGTAAGGGATATTTATAATCATTTTGCCAGCGGTGCTACGTTCAGGCATTCCGAATGGTTTGCAATATGGCGGGATGATTGGGCAATTGATGATTACACCTGGGTTGATAGCGTTAAGCGTGGTAACTTTCGTTTGCACCCCGGCGTTCTTTCTGAGGGTTGTATCACACTTCCGCATGATTCTGATTTTTCCCTGTTACGCAATGCATTATTAAGGACCCAGAAAATAGAGGTTCCTTGTATGAGGAAGTTAAAGGCCTATGGAACGATTGAGGTAATTGCCAATGGCAAAACATGTCCTTAGTCTCTTTATAAAATTAGCGCTCTTTACTGTGATTATGCTGTTCGTTGCTAAAGAAGTTCCCTATGATGGATTAGTTGACTCTATAACAGTCTTATTTGATTTCCAAAGCGCTCTGAACGTTACCCATTTCATTCTGGGTGAACCTGACTTAGAGGCCTGGGAGTCGTTGCGAGATTACTTTTCTATTTTAATTAATACTCTAATCAGCATTCCGGTTATGAGTGCGATTATCACCCTTTTTAACGGCCTTACTCACAAAGTGAACCCATCTTGCCTCCCTAAAGAGTGGGCTTTCTCTACCGTGCGACGATTGATAAAAATAATCATTTTTGTAATGCTGCTTTGGTTATTCGTCCGCTTTGTACCTTACCAGGCTGTTTTTCCGGACATAGAAAAATTTTCAGATGTTGCTATGGCTGCACTTATGGCTTTCAACCTGATTTTAGCCCTTTTCTGCTATTACTTTATTATGAAGAAATGCACATTCAAAAGGAGTTTGTAAAATGCCTATTCCAGCTTACATGTGGCTTAAAGATGACGGCGGTGCAGATATTAAGGGATCTGTAGACGTTCAGGATCGTGATGGTTCTATCGAAATTGTTGGCTTCAGTCACGGTTTAAATATTCCAGTGGATAGTGCCAACGGTAAAATCACCGGCAAGCGATCACACTCTCCCATTATGATTGAAAAAGAGTTTGATAGCGCCAGCCCATACTTATACAAAGCCGTTGCTACTGGTCAGACGCTGAAAAGTGCGGAGATTCGCTGGTATCGCATTAACAATGCCGGGCAAGAGGAATGCTATTTTGTTATGACTATCGAAGGGGTGAAGGTGACTGGCATTAATCCGGGGATGCCAAATGCTAAAATGGCAGGAAACTCGCAGATCAACCATATGGAAAGCCTTTCCCTGATGTACGACAAAATCACCTGGCGTTACGTTGATGGTAATGTGCAGTATACGGATGACTGGAATGTTCGGTCCTGAGATTAAAATCCTGTTTCCTGTGGTATAGCTAAGTTCTCCCTGGCAGTGAAGCACTAATTAAAACGTTACCGGGGTGTAATGGGGGATCTAGTGACGACCTCCATCCATGCTCGAAAAACGTTACGACCGCGTTATCCGGTTGTACAACATCTAAAAAAGGCACCTATTCATCGGTGCCTTTTCCCAGCCTCCGTGGCAGTCTTCAAGCCACCATCCACGCCACACAACCCCTTACCGATACAACGCCGCTTTCCCCACCGAACTAAACAGCGCCATCTTCGCCGCGACCACTTCACTCGCCGCCTGCATCGGTTTAACAAAGAGGGAATTAGGCTCGTGACCCCCAAGCTTCAGTTCCTGTTCCAGCGCCACGAAGAACGCCTTCTTCATATCGCTGGAGATATTGATTTTACCGACGCCATAACGGATCGATTCCGCGACCTCGCTGTCTTTGTTGCCCGAACCACCATGCAGCACCAGCGGAATATCAACCACCTTACGGATCTGCTGCAGGCGCTCGATATCCAGCTTCGGCTGCTTCCCTTTGGGGTAGAGACCATGCGAGGTGCCGATGGCGACCGCCAGCGTGTCGGTGCCGGTCTCGCGCACAAAGGTCTCTGCCTGCTGCGGATCGGTATAGAGAATCTCGTTACTGCCACCTTCGCCGCTGCCTTCCGCCACGCCGATGGTGCCCAGCTCCGCTTCCACAGAGACATTAATCGTGTGCGCTATCTCGACAATCTTCTTCGTCAGCGCAATGTTCTGTTCGAAAGGGTGAGACGAGGCGTCAATCATCACCGAGGTAAAACCGGCGTAGATCGCCTTCATCACCTCTTCCAGCGAGCGGCCATGGTCCAGATGGATCACCACCGGCACGCGCGCCTGAATCGCCAGCGTCCGCAGATAGCCGATAAATTCCGGGCCGGTAAAGGCCATCTCTTCAGGATGGATCTCCAGAATCAGTGGTGAATCCAGTCTCTCGGCAGTCTCAACCGCCACACGTCCAAACTCCGCGCTGGCGATGTTAAACGCACCAACGCCAAACTGATGCTGTCGGGCAACGCTGAGCAGATCTTTCATGTTGTAAAGCATAGGTTTTATCCTTGTTTTGCAGGAACGGAGATATCTTTTTTCAGGAACAGCAGGATCAGTGCTGTCAGTAAACTGCCTGCGGCAATCGCAAACAGATAACCCATGACATTGCTGATCACGTTAGGAATGAAGATGACGAAAATGCCGCCGTGTGGAGCGCGGGAAGCGCAGCCCAGCATCATTGAGAGGGCGCCCGCTAACCCGGAGCCCGCCACAATGGCCGGGATGACGCGCAGTGGATCGGCGACCGCGTAAGGGATTGCGCCTTCGGTAATGAATGACAGACCGAGGATGTAGGTGACCTTGCCGGTCTCACGCTCCTGCTCGGTAAACTTGCGGCGGAAGAGGGTGGTTGCCAGCGCGATGCCCAATGGCGGCACCATGCCTGCCGCCATACAGGCGGCAATCGGTCCGTAAACCCCGCTCGACATCAGGCCAATCGCAAACATACAGACGGTTTTATTCAGCGGGCCGCCCATATCAAAGGCCACCATCATGCCGAACAGCAGGCCGAGAATGGCCGCATTGGTGTTACCCAGCGAACTGAGGAAGTCGGTCAGCCAGCCGAGCAGCATTTTGATCGGCTCACCAATCAGCAGCGCCATTAGTGCGCCGGTCAGCAGCACGCTTAACAGAGGCACGATTAAAATAGGTTTCAGTCCGGCGACCGCTTTGGGCAGATGGATATGGTTATTGATCAGCAGCGTGATGTATCCGGCCAGGAAGCCGGCAATCAGCGCGCCGAGAAAGCCGGAGCCGGTGTGGATCGCCATCATCCCACCCACGGCGCCCGCCACGATGCCCGCTTTGCCGCTGACAGACTGGCTGATCCCCAGCGCCAGAATCGGTAGCATCAGGGCAAAGGCGGAACCGCCACCGATGTCAGAGAGCATCTTCGCTATCGGGCTGAAGTTCGCGTCCCCTGGTGTGGCCGCCGTAATTCCGAATGAAAAGCTCAGTGCGATTAAAATGCCGCCTGCTACCACAAACGGGATCATCAGGTTTACGCCGGTGATGAGGTGCACATAAATCTCTGAAATCCAGGAACGGGAACCCGACGCCTCACGGGCACTGTTAGCCGGTTCAGATGCACTGGCCTGCGGAGCGGAGTCGGCAAGCCTCGGAGCCAGTTCGCCGTTAACAATGGCATTTAACAGGCCTTCAGCATCCTTCGCGGCACGGGTAACGGGCACCTCAATCACGTTTTTGTGCTGGAAGCGCGCCATCTCAACTTTTTTATCTGCGGCGATTAACACGACGTCCGCCCGATGAATATCGTCGTCGCTGAAAATATATTCGCTTTCAATCGCGCCCTGGGTTTCAACTAATACATTCAGGCCCAGTTTTTTAGCCGCTTTTTTTAAATTACTTTCGGCAAGGTAGGTGTGGGCGACACCTGTAGGACAGGCGGTAATGGCAATAATGTTCATAAATGTTCTCCAGTGAAAATTTTATATTTATGTTTTTCGGTCTGAAGGGATGGCTACAACCTGGAATACCTCCTTTATTTTTAATTCATGCTGCTCTCCGGTTTATTCAGGCTCCCGATCGGGATAACAGTAAATGAAACATTTCTTCGCGATGCGAGACATTAAGCAATTGCTCGACGACATCCTCATCGCCTAACGCAATGGACATTTTGGCGAGCATTTTGATATGGCCCACATCTTTATCGGACTCTTTTACCGCGAACAGAATAACCAGCCGGACTTTGGTGCCGTCGATGGTTTCCCACGGAATGTCCTGGCGTAAACGACCGACGGCAATACGGGTTTTGGCGACGGCAGCAGATTTACCGTGTGGAATAGCAATATGGTTTTCAAATCCGGTAGAGCCTAATTCCTCACGCAGATAGACATCTTTCAGGAAAGCGGCTTTATCGGTGACGGCCCCGGTCTGGCAGAGCAGGTCGGTCAGCTGAGAAATAATCTGCTCTTTGGTCTGGCAATCGACATCGAGAATAATGCACTCTTCTTTTAATACTTCGTTAATAGCCACGGCTGTCGTCATTTTGCTTCTCCATTATCATTAATTAATCGAATTCGATACCAGACACTCCGTTACTCTTGCGATATCTTTCGCCGAGAACAGGGCAGAGACATACACCACCGGTTTTTCCAGCGGCTCCAGCCGGATAGTGGAAATCACCACGTCACACTCATGTCGTTTCAGGGAGTCAGCAATATTTTTCCCTGGCACGATGTCGATAATTTTCCAGTCGGGAAAGGCACGGATGATCCGTCCGTAAAGCAGCTGCGAGGTACCCAGGCCGCTGGAGCAGACCAGCAAGACCCGTTTTACCTTGATGCTGTTTTCGATGGCTGCCTGAATATGCACCGTCAGGTAAGCCACTTCGTCATCACTGATCTCATCCAGGCTGTACTCCTGCGTCAGCTGGCTGATTACCGCTTTAACGGCGGCAAACACCGTACCCAGTTCGGTCTGAATATCATGCAGCAGCGGATTTTTAATCCGGATGTGATATCTGAGGCGGTTCAGCATCGGCTTGATATGCGAGGACAATGACGCCTGCAGGTTCTGGTCGGTAGTGATTTCGATGTTGATGCGCTGCGCCACCCGGGCGATCAGCGCCTCAGCAAAGCGGGTTTCACGCTCTGAAATCAGGGAGTCATCGTGCTGTGGTGACTCACCACCCGCCTTACCGGAGGAGACCAGATACTGATAGATGGAGTGAGACTCCTCGGCCACCAGTACCGTGTTGTAGGCAGTCTCAATGCGCTCTATCACCGCCAGTGACACCTGCCAGGCGTGATGGTCGCTCACCCGGTTCATCGACACCGCGCGGGCGTCGGTCCTGTGCATCGGCGAGTGACTGCGGTGGATCAGCACCAGAATATGCGTAAATAAATTGATGTAGTAAGGATCGCTTATCGTATATTGCAGTTGCTGTTCAATAAAATTAATTAATTGCAGGGTAAAATGGACAGCCTGCTGACCAAACTTCTCTGAAAGCTCCTGCAGCGTGCTTTCATCCAGACGGCTTTCCATCATGTCCTGACGGTTATAAATCGATTTTAACACCAGCGCTTTCATCGCCATGCGAATATTATGGTCACTGCCTTTTATGCTGGTTCCGACACGGCTTTTTAATAAGGTTAAATCAAACTGATGTAACCATGCTTCTAATGTTTTTAAATCATTCACTATCGAGGCGCGGCTGATAAAATATTTATCCGCCAGTTCACTGATGGATGAACTTTTTGGTGAAAGCATTAATAAATCCGATGCTATTTTCAGCATCCTGAAGTTGCTGCTGAAATCATCCACCTCGACAGAGAAAATCCGGCGCGCGGCTATTTCCGACTGCGCATCAGCGAATTTAATTGTGATCCCTCTCCCACTTTTTCCGCTGAGATTGATTCCCTGGTCAGAAAGTTTTTCGTTAATGTCGGCAATATCGCGGCGTAGAGTTCTGGGTGTAATAGACGTTTTTTCTGAAATAGCGTGCAGGCTCACATAACTGTTATGAGAAATAAGCTGTCGCATAATCGTCAGTTGCCGTTCAGTCAGCGCCTTCATCATCATCAGGTTCCGCTTAATCCGTTATTCGCCTTGTCAGTTATCATCTAAACAAAGGCACTATGCCATGTAAATATTAAAACATGGCCACAACCTGGTGGTCAGGCTGACCACCTGACAGTGAATTTCTTAAATAATCGGGGACGAGATGAAAGAATAAGTGAAAGGGGGTGGGAGGGTTTGGCGGGCTGACTGGCAGTGATCCGATTGGTGGGGCTACATCAATGGCTGAGGGCGGAACCTGGCGGGAAAGCCCGGCTTACGCCGGGCCTGATTCTATCTTTACGCCATCTTTAAACGCTGTAGCCGTTTCTCGCGGCGAATCTTACGCTCTTCCATCACGGCAACCAGCGCCATCAGGCAGATACAGGCGATAGCAGCGGCATCCAGTGCGGCAAAGGTGCCCGCCCAGCCGGTCAGGCCAAATATCGGCGTGCCGTCGGCAATCATGCCCAGGCCCAGTTTAGCGAAGCTGTCACCAATCAGATAGGCGAAGGTGCCTTTGATGCCATCCGCTGCGCCGATTGCCTTTTTCGGTACAAAGCCGACCGCGGCGACGCCGATTAACAGCTGCGGGCCAAAGACCAGGAAGCCCAGGGCGAACAGCGACGCCAGATAGACATACTGGTTGCTGGCATGCTGATAGATCCCGAGCGTGGCAATAATCAGCGCTAACGCGACGCAGGCGACCAGCGCACGGCGGCCATTGGCCAGATCGGATAACCAGCCCCACATCAGTGTGCCCACCAGTGCGCCGACTTCAAACAGGGTAAAGCCCTGAATCGCCACCTCTTTAGAGAGCTTCAGCTCCTGGAAGGCGTAAACCGTTGACCACTGATCGATCCCGATGCGCACCACATAGAGGAAGATGTTGGCGAAGCAGAGCAGCCAGATCACCTTGTTCTTCAGTACGTACTCAACAAAGATCTGCCATTTGGTCATCGACTCATCTTCGGCTTCTTTGTCCTCATCGCTCAGCTCTTCGTCAAACAGCTCTTCGGCCTTGCCCAGGCCATAAGACTCCGGGGAGTCGCTGCCGTAGCGCAGGCCGATAAAACCCACAATCAGCGCGATAATAGAGGGGAAGATAAACATCCCAATTACGTGGCCGTTGAACAGCACATTGGCGCCAAACAGCGCAACGCCTGCCGCACCGGCACCGCCGAGGTTATGCGAGATATTCCACATGCCAAGATAGGTGCCACGCTTGCGGCGCGGCGTCCATTTGGTGATGGTGGAGTAACTACAGGAGCCGCCGGTACTCTGGAAGAATCCGCTTAAGGCATAGAAGGCGATCATCAGGAACAGGCTGACGGAACCGGTGCCCATGCTGGCGCTGAAACCCAGCATACAGATGGCCGAGAGGATCAGCATAAACGGCAGGAACTGCTTGGTGTTTTTGCCGTCAGCATAATAGGAGACCAGGGTTTTACCGACGCCATAGGTGATGGAGAAGCCCAGACCGATCATCCCCAGCTGCGTCATGCTCAGTCCGTAGGTGGTGATCATATCGTTCTGCGCGATATTGAAGTTTTTGCGGATCAGATACATGGTCAGGTAGCCGATAAAGACCACCAGATAGGACTGCATAAACGGCTTGAACCACATCTTGCGCCGCAGTTCGATGGGCAGATCCAGCGTCGGTCTGCGCACCTGTTTGAGGAATGCCAGCATGGAAGGGGATTCTCCTGGTTGGAATAGCTGCAATAGGCAGCGAATGGCTGGCATTGTAAAAACCTGCCGCCAGACTGGCCTGAGACAGCATCCAGGCGAAACCAGGAAAATTTCTTAGTTTTGCCCCACTCGGGGCAAAAAGGAGAGGCGTATCACGCTTCAGGCAGGGGACGCGGTGCCTGAGCATTTAAAAACGGCAGCAGCAATAGGGCAGATATCCCCGCCGCCGTGGCAATCACCGCAAAGAAGCCGCTCCAGTGCCAGACGTCGATAACCCACGCCAGCGGCCAGCCGGAGAGTGACGCGCCAAGATAGGCGAAAAGACCGACGAAGCCGGTTGCCGCGCCCGCCGCATCTTTATGGGAACATTCGGCTGCCGCCATACCAATCAGCATCTGCGGACCGAAGACAAAGAAACCGGTAGTAAAAAAGCAGGCTGCCTGCATCACATAACTGGTAAAGGGCATCAGCCACAGTGAGCCGACGGAAAGCAAAATCCCGGCTGCAAAAATCAGGTTCATCGGGCCACGGTTGCCGTTAAACAGCTTGTCCGAGCCCCAGCCCGCGACCAGCGCACCTATCACACCGCCCAGCTCAAACAGGGTGACTACCGAGTTGGCCGTGACCAGATCTACCCCCAGCGTGTCGGAGATGTAGAGATTTCCCCAGTCATTAAGCGCCGCGCGAACCACATAGACCAGCACGTAACACAACGACAGCAGCCAGATGTAGGGGTTGAATAGCACGTAGCGGGTCAGGATCGCTTTGCGACTCAGACCTGCGCCTTCCTGCTGCTGCGCCATCTCCATCTCATCCTGTCGCCAGTCGCCTACCGCGGGCAGGCCGACAGTCTGAGGCCGGTCGCGCAGACGCCAGCAGAGAAACAGTCCGGCGAGGATCGCTAAACTGCCCGCAATCATCATCCCGATTCGCCAGCCATAGTGCAGCGCCACTGCACCGATAACGATCGGGATAACCGCACCGCCAACGTTGTGCGCGGTGTTCCATAATGCCCACCAGCCGCCGCGCTCGTTGCGCGAATACCAGCTGGTCAGCAGGCGCGCGCAGACCGGCGCGCCCCAGCCCTGGAAAAAGGCGTTGATGGTCCACAGCAGCGCAAAGGCCCACAGTGAGGTGGAGAAGCCAAACAGGATATTGACCATGCCGGTAGCGATCAGCCCCAGCCCCATAAAGTAACGGGCGTTGGAACGGTCACTGACGATGCCGGAGAAGAACTTCGACAGGCCGTAGGTGATGTAAAATAGCGTCGCCAGCAGGCCGATATCAGTGCGCATCATCACGCCGCTGGCGATCACTTCCGGCGCTGCCGCATTGAAGCTTTTGCGGGTAAAGTAGAACAGGGCATAGCCGATCCAGATGGTCGACATGATGTGCCGCCGCCAGTAGCGATAGCGGCTGTCAATCTCACTTTTGTCCTGCAGCGGAGCGGCGTTAGCGGGCGTTTTCAGAAAGTTAAACACGGTGGTTCCTCAGGCCGTACGCAGCGGCAGATGCACGCTGACGCGGGTTCCATGGGTGCAGGAGATAGTCAGCGATCCACCCAGCGCACTCACGCGTTCGCGCATCCCGACCAGACCAAAGCTCTGCTGACCGGAACCTGGCGGCAGACCGCAGCCATCATCTTCAATCACCAGCAAAACGCGACCATCCTGTTGCCAGCCTTTCAGCGTCACGGCGCTGGCGCTGGCGTGTTTCACAATGTTGTTCAGCCCCTCCTGACAGACGCGAAACAGCGTGACGCGCTGCGCTTCGCTCAGCAGCGTCTCATCAATACGCCACTCAAGGTGACTGACGATGCCGCAATCCTCCAGCTCCATCTCACGCATCAGGGAGCGAACTGCCTGTTCAAGTGACAGGTCATCTAGCTGGCGGGGTCGCAGACGTCCCAGCAGTCGCCGCACTGAATCGTAGACACCCAGTGAGAGCTGCTCAATATGGACGCCGCTCTGGATCACCCGGCCATTATCCGGCGCAAGGCGCTGCACAATGCCCGCCTGGGTGCGGATTGCTGTAATCGTCTGACCGATGTCATCGTGCAGCTCGCGCGCCACCTCCTGGCGCACGTTCTCTTCTGTCTCGACCAGCCGTTCCGCCAGGCGCCGGTTGCGTGCCAGCTCACTCTGCAGCGACTGATTCAGCTCGCGCAGCCGCTGAATACCGGCACCCAGCAGCAGGCCGGTCAGGCTTTGCGCCAGCAGCGAGAGCAGAAGATCGACCGGATGATCGTGCCAGGTCTGGCTGGCGATCAGCGCGATTGCGTTCATCAGCGTCGCGATCAGCGCACCCTGCCAGCCGTAGTGCCAGGCCAGCGCAATAATCGGCAGCGCCAGACAGAATGGCGTAAAGCGCGACAGTTCAGCGGGCAGGCCAAGCTGCAACCACAGACTGATGACAAACAGCAGCAGATACCAGATAAGATGTCGGGCGCGCCAGTTGACCGGGTGCGAGACCAGCGCCGGTCCCAGCGGCTGCCAGCGGGTGCTGGTGAGGTAGTGCCAGATGACCAGGCAGGTCGGGGCCAGCGTCAGACCACCGGTGAGCGTCAGCAGCAGGGCGTTCAGCATCTCCTGCTGTCCCGCCCACGCCAGGGACTGCAGCAGCGCCGCGGCGATCAGAGCCGCGCCCTGGCTCAGCAGCGTGCGCCAGTCACGCTGATGGCGGTAATGGGAGATCAGCGCCACCGGCAGCAGCGTCAGTACACTGCCCGCCATTAACAGCGGCAGATGCGCCAGCGCGACCACCTTCGCCAGCCAGATCAGCATGATCCACTCAGCTGCCAGCAACACCGGCCAGTAAGCGCGTGGACATTGCAGCATCAGCCCCAGACGCAGGCCAAACGGGAATAGCAGCACCGCCAGCTCCGGGCGTTCCACCAGGTGCAGGCTGATACTCCACAGGCAGAACCAGGCCGCCGAGAAGATGAAAAAGCTGGCGACAATGGAGATCAGCCGCGAAACACAGGGGCTCATTGCCAGCCATCAAACATGCGGCGCGCCAGCTCCACATCATTGCTGACGCCGAGCTTCTCCATCAGATTCGCGCGGTGGACATGTACGGTTTTCGGTGACAGCGCCAGCTCAACGGCAATTTCCTTTACCGCCATGCCCTGTGACAGTTTTTCCGCCACCTGACGTTCGCGTCGGGTCAGCGGGTCCTGCCGACCGGCGGCCAGCTTGATCGCAATCTCTGGCGTCAGATAACAGCCGCCTGTGGAGACCGTGCGCACCGCCGCGATCAGTTCATCGGGACGACAGCGTTTAGAGAGGAATCCGCGCGCACCGGCATTAAGCGCCTGCTCCACCAGGGCCGGACTGTCATGGACTGACAGCATAATGGTGGCCAGGCCCGTCGGCAGCTTGCTCAGCAGCTCCAGACCGGAGAGATCCGGCATCGAAATATCGCAGATACAGACCTGAACGCCCCGGCCCGGTAAACCTGCCAGCGCCTCACGGCCAGAACCAAATTCCGCTACGACCTGGAAATCCGATTCCAGGCCCAGCAACTGGGCAAAGCCGGAGCGGACGATAAGGTGATCGTCAATAAGTGCGATGGTGATCATGTTTATTCCTGGCGGGTAAAATCGCGCTTACCTTAGCGATAAGCACGAAGCTGTTCAAGTCGTGAGCAGTCTATTCAGGTCAGGAAGTAGGCAGAGTGATGCAGGTCAAACTGTCGTGGATCGTGAGAAAAGCATGCCGGGCTGAATCGCCGCCCGGCAGATCGTGAGGCTAACCAGTCGATCAGTGCAGACAGCACTGCTTATATTTTTTGCCGCTGCCGCACGGGCAGGGATCGTTGCGGCCGGGCAGCTTCTCTGCCGCGACAGGCTTCTGGGGAACGGGAATCGCTTCTGGCTGGGAGATCCAGTGATCGTGCAGCGCCAGCGCAGCAGGACGAATAGCTTCAATGCTGGCTTCCATCTCGTCCGGCGTCATGGCATCGATCTTTTCAAGGTTCTCTTCCACGCCGTGCAGAGCGATGGCGTCCAGCGCGGGTTGCAGATCCTGCGGCAGGGCAGACCAGTCGGTCAGCGCGACACCGCGCATATAGCCGAAGCACCACTCTTCCACCACGGTAAATTCCAGACCTTCCATTTCACGGATGCCAAACAGCGGTTCGAACTGCTCAGGGAATTCAGATAAGCGGTCAGCCACATCATTCATATGCTGGAAGCAAAGCGACATAAAGCGCGTCATTTCACGCTCGTTGCTCCATTTTGGGATCTGCTTCTCGCCACCCCACAGTGCCACCAGCCACTGGCTTGGCTCGACGGTGACGGGACCGGAGAGAACGGCAGTCAGCAGGCCGTCGAGCTCGGAGACATCAATAATCGATGCTTCGCTGCCATATTTTTCCAGCATATCTTCCAGCCATTGCAGCTCTTTTTCGGACAGTGGGCCTTCTTTCATGCGGTTGCCTCCCGGGCATTTCAAAATTTCAGCGGCGTTGAGCCTTAAAACCGCAGCAGTGTACACCCTTGTGGACTGCAACACAGCTAACCCTGTTCGGGCGAGCTGCGGTGATTAAACCGCGTTTAGCACCACTTTCACCCCGTTGTGCAGGCGATAGCCCACAGCACTTTATGGTACATTTTTGCGCTCCAGCCAGACAGTTGCGTGTTAAATAATAATAAGTAAATGATTAATATATGAAAAATGGATTTACTGGCAGGCCGGCTGTTGCAGTCTCCCTTGCACGGCTGACCCCTGGCGGCCAGTGGATCAGCAGATTAATGACGCGATTCATGCCAGCCTTTATCTTCCTGCTGGCGGGATGTGGAACCCTGTCGCAAACCTCCGCCCCGGTGGGCGACCGCGTTTATCTGACACACGCCACCTTTCATGAAAATGTCGACGACATCGTGCAGCATTACATGCAACAGAAGCAGGTTCCCGGCATCAGCATTGCGGTCATTCATCGCGGTGGCCCGACCCGCTATTACGCTTTTGGCGTCACCGATCGTGTGCATCGCTATCCGATCACGCCCGATACCCTGTTTGCACTGGGATCGCTGAGTAAAGGCGTGACGGCAGAAGTGATTATCCAGCTGGTTGATCAGGGTAAGCTGCGCTGGAGCGATACACTGGCCGATCTTCTGCCGGAAGGTGTTCGCCTCAGCGCTGACGCGCAGCGCATCACGCTGCTGCAGCTGGTGACGCACACCTCGGGTCTGCCGCGTCAGGATATGGATCTGACGATGCTGCAGCAGTTCGTACGTTATCTGGACACCGGCGAGAACTTCTATGGCAATCTTGATAGCGACAAGCTGCTGAGTTATCTGGCGGACTTCTCTGCACCTGCGGTACGCATGCCACACTACTCTAACCTCGGCTATGCGCTGCTCGGTTATATCCTGCGCACGCGTTGTCATCAGGATATTCAGACGCTGGCATCACAGCTTATCTTCACACCGTTAAAGATGAACCAAAGCAGCTTTGTACCGGAAACGCTGGCGGGCTATCCATTGCGTGCGCTGGGCCATGCAGGTGATCAGCCAAAATTAATCCGCCGCGGCACGCTGACGCCTGACTGGCATTTTCACGGCAACATGGTGGCCGCGGCCAGTCTCTACAGTAACGCGCGCGATCTGAGTGCTTATTTGCGCGCACATCTCAGCGCTACCGGTGATGCTGCGCGGGACCGGGCTTTCGCGGCGGTAGATCAGGCGTGGTATCAGCAGGGCGCGCAGGTGCAGAATATCGCCTGGGTAACCGACACTTTCGAAGAGCAGCAGATCACCTATCAGGTGGGCTATATCGGCGGCTATGCCAGTTTTATCGGCTACGATAAACGTAACGGCAATGCGATTGTGGTGCTGCAGAACGGCTTTAACTGGAGTAACTATTTAGGCATTGCGTTGTTGGTCGATCTGGCAACTCAGGATAAAGTGGTCGGACAGTGATCCGCTACCTGGCCTGTGTGCAGTAAAGTGAATAGCGCTGTTTTTCCTTACACATAGCGTCAGTGCGCCGGAACTGAAGTGCGATAAACATTGTCTTTAGCCTGACTGTCAAAATTCAACGTGGAAATCATTATGCGCAGGACTCAACGTGTACTTTTATCAATGGGATTACTGGTTGGCTCGCTGAGCCTGATCCCCGCTGTACAAGCCGCTGGCGAAGCAACGGATACCGTTCCGCCACCGCCGCAGATTCAGCCTGCTAATCCGGATGCGCAGCCCGCTACGCCTGATACGGGCAGCGTTCAGCCGGATGCCGGTGCCGCGCAAAGCCAGGCGCCGACCAGCTCACAATCTAATGATGGTATTACGCCGACCACGCCGGCACCTTCCAACGGCGCGCACCCTAATTACGACCTCAGCACCATCATCATCGACTACAAACAGTACCAAATCGGTGACACAGTTCCAGAGAAGTACACCGATAAAACGTACACCATCAATGAGTGGCAAAAGCGTAATCTGCCTGCTCCGCAGGAAAATACCCACTGGGCCTATATCAACGCCAATTACATTCTTATTACCAATGACACCGGTAAAATCGTCATGGGTAAATCGGGCGATATCTTCTTCCGCGGTTAAAATAAGCGGTAAAAATCAGCCGGTCGTGATGACCGGCTTTTTTTAGCTGAAACGCTCAGCACCAAAGCTTGCCAGCATCGGATGCTTTTCACCGCTTACAATCTCCTCCGCCAGCAATTCACCGACAATCAGCGCCAGGGTTGCACCCGAATGCGTGAACGCCACATAACAGCCCGGCACCTTCTGCAGTTGCCCCAGTACCGGATCGCCATCGCCCGGAATCGGCTTCAGGCCAATTTTCCAGCTCTGGACGCTGAGCGGCTCGTCACCCCGTAACAACTGACTCGCTTCCTCGGCCAGCTTTGCTACAACCTGCTTATCAATATGGTAATCGCCTCCGGCCAGCTTCTGGATATCAGCCTCGTACCAGTCATGATCCAGGGCGTAACGGTTGCCGGGGTTTGGCCGGATGGCGGCGCGAGGCGTGTTCAGCACCGCCTTGAGTTCATGTTTGCCCGGCTCAGTGATCACCAGCATGGAGACGGGCGATCCGTTGGGAATCGTCACGCCCAGTGGCGCAATCACATCCGGTGTCCAGGGCCCGCAGGCGACCACCACCGCATCTGCCTGTAGTTCACCCAGCTCACTGCGAATGCCGCAGGCCCGGCCATTCACTGTGATCACACTGGCTTTACCGGCGTGTTCAATCACTTCACCACCCCGCACCCGGAACTGATTCACCAGATACTCTGACAGGTGCGGCAGACTGACCCAGCCTTCACCGGGGTTAAATATCGCCTGCGACGGCAGCGCGTCAGGATCGATCGTCGCATCCGCCTGCGCCACGTTATCAGGTGTCATGAGTTGTGAGTCGTAGCCGTGTGCTTTCTCATAGGCGTGCCGCGCCTGCGTTCCGGCTGCATCATTGCTGAACCAGCAGACCCCGCCATCAAAACGCAGCCAGTCGAGGGTAGGTTGTTGAGCAAACAGGGTGCGATAGCGATCAATGCCCGCCATGCGCAGCGCGTGATAGGGGCGGGAGCGTTCACCCGCCGAGTTGAGCCAGGAGAGTGAACGTCCCGATGCGCCAGAACAGAGCGCGGCTTCGGTCACCAGCGTCACCGCCGCTCCCCGTTTTGTCAGCTCCAGCGCCGTCGAGACACCTATTACGCCACCGCCCAGTACAACTACTTTCATTTCAGTTTTTACCGCCATTATCAGGTTCCTTGCTCAGTTACAGCACTTCAGAGAGAAAACGTTGCAGTCGCGGCGACTGTGGCGTATCAAAAATGGCGCCCGGCGGCCCGGCTTCAACAATCTCGCCTTCGTCCATAAACACCACCTGATCCGCCACTTTGCGCGCAAAGCCCATTTCATGTGTCACCACAACCATCGTCATGCCGCGACGACAGAGATCCGCCATTAGCGTCAGGACACCTTTCACCAGTTCGGGATCGAGCGCAGAGGTCGCCTCATCAAACAGCATGACCTCGGGATCCATCGCCAGCGCGCGGGCAATCGCGACACGCTGCTGCTGGCCGCCGGAGAGATCGCGTGGCCAGTGATCGGCGCGCTGACCCAGACCCACTTCTTCCAGCCGCTGACGCGCAATCGCCATCGCCTGCGCTTTGGGCAGGCCTTTAACCCGCCACGGTGCCAGCGCCACGTTCTCCAGCGCGCTGTGATCGGGGAAGAGATTGAAATGCTGAAACACCATGCCGATCCGTAACCGCAGCGCATCTGGCTTGTCGCGCAACACTGACCGATCAGCCAGAAGTACATCCCCCGATTGCGGTTCATGCAGCCGGTTGATGCCGCGCAGCAGCGTCGACTTACCCGAACCGGATGGCCCGATAATGCAGGTGGTGCTGCCGGGCGCGACCCGCAGCGAGACGTTACGCAACACCTCAATCGGGCCATAAGCCAGAGTCAGATCGCGCAGCTCCAGGCTGGCACCGTGCCAGCTCGCGGCAGTGGTGCTGTTCAGGTTATTCATGGTTGCCTCCGATCCGGGGATGAGTGACCAGTGCGCCGCCGGGCGCTCTGACTTCCTCCACCTCTTTTAAGCCACTTTGCGGGGCAGTCAGGCGACGTCGGCCGGTGCGATAACGCACATCGACATAGTTGACCATGTGCGTCAGCGGCACAGTGATAATCAGATAGAACAGCCCTGCCAGCATCAGGGGCGAGAGGTTGCCGGTGAGCACCGCCGCGTCCTGGCCCACGCGAAACAGTTCCCGTTGTTGTGTCATCAGGCCCAGCAGGTAAACCAGCGAGGAATCTTTAATGATGGCGATGAACTGGTTAACGATGGCGGGCAGTACGCGGCGGATCCCCTGCGGGATCACCACCAGTCGCATTGCCCGGCCATAACTCATCCCCAGCGCCCGGCAGGCTTCCATCTGGCCGCGTTCAACACTCTGAATACCGGCGCGGAAAATCTCGCCCATGTAGGCGCTGGCGATCAGGCTAAGGGCGAAGATCCCCAGCGGATAGGGCGTAGGACCGAACAGCTGATAGCTGAAGCGCGCCAGGCCCTGACCAATCAGCAGAATGGTCAGAATCGATGGCAGACCGCGGAACAGATCGGTATAGAGCCGGGCAGGCAGACGCAGCCAGCGTGAGGGCGAGATGCCCATCAGCGCCAGCAGAAGGCCGAATAGCGTGCCGAGCAGCGTTGCCGCCAGCGAGATAATCACCGTGTTGACCAGCCCGGTGGTCAGCATCTGCGGCAGTACTTCCATCATTGATGGAAAATCAAAGAAGGTGCGGGAAAGAATCGTGAGCAAGTCCATCGCCGTCTCCATGCAGAGTGGGGGATCCCCCGGTTAACTCAGGACGCGAACGTCCGCATCTTTACTGCCCGCCAGGCAGATACTGTTTTGGCATCGGCGATCCGGGGAACCACTTCTGATAGAGCCGTTGCCAGGTGCCATCCTGCATGGCTGCTTTAATGGCGCGGTCCAGCGCGGCCTTGAAGGCGGGTTTGCCTTTGGCAATGGCAATGCCGGCCGGTGCATCAAACGAGGGGATGTCGGCGGCAGAGACCAGCTTAAAGCGGTCGGCGTAGCTTTTTGCCGCCTCGTAGTCGAGGAAGATCGCGTCGAGCGTACCGTTGTTGAGCGCAGAGACTGCGCTGTTGTTGTCCGGGAAGCGTACGAGATCGGTCTGGGTGAAGTGTTCGACGGCATAGCTCTCCTGCAGCGTACCCTGAACCACCCCGAGCCGGTGTTTTGCCAGGCTGGCGACATTCTTCACGCCGCTGTCGTGGCGGGTCAGCACGGTGAGAAATCCCGCCAGATAGCCGGTTGAAAAATCCACCGTCTTTTCACGCGCAGGGGTGATGCCGATAGCCGCTACCGCCGCGTCATACTGACCGTTGGCCACCGCCGGCATGATGGCCGAGAAGTCCTGTCCAATAAAATCGACCTTATCGATCCCGATACGATGGGCGACATCTTTGAAGAATTCGACGTCAAAGCCGGTGAACTGACCGCTGGCATCCGTGAAGGTGTAAGGTTTTGAGTCGCCGACGCTGGCGATGCGTAGCTGACCCGGTTCGATCAGCCCATAGGGATTGTTATCGCTGGCAGCCAGCGTACAGAACGACAGTGAACAGAGTGCGAGTGTGGTGCCGAGCAGTTTGCCCAGGGTGGTTTGCGATTTCATAGCTCATCCGTTTTTGCAGGTTTAAACATCAGAGACTGTTGAGCCAGCGATTATTATTGAGACCGGTCTCAACACAGGTGGCACCTTAAGACACTGATGTTGTGAGACCGGTCTCAAGGGGTTACAATGAGTTTAAGCACAGCCTTTTTTCGGCGTCAATATTCCTGTCATCAACCTGTGATTCAAAATAATTATGACCAGCCAGAAACGACAATCTAAAGCGCCCACCGTGGCGGATGTGGCGCGCGCAGCAAAAGTATCCAAAGCCCAGGCGGCGCGTGCGCTGGGTGGCTATGGGGCGGTCAGTGATGAGGTGCAGGAGCGGGTCAACAGCGCGGCCTCCGCGCTGGGCTACCGTCTGAATGCCCTGGCCCGCAGTATGAACACCGGACGTTCCAATACCATTGGTGTGATTGTCGGCGACATTGAGAATCCCCATTTCGGTCTTGCGCTGCGCGGCATGGCGGATGTGGCGCGCACTGCCGGTTACCATCTGCTGCTCAGTAACAGCGATGAGAAGTTGCAGGCTGAGCAGGATGCGGTGCGGGTGATGCTGGAAAAGCGGGTCGACGGCATCATCGTTGCGCCCTGCTGTTCAGAACACCATCACAACAGTCACCTGACTCAGGTACTGGAAGAGGGCAGAGCGCTGAAATTATTTGATCGCGCAGTGACTGACCTTGATGTGGAGGCGATCTGCTGCGAATTTACCGAAGTGGCTGCAGAAGCAACCTCGCAGTTACTGGAAGCGGGCCATCGCCACATCGCTTATATCACCAGCATGGCACTGGCAACCGACTACAGCACGCCAGGGGATTTTGGCCTGACGCCGGTCGCCCAGCGCGTGGGCGGCATGATGCAGGCATTTGCTGCCGCGGGCGTGGAATTTGATCCGACGATGGTGAAAGTGAATGCGCTGGACGAAGCGGAGATTGCCCGTATCGTGGCCGAGCTGTGGCAGCGTCCGCAGCCGCCCACTGCGCTGGTGGCTTCTGACAGCGTGGTGGCGATGTGGCTGCTGCGCGAAGTGACGCAGCGCGGACTGCGAATCCCTGCCGATCTCTCATTCGTGATGTATGACAATTTTCCGTGGAGTGAGATTGTCACGCCACCGCTGACGGTGGTAGCGCAACCGGTGTATGAGATGGGCCGTGAAGCGGCACGACGCCTGATCGCGGAGATACGCGGCGAAGCCGTCGGACCGATGCCGCGCTTTGATGCCCGTCTGATGATTCGCCAGTCCATTACCGCACCGGCCAGCCTCATCAGTGCGGAATGATGCGGTTAACCCGGCCAGCCCGGTAACCGATATATCGCCTGGCTGATGCGTTCGCAGGCAATGGGTCTATCATTTTCGCCAGTTTTGGTCCTTTTTTATCAATTATGATCGTGGCAATCTGCAGAGATAATCTGCAGCCAGGAGACAACATGCCACAACATACCAATCAGTTCGGACAGCCGGTCGGTGAGCCAATGCCAGACTGGCAGCCCCGACCTCTGCCCCAGCATCAGGTTTTTACTGGCGAAGTTTGTCGGCTGGAGCCGTTCAGTGTGGCGCGTCATGCTGAGGCACTGTTTGAGGCATGGGCGCTGGCTGAAGATGGGCGTGACTGGACTTACCTGCCTGCCGGTCCCTTTACCGAACGTCCGGCATGGCAGGCGTATGCCGCACAGCTTGAAATGAGTCGTGATCCGCTGCATTTTGCCGTGATCGATCTGGCCACCGACCAGGCAGTAGGCAGCCTGTCGTTAATGCGCATCCAGCCGGAACATGGCGTGATGGAAGTCGGGCATGTCATGTTTTCGGCCCGGCTGAAACAGACCCGCATGGCAACGGAGGCGCATTTCCTGCTGATGCGTTACGCCTTTGAGACGCTGGGTTATCGCCGTTATGAATGGAAATGCGATAGCTGTAACGCCCCTTCCCGTAAGGCGGCGGCACGTCTCGGTTTTCGTTATGAAGGCGATTTCCGTCAGGCGATCGTCTACAAAGGGCGTTCACGTGACACCAGCTGGTTCTCGCTTATCGATAGCGAATGGCCGCAGGTGAAAAAGGGCCTGCAGCGCTGGCTGGCGGAGGATAACTTTACCGCCGACGGTCAGCAGCGCGAAAAGCTGGAGGCGCTGCGCGACAGACCCTGACAGGGTGATAACGGGATCACATTAAAATATCTTTCAGGACCGCCGCCAGCAGGGTGGTGGTCATGAGAATAGATAACCGTTTGATCCAGCGCATATCGGTGGTCAGAGTAACAACGTCATTTCTGAGGCTGTCCACAGCCGAAGTTAATCGGAAATTCATTTCACTGAGAGCGACATCCAGCTTATCCACCTTGGCTTCTAACTGATTAAAACGGATGGCCAGTTTGTCCGTTTTTCTTTCAACATGGCCAAGCCGCTCGTCTATCTGATGTACTTTTGTTGTGAGCTGACCAAGCTGCCCATCTATCTGATCGACTTTGGTTGTAAGCTGGCCGAGCCGAATGTCTATCTGATCAACTTTTATTGTAAGCTGGCCGAGCCGGTTGTCTATTTGATCAACTTTTATTGAAAGCTGGCTGACCCGGCTGTCTGTCTGGTCGACTTTCAATGTAAGTTTGCCGAGTCGATCATCCATCTGCTCGACTTTGGTCGTAAGGTGGCTGACCCGATCGTTTGTTTCGTCGATTTTGGTCGTAAGGTGGCTGACCCGATCGTTTGTTTCGTCGATTTTGGTCGTAAGGTGACTGACCCGATCGTTTGTCTCGTCGACTTTGGTTGTAAGGTGGCTGACCCGATCGTTTGTTTCGTCGACTTTGGTCGTAAGGTGACTGACCCGATCGTTTGTTTCGTCGACTTTTGTTGTAAGGTGTCTGACCCGATCGTTTGTTTCGTCGACGTTGGTCCTGAGCTGACTGACCCGATCGTCTGTCTGGTCGGCTTTTGCCTGAAGCTGGCCGAGCCGAATGTCTATATGGTTGGCTTTGGTCTGAATCTGACCGAGTTGCTTTCCAACCTGTCCGCCTGGCGGCCTCTGCTGCATATCAGTAAACACCTCCACCATCGCCTCCGCTTGCTGATCGTCGATCCCTGCCTGTTGCAGCGCTTTAAAGGCTTTGTGGGTACTCATCATTGTGCTTGTCATCACGACACCTCCCTGTGCACTTCAGCGATAACGGCATCATGACAGGCAAAAGACGTATCGCCACTAAGCCGGTTATATTTTGCGCGCCTCGCCGAAAAATATCAATTAGTACAACAAGTAACGTGCAACAGAGTGCGGGCTGTCTCGCAACATTTAGCTGATTTCAGGATGAGGCGACTCTGCGGAAATCCGCAGAGTCGGAAAGAAAAAAGCGGGCGTCAGGGCTGTGGCACGATTTTAATTTCAACCATGCCGATGCCCAGTTTGCGCGGATCCTGACCGGTGATATTGCCGGTGTTACTCAGCTGCGGTTCAGGTGGTGCAATCACCAGACGATGGCTGGCGCCTGGGTTATCAAAATGCAGGGTATGTGTCGATATCTCTTCACTCAGCGACAGCAGTTGCTGCTGATCGCCGACCCGCACCGGAATCGCCCGGTGCGCGTTGGGGCCATACGCACGCGCGGTGATCACCAGATCGAACTTCGCGGGCAGCGCATCGATATAGTCGATATGAACCTCGGGCGCGAGATTAGCGTTAGACCAGCGTCCCCAGCTCTCTGGCCGTGAGATGCCGCTGAAGCTTTTAACACTCTCCGGTGCGCCAGGCACGTCAAGCCGGAAGCTGTCAGCGCTGTAGCGAATGTTGTTATCTTCAATACGGATCTGCGCGAGGTTCTGCTGGTAACGCGCATCGCTGATAGCGCCCTCGGGGAAACGGACTTTGCCTTTCCACTGCGGTTTGTCGACATGCGTCACCGACGGCGTGCCGCCGAGCTGTCCCATCGCCACACAGAGATCGCCGGAAAGTGCCAGCGAAGGCTGCCAGAGTCGCGCCATCTTAAAACAGCGATCCACCCAGAGGAATTTATCGGCTGAGGCGAAATCCGCCAGCTGATAGCGCAGCGGTGCCGAATATTCCCCCTCCGGCATCGGCTCAACGTGCTTATCACTGATGCGGAACAGAATCGGCAATTTGAAGGTGGTCCCCGAGAAGCTGAAGATATTCTTCGCCTGATCCACCGTGAAGTTGTCTATCTTCTTCGGGAAGTTCCACAGCTGGATAATGTCGGGCTTCCAGCTCGCCACCTTACTCTTCATATCGTCGAACTGGGTGGAGAGTGAAAGCGATGAGAGGCTGCTGCGGCCCAGGCCAATCGCGTTATCGCCGCCGAGAATATCGAGCAGCGTGGCGCCGTTATCCAGCGTGCTGCGCTTCGCCTCCATCAATTCCGCCTGCGGCTTGTCACCACGGATCACCATGAAAAGATTGCGACGAGGCTGTTTGACCAGCCACGGATGCGCAGTGTTGTTCATCGCCAGATGATCCGAGCTCACCACAATCACGGTGTTTTTGAACCACGGCGACGCTTTAATGCGCGCAATCAGGCGCGCCACATGCTCCTGCGAGCAGGCGACCGCACTGAATGACTGATTCGGTTTGCCCTCAATGCTGTAGCTCCTGCGATCGCAGCTGCGTGAGATAAATCCGTCAGGATGATGGGTGTCGACGGTCAGCGTAAACAGCGCAAAAGGTTTACCGGCCTGAGAGAGTTCCTGATACTTCTCAAACACCTCATCCATTACCGTATCGTCGTAATAACCCCAGTTATTACGGTAGGTGGGATCGGCGACGCGGCTTTTCAGCTCCTGCGAACCATAAAGGTTAGCGGGATCAAAACCGTGTGATTTCAGGAAGACATCTTTCCCGGCGAAACGCAGATCGGCACCCTGAATAAACCAGTTCTCGTAGCCGGAGTTCTTCAGGATGTCGCCCAGACAGACGTTCTGAGGATAGAAGCTGGAGAGCGATGCTGACGCATTGCCATCAAACGGGGCAAACAGCGGAATGCCACACTGTGAGGCGACCATGCCCGCAATGGTGTAATCGGTACCTGGCAGCTGTTCGGTTTCGCTGAAGTCGATGCTCTGCTCTTTCTGCCGGCTCAGCTCCGGCGCTAAGCCGGGAAAGGCGATAGGGTCAAAATAGGTGCGCTCCAGGCTTTCACCATAGATGTAAACCACGTTGAGGTGCGGCTGTTCAATGCGATTACGCGGCACTTTATAGAAGTTGTCGAAGTCAGAATCTGCCAGTTGGGTATGCGACACAATCAGGGTCGCGACCTGGCGAAAGGCCGGGGTAGTCTGCACCGAGCCGAGTGCACAGGCGGCGGCCAGCAGCGACCAGCCCATGTGATGCGGACGCTTACGCCGCCGCAGAATCCACGACAGCAGGCAGAACAGCAGAAACAGCACGATGATCAGCGCAATCGCCGGCACCACATATTTACTGACACCCGCGCCGGTCAGACTGTTGGTCAGGGTATAGAGCACCGCATCGTTGATGCCGTCACCGGTAAAATAGTTGCTGGCATAGAGGGTGGCGTTCAGCACAACGAAAAGCACCAGCAGAATAAGAACGACAATAAACCAGAATTTGTTACGCCCGGCTTTACAGGAATAGATTGCAATAGCGGCCAGAAACAACGCGACGGACACCAATTCGGACAACGGCAAATCCTCTCTTCAGGGCTACGCGAGGCTTCACGCAACCGGCCACCTTCGGGGGATGGTTTTTCGACAATCTATATTGGCTGTAATCCGGCTGCAACATATCCGGCCCGATTTGTGCGGTGAAGAGCAGATTGGTTTATTGTCATTTCAGAAGTGAGGTTATCAGGCGTGACGGTGGCTGGCGCGCACCGTCAGCAGAGCAGAAGTCAGGGCGATTTTCAGAGTTTGCCGGTGAGATATTGTGCTTCGCCGTCGGCAAAACTCCAGTCACCTTTGTCATTGGTGATAAAGCTGATCATTAAATCGTTGCCCTGCACACCACAATGCTCACGCAGCTCACGCGCCAGCTCGGCCATAAACAGCTGTTTCTGTTCACTGCTGCGTGGGCTGGTATAGACCCGCACCATCACCAGATTATCGCTCCGGCTGAATCCCAGTCCGGTATCCTGGAACACCATCTGATAGCGCTTGTTTTCCTGAACAATCTGGTAGCGATCGCGTTCCGGCACCTTAAAGGCCGTGAGCACGGCGCGGTGTGCCGCATCCAGCAGTGTACGAAGCTCTGATTCTGAACGACCCTGGATAACATCAAATTGCAGCAGTGGCATAGCGGATTCCTCCCGGTGATTAAGAACCCTATGGTGACCCCTTTATCCGGCGGGAAAAAGCGCGTAGCCTGAAATGATTATTCACTATAGTGAACAATCACGATGAAAGAGATGAAAACGGATACGCTGTGGGATCATCTGCACTGGCTGACCGTACTGGCAGAGCAGGGCAGTTTTACCCGCGCGGCAGAGCGGCTCGACGTCAGCAAGGCGGCGATGAGTCAGAAAATTAAAGAGCTGGAGGAGATGGCCGGTGTGTTGCTGGTACAACGCACTACGCGCAGCGTGCGGCTGACCTCTGCCGGTGAGAAGCTGGTGGAGGAGCTACGCGAGCCTTTTGCCCGCATTGAACAGAGTTTTTTCAGCGTGCGGGATACCGCCGGGCCGGTGCGTGGCCTGGTGCGCATTACCGCACCGGTGGCGTTTGCCCGTCAGCAACTGGTGCCGATTATCGGTGAGTTTCTGCGTGATTATCCGCAGGTGCGTCTGCAGCTGGATGTGACTGACCGCATTGTGTCGCTGAGCAGCGAGGGATTTGATCTGGCCATTCGACACAGCGACACCCTGCCGGAAACCCACGTGGCACTGCCGCTGTGTGACACGCGGACATTACTGGTGGCATCACCCGCCTATCTCAACGAACAGGGGATACCGCGTACGCCGCAGGATCTGGCGCAGCATAACTGCCTTTACTATCCACGAGGCGTCGAATCACCGCGCTGGCGATTTACCACCTCCGCGGATAGCGAACAGGTCCAGATACGGATTCAGGGCAGCTTTGCCACTAACAACAGCGAGTCGATACGCGATGCGGCCCTGCAGGGGTTAGGGATCGCTATGCTGCCCGATTTCAGCGCCCGGGAGGCGCTGGCAGCAGGGTCATTGCAGCAGGTGTTGCCTGCGTGGCAGCCGGTTGAGGCCTTTGCCGCCCGCCTGTGGATCGTACGACCCTGGGCGGCGCAGGTGCCCCGCGCGGTCACCACGTTTACGCACTGGCTACGCGCGCGCTTTGACCGTTGAAGGCAATGCCAGCGCAGGTGGCGTGGTGTGCATCATCTCGCCAATCAGGCTGCTGCGGTTATATAAACCAAGCCGCAGATTGAAGTCGAGATGCAGCCGCTCGTTGCCGGTTAATTTTATAATGGGTGGCGGCGTCTGTGGCCGCTGCTGAAACATCACAGACTGCGCAAAGGCGCTGCTGCTGTCGGCATGCAGGCGCTGATAGAACCAGGCGCTGGCTTCACTTTTACGCAGATAGAGATTAGCCCGCCGGTATTCCCGCATCGCAACCTGCTGCGCCAGCGACAGGAGCTGACGAGACGGATTCTCCATATTCTGCACAATCAGCGGAAAATCATCACGCTTCTTCAGCTCATGGAAATAGTTGCGGATACCGACGTTTTTAACCGGTGCCAGCTGTTTCAGCCATTCGCGGATAAACGGATTTTGCGGGGCGGCAGCAAGAAACCAGCTCTCGGTGACCGGCGCAAGCAGATTCAGCGTTGATTGCTCGTTATAGTAACCAATGAGATCCATTGACCGCGCTTCGTGAACGCGATGCACCCAGGCGAGATTCTCAAACAGCAATGTGCTGCAATCAATGCCGATGCCGCCATAACGGTGAATCAGCTCAAGCCGGATGATTTCACTTTTATGTGCCAGCGTCAGATCGGAAGAGATAAAGTTGAGATCGGGCAGCCACTGCGACAGGGTGCGCTGCGTAATCAGATAAACCTGGTGGTCGGGGTTGTCCCGCCGGATTTTACTGATATTCAGCGCCATTGAGGCAGGCAGGTGATCGTTATGCCAGACCATCCAGACGATTTTTGGAATCTCCGGCAGATCTTTCTGCTGCGCGATCAATACGACATTATCTTCCTGACCCGGATCATATTCCGGTGCCCGACAGAGTTTCTGCTGTTTTCTATTCCATAACATCTGGCTACTGAACGATATTCTTTTCCAGTTACGCCAGATTTTATGCGCTGGACGTTGGCGATGTGAAGTCATGGTACACCTGTTATTTTTATTTTCCCGTCATAGTGCAGGCTCTGCCCGTTCCGCCAGCGGCGGGAACGGCCGGAATTACATACTGACTGCAATCCCGATGAGTGCGGGAATTAATGAATAGTTTTCCCTGGTGGCGACGCAGTGCTGGAGCGCGCGATAGTTTCCTCACGGCTGTTTAATTGCACTGCACCTTTTTAATAAAACATTATTTACACATTAGCTATGTCTTTTTTTGACTTTAGGATAATACGGAAATAATCCGGTCACGTTATGAAAATAATAATGTCGTCACTGTTAATCATTTATTTAAATGCGGGAATAAACGCAGTTAAGGAATATCTGAATATTATTCTTAACCTGCGCGTTATCCTGCGGCCCGGGCCACAGTAACAGTGGCTATTGTACTTAACTGGTGGTGTAAGCCCGGCTCATCAATCCGCGGAATCAGACATCCTGAAGAGGATTGTCTACGCTTAAGAAGAACTTACTGAGAAAGGAGCGCGCATGCAGAGTGAATCTTACGGGTTACTGGCGGTTGATAAGCAGGGTAATCGCGTCCTGTTTCTTAATCCGGAAACCTTCGCGGTCGAGCGGGAACTGAACGCTTTTCCACCGCGGCCGCATGAACTCCTGATGCTGGCCCCCTGGGGTAAAGCCTATGTACCCATTTTTGGCGACGGCGTTCATGGTAATAACCCGCATCCGGGTCACAAAGTGGCGATTATCGATTTACAGCGTCGGGAGATCAGCGGCTTTATCGATCTGTCGCCGCTGCGGGCACCCCACAGCGGGCAGCTGGGCCGCGATGGCAAAGTCTATCTCTGCTGTGAGCAGAGTGCCGCAGTGGCGGTGATCGATCCGCAGAGCGACAAAGTGGAAAAAATCATTCCAATTCCTTCTCACAACGCGCATCGCCTGACGCTGTCACCCAGCGGCCGCAAGCTGTTCACCGATAACGAAGAGGATGCGACCATCACCGTGGTGGATCTCTGTGAAGCAGAGGGGCGGGTCATCGACACCATCCTGCTGCCCGGGCCGATTGCGGGCATCGCTGCCTCTCCGAAACACCCCTATCTGGTCGCCAGCGCCGCTGATGCACCGTTGCTCTATGTGATTGATCGGCAAAGCCACCGCATTCGCCAGCGCCTGACGCTGCCGGGTCATGAACGGCCCTGTCAGGTGGTACGCTTCAGCGCCGATGGCGAGCAACTGGTGGCGATAGGGGATCAGGAACCGCTGGTGACGCTGTTTGACGATCTGCTGAATCCGCTGGACGACATCCGGGTAGGTAACATGCCGATGGACGGCTGTTTTACGCCAGACAGGCAACAGCTGCTGATTGCCAATCAGGATGATGGCACGCTGAGCGTGATCGATCTGGCGCAGCGTAAAGTGATTGCCACGCCGCGTGTCGGAACGGGCTGTGAGGTGCTGGGTTATTTTCCAATCGGTCAGATAAACGGACGATGATAGATCGCGGAACTCCAGTGGCGGCTGCTGGCGTGCTTCTCCGCCTGCCAGCCGCGTTTACGTAATTCGCGCGCAATCATCTTATTCATGATGCCGTGGCCCAGCAGCAGCACCGTGCCATGCCGTGAGTGATCGATCAGCTTCTCTGCCGCCGCGGAGGCGCGGCTGCGCGCATGTTCCAGCGACTCCGCTTCACCCGCATACCCGCAGAACCACAACAGCCGCAACAGGGCCAGCCAGCACAGGGTAGGCAACTGCACCGCACCGGTTCGCAGCAGTGGCACGGCGACTTCGCTGAACACGGCATCAACCTCATGGGGCTGCAGACCGAGCTGGCTCAGGGAGGATTGTGCGCGGGGCAGGGGACTACAGACAATCACCGCGGCCTGACGTGCAATCTCAATACTGCGCGGCGGCGGTCCGTCACTAACCTGTGACTGATCGTAGGCTTCGCACCAGTCTGCCAGCGCCTGCACGCTCTGGCGACCTGCCGCCTGATGATCGGGTTTACCATGTCGCATCAGAATAATGGTCATAACACCTCTGCCCGGACTTTTTGTCAGAGTAACGTATTGTCTGCGCTTACAGCGATTTTTCAGAATAAATACACCTGTCATCTCATGGTCACAGGCGTGTGCGACAACAGAGCCCGATGAAAGGATTTTACCCTGTCTTATAACGCTTAAACATAAGAGAAAATGGTAACTTATAGTCGATGGTGATTTTTTTCAGGCGATGTGTTGCGGGTAACTGGCTGAATTTGCGCTAAAAATGCGTGATGACGGGATGTGATAGTGAAGTTTTACTAATAATTTTCATCAGGATCTATTGATTTATCTACGCGCGTAGATACACTAGGTCCCCAGTGATTGCTCACGGTGCCCGATGCACAGTAGGCCCATCGATTGTTAAGTTACATTCGCTCAGTTTAAGCGACCGGTGAAAAATACACCGGCGAAATGGGGCGAAGAACAAGATTCCAACACCAGGGAATCCTTTAACCTTTCATCATGGTTAGTCAACTGAACGTCGTCACCGGGGAATTTCCGCTTTTATCAGGGAATCGACCCATGGACGGGCGTTTATCGATCTGCATACTCATTCAGGGATAGGGTTATGACGGCACACAACTCCGTTAATCAGCAGGCATCACTGTCATCCACTTCAGCCGCCGATGAGCGGTTTAACACCCCTTCAGGCCGCAAAGATTTCTGGCGCGCCACTTTCTCATGCTGGCTCGGAACGGCAATGGAGTACGCGGATTTCGCGCTCTATGGCCTGGCGGCCGGTATTATCTTCGGCGACGTCTTCTTTCCGGAATCAACCCCTGCAATGGCACTGCTCTCCAGCTTTGCTACCTGGTCAGTCGGCTTTGTTGCCCGGCCTATCGGCGCACTCTTTTTCGGCTGGCTCGGTGACCGCAAAGGCCGAAAGGTGGTGATGATCTCCACCATCATTCTGATGGGCGCTTCCACGACGTTGATCGGCCTAATCCCGAGCTATGCCTCTATTGGCGTCTGGGCGCCTGCCTGTCTGGTTCTGCTGCGCTTTACGCAGGGTTTCGGCGCTGGCGCGGAGTTATCGGGCGGCACGGTGATGCTGGGCGAATATGCGCCGACAGAGCGTCGCGGACTGATCTCCTCCGTGATCGCACTGGGTTCTAACAGCGGCACACTGCTGGCTTCGCTGGTCTGGTTGCTGGTGGTACAAATGGATCAGCAAAGCCTGCTGGAGTGGGGCTGGCGTATTCCGTTCCTCAGCAGTGCGCTGATTGCGCTGGTTGCCTTGTGGATTCGACGTCATCTGCGCGAAACGCCGGTGTTTGAGCGCAGAAAAGCGGAGATGGAAGCGGAACGCGCAGGCGTGCTGGCCGCTCCGGTGGTGGATCAGCGGCCTTTCTTCCAGCGTACCCGTGCCTTCTGGACCATGGTTGGCCTGCGTATCGGCGAAAATGGCCCCTCCTATCTGGCGCAGGGCTTCATCGTCGGTTACGTCGCAAAGGTGCTGATGGTCGACAAGTCCGTACCAACCACTGCGGTGTTCCTCGCGTCGTTGCTGGGTTTCCTGATCATTCCTTTAGCGGGCTGGCTCTCTGACCGCTTTGGTCGCCGGGTGGTTTATCGCGTGTTCTGTCTGCTACTGATGTTCTACGCCTGGCCCGCCTTTACGCTGCTCGACACGCGTGAACCGATGCTGGTGATCCCGGTTATCGTGGTCGGTATGGCGCTGGCGTCGCTGGGTATTTTTGGTGTGCAGGCGGCATGGGGCGTGGAGATGTTCGGCGTTCATCATCGCTACACCAAAATGGCAGTAGCTAAAGAACTGGGCTCGATTTTGTCCGGCGGAACCGCACCACTTATTGCCGCTGCTATGCTTTCTTATACCGGTCACTGGTGGCCGATTGCGGTTTATTTCTCGGCGATGGCCGCAATTGGGTTCTTTACCACCTTTGTCGCGCCTGAAACGCGAGGGCGGGATCTCAATCTGCCTGAAGATGCCATCTAGCTTTGCCTGAGGATGCCATCTGCCAGGATAGCGCGAAAAGCAGCAGGCCGTGTAAAGCGGCCTGTTTTTTTATGGAGGAACGTGATGTGCCTAAGTCGTTAACGGGAAAAGTGACCCGCAGTGAAGTTGCGAAAGCGGCAGGCACCTCAGTGGCAGTTGTCAGTTATGTCATCAATAACGGGCCTCGTCCGGTTGCCGAGGCGACCCGTCAGCGGGTACTGGAGGCGATTAAAGCCACCGGTTACCGGCCAAATGCGGCAGCACGTGCACTGGCTTCCGGTAACACCAAAACCTTCGGGCTGGTGGTGCCCAACATCGGCAATCCTTTTGTGGCCTCAATGGCGCACGTGTTGTTGCAGGAGTCGATGAATCACGGCCACGTCATGCTGCTGGGTGATGCAGGTGATGACCGCAAGCGCGAACTGGAGTTAATTCAGGGACTGCTTAATCGGCAGGTCGATGGACTCTTTTACAACAGCGTCGATCGCCATCCTTACATTGACCTGATTAAAGCCAGCGGTACGCCACTGGTCATGCTGGAGCGGGTTGAGCCTCAGCCGGGCGTTAACATGCTGCGGGTCAATGAACGTCAGGCCGCCTGGCAGGTGACGGCACATCTGTTGAGTCATGGTTATCAGCAGGTCGGCATAATCAGCGGCCCGGTCGATATGCTTAACGCGCAGGATCGTATTCAGGGCTGGCGTGATGCCATGCAGGATCGCGGGCTGCCGATTGATGAATCGCTGATGTTTCCCGCCAGCTACACCCCACAGGGCGGATACGCTGCGGCACAAACCATGATCGCCCGGGGTCGTGTGCCTCGTGCACTGTTTACCAGCAACGAAGGTCAGGCGATTGGCGCGCTTCGCGCCTTTTCCGAACATCAGATCCGTGTGCCACAGGATGTGGCGCTGGTCTGTTTTAACGGTACCAATCACTCCTCGTTTCACGTCCCGACATTAACGACCGTGCGCCAGCCACTGCGTGAGATGGCTCGCTCTGCGATTCATATGCTGAAAGAGGGACAGAGCGAAGCGCAATTAAAGGAGTTTCCACACTACCTTGAAATCGGTGAATCCTGCGGCTGTGAGCCGCAAAGCCAGAGTTAGCCTATAAAAATATGAAAAGAATTATTATTGACTGCGATCCCGGCAACGGTATCGCGGGTGCCAACACCGATGATGGGCTGGCGATTGCGCTGGCCTTAGCTTCACCTGCACTGTCGCTGGAATTGATCACCACCGTGGCCGGTAACACGCCATGTGAAGTTGGCGCGCGCGTCGCCAAAGATCTGATCGTCCGGCTGGGATTATCTATCCCGGTAATTCAGGGGGCGACGCAGGCGCTACAGGAAGATCCTGCGCCGTGGCGCGAGACGCTGGATAACCGGGTCAATCAGCTTGCGCTGGGTAAGATGTGGCAGGGCGTGCGCCAGCCAGCGGATATCGCGGCGGATGCGTTTGATGCTGCTGACGCTATCGGCAAACTGATTTGCGACAATCCGGGCGAGATTACCCTGGTGGCGATTGGCCCGCTGACGAATGTGGCGCTGGCAATGCAGCGCTATCCCGCCATGGCCGACGCTGTGGCGGAAATTGTCATTATGGGCGGCGTATTTACGCTGGATGATTATATCAAAGACACCAATTTTGGCCTGGATCCGGAAGCGGCCCATCAGGTGCTGCACAGTGGTGCAGCAGTAACGCTGGTTCCGATGGATGTCACCACGCAGACGCTGCTGACCCAGCAGGATTTGACCCGCCTGACCGCCGTCGATCATCCACTGACCGAATTTGTGCGCGACACGCTGCGTCCGTGGATCGACTATTCGATGGCGACCCGGCATCTGGCGGGATGCTGGATCCACGATGCGCTGGTAGTCGCCTGGTTGCTGAATCAGCGGGTCGCGGCAGGCATCGATTACCGGGTGGATATTGAACTGCGTCCCGGTGCGACGCGCGGCAAAAGCTGGCGTTATCGTCAGCCCCTTCGGCTCACTGTCGGCGTGCCTGAGCAGTGCGGCGCATCGGTGCATGTGCTGCATCGTGTCGATAACACGCTGCTGTTATCGATTATTGAACAGGCATTTAAGCGCCTGAAATCCTGATGTCGTGGGCGATTCACTCGCCCGCGTGCTGGCGGCAGCGGATCGGTTTCCAGAAGGGCGCTGTGACCATCAAACGCTGACGGTATCCGTCAGTTTATCAGCAGCATCAGGGCGCGGGCAGAAGGTGCAGGGCTTGTGTGAGCTGATACCCGGCATTACATTGCTTCGCACACATCGACCCAGCGGGCGTTAGTCAGTTCAGCCATCAGCTGTGGGGTAATGCGAACGGCGCTGTGGATAGCACCGGCGGCGGGCAGGACTTCCTCGAAACTGCGAAGTGAAACATCACAGTAAACGGTCAGCGGATTCTCAAGACCGAAAGGACAGACGCCGCCCACCGGATGGCCGGTCCAGTTAATCACCTCGTCCACGCTCAGCATTCGCGCTTTCGCCCCCAGCGCCGCTTTCAGCTTGCGATTATCCAGCCGGGCATCGCCTCGTGTCACAATCAGCACCACGTCGTTTTTCACTTTCAGTGACAGGGTTTTGGCAATCTCTCCTGGCGTCACGCCATGGGCGCGGGCAGCCATCCCGACCGTCGCAGTGCTTTCGGCCAGTTCAATAATTTCAATTTCAGGGGCGTGTTCGGCGAAGAACTGGCGCACGGACTCCAGGCTCATCTTTCTCTCCAGGCTGATCGAAGGCGTAAAAATTGCCACAAGCCTCAGTGCCTGTAAACGAGATAAACGGAGAATTCAGCGTAATTAAGTCTGTTTAGCTGCCGCTCAGGGTGCAGTTGCCGCATTGTTCGACATCGGGAATGCGATAACGCTGGCAGCAGCTGCGACGGACCAGTTCACCATTACGTGGGATCATGGTGCGGTAGAGCGGATTTTCGCTGCCATCCAGAAGCCGCTGGTTGAAGAACAGCGCCTGCTCCAGTTGCAGCACCAGCGACTCATCGATCTGACTTTTCAGCTCACCCAGGAACCACTGGAATGAGTAGCCCATATTGTTCCAGATGAGTCGGGCGTTGATATCACCATGCTGCGTAATACCATTGACTACCGGGATCAGATGCTGCTGAATCAGCCGATCGATACGCTGCTGAGGGTTAAGGTAGCGCGCTTCTTCATCCTCCTGCACATCGATCCAGAAAGTGGCCGGATGACCATTTTCATGAAAACCGACGCGGATATGCTCTGGCGAGCAGTCCAGCGCACGCGACTCCTGCAACAGCGCCATGATCAGTGTGGGCAGCAGCAGACCAAAATACCATTGCGCCCAGAGTGACAGCACCGGTTTCGCTTCACGAACGGCATCAGGATGATCGCGATAGAGATAATCGCTGTAGCGCTGAATAATTGGGGTAAAGGCTTCTGATTGTGACCAGGCGGCGAGGGTCAGCGTGTCGCGCGGCGCAGGCTGGCTGAGCTTCGTCGATTCAAGCAGATAGCTGCGCTGTTGTTGCAGCCGCTCATGCAGACTTTCCGCCAGTGGACGGTCATTCTGCCGGAAGATCATCGACTGAGCGTTAAAACGCTGTTCCTGAGCTGAAACGGTTGCCATGACGACTCGCGAAAAGTGTAGATAAGAAAGCAAATGATAATCGTTATTGATTAACTCTACAAGTCGTGTAAAAAATCGTCGTTGCGGGTGGGAAAACGGCAGGGTTGAGGTCAGTTATCCGATCGGGCAGAGCAGCAAAGAGCCGGGCATATCGCGCCGAAGCTTCAGTGATTACCGATGGCGTTACGCTTAATTATGCATGTTCACTGGCGGTCTGATGCTGTTTTCGGGGTAAATCCTCCCAGGCGAGAATGGTATTCCGGCCCTGATTTTTAGCCACATATAATGCGCTGTCAGCATTGGCGACCGCCAGGTCAAATTCATTATCGTAAATAGGCGCGATGCCGGCACTGATGGTGACGTGGGTTGAAACGGTTTCATTGAAAAGATGAGGAATTTCTAAATCCAGCACGTACTGACGGATTCGCTCTGCCAGTTTCATGGCGATGGAACTGTTCACATTGGTCATCAATACCAGAAACTCTTCGCCGCCATAGCGGGTGACAACATCGCGTGAACGCACCGCATCACGAATTGCGACAGAGACCCGCGCCAGCGCCTGATCGCCCATCGCATGCCCGTAATTGTCGTTATAGGACTTAAAGTGATCGATATCCAGCAGCAGCACATAGTGGCTGCCAGCATGGTTTTCCAGAATATTATCGAGCCGGTTCTTAAGACCACGACGGTTATAAAGCCCGGTCAGCGGGTCGAGCATGCTGAGGTCGCTGAATGTCTCTTTCTCTTCGTAGAGCTGATGCATCAGGCGCAGAGTAAAGTTGTCGGCACGGCGGCGCATCAGATGCTGTAGTGAAAAACCAATCAGCGGCAGCGTAATGGTCAGCAGGATCAGCGGCAGGTGCTGCGCATTGTCGAGCAGCAATACGGTGAGCACCGGTGGCGTGACATGCAGACAAAAAGCCCCCAGATAGTCGCTCAGGGCGATGGCACTGATAAATAACACGCTAATCAAACTGATAATAAGAAAGCCACCATCAAAATAGAACACCTGATGAAAGCGATAATTAATATGCCAGGCCCAGAGCATTCCCAGCAGCAGCGCCACAGGATTTAACAGGGGAAGTTTTACTTTAGGCCATATTAAAAGAGAAATTAACATGATGACGCTAAAGGCCGCGACACTCATTACCGGCAGGGTCGTCTCACTTTGCTCACTGCTCATTATTGGCAGCAGATGAAATAGCGAAACGGCGATATTCAGAAACAGAAAAAGCATCACTGAAAGCCGGTATTTACTCTGTTTCAGTTCTTCATAAGATTGTAATTTCATTATAAATACTCGTGACGACCCTGAAATACCAAAGCGCACGCCGGCAAAACCAGGTTCTGCCAGACAATGAGCAAATTATTGCTGTTGCTGTTATTAAAGGTGTTATCGGCCGCAATCTAGCATTTTCCAACTGGTCTGTCATCTTCGTTGCCGGGCGTGACAAAAACAGGCTGCAGAGCAGGCAAAACTGTCATATGATAATGGGAATGCTTATCATTTGAGGTTGGTGTCATGGGGATAGCGATTATCGCGGCCTGCGGCCTGTGGGGAGTCAGTTGGGCACTGGGTAAAAAGCTGGATAGTGCGTGGGGCGTGTTGCTGCCGTGCATTGCGCTGCCGCTGTTCGCCTTATGGGAACCGAGCTTCAGCCAGTGGCGGATGGTGATGACGGTTGCGCTGCTGCTGACTGTCGTGATGCTGTTTAACCAGCGGCTGCGTCACTATCTGCTGTTGCCATCCTGTCTGGCGTTAGCGGGCGGACTGGCGGCTGTCTCTGTGAATTTTCATCTGAATTAACATAAGCGGAATGGTTAAAACCAGCGAACGGCGTGAAGCGGCTGGAAAAGGTAAAGCGACCGAAAAACAGAACAACTGGAAAAGGTAAAACGAGCAGGGGGTAAAACGAAACTACAGGGGAACAGAAGAGATGAGCGGGAAAGGCCTGAAGATGACAACGTTGGTGCGAAGAGAGGGACTTGAACCCTCACGTCCGTTAAGACACTAACACCTGAAGCTAGCGCGTCTACCAATTCCGCCACCTTCGCATCGAGTTGTCTGTTCATATCACCGCAATGGTGCGAAGAGAGGGACTTGAACCCTCACGTCCGTTAAGACACTAACACCTGAAGCTAGCGCGTCTACCAATTCCGCCACCTTCGCGCAGTGCTCGCGATATGAAACTTGTGATTTTGGTGCGAAGAGAGGGACTTGAACCCTCACGTCCGTTAGGACACTAACACCTGAAGCTAGCGCGTCTACCAATTCCGCCACCTTCGCATACCCGTAACACCTTGAGAATGTTACAACCACGGAGGCGCATTCTAGAGATTTTACTCTTTGCGTCAACAACTATTTCGTCGGGCTGAAACGATCGCTGTAAAAAGCAACGTTTTCAGCCCGGCAAAGCAGTTAACGGCAGGAAAAACCCTTAGCGCGTTTTGGCACCGCGACCATAGACGGCACGGTAAACTTTAAAGCGGCCGGTTTGCGCGATGACTTCATGGCTGCCGAAGGCTTCATCCAGCGCCTGCGGGTAGGGCAGGAAGGTGTTGGCAACGATACGCAACTCGCCGCCGGTATTCAGGTGCTTCACCGCACCACGAATCAGCGCCTGTGCGGCGTCGAGGCTGGTCTGAGTGCCCTCATGGAAGGGCGGATTAGAGATAATCATGTCGAAACGACCAGTCACGTCAGAGAAGACGTTGCTGGCGAAGACTTCGCCCTCGATGCCATTGGCGGCCAGCGTCGCTTTACTCGCTTCAATCGCCGCTGCGTGCACGTCACACAGCCACAGACGCACTTTAGGCGAACGGGCAGGCAGCGAGGCGGCAATCACGCCCGCGCCACAGCCCATATCCAGCACTTTACCTTTGGTGTGCGGGGTAAAGGTCGACAGCAGCAGTGCGCTGCCGCTATCCAGACCGTCACGGCTGAAGACGCCAGGCAGGGTATGAATCGTCAGACCATCAAGCTGATACTGGTGACCAAAAGTGCTGGCATCGAATTCAGGCTGTTTGTCGAGGCGACCGTGGTAGAGACCACAGCGACGCGCGCTGTCGATCTTCTCCAGCTTCACCCACGACTCCATCATGCCTTCGGCGCTGCGCACGCCGCTGCGGTTTTCACCGACCACGAACACGTCGCAGCCCACCGGCAGCAGCGACAGCAGGTTCTGCAGCTGGAACTGCACTTCCGGCTTATTCTTGGTCCAGAAGTAGACCAGGGTATCGCAGCCCTGCACATCTTCGGCCTGAGCAACCATTCCGTAACGCGCCTGTTCGCCCATACGGCGGCTCAGGTTTTGCCAGTGATGATATTGCTGGGTGTGAACGCGCGATGAGGCGGTTTCCAGCTGAGCGGGCAGGTCATCCTGCAGATCGCCAGCAAATAAAACATGGCGGGCGGTAAATTCATCACTGTGGCGCAGAATGACTTCGCTGGCCGGGGTAAAAGCAGACATGTAGGGCTCCTGTAAGATCTGAGCGGGGATTATAGTGGTTTGTTGGCGCATGTTCGATGGGTTTGCTAGCATAGCGTCGCATTCAGGCAGCAGAACAGGTAACACCATGACGTCCAGGCGCGACTGGCTTTTACAGCAAATGGGAATTACGCAGTACCAACTGCGCCGCCCGCGCGTGCTTCAGGGCGAAATTGCCGTCACGCTGGCACCGGACACGCAGTTAATTATTGTCGCTGACGCACCGCCCGGTTTGCATGAACCGCTGATGCGCGATGTGCTGCATGCCCTCAATCTGCAACCCGCTCAGGTAATGACCGTGACACCGGATCAGCTGCAAATGCTGCCGGAAACGCTGAACTGCGCGGGCTGGTTGCTCGGCGTAGAGAGCGAACAGACTTTCAATGGCGTGGCATTAACCAGCGCCTCTTTTAATGAACTGATCAGCAGCGGCGTCGCCAAACGCGCGCTCTGGCAACAGATGTGTAACCATGACAGCCATCTCTTTACTCACCCCTGACGATCTGGCGCAGTCCTTCGCCATTGAGTGTCGTAGTCACGCGTTTCCCTGGAGTGAAAAGACGTTTGCCAGCAATCAGGGCGAGCGCTTTATCAATTTACGTCTCGACGTTGACGGCCAAATGGCCGCCTTTGCGATTACGCAGGTGGTACTGGACGAAGCCTCGCTGTTTAACATCGCGGTCGATCCCGCTTTTCAGCGCCGGGGATTGGGCCGCCAGCTGTTGCAGCATCTGATCGATGAGTTGATCAAACGCGACGTGCTGACGCTGTGGCTGGAAGTGCGGGCCTCGAACCTGCCCGCCATCGCGCTCTATGAGCAGCTTGGATTCAATCAGGTCAGTCGTCGCCCCAACTATTATCCCACCGCCAGCGGCCGTGAAGATGCCATTCTCATGGCACTGACGCCGTAGCGGTGTTAAGGAGCTTTAATGATTGATAACTGGGATTGCATCCTGTTTGATGCCGACGATACCCTTTTTCATTTCGACGCCTATGCCGGTTTGCAGCGCCTGTTCGCCGGTTATGACGTGCAGTTCACCGACCAGGATTACAGCGATTATCAGGCGATAAACAAGCCGCTGTGGGTCGATTATCAGAACGGTGCTATCTCCGCGTTACAGCTGCAGACTCAGCGTTTCAACCACTGGAGCGAAAAGCTCAGCGTTGCGCCGGAGATCCTCAACAGCGGCTTCCTCAGCGCAATGGGAGAGATCTGCACGCCGCTGCCGGGCGCGGTCAGCCTGATGAACCAACTGCATGGCCGGGTGAAAATGGGCATCATCACCAACGGTTTTACTGCGCTGCAGCAGACGCGTCTGGAGCGCACCGGTTTTCGTGATTACTTCTCGGCGCTGGTAATCTCCGAGCAGGTCGGCCAGCCAAAACCGGCGCCAGAGATTTTTGATTACGCACTGAATCTGATGGGCAACCCGGATCGTGAGCGGGTGCTTATGGTGGGTGATACGCCAGAGTCAGACATTCTGGGCGGCATGAATGCCGGTATTAAAACCTGCTGGCTCGATCATGGCACCCGGCCATTGCCGGAACATATTAAGCCCACCTGGCAGGTCAAATCGCTGGGCGAGCTGGAAGCGCTGCTCATCGGCTAACGCAAGACGCCTTGCAAATCAGCATCTTTCCCATAAAAAAGGCCCGCACAGCGGTAATGTCAGTCAGTTAAGCGACAGGTGATAACGCAGTCTGGTGCCGGGCAGGGGCTGGCGGTCCTCGCGCCGCTGCGCGGTTCCT
>NZ_JAALEU010000007.1:0-342353 GCF_011800685.1 Pantoea sp. EKM10T
CGGGGTGGAGCAGCCTGGTAGCTCGTCGGGCTCATAACCCGAAGGTCGTCGGTTCAAATCCGGCCCCCGCAACCAATCATTTAAACACCTGAAAGGGTGTTTTTTTGTTTCTGACGTTCCCAAAAGCCGCTTTAGCCTCTTTCTGCCCTGAAAAGCGCGCGGATAGCCCGGCTACCCGCACTCTTTTACCGATGGGCCAGTGCCGCCCCACTCTCCACATACGCTTTGATGCCGTTCAGAATCGCCTCTGCCACCTGATGCTGGTAACGGGTGGTTCGCAACTTGCGCTCCTCCTCCACATTACTGATAAACGCCGTCTCGACCAGAATTGACGGGATATCAGGCGCTTTCAGCACCGCAAATCCGGCCTGATCCACGGTGCGTTTGTGCAGATGGTTGATGCGCCCCATGCGATGCAGCACCTCTTTGCCGAATTTAAGGCTGTCATGAATCGTCTGACGCTGCACCATATCGAACATGGTGTGATCGAGATAGCGGTCACCGCTTTTGCTGACGCCGCCAATCAGGTCTGATTCATTCTGAGTCTGAGCCAGGAAACGAGCCGCCGCCGAAGTGGCACCGCTGGTTGATAAGGCAAACACTGAAGAGCCACGTGCCGCGCGGCTGGTAAAGGCATCCGCATGGATCGACACAAAAAGGTCGGCACGCTGTTTACGGGCTTTGGCAACCCTGACGCGCAGCGGAATAAAGACATCTTCATTACGCGTCATATAGGCTTTCATATTGGACTCTTTATCGATCAGCGCTTTGAGTCGCCGTCCAATCTTCAGCACAATATCTTTCTCGCGGGTCTTATATTTGCCGTGCGCGCCCGGATCTTCCCCGCCGTGACCGGGATCGATCATGATAATGATCGGACGATCGCGCCCCGCTTTGCCGGGTAAGGGCGCCTGCACCCCTTCATCTTTCTCCAGATCGCCCTGGTTGTAATCTTTCAGCAGGGCCAGCAGAGGATCGTCCTCAACCTGGTTCTGGCTCGGATAGAGATCGACCACCAGCCGGTGATTGATCCCGGCGACCGGCGAGAGATTAAAGATCTTCGGCGCGACGTTGCGCTTTAATTCCAGTACCACGCGCACCGTGTTGCTGTCGAACTGACCGACACGGGCATTTTTAATAAAGGGATCGTCGACCCGAACCTGCTTATCTACCCCTTTCAGAACCGGATTGAGATGCAGCCCCTGAATATCAATCACCAGGCGTTCGGGATTGCTCAGCGCAAACTGCTTGTACTTCAGCGCGACATTGGACTCCAGCGTCATCCGCGAGTAGGTCGATGAGGGCCAGATACGCACCGCCACAATGTGGTTCTTCGCCGCCAACCCTGTCCGGCTGACGCTTAACAGCAGTAAGGCGCCCGTCCCCTGTAAAAATCGTCTGCGTGAAAAATGGGAATTAACGTCTGACATGCCGCTCCAGCTGCTGTGTAATGTCTAAAAAAGCGCCAGTTACTAAAATGGCGGCGAAAACTTTATCCAATCCGCAGCATGATGTCACCCCGGAAACCCTAAATAATGCAGGCTGTTAGCGGCTTTGACACCCAGAAAAACGTAAATTTTCGTCAGGATTAAGACTTGCAAAACCGGACGTAAAAGCATAAAAATACAAAAAATACGAATAAACATTCACTGAGGGTTGGCCGTGAAGGAACGTAGTACCGAACTGGTTCAGGGTTTTCGCCATACCGTTCCCTATATCAATGCCCACCGGGGTAAAACCTTTGTCATCATGCTGGGTGGCGAAGCGATTGAGCATGAGAACTTCTCTGGCATCGTTAATGATATCGGCCTGCTGCACAGCCTGGGCATTCGCCTCGTCGTGGTGTATGGCGCACGCCCGCAGATTGATGCCAGCCTGGCTCAGCAGCAGCTGGAGCCGGTTTACCATAAGTTTACCCGGGTCACCGACGCGCAATCGCTGGAGTTAGTGAAGCAGGCCGCTGGCCGACTGCAGTTAGATATCACGGCCCGCCTCTCAATGAGTCTCAACAACACGCCGCTGCAGGGCGCGCATATCAACGTGGTCAGCGGCAACTTCATTATTTCACAGCCGCTGGGCGTGGATGATGGCGTGGATTACTGTCACAGCGGCCGTATCCGTCGTATTGATGAAGAGGCCATTCATCGTCAGCTGGATAACGATGCGATTGTGCTGATGGGCCCGGTTGCGGTTTCTGTTACCGGCGAAAGCTTTAACCTGACTTCGGAAGAAGTGGCTACCCAGCTGGCGATTAAACTCAAAGCGGAAAAAATGATCGGCTTCTGCTCTGAGCAGGGCGTGCTGAACAGCGAAGGTGAAATCATCTCCGAGCTTTTCCCGAATGATGCGCAGGCCCGTATCGATGAGATTGAAAAGGAAGGCGATTATCTTTCCGGGACTGTCCGCTTCCTGCGTGGGGCGGTGAAAGCCTGCCGCAGTGGTGTACGCCGCAGCCATTTAATCAGTTATCAGGAAGATGGCGCGCTGTTGCAGGAGCTCTTCTCACGCGACGGTATCGGTACCCAGATCGTTATGGAGTCGGCAGAGCAGATCCGTCGCGCCAATATCAATGATATCGGCGGCATCCTCGAACTGATCCGTCCGCTGGAGCAGCAGGGTATTCTGGTGCGTCGCTCGCGCGAGCAGCTGGAAATGGAAATTGATAAGTTCACCATCATTCAGCGCGATAATCTGACCATCGCCTGTGCAGCACTCTATCCGTTTATGGATGAGAAGATTGGCGAAATGGCCTGTGTGGCGGTTCATCCTGACTATCGCAGCTCTTCACGCGGTGAGATGTTGCTGCAGCGCGTGGCACTTCAGGCACGCCAGATGGGGCTGGAAAAACTGTTTGTGTTAACCACCCGCAGCATCCACTGGTTTCAGGAACGCGGCTTTACGCCGGTAGATATTGAGTCCCTGCCCGAGAGTAAAAAAGAGATGTATAACTATCAGCGCCGTTCAAAAGTGTTGATGGCCGATCTCACCTGATTCAATCCGTAAGGGACAGGCACCCCCTGCGTGGTCTGTCCCCTCTCTTCTCAGCCAGATTCCCCCAGTCGCTCCACCAGACCGCTGCGACGCTGCGTTTGCAGCTGCACGGCACGCTGAAATACGCCGGGTTCGCTGTAGATGGTCAGTTGCCGCCGTGCACGTGTAATCGCGGTATAGACCAGTTCACGGGTCAGCACCGGCAGAAACTGCGTGGGCATCACCAGCGCGGTATGATCAAACTCCGAGCCCTGTGATTTGTGCACCGTCATCGCCCAGGCCGTTTCATGTGAGGGTAACCGGCTCGGCTGAATCGCCTTGATCGATCCATCCGGCAGCGGGAAAAAGACCTTCAGGTTGCCCTCTTCATCCCGCATCGTCATGCCGATATCGCCATTAAACAGGCCGAGCGCGCTGTCATTTCGGGTGATCATCACCGGACGCCCTTCATACCAGCGGCTGCCCATGCCAGGACGACGGATGCGCTGCAGCTGCATCAGTCGCTGCTCAATACGCTGGTTCAGACCCTGCACGCCAAATGGCCCGTCACGTAATGCACACAGCAGCTGATAACGGCCAAAAGCGGCAATCACTTCTGCGGGCGGCGCCTGCTGTCTGATGAGCTGCAGGAAGGGCTGATAACCCTGGGCTACCTCATCCAGCATCGCCTGATAAGCGTCAGCGCTGTTCAGCGGCTGGTAACTGATATCCTCATAAGCCGCAGCAAACACCGCTCTGACCTGCTCTGCATCGCCACGGTTGATCGCTTTTGCCAGCTGGCCGATGCCAGATGAGTCATCAAAACGATAACTCTTCTGCAGCAGACAGATACTGTCGCGGACTGCGGGTGCCTGCACATCGTCACTGCCCTGCAGTGTGCAGCCGGTCAGCAGGGCAAGCTGTTCAGCCCGTGCCAGGCTGTAACCGCTTTCGGTGCAGCGGCAGATGTCGCCCAGCACCGCACCGGCTTCGACCGAGGCCAGCTGATCGCGATCGCCCAGAAACACGACGCGGGCATGGGCAGGCAGCGCGGCGATCAGTTTTGCCATCATTGAGAGATCGACCATCGACGCTTCATCAACCACCAGCACATCAAGATGCAGTGGGTTACCGGCATGGTAGCGCAGCCGCTGAGTGTCGGGCTGAGCGCCCAGCAGGCGATGCAGCGTGGTAGCTTCGGCAGGAAAACGCCGGCGTTCTTCGTCGCTGACCGCCAGATCCTGCAGTGCGCTGCCCAGTGACTCGGTCAGTCGCGCGGCGGCTTTGCCGGTCGGTGCCGCCAGCTGAATCCGCAGTGCACCGGGATTCAGGCGAATCAGGGCAGCGAGGAGTTTCGCCACAGTGGTGGTTTTACCGGTACCCGGCCCGCCGGAAATAACCGCAGTCTTGCGGGTCAGCGCCACGGCCGCCGCAATTTTCTGCCAGTTCTCCGGCTGGTCGTCAAACAGGCTATTCAGCACGTCGCCTGCAGCATGCATATCAAACGCAGTTTTTACTTCCTGCGCAGCGAAGAAGTCGGCGACCCGGCCTTCGCTTTGCCACAGCCGATGCAGATATAAACGCTGATTGCTCAGCACCAGCGGCGTAACCAGGCTGCCATCACTGACAGCCGACCAGTCAGCAAAGCGTGCTGTCCAGTCTTGCGGCGCACCAGCAGCGTGCCAGATCGCCTGAGCCAGCGCAGGCTGGCGACCAGCGAACAGATTCGCTTCGCAGAGGTTGCTCAGCGGTAAACAGACGTGCCCCTCACCCGCGTCAGCGCTGACGCAGGCCGCAGCGAGCAGCAGCCCAGGCTGTGATTCCGGGGCCACCAGTTGGGCAAACTGTATATCCAGCGGCCGCAGGAGACGCTTCTCTACCGCCTGCAGCAGCAGACTCAGCATGTCACTCATAACATCTCCCCGGTTTCACCAAACAGTGCATCAATTTCTTCCACAAAGGCTTCAGCAGGTCGGGTGGCGAAAATGCCGTTGTCCGGCGAGCTGCCATCCATCCCGCGCAAAAACAGATAAAACACCCCACCAAAATGACGCTGATAGTCGTAGTCCGGCAAACGATGCTGCAGATAGCGATGCAGCGCCAGCGTATAGAGCTGATACTGCAGATCGTAGCGGTGGCCAATCATCGCCTGCGCCATCGCCTCTGGCGTGTAAGCGGCGTGGCTATCCCCCAGCCAGTTCGATTTGTAGTCGAGCAGATAATATTTTCCCTGCCAGCGGAAGACCAGATCGATAAAGCCCTTCAGCATGCCCCGCACCTGACGAAAATCCAGGGGGGCGGCCTGCTGAGAGAGACTGTCGTGCCGGCGCAGCAGAGCGTCAAGATCCGCCGCAGTCAGCAGATTGTTGATCGGCAGATAGAACTCCATCTCAATCAGGCGTTCGCTGCTTTTTATCGCCGACAGCGTCAGCCCCTCAGCATTGAGCGGCGTATGTAAGACCCGGTCAATCCACTGTTCCAGAACCGGCAACCAGCTCAGCGGATAGCCATTATGCTGCAGCTGATCTTCCAGCCAGACCCTGTCCGGCGGTTCGGTAAAGTCGATCGACTCAAACAGACCGTGCAAAAACGTACCAGGTGCCGCTCCGCGCGGAAAGTGGTGGGGTGTTAATGCAGCCTCTTCACCCTTCTCTTCTTCGCCCGCGGCATCAATATCAAAGTTGGGCATCGCATCCAGCAGCGGCGAGCTGTGATGCTGTTGCAGGCCTGAATAACTGGTTACCCGCCAGACGTCAGCCAGCGCGCGCGTAATGTCGCGGCTGCTTAAAACCTCATCGCCCTGCTGCGCATCCTGCCACATTTCTCCCGGCAGCAGAGCCTCTTCAACCAGCGCAATCCCTTCACCGGTTAACGCATTCAGTCGCTGAGTGAGCTGCTGCGCATCCGCCGCCTCGCCCTGCTGCACCAGGTAGCCCAGCGCGCTCTTGTGCAGATCGCTTTCGCCCTCTTTTTTGCGGGTGCCTTTGATCAGTGGCGCAATGCCGACGCTGCAGTGATAGACCGAACGGGTCAGCGCCACGTAGAGCAGACGCAGATCCTCCGCCAGGCGCTCCTCTTCGGCCAGCGCCAGACTTTGTGCATCACCCTGCACATCCAGCAGTGCCGTGAACGTGTCGCGATCGTGATAAAGCGCGCTGGCCGCCTCGCGGAACCCGGCAGCAAATGGCAGCCAGACCAGCGGATATTGCAGTCCTTTCGATTTATGGATGGTGATGATCTGCACCAGATGGCGGTCGCTTTCCAGACGCAACTGCTGGCTGGAGGCCTGGCTGTTTGGCCGGGCAATCTGCTGCGCCAGGAAGCGCACCAGGGCGTGCGGACTCTCCAGCTGCACCGAAGCCTCCTGCAGCAGTTCACCCAGATGCATCAGATCGGTCAGGCGACGTTCACCGTTCTCCGAGGCCAGCATATTCTCTGCCAGCTGCCGCCTGATCATCACGTCACGCAGCATCGGTAACACGCCGCGCTGATGCCACAGCTGCTGCCAGACGGCAAACTGCTCCACCAGCGCATCCCACTCGCGTTCATTCTGTGTCAGCGCGTCTAGCGTTGCTGCATCAATAGCAAAGATTGAGGTCGCCAGCGCGCTGCGCAGCAGACGTTCCTGCTCAGGTGCCTGTATCGCCTGCAGTAACCAGAGCAGTTCGCGCGCTTCCGGCGTGGTGTAGACGCTGTCCCGGCTGGAGAGATAGACCGAAGGAATCGACAGCGCATTCAGCGCGTCGCGGATTAAACCGGCCTCATTACGACTGCGCACCAGCACGGTGATATCGGAAGCCCGCACCGGCTGCAGCGCCTCGCCTTTGCCCAGGCGGGCGCGCCCCTGCTGTCCGGCCACCAGCCAGCGGCTGATATCGGCCGCACACTGCTGTGCCATAAACTGCTGGTAATCGCTGTTACCCACGCCCTCGCCAGGCTGCAGCCAGAACCGTAACGCCGGTTGCTGCTGCTCGTCAAAAATCAGTTTCAGCGACTGATTGGGCGCCGCAGGCTTAACTGGCTGAAAGGGGATCGCCGAGAACAGAAAAGGCGAATCGAGCTGAGAAAAGAGGCGGTTGACGCTCCCGACCATCTCAGGTGATGAACGCCAATTGGTATCGAGCGTGTAGTGAGCGCTGACTTCGTTTCTGGCCCGCAGATAGGTAAATATATCCGCACCGCGAAACGCATAGATCGCCTGCTTAGGATCGCCGATCAGAAACAGTGCCTGTTCAGGCTGATTAATATAGAGCGTGCGGAAGATGCGGTACTGCTGCGGATCGGTATCCTGGAATTCATCAATCAGGGCCACCGGGTAACGCGCCCGGATGGTTTCTGCCAGCAAAACGCCACCTGGCTGCTGCAGCGCTTCATCCAGTTTACTGAGCAGATCGTCGAAGCCTAACAGTGCACGTAACCGTTTCTCGCGCTGCACTGTGGCGCGTACATCGGTCAGCGCCTGCGCAATGATGACATCCCGCAGCGACAGCGGTTCTGCCAGAAACTGATCGATCGCCTCAAACAGCGAATGACGCGGCGCTTCACCCTTTTTAGTTTTCTCCTCCAGCACCTGCTGTCCAAAGCGCTCCAGCTCTTTGGGCAGCTGATAATCCAGCGTGTCACTGCTGGCCCACTGCGTGACGCGGGCGACCCAGTTGGGCAGATGTTTACTGCTGTAGCTGCGCTTATCAACGCCAGATGCAGTGATAATGCCCTCAACATCGGCGCTGAGCGCCTGCCACTGCTGCTTGATGGCCTCGATGCGCGCCAGATTGCGGGCGTGCCGTGATGCCAGCGTCTCATCGGCGGCAGGCGGACGTTTCAGCCCCGGGGACTCCCCCTGTAGCCAGGGGCGCAGCGTGGCCAGCAGACTGTCCGGCCCGCTCCACTCTGCGGCGATGATCCGCGCCACATCCAGACTCAGTGGATAGCACTGACGACGCCAGAAATCGGCGGCCGACTGCTTCAGCAGCGCCTGCTCATCTTCAATCAACTCCTGCTCGAACAGCATGCCCGACTCAAAGGCATTGAGATTCAGCATCCGCTGACAGAAGCCGTGAATGGTGAAAATGGCGGCTTCATCCATCTGCCGCTCGGCAGCCAGCAGCTGCGCGGCGGCCTGACTCAGATCCGGCATCTGCTCCAGCAGTAACTGGTGCATCGGATTGCTGCTTTTGCCGCGGATACAGGCCAGACGTAGCTGATGAATATTCTCGCGGATGCGCCCACGCAATTCGGCGGTCGCGGCCTCGGTAAAGGTCACGACTAAAATTTCTTCGACAGAGAGCGGCCGGCTGTAGGCGTTTCCACCGCCCAGCCCCAGCAGCAGGCGCAGATAGAGCAGACCAATGGTAAAGGTTTTTCCGGTCCCCGCTGACGCCTCAATCAGCCGCTCGCCTCTGAGCGGCAGCGTTAAAGGATTCAGCGATACGGGAGGTAACTGCGTCATTGGGTCTCACTCTTTACCGGCAGCGACTGCTGCAGTTGTGCCACTTCACTCCAGGTTTTCCAGCCAGCCTGACGGGCAAACTCAACTTTGCCATTGCCGGTGCCTGCAATCTGCGAGGTCATCACCATGCCCTTATGTTCGATCACGGCCTGCCGGAAAAAGTCTGCCAGGCTGGCCGGGGTTAACCGCTGAACCTGCTCTGTCATTTTTTGCCGGGTATCAAAATGATCATTCTGCCGATCAAAGTCGCGGCTAAAGCGATCCGCTTCCTCAAAGAGCGTCTGAGGACGCTGCTGCAAATCATTGATCATCGCCTGCTGATACTGGGCAAAGTCTGCCTGGCTCATACTGCGCAGACGTTTTTCCGCCTGCGGGTAGAAGGCCTGATAGCGCTGCAACAGCCAGCCCGGTTGTTTGCTGTTACTTTGCAGCAGGAAGCCGATTCCCCACTGGCGACCCACTGGCATCTGGAAGGCAAACACCGCGTAGCCGAGCTGCTCTTTGGTCCGCAGCTGATTGTAGAACCACGGCTGCACAATCTGGCTCAGCATGGAGCTGTGCGCCATGCTCTGATATTCACTGTATCCCAGTGGAACATAGAGCGCGGCAAGGGCGGAGTCGGTGCTGCTGCCTTTTTGTTGCAGGTTGGCTTTCAGCGGTTTTTTAATCGAGACATACTGACTATGCCAGTCGCGGGTCGCATGACTCTGCATCTGCTGTTTGAGCTCATGCCCCAGCTGCGTCACGCTGTCAGCACTGAGGTTGCCCACTACCAGCATCTCCGGCGTCGCGTCGCGGAACAGCGTATCGCGATAGTCAGTAACATCCTTAAGTGAGAGTGTGCTTACCAGCTTGCGGCGAGCCTCGCGCTGGGTATATGGCAGCTGCGACAGCAGTTGCATCGGCTGAATCGCCTGTTCAAACGCTTTGCCCTTTTCCGCCGCGTCCAGCCGCTCCAGATACCAGGATTTCGCCTGCTCCAGCTGCTGTTCTGTCGGCTGGAAAGTGGCGTAACCTTCCACCAGTTTCTTCAGCAGTGTCGGCAGACGCTGGGTGAAGCCGTTGGCGCTGAACACCAGCCCTTCATCTTCACCCGTTGAGAAGCTGATGCCGCCCACTGAAGCCTGTGAATTTAGCTCGTCCAGCGCCAGGCTGGAAAGGTAGTCATTCAGGCCAAACAGCACCTGCTGACGGGCATCACTGATGGTGTGCTTATTGCGTAACGCCAGGGTGATCGCCGCTTTTGGCTCGCTGGCGTAATAACGACTGGGCATCCAGTAAATACGCATATCATCCTGGTTATCCAGTCTCACCGGATGCTGATACGTTTTGCCGTCTGACGGTAACAGGGTGAAGTCGTCCGGGATATAGGGGTTCAGCACGGGCATCGCCAGCGTAATCTGGCTGGCGCGCTGCTGCCAGTCTGCAAAGGTTTGTGGAGTGATCTTCTCAACCTGATAAGGCGCATCCACAAAATAGGCTTTTTTGTTGTGCGGCTCCTGCGGGCTGATATACCAGATACGCGCATGCTGCGGGGTCATCTCTTCCAGCCGGGCATTAATCGCGGCGGCATCGTACTGATCCGCCAGATAGGGTGCATCCAGCGTATGTTCAACCGGTACGCGCAGCATGGTGTCGGCCAGCCATTCAATGTAATCCATATCGCGGGTAATTGAGGGATAGCGGAAGTCGAGCGCCAGCACATGCGAAACTTCATCGAAATAGCGCTTATCATCCCCCTGCTGACGCAGCAGATTGATGTAGCTGAATATCGCCGCCACGACCTGGTCGCGCTGCGCCAGACCTTTATCAGTCAGTGACGCGGTAATCGCAAACACGCCGCTGTTACGCTCGGTCATCGGGTCAGCGCCCGCATTCACCCCGTCGGCCAGCCCCTGTTTTTGCAACCAGTCAGTCAGCGTGTTTTTGCTGCGGTTACTGATTAAATAGCTGATCAGCGTGTCGGTTTTACTGCGGAACCGATCGCTGTTGTTGGCAATGCGGAATTCAATTTTGAGCTGCTTGCGCGGCTGGGCCGGAACGTAATGGATGATGATGCCCTGCTGCGCATCGGTCACCACCGGCACCGTAATCTCCGGCACGCTGGCGTCATGATTTTGCACCCGGCCAAAGGTTTTAGCCGCAATCGACGCCATCTCCGGCAGCGGTTTGTTGCTATAGATCACCGCTTTCATCAGATTGGCGGAGTAATGCGTATGATAAAAGTCCTGCAGCGCCTGGTGCAGTTTGCTGCCTGGCTTATCTTTCAGGGTCTCAAGATTGCCGCCCGAGAAACGTGACGCCGGATGCGCCGGGTTCAGGGTTTCTGCGCCGACCTGGGCCATACGCAGGCCATCGCGCGAGCGCGCCATGGTCAGCTCGGCATTCACGGCGTGGCGCTCGCGGTCAGCGTTAACCGGATCCAGCAGCGGCTCAGCCACCGCATCCGCCAGGCGATCAACCGCCGGTTCCAGCGCGTCATTTTCCACTTCCAGATAAAAGGCGGTGCGGTAAGAGGCTGTGCTGGCGTTGTGGCTGCCGCCATGCTTTTTCAGGAATTCGGCCAGGTTATCGGGCTGCGGGTAGTGCTTTGAACCCATCAGCACCATATGCTCAAGGTAGTGCGCCAGTCCCGCCTGCTGATCGGGATCGTCCAGCGATCCTATCGGCAGCGTCAGCGCCGCCAGCGATTTCGGTGCCACAGGATCGGAAACCAGTAACACCGTCATCCCATTATCAAGCCGGATAGCCTGATAGTGGCGGGGATCCTGTTCACTTTTGCGAATAGTGTCGTTAACCGGCTGCCAGCCTGATGATGCCTGCTCCTGCGCCTGCGCTGTGCAAGCCATCAGGCTTAACATTAGCGCCGCTATCCAGCGTGCGTGTACCCGCATGTAAACCCCTCTCGTTTCCCGATAAACCGCCAATGTCGGACGCGGCGGCTCAAAGCAGAGCAAAATTTCTGTGTAATGAGTCAGTCAGCAAAAACGCCTTCTGATCGGCTATTCATCATCCTGATGTGCAGCCAGTACCGGTAAATACCAGCGCTGTGCCGCCTCAGTTATCTGCTGTAGTTGTGGCTCATCCAGCACCCGGCAAAGACGTTGCAGATAGGGATCGCTGCCTTCACCCTCAAGCTGATAGCTGCCTGACCAGGCCGTCAGCAGGCGATTACGCGCCTTAAGCTGGGTTGCCTCATCAGTCAGTAACTGCTGACTTTTTTTGTCGTAGCTGGCGGTCAGCCATGCGCCGCCACTTTTGTTAAGCAGCATCAGCGGCTGACGCATACCCGCGAGATACCCCGTGACATACTCATTCAGCGCAGCAATCGCCTCTGCCTGCGGCACAGCAAGGAAGCACCAGCGGCTCTGCTGCCGGCCAAACATCCGGCTGCTGCCGGTGCCGCCCAGCGCGCAGTAGACCAGATGTTCCAGCCAGAGTAGCAGTCCGTCGTTCATGTTGAGTACGCCAGGCCGCCAGCGCAGCAATCCATCACTCTGAACCTGCGTCAGCCACCCGGTTAAGCTGACCTGCTCCAGTTGCAGATTCACTTCCCAGCTCTCGCCGTCGCTGCGCTGGGTGACCACTTCTGCCGCTACTTCCTGCATCTCATCGCGCTGCGCCTGCCAGAACAGCTCACCGAACGCGCCATAAGGCAGATTACCGGCCGCACGATGGTGCGCATAAAGCCGCTGAGTATCCTCGCCTTCGACCAGGGCATTCAGCAACTGCGCGTTAATCTGATAACGCTCAAGGTTGTCGAGCGCAAACGGCTCGCTGTCGGGCAGTTCGTTCTCCTCCAGCCAGAAACTCACGCCAAGCCGCTGGTGGAACCAGGCCCGGACCGGATGTCGCCAGAAGCGCAGGAACGCCTCCAGCGTCAGCGCGTCAATTAACGGCGCCTCCAGCGGCTGCACAAAATCGGGCTGCGGCTGCCCCGCGCCTCGCGCAGCAGGCAGCCACTCACGGGCGAAACTTTGCAGTCTGGCAGCAGGCTGGAAATTCTCGGCGGCAAACGGCATCCGGCTGTGCAGGTGCTGCAGGTGCATCCGCACCCGTTCGGCACTCTCATCCAGCTCAAGATGGCCATCACCGTCCAGATAAAAACTCTGTCCAATGTAATCCAGCAGTTCTGTGACCAGCACCGAGGGGTAGCGTTCCGTATTATCCTGAATCGCCCGGCCGATATAACTGATATAGAGCTGCTGCTGCGCCGAAATCATCGCCTCCAGGAAGAGATAGCGGTCATCATCGCGGCGACTGCGGTCGCCTTTGCGGGACTGCTGCTGCATCAGATCAAAACCTAACGGTGCTAAAGTACGGGGATAGACGCCGTCGTTCATGCCCAGCAAACAGACCAGCTGAAAAGGAATGGAGCGCATTGGCATCAGGGTACAGAAGTTAATCTGCCCCGCCAGGAAACGCTGACTGATGCGCTGTTGATCAAGCCGGCTACGCAGATCATCGCGCAACAGCGCCACCGGAATCGCCTCTTCAAACCGCGCATCCATGCCATATTCAATCAATTGCTGCCACTGCTCTTCCACCAGCAGCAAGGCGGCCTCGGTTTCTGCATCGGGGCTGAAAAAGGCATTGAGCAGTTCCCGGCACATGGGCAGCCAGGCCGCCAGTGGCCGGGGTTCGGCAAGCAGCTGCCGCCAGTGATTAAGCCGGGAGAGCAGCTCGGCCAGATGTCCCGCCAGCTCCCCCACCAGACCACCCGACTCGTCATAAGGCAGAATTCCTTCCCAGTCACCGTTGTGGCTCTCCATCGCATAACCCAACAGCATACGCTGCAGGCCAAAGCGCCAGGTGTGCTGGCCGGTAACCGGAAGTGACAGGGCTTCTACGCTGGCATCATCCAGCCCCCAGCGTACCCCCGATTCGCTGACCCAGCGCCGCAGTAAACGCAGGCCGCTTTCATCAATGGCGAAGTGGGAAGCGAGCGCCGGGACATCGAGCAGCGCCAGCACATCCTCCGAGACAAAACGGCTGTCCGGCAGTGCCAGCAGATGCAAAAACGCCACAATGGCCGGATGAGCCTGACTGGCACGGCGATCTGAAATCGCAAACGGCAGATAGCGATCGGCAGGTGCATTGGCGAACACCGCCTGAATAAAAGGGGCGTAGGCGTCGATATCCGCCACCATGACGATGATGTCACGTGCTTTCAGCGTCGGATCGGCCTCCATCATCGCCAGCAGATGATCCTGCAACACTTCAACTTCGCGCTGGGCACTGTGACAGACCTGCACCGCAATTGACCGATCTTCCGGATCCAGGCAGCGCTTCTGATCGCTGTGTGCCAGTTCCGCCGCATTCAGTCCGATGATGGCGTTATCCTGCAGATTGAGAAGATCGTGCTGCATACAGTGCAGCAGGTTGTCCGGCTCCACATCGACAAAAGCATCGATGTCGTCGTTTGACTCCATCTGACTCAGCAGAAACAGGTTGTCACGTCCCAGCTTGCCCCAGGAGGCGAGCAAAGGGTTGGTCAGTTGCTGTTCACCAGCGTCGTTAAACAGCGCCGGTGCCTGCTCAGCATCCCGGAAGAGTCCGCGTGATTCATCAGCACCATGGCGTAGGCGCTGACGACTTTGTAGTTTCGCCAGAAACGCATAATCCTGAATATCGCCCCAGTAATCGCGGCAGGGATTGGTGAACAGCAGATGGATGTCGATGTGACGTCCCAGCGCCTGCAACGCCTGCAGATAGACCGGCGGCAGCGCAGAGATGCCACAGATAAAGACCCGTTTGGGCAGATTTTCCGGCGTGCTTTTCGCCTGATCCAGCGTCTGGATAAATCGCGCATAGAGGTTAGCGCGGTGCCATTCAGGCTGGCGCAGGGCCTGGGTATAACTCACCAGATCGCGCCACAGGGAGGCCTGCCAGCGCTGCGCCTCGCCCAGCCCCTCAATGGTTTCGCCACGCTCCCAGCTGTTGAGCCAGTCGGCACGATAGACCAGATACTGGTCGAACAGATCGGCCACGCGGGAGCTGAGCTGAAACAGTTTACGCTTGTCGCCATCGTCATGGAGATAGTGGCGTAAAGAGGTAAACTCTTCATGCTTCAGCATCTCCGGCAGCCGGTGCATCAGCTTCCAGCCCATGCTGGCCTTACTGAAAGCACTTTCTACCGGGATATCGGGCAGTACGCGGACGAACATCTCCCAGATAAAACTGGCAGGCAGCGGGAATTCGATATTGGCAGCAATTCCAAAAGTTTGCGCCAGCTCCATCTGCAGCCACTGCGCCATACCCGGACTCTGCACCAGCACCATTTCTGAGGCGAAAGGATCATCAAGAGGGTCATGTTTAATCACCGCAGCCGCCAGAATCTTCAGCACATCAAGCTGATTTGAGTGATAAACGTGAAACATGAAAACTCCTGTGATAACTCAGAACGTGACTGCGGTATTGCGGCTCTGTCACTTTACCGCGTATCGCGGTTGAAACCCATCAAAAGGGCGACCGGGGAGAGTTAACATCGCAGCCGCGTCAGGGTGGCACGGCGCTGATAAGGTCCCGTCACGTCAGCCCGATCCAGGGTGCAGCCTGAAGGACCGCTCTGCTGTTGCAGTATTGAAGTCCAGCCGGGACTCTCATGTCCCATCAGTTGCTGCTCAGCCACCCGCCATGCCTCACGCTGATACCACTGCTGGCTGAATCCCAGTGCCAGTGCGCGATGATAGTGCAACAGCGTGCTGCTGCTTAATGCCATTAACAGCAGAGCAAACAACACTTCCGGCAGGCTGAATCCACCGCGCTTACTGGCAGGTGGCCGGGGGCGTGAGCGGGCAGTAGTCAATCCAGCCGTGCGGCAACGCGGTAATCTGATTGCCCCGTAACCGCACCCACTGCCAGACTGCCATGCCACTGCCGCTGGCCTCCCCTTTAAGCAGACCTTCATCCTTTTCACCTCGTTGTAAACAGCTGCGCCAGCCCTGGCGATCATCCTGCTGACAGCTGGCCGCCTCACTGGCTGACCAGCTCAGGGAGAAGCCCCATTGCAGCGCAGACTGCGCCCGCCAGAAACCCTGAATAAACTGCTGCTCATCCGCCAGCAGTCGCATTCCCTGCTCAGACATCTTACGGCTGGCATGCAGCGTAAAGCTGCCGATGACCATAATCATCAACACCATGCCCAGAGCGCTGCTGCCTCGCTGCTTCACAGGTTATCTGCCTCAACCCAGCTCTCCATCGTTTCAAGCCAGCGTCCGGCCCGTGCCTGCAGCACTATCCTGACCTGCGTGCCCTGCTGGCTGACGCTGAACTGCTCCAGCGTCATAAACACGGGATCGGAGAGCCGCTCCCAGCCCGCTGACTGACACTGGTCAACACCTCGCTGCATCTCAAGCTGCTGTTGTCGCAGGCGATAACCGTAATAGTCACTCTCTGCATGGCTCACCCCTTCCCATTTACCGTTGCTGTTCTCATCCCAGCGCAGCAGCAGGCAGTTCTCTCTGATTTGCAGCGCCTCACTGCCACACTCACCGTGACAATAACCGGCACGCCGCACCGCTTTTTCCAGTGTCGCCATCATCTGCTGTAACTCCTGACGCAGCTGCGCCCGTTGCATCACGCCGGCGTTCTCTGCCAGCAGCAGCGGCAGAAAACGGCCAGCACTTAACATCACGACGGCGCTGATTGCTAAGGCGATCAGCATCTCCAGCAGGCTGAATCCGGCGACTTTCAACGGCACGTCTCCTCATCCGTCATGCAGAGGCGAATACGGGCTCTGGCCGAGATAATCAGCCGCATTCGTCCGGCGCTGTTACCCAGCTCAATGCTACCCGCCCGGGCCACATTACGTCGGCCATAGAAGCCCGGTTCACCCCGGATGCCATAGAGCGAAACGCCAGCGTGCGGCGCCACGAATTGCAGCCGTTTTCGGCTATCACACCCTGCAACGGGGAGGCTTCCGGCACCGATGCACCAGGGATCGCCAGGCCGTGACCATAAAACCAGATCGCTATTTTGCCGGTTGGCCTGGGCACGCAGCCGAAGCAGGAATCCCTGCAGTTGCTGGACGCTGTCGCGCAGTTGCAGCCGCTGTTGCCAGCGCTGCCAGCCATGCAGCGCGGCAACGCTCAGCATGCCGGCAATCACCATCACCAGCAGCAGTTCCGGCAGGGTAAAACCGCGTAAGTGTGCTGTTTTCATAGCGTCAGAGTGCGGGTGATGAACAGATGAAACAAGGCGCGGTTTGGCAGGCTGGAAAGCACGTCGCAGAGAATCTTCCCCAACAGCATGATTTGGCAGAAGCGTGCGAGCGTTGCCGCAGATTTACCGGTTTGCGGGCAAAAAAAAGCCCCGGCGATGAAGCCAGGGCGTTATCTTTTATCGCGAATCAGATGGCGACAGGGGCTTTGATCGCGGGATGCGGATCGTAGCCTTCAATCTCAAAATCTTCGAACTGATAGTCAAACAGCGACGCCGGTTTGCGTTTGATAACAAGTGATGGCAGCGGACGCGGTTCGCGGGTCAGCTGCAGGCGCGCCTGCTCCAGATGGTTACTGTAGAGGTGGGTATCACCGCCGGTCCAGACAAAGTCGCCCACCTGCAGATCGCACTGCTGCGCCACCATATGTACCAGCAACGCATAGCTGGCGATGTTAAACGGCAGGCCCAGGAAGATGTCGCACGAGCGCTGATAGAGCTGGCAGGAGAGTTTGCCGTCCGCCACGTAGAACTGGAAGAACGCGTGGCAAGGGGCCAGCGCCATCTCGCTCAGCTCGCCGACGTTCCAGGCAGAAACGATAATCCGGCGTGAGTCGGGATCGCGCTTCAGCTGCTCCATCACCTGGCTTAACTGGTCAATCTCCTGGCCGCTGGCCGTTCCCCAGCTGCGCCACTGTTTGCCATACACCGGGCCGAGATCGCCATTCTCATCCGCCCACTCATCCCAGATGGAGACGTTGTTTTCTTTGAGATAACCGATGTTGGTATCGCCTTTCAGAAACCACAGCAGCTCATGAATAATCGAGCGGATATGACATTTCTTGGTGGTGACCAGCGGAAAACCATCCTGCAGATTGAAACGCATCTGGTGACCAAAAATTGAAAGCGTACCGGTGCCGGTACGGTCAGCTTTTGGCGTGCCTTCGTGCAGCACATGTTGCATTAAATCCAGATACTGTTTCATTTTTCCTCGCGAAATTGTGGCTGCGGGCGACGACGATACGCCCAGGTCATCATAATAATACCGGCAATAATCATCGGCACAGAGAGGATCTGTCCCATACTGATTCCGCCTTCAAACAGGCCAAGCTGGGCATCCGGCTGGCGGAAGAACTCAACGATAATACGGAAGGCGCCATAGCCAATCAGGAACAGGCCAGAGACGCTGCCCATCGGGCGTGGCTTACGAATAAACAGATTCAGGATGATAAACAGCACTATCCCTTCCAGCACCAGTTCATAGAGCTGCGAAGCATGACGCGGCAGCACGCCGTAGGTGTTGAGCAGCGCCTGGTATTGCGGATTGGTGGCGGCCAGCGCGACATCTTCGCTGCGGGAGCCAGGGAACAGCATGGCATAGCGGAAGCCCGGATCGACACGGCCCCAGAGCTCACCGTTAATGAAGTTGCCGAGACGACCGGCACCCAGACCGAACGGGATCAGCGGCGCGATGAAATCAGCCACCTGGAAGAAATTACGTCGGGTGCGGCGGGCAAAGACCAGCATGACGACAATCACCCCGATGAGGCCACCGTGGAACGACATGCCGCCATCCCAGACTTTGAACAGATAGAGTGGATTTTCCAGGAACAGCGGTAAGTTGTAGAACAGCACATAGCCGATGCGTCCACCCAGGAAGACCCCCAGGAAACCGGCATAAAGCAGGTTCTCCACTTCCTCTTTTTTCCAGCCGCTGCCCGGCTGATTGGCGCGGCGGACAGCCAGCCACATGGCGAAAACAAAGCCCACCAGATACATCAGACCGTACCAGTGAAGCGAAACCGGTCCAATCGAGAAGATCACCGGATCGAACTGCGGAAATGCAATATAGCCGTTATTCATCATTCACCGTCTATTTTTCAACCCTGAAAAGGGGGTGTTGTCAGGCACATAAATTAAGGCTGCGCATCATAGCACAGCCGGTTTTGTGAATTGTCCCGCAAATGTAAACGCGGATAACGCCCAGAGTCTGACTCGTGAGGCGTACATTGTTGCAGCCAGACTGGTCACGGACAGCGCGCAACAACCGGAGCGTACACGTAGTACGTGAGGATTACTCGCTGTGCTCGCCCCTTCAGGGCCGCCCTGACGGGCGTTCAGGTTGCTAAAGCAGCCTGTGTGAGCACTGCCCAGGGCCAGAATGGCAAATAAAATAGCCTGAAGTAGCGCTTAGCGACCGCCGCGGATTAATCCACCCAGCCCGCGACGCTCCATAAAGGTCGAGACCAGATGACGAACCTCAGTGGCGGTATGAGCATTCATCCCCTGCTCGCTGAGCTGCTGTGCTTCTTCGTGATCCAGATGGCGCAGCAGGTATTTCACCCGTGGTACGTTTTTGCCGTTCATGCTGAGATGGTGATACCCCAGCCCGACCAGCAGCGCCACGCACATTGGATCGCCGGCCATTTCACCACACAGGCACAATTCCAGATTGGCCAGACGGGCTTCCTGCGCAATCGTATTCAGTGCACGCAGCATCGCCGGATGCAGCGAGTCGTAGAGATTGGCCACGCGGGTGTTGTTGCGATCCACCGCCAGCAGATACTGGGTCAGATCGTTGGTGCCAACCGAGACAAAATCGACCCTTGACGCCAGATGCGGGATCATAAACAGCATCGACGGCACTTCAATCATGATGCCGATGCGCGGCGCGGGGATCGTATAGCCCAGCATCTCTTCGACTTCGCGTCCTGCGCGATCGATCAGCTTTTTCGCTTCGTCGATCTCATCGATATGGCTGATCATCGGCAACAGAATACTGAGGTTGCCGGATGCGGCGTTAGCACGCAGCATCGCGCGCACCTGCACCAGGAAAATTTCCGGCTGGTCAAGCGTCAGGCGGATGCCGCGCCAGCCCAGACAGGGATTCTCTTCACTGATAGGCATGTAGGGTAGCTGTTTATCTGCCCCCACATCCAGGGTACGCAGCGTCACAGGCTTGTTGTGAAACAGCTGTAACATGCCCTGATACTGCGCCACCTGCTCCTCTTCCGACGGGAAGCCGTTCTGCAGCATAAACGGGATTTCGGTGCGGTAGAGACCGATGCCATCCACCCAGTTGCCCAGCGTCTGCTCATGCTCCGGGCTTAAGCCGGCATTCAGCATCACCTGCACGCGCTCGCCACTTTTCAGCTCACCGGGCTGATCGACCACGCCTTCCGCCATTTTGCTCAGCGCATTCTCTTCGCTGATCAAACGCTGGTACTCCTGCACCAGCACCGGCTCGGGATCGATCAACAGCTCACCGCGATACCCATCGACGATAAGCAAACGTTTGTTGAGCTGATGAGGCTGGATGTCAGCGCCCATGACCGTCGGGATCCCCATCGCGCGCGTCAGAATCGCCGCATGGGAGTTGGCTGCGCCGTCACGCACCACCACGCCCGCCAGCCGCTCATGCGGCAGCTCAGCTAAAGTGGTGGCGGTCAGCTCATCGGCCACCAGCACAAAGCGTTCCGGCCAGGCATTGGTCCCGACCAGCGTATCGTCAAGGTGAAACAGCAGGCGCTGACCCAGCACCCGCAGATCGCCTGCGCGTTCACGCAGGTAGGTGTCCGTCAGGCTGGCAAACTGTTCAGCAAACTTCTCGATCACCTGTTTCACTGCCCATTCGGCGACCGATCCGCGTTCGATCTCGTCGAACAGATCTTTTTTCAGTCGGGCATCGGTTAACAGGTGAGAGTAAAGGTCGAAAATGGCCGCACTCTCTTTCTGAGCGCTGGCGCTGAAGCGTTTACTGAAGCGACGAAATTCACTGGTGGCTTCGCTCATGGCGAGCGACAGACGCTCACGTTCGCGATGAACATCCAGCGTTGAGGCAGCCGAAACCTGATCGAGCAGTGGCTGCGTCTCATCCACCCAGCCCGGTGCCACCGCCACGCCAGGCGCAGCTGCAATTGCGCGCACCCGCGTCTGCCGGAACTGACCAAACAGCTGAGCCATCTGCGACTGCGACAGCAATGCCGCCATCTGGGTGGCAAGGGTGACCAGAAACGACTCTTCGCTTTCATCAAACTGACGGTGCTCGCGCTGCTGTACCACCAGCACGCCCAGTAACTGGCGACGGCTGATAATCGGCACGCCGAGGAAGGAGCGGTAGCGCTCCTCTTTCACTGCGGGGATATATTTAAAGCTGGGATGACTCTGGGCGTCAGCAAGGTTAATCGGTTCGGCCAGACGGCCCACTAAACCGACGATCCCCTCGTCAAACGCCAGGGTCACGGTGCGGCCACGCGGTTTTTTAAGTCCGCGCGTCGCCATCAGGTAGTAGCAGTGACGATCGTGGTCGGCGAGGTAAACGGAACAGACTTCCGTATCCATCGCCAGACAGATCTCATTAACCAGGATGTCGAGTGCTTCATTGAGACGCGGCGCACTCGCCACTTTTTCTACAATTTCGCGCAACTGAGTGAGCATAAAGGGCGTGGCCTATCCTCTCTTACGTCGATGGGCAGGATTATTTCGCTGCCCCGCACTCTCCTGCATAGACATCACCACGCCAGCGAATTCCTTCATCACCCGACGATAAACGTCGCGCTTAAAGGAGACAACCTGACGCACCGGATACCAGAAACTGACCCAGCGCCAGCCATCGAACTCGGGCGTGCTGCTGTGCTGCACATTGATATCCGCGTCATTACACATTAACTGCAGAAGAAACCACTTTTGTTTCTGGCCGATACATACCGGCTTTGTGTCCCAACGCACCAAACGTTTTGGCAACTTGTAACGTAACCAGTTACGGGTAGAAGCAAGTATTCGAACATCTTTCCGGTGTAATCCGACTTCTTCGAACAGTTCGCGATACATCGCCTGTTCTGCGGTTTCACCGGGATTGATGCCTCCCTGAGGAAATTGCCAGGAGTGCTGTCCAAAGCGCCTGGCCCATAACACTTGTCCCTGCCGGTTACAGATTACGATACCAACATTCGGGCGGTAGCCATCATCATCGATCACCGGACTACCTCAAAGCAAAATTTGAATGAGCTGATTGTTTCACACTCCTTACAGGCGGTAAACCACTGGATTCATGGGGGGTTAAGCCATCATCGCCGGGATAACTCACAGAAAATGGCAAAGTTATAAACAATGACCGAGAAAAAGATCGATCTTATTCACCTTTTCTGTGGATAGCTTTGTGCAGAACGCGGGAGTTATCTGAATAACCTTTTCCGTGCGCGCTGAAGAGCCAAAATGAGCCAGCAACACATCCATCTGATTTTTAATGAAATTAAATCGAAAACCTTACCGGTAAATCTTTTATAAACAGTGAATATTTTCATGGCAACTGACAATTGCTTAAAATATAAGCACACTGCTTTTTATCCACAGATAATCGCTCAGGGTTAGGCCAGAGCGGCGAAATTATGGCCAGATCGTGAAAAGTCAAGGCTGTAAATGGAACCAGTACCGCACTCAGACGGTGGTTATCCCATTTTTCTGTGGATAACCGGGCTGGAGATCCTGTTCATTGTTGCGGGTAAGCTGGGATAACCCTGAAGCACCTGGGGCGGCGAGCGTGCAATCCGCTAAAAAAAGCACGATCTATCATGTTATTATCGATCCCTGACGCGGATTATTTATGTGAGAAACGTGACTCACCCGCTGCTGTACAAATTTTAATCATTGCGAGTGTTCACCATGAGTTACCAGCCAGGACCACCTGAAGATGAAGCCAGCCTGCTGGCACGCGCGCAGGATTTAGCCGGTTTAACCCTGGAAACCCTGGCCGCGCGCGCCGGTCTGCCCATGCCTGCGGATCTCAAACGCGACAAGGGCTGGGTCGGCATGCTGCTGGAGTGGCATCTTGGTGCCAGCGCAGGCAGCAAAGCGGAGCAGGACTTTGCCCATCTGGGTATCGAACTGAAAACCATCCCGATTGATGCGCAGGGTAAACCGCTGGAAACCACCTTTGTCTGCGTGGCACCTCTGACCGGCAACAGCGGCGTGACCTGGCTCACCAGCCATGTGCGCCACAAGCTGGCGCGGGTATTGTGGATCCCGGTTGAAGGCGGGCGTGAGATTCCGCTGCGGGAACGCCGTGTCGGCGCGCCGCTGTTATGGAGCCCCGATGCGGAAGAAGATGAGATGCTGCGACAAGACTGGGAAGAGCTGATGGATATGATTGTGCTGGGTCGCGTAGAGCAGATTACCGCGCGACATGGTGCCTGGCTGCAAATCCGGCCCAAAGCCGCCAATAGCAAAGCGCTGACAGAAGGAATCGGCGATCAGGGCCAGCCAATCATGACGCTGCCGCGCGGTTTCTACCTGAAGAAAAGCTTCACCGGGCCCCTGCTGGCGCGTCATTTTCTCCTCTGATTGTCGCCACCCGCGTTGATGTGTCGCAATTTTGTGGGAGATCGGCGAATTGAATGCGTATAATCGCCGTTTACTTTTCGTTTAGGATTAAATGTCGGTATGTTTGAGTGGATTTCCGATCCCAACGCCTGGCTGGCGCTGGGCACCCTGACCATCCTTGAGGTGGTGCTGGGTATTGATAACATCATTTTCCTGTCGCTGGTGGTTGCTAAACTGCCAAAACACCAGCAAGCCAGCGCACGTCGCATTGGTCTGATGGGCGCGATGCTGATGCGTCTTGGCCTGCTGGCTTCTATCGCGTGGGTAGCCCGTCTGACTAACCCGCTCTTTACGCTGATGGATCATGCGTTCTCGGCGCGCGATCTGATTCTGCTGTTCGGCGGACTGTTCCTGCTGTGGAAATCGAGCATGGAGATCCATGAAACGATTGAAGGCAGCGAAGGCGAACACAACACCCGCGTCCATTCCTTCCTGGGTGCGATTGTGCAGATCATGATGCTCGACATTATTTTCAGCCTCGACTCGGTGATCACGGCCATCGGCCTCTCCGATCATCTGTTCATTATGATGGCGGCGGTGGTTATTGCCGTGCTGATGATGATGTTCGCTGCGCGCGCGATCGGTGAGTTTGTTGACCGCCATCCGTCAGTGAAAATGCTGGCTCTCTCTTTCCTGATTCTGGTCGGTTTCACCCTGATCCTGGAGAGTTTTGCGGTCCACGTACCAAAAGGTTACATTTATTTCGCTATGTTCTTCTCAATGGCGGTTGAGTGTCTTAACCTGATGCGCAGTAAGAAAAAGCACGCCTGATAAAGTCAAGGGCGAGCCTGCTCGCCCGGTTATTTTCAGATTCATACGATTAACCCTGCCGGCAAAACCATTTATTACTACACTGTTTGCACTTGACCATTTGTGAGGATTAGGCGTGATGAAAGGGTTGGCAGGAGTAGCACTGGTGATGGTAACCGCCGCATTCTTAAGTGGATGCAGTTCTGATTATGTCATGGCGACCAAAGATGGCCGGATGATCATGACCGAAGGCAAGCCGAGCATTGATAAAGAGACCGGCCTGGTGGAGTACACTGACCAGACGGGTCATATGGTGCAGATTAACAGCGATGAGGTTTCTACGATCATTGAACGTTAAGTGCCCGATTTAATCACCTGCCACCGATTCCCGGCTGGCAGGTGATTTCCCCGACTTTTCCCCCTTCCTTCCCCGCCATTGCTCGCGCTATAGTCCCTGAGGACACAACATTCCATTCCATAAAGAAAAGGAAGCTGGCAATGCACTATCATCGTATTCCCCACAGCACGCTGGAAGTGAGTCAGCTGGGGTTGGGCACCATGACGTTTGGCGAACAGAACAGCGAAGCCGACGCCCATGCTCAACTGGATTTAGCTATCCGTTCCGGCATCAACTTTATTGATACTGCCGAGATGTATCCGGTGCCCCCGCGTCCGGAAACCCAGGGTCTGACCGAACAATATATTGGCAGCTGGCTTAAACAGCGCGGCAGCCGCGACAAAATCATTCTTGCCAGTAAAGTGGCCGGGCCTTCACGTGGCAATGATGCGTCGATTCGCCCGGATATGGCGCTGGACCGTAAAAACATCCGCGCAGCACTCGATGCCAGCCTGAAACGCCTGAATACTGACTACCTTGACCTCTACCAGCTGCACTGGCCACAGCGTCAGACCAACTATTTTGGCAAGCTTGGCTATCAGTACAGCGAAACCACTGCTCAGGTGACGCTGCTGGAGACGCTGGAAGCGCTGACCGAACAGGTGCGCGCTGGTAAGATCCGCTATATCGGGGTGTCGAACGAAACCGCGTGGGGCGTGATGCGCTATCTGCAGCTGGCGGAGAAGCATGAGCTGCCGCGCATTATCAGCATTCAGAATCCCTACAGCCTGCTGAACCGCAGCTTTGAAGTGGGTCTGGCCGAAATCAGCCAGCATGAAGGCGTAGAGCTGCTGGCATATTCCAGCCTGGCGTTTGGAACGCTGAGCGGCAAATACCTGAATGGCGCGCAGCCTGCGGGCGCACGCAACACGTTGTTCAGCCGCTTTACCCGCTACAGCGGCGAGCAGTCACAAAAGGCGATTGCCGAATATGTGGCACTGGCTCAGCAGCATCAGATCGACCCGTCGCAGATGGCCCTGGCCTATGTGCGTCAGCAGCCGTTTGTGGCCAGCACGCTGCTGGGCGCTACCACGCCTGAACAGTTGCAGATCAATATCGACAGCTTCAATCTGACCTTAAATGCAGAGATCCTGGAAGGCATTGAGGCGATCCATCGTCGTTATACTTATCCGGCTCCCTGAGCGTTCTGTTGCCAGCTGCCGCGTGGCGGCTGGCATCACTTACAGGTCGCGATAATAGAGTTTTACCGGCTTAGCGGGATACTCCAGCGCTTCACCCTGTGGCAGCCAGCCATAACGTTCGTAGTAACCCTCAAACGTTGACCATAACCACAACTGTGGATAGCCCCGTGCCTGTGCATAGGCGATGACATGCTGCTGCAGCGCTTGACTGACACCTTTGCCGCGCACCGACTCATCAACATAGAGCGCCGCCAGCCAGGGGAAAAGATCCTGACGGCTGATCAGGTCGCAGCGCCAGAATCCCACCGTGCCGACTGCCCTGCCCGCCTCCACGGCAACGAAAGTCACTGGAAAATCAGCACCGATAAGGCTGCTGTTCACCACACTGGCAAAGAACGCCCGGCTGGTGGCTTCACCAAATGCGCGCCACTGCCAGTCGATGATCTGATCGGCAAATTGGGGGGCATCGCTGAGCGATACAATCTCAATCACATCAGTTTCCCCTGAAAGATCGGGACTGAATCAAACAGGTAGCCATCAAAGTCAGGCGCATCGGCGTCGGAAAGCTCCAGCAGCGTATTCTTGACGTTCTCAAGGTGCTGCCAGGTGGATTGCCAGGCCCCCATCACATCACGCCGACGCAGAGCGGCCAGGATTGTCTGGTGATCGCCGAGCCACTTCAGGCGATAGGCGCGGGTTTCAAACTGCGGGCGCAGCTGCTGCCAGAGCGGGCTGCTGTCATGATGTCGCCAGATACTGGTGACGGTATCGAGCAGCATCTGGTTCTGACTGGCACCCGCCAGCAGCAGATGAAACAACTTGTCGTTGTCCTGACTGCTGTCGTTGGCGGCAATAGCACGCTGCTCCTGTTCCAGCGTTCGGCGCAGATTTTCAATGTCCGCTTTGGTCGCCATTTTTGCGGCAAAGGCTGCAATATTGCTCTCCAGCAACTGACGTGCCTGTAGCATTTCAAACGGGCCAACGTCGCTGCGGAAGAAGGCCTCTTCTTCGTCATCACTGGCGGAAGGAATACGCATCACATAGACGCCGGAGCTCTGGCGGATATCCACCGTACCTTCCAGCTCCAGCATCAATAATGCCTCGCGCACGATGGTCCGGCTGACGCCCCAGGTTTCAGCCAGCTGACGTTCAGGCGGCAGGCGCGATCCCACCGGATAGTGCCCGTCACAGATCTGCTGACGCAGGTGCTGACCAATTTCCTGATACTGCTTTTTTTCTTGCGGCGCTTCGGCTTTGTCCACACTGTCACCCTTTGCAATCAATGCGCTAACGGCATTGCCGCGGTTCCCTGCGCGACAATGCCCGCGAACCGGAGAGGCTGGCTCGCAAACTGGGGCTCAGTGTATCAAAGCCAGCGCCTGATCGAGTACCTTTGCACCATTCAGCGTGCCGTAAGCAACAGTATCGATCACCGCGATGGGCAACTGATAGCTGTCGGTAAGTTTTCTGTTCTCCTCCAGTTTGAAGCGCACCTGTGGCCCGAGCAGCACGACCACCACCTCGTTGCCGTAGTTTTGCAGCTCTTCACGCAGGTTTTGCTCCGGAATGGCGTAGATCTGAAATGCCAGTCCGCGAGCGGCAGCCTCCTTTTCCATCCGCGTCACCACCATTGAGGTCGACATGCCCGCAGCACAGGCCAGAACAATTCGTTTCATGCTCGTTTCCTCGCGTTATTTCGGCTCATCATCAAGCCACAGGGTAAATTGCTGCGTGTCGCGCAGCGTACGGAACCAGTGGGCAGATTTCTTCATACGGCGCTGACGCTGCTTATCTAAGTCGATTTCGATAAGACCATAGCGATTTTTAAAGGCATTCATGGGCGAGACATTGTCGGTAAACGCCCACAGCATGTAGCCCTGACAGTTAATACCCGCCTGACTGGCGCGTATCGCCTGATGCAGGTGCTCGCTGATAAACGCGATGCGGTAATCGTCCTGAATCTCCCCGTCGGCATTTTTGAACTGCGCTTCGTTCTCAATTCCCATACCGCTTTCAGCCACAAACCACGGGATATTGCCGTACTCATCGCGCATCCGCTGCGCCATATCCCAGATAATTTCAGGCTGAATTTCCCAGCCGCGTGAAGGGTTCATCCGTCGCCCCGGCAGTTCAAAGTGTTCGTAATACCAGGCGGGATGAAAGGGTGTCTCGGGATGCCAGGCGCGGGACGGTGCCTTCACGCGATGCGGATAGTAGAGATTAAGCCCGACTTCATCGACGGTATTGGCGGCAATAATCGCCAGCTCTTCCGGGGTGGTTTCCCACTCAATCTGATGCTTATCAAGCAGCGCCAGCAGCTCCGCCGGATACTCGCCTTTAATGGCGGGGTCGAGAAACACCCGGTTGTAGAACAGGTCATAAATATGCGCCGCCTTCTGGTCGTGCGGGGCTGACGATCGCGGATAGGTGACTTCCGGATTGAGTATGGTACCAATGCGACCGGCATAGCCTGCCGCGCGGAACAGCTGCACTACCCGGGCGGTAGCAAGATTTTTGTGGTGGTTCCACTGCATCCATTTATGGGTGTTCTGCTCATAAGGCCAGCGCAGCGCGTCAAGATAGACGCGGGTCTGCACCACAATCGGCTCGTTAAACACAAACCAGCGCGTGACCCGACCGGCATAGCGTTTAAACACCTGTTCGACATAGCGGATAAAGAGTTCAACGACATGCTTTGACTGCCAGCCGCCATACTGCGCCAGCAGCGTGGCGGGCAGCTCGTAATGCTCCAGACAGAGCATCAGTTCAATGCCCTGGCGCTGCATTTCATCAATCAGCCGGTCATAGTAAGCCGCGTACTCCTCATCGACCGTAGCGGTTTCGTAATCGATCAGGAAACGCGACCAGTTGATTGAAGTGCGGTAGTGGGTCAGCCCGCTGGCCTTCATTAGCGCCACATCCTCACTAAACCTGTTGATAAAGTCGGTGGCAACCGCCGGGCCATAACCGTTGTGCCAGACGTGACGATCCTGTTGATACCAGGCGTCAGGCCAGGAGTCCTGCCCCGCTTTTTTTCCGCTCCAGCCTTCCGTCTGCCAGGCGGAGGCAGCAGCTCCCAGAATGAAATTCTCAGGTATGTGGACAGTCTGACGACTCATAACACCTCCGTTCGGTTAGGGTTCAGCTCAGGTTGCAGGCTCTTTGCTTCCGCTGCTTCTGCTGCATCCGCGCGGCGGGCTGCGACTTTCACAAATGGCAGATAGATAAGTACTGACACCAGAATGCAGACGATCTGCGTCACCACCGCACCCATCGATCCGGCCGTTGACAGCCAGGCATTGATAATCGGAGGCGTGGTCCATGGCACCATCACCACGGCTTTCCCGGCAAATCCCATCACCGTAGCGAAGTAGCCGATAGAACCTGTCACTAGCGGTGTGATGATGAAAGGGATAGCCAGTATCGGGTTAAGCATAATCGGCATACCAAATATAACCGGCTCGTTGATATTGAAAATGCCTGGCCCGAACGACAGTTTGGCGATTTCACGCATCTCTTTGCGTCGCGTTGCCAGCATCACGGCGGTGAGCAGCCCGATGGTCAGGCCGGAACCGCCGATGCTCATATAAACATCCCAGAACGGCATGGTGATGATGTTCGGTGCCTCTTTTCCCTGCTCAAAAGCGGTCATGTTGACCATAATCGCGCCCAGCAACAGCGGCTCACGGATCGGCTTCACCATCTGGTTGCCGTGAATACCAATCACCCAGAACAGCTGGGCGACGAACATCAGAATCAGAATGCCCCACAGGCTCTGCACCACCGACTCCAGCGGCTGCTGCACCACCTGGTATACCGCATCGTAAAGGTACATGCCGGTGACGCGATGGAAGATAAAGCCAAAAGTCGCTATCAGCGTCACGGTGATGATTGAGGGGATTAGCGCGGAGAAAGAGGCGGCCACGTTGGGCGGCACCGTGTCGGGCATTTTGATTTTCAGCCGCTCAACCTGTTCGAGGCGGCAGTAGATCTCTACTGATAGGATGGCGATAAACATGCCGAGAAACAGGCTTTTGGTATCGGAGAATTGTTTGGCCAGCACGTCGGTGACCAGGTGCATCTGCCCATCGACCATCATCTGTAAGGTGGTCGGCGTCACGGATACAAAGCAGATGATAGCCAGCAGGCCGGGAAACAGCGTTTTTATACCGTTGATGCGCCCAAGCTCAATACCAATCAGGAACACCGCACCAATGTTGAGAAAGCTGAGCGTGGCGTAATTGATACTGCTGGTGATGGGCTTGAGGTCAGCTAAAAAAGCCAGGGCGGCAAAGCTGGCAAGGCCATTTTTGCTGTCCAGCACCATGTTAGAGATCAATACCGAGAAAGCGCCAACAATGATCACCGGCATCAGGGTAATGAATGAGGCTTTAATCGCCATGATGTAGCGATAACTGTTAAAGCGGGTAGCAAAGCTGCCCAGGGAATCGATAAGGCGGTCCTGTAGAGACATGATCAACCCTCAGAGATGTAAGATCGGTATTCCTGTAATCGTCGTGGTCTTCCCTGTTAGTGGCATACCAAAATGACGAATCCCCTCGGTTTTTTCTGTGACGAGCCTCCCGGAAACGCTTATTGGCATTCCAGTATGATTAAAACGGCCAATTTGGCATACCAATAGCGGAGGCGTTATGGATTACGAACAGACCATGATGGAATTGCTGATCAATGCAGGGGAAGCCCGTTCGTCGGCGATGATGGCGATTCAGTGTGCGCGCAAACGCGACTGGACCGGGGCTGACGCGGCGCTGGCAGCTTCAGATACCGCGGCAAAAGCGGCACATAAAATTCAGACCGCGTTGATTGGTGCAGACGAGGGAAGCGGAAAATTGCCGGTCACGCTGATTCTGGTGCATGCGCAGGATCATCTGATGAATGCAATGCTGTGCCGCGAGCTGGCAGAGGAGCTGGTCATGCTGCGCAAAGAGATCTATGGCTGACAGGCGGCGCGCCGGCCGCCTGAGCGAGGTGATTAGCTGATTTCCAGTGCCAGTAGCGACTCAATAGTCTGCGCGCGGCGGATCTCGCGCGGCTGGCCCTGCTCAAACAGCACTTCCGGGATCAGCGGACGGCTGTTGTAGTTAGAGGACATGGATGCACCGTAAGCACCGGTGTCGTGGAAGACCAGGTAATCGCCAACCTTTGCCGCCGGAATCGCGCGTGGTTCGACCATGCCGCCCTCCAGCTGGGTAAAGACATCACCCGATTCGCACAGCGGGCCAGCGACCACCGTGTCGATAGTCTGCTGCTCATCAATGGCCCGTTCATCGCCCGCCATCAGCGAGATATGGTGATAGCTGCCATACATTGAGGGGCGCATGAGGTCACTGAAACCGGCATCGACCAGCACGAAGTGACGGCTGCCCATCGACTTAACCGCCCGTACCTGAGAGACCAGCACACCGGCCTCGGCCACCAGGAAACGGCCCGGTTCGATCTCCAGCTTTATCGCGTGACCCAGATGCTGGGCAATACGCTGCCGTGCTGCATCCCACAGGCCGAAATAGTGATCGGTATCGATCGCCTCTTCACCATAGCGATAAGGCACAGAGAGGCCACCGCCCGCAGAGATCGCGGTCAGATCCTGACCCGACGCCATCACCAGTTCAACCATCGCATCACAGACCTGCTGCAGATGCGCATAATCGACGCCTGAGCCGATATGCATATGAATGCCCACCAGCTGCAAGCCGTGCTGCTTAATCGCCGCCAGCGCCTCGGCTAAATCGGCGTGCCAGATACCGTGCTTGCTGTTTTCGCCACCGGTATTGGTTTTCTGACTGTGGCCGTGACCAAAACCAGGATTGACCCGCAGCCACACCGCATGTCCCGGTGAGACCGCGCCGAGCTGATGCAGCATATCGATCGATCCGGCATTAACCGGCACCTTTAACGCGGTCACCCGCACCAGCGTCGGCTGATCGAACAGATCCGCGGTAAAGACGATCTCATCACCGCCAGGCTGGTAACCCGCGGCCAGCGCACGTTCGATCTCACCCAGCGATACCGAGTCCACTTTCACGCCTGCTGCGCGCATCAGGCGCAGGATATGCGTATTCGAGCAGGCCTTCTGCGCAAAGCGCACCACATCAAATGCCTGCAGCTGGGCAATACGCGCCTGAATAATCTGCGCATCATAAGCCCAGAATGGCCCGGCGTAGCGGCGTGCCAGCGGCAGCAGGTTAGCGGCGCTGAGTGCGATTTCGGTACTCTGTAAGGAACGTGGCATGGCAATTCTCCTGTGGCAATAGCTGCATTAAGCCAGAATCGTGTCATAGCGAAAAATATCTGTTTTAATAGCATCTATGCAGAATGGATATAGGAAGGGTGCGTGGCGAACATTAACTGGCGGCATATCGAGATTTTTCATGCGGTGATGACCAGCGGCAATCTGACTCAAGCCGCGACACTGCTGCACACCTCACAGCCGACGGTGAGCCGGGAGCTGGCACGCCTGGAGCAGCAGCTGGGATTAGAGTTGTTCGGACGGGTTCGTGGTCGCCTGCAACCGACGGTGCAGGGATTGCGTCTTTTCGAAGAGGTGCAGCGATCCTGGTACGGACTGGATCGCATCATGGAAGCGGCTGAAGGGCTGCGCCAGTTCCGTCAGGGTGAGCTGTCGATCGCCTGCCTGCCCGTTTTTTCGCAGTCGCTGCTGCCACCACTGTGTCAGCCCTTTTTACAGCGCTACCCGGATGTGAGCCTGAATGTGATTCCGCAGGAGTCGCCGCTGCTGGAGGAGTGGCTGTCAGCACAGCGCTACGATATCGGCTTAACCGAAACCCAGCACGCTCCGGCCGGCACTGACCGTCTCGCCCTGCTGACCTGCGATGAAGTATGCGTATTGCCTCAGCATCACCCTCTGAGTCAGCGTTCAGAGCTGACGCCGCACGATTTTGCGGGCGAACAGTATGTGAGCCTGTCGCGCAGTGACAGCTATCGTCAACTGCTGGATGCGCTGTTTCATGAGCAGGGCGTCGAGCGGCGGCTGGTGATGGAGACGCACAGTGCCGCTTCGGTGTGCGCCATGGTCAGAGCGGGCGTGGGCATTTCAATTGTGAATCCGCTGACGGCGCTGGATTACGCCGACAGCGGTGTGGTGATGCGTAAGTTCAGCGTGGCGGTTCCGTTTACCGTCAGCCTGGTGAGGCCGCAGCACCGCCCTGCATCGGCGCTGGTCGATGCCTTTGTCAGCCATCTGCAACGGCAGGTGGCTGACTTTCCGGCACGCATCTCCGCCCGCCTGGCTTAAGCGCGAACCCTGGCGGCTGCGCGGCCCGATTTGCGGAAGGTGATCAGACAGATCAGCAGGCCGATTGCCGCCAGCGCAGCGGCAGCAACCGGCACCGCCGTCAGGCCATATCCACGGCCAATCACCGCACCGCCGACCCAGGCACCCAGCGCATTGCCCACGTTAAACGCCGAAATGTTCAGGGTTGAGACCAGGTTAGGCGCCTCTTTGCCGTGCCGTACCACGTTGATCTGCAGACCCGGCACCGTCGCAAAGGTCGCCATCGCCCACAGGAACAGGGTGATCTCCGCCAGCCACAGCGCATGGCTGGTCCAGCTGAACAGCAGCGAGAAGATGGCGATCAGTGAGAAGCTGAGGATCAGGCTAAAGGAGACTTTCCAGTCGGCCAGTTTGCCGCCAAGAATATTACCGACCGTCAGGCCTGCGCCAATCAGGAACAGCGTCCAGCTGACGCCGCGATCGCTGATGCCCGTCACCTCTAGCAGCAGCGGCGCAATGTAGCTGAACAGCGCAAACATCGCCGCGGCAAAGAACACCGTCATCAGCAGCGACAGCCACAGTTTCCCGTTGGCCAGTGCACCAATTTCACTCGCCAGGTGAACCGGCTTTTCCTGTTTATTGTTGGGCAGACTCACGATCAGGGCGATAAACGCCAGCACGCCAATCACTGCCACGCCCCAGAAGGTGGCTCGCCAGCCAAACATCTGTCCGAAACTGGTTCCCAGCGGAACGCCCAGCACGTTGGCTAAGGTCAGTCCGGTGAACATCAGTGCGACAGCGGAAGCCTGACGACCGGCTGGTACCAGACTAGCGGCGACCACCGCGCCAATACCGAAGAAGGCACCGTGACAAAGCGCGGTGACGATGCGTGCCAGCATCAGCAGGTTATAGTTGTAAGCCAGCGCACACAGCAGGTTGCCGACAATAAATATCACCATCAGCAGAATCAGCGTTTTTTTACGCGGCAGCCTGGCGGTGAGCAGCGCCATAATCGGCGCACCTATCGCCACGCCCAGCGCGTAGCCGCTGATCAGCCAGCCCGCCGACGGAATCGACACCTGAAGGTCACGCGCCACCTCCGGCAGCAATCCCATAATGACAAACTCAGTGGTTCCGATGGCGAACGCACTCAACGCCAGCGCCATTAATGCTACAGGCATAACACTCTCCCAATATCATTTGCAGGTGAACTGCACAGACGCGCAGCCCCTCGACGCTTATTAAAATTTGATCTGCGTCACGGTGAGCATTACAGCACAGTGCTGATGCGCGACATAGCCTGCGCGCAGCAAAGGATTATTGCCGGGGCCGCAATAATCCTGCCGCTTTGCCGGAAAAAATGGCTTTGTCAGCCTGCTGGCTAAGCCCGTTAAAGCGCACATGACCCAGGGTCAGGTTGTCATTTCCCGCGAACCCGTTACGCTTTTTAGTGCGTATTTAATTAATAAATCCTTAACGTTGCCGATATATCCCTAATCAATTGCCAGGTGATGTGATCAACTTCTGACGCAGGGAGAGAGAATGCAACGACTCATAGCCTTAATGGTGTTTGGCTTAACCGGTTGCTCGGTGGGTCATTATGAGTACAGTAAAGAAGCTGAAAAACGGGTGGATATGACCGTGACCGGCATTCCCACCGTGCTGGGTTTAGGCACGCTCGGTACCACCATCCCACTGACGCCGGAGTACAGCCTGACCGCCGCACATGTGGCAAAGTTTTCGCTTTACCGGGTCAAAGCCTGGCATCCGCAATGCGATCTGGCCGTGGTCTACCACAAAAACAGCGAAATGAACCTGCCACCCAACTTTCGTAACAGCCACATCGGCGATCAGGTCAATCTCTACGGCTACAGTTTTATTTCGGCCATGCCGGTCAGTTCCAGCGGGCAGAACCTGATCAATACCACGCTGGCGAACAGCTGGAACAAATCAGACTGCGTCGTGGTGGCGGCGAATGCGGGGGTGGTTAAAGGGATGTCGGGCGGCGCAGTCTATAACGCCTCTGACGATACGCTGGCGGGCGTGATTATTGGCTACAGCAATAACATCAACGACAATGTCAGCGGTAAGACACTCTATAAGAACGTTGCGCTCTATGTGCCTTACTCGCGATTTCAGACATGGCTGGATCAGGCGATTAAATCCTAAGATTTTGTGTCGGGCAAACCTGGATGGTTGCCCATAAGATGTTCGGGCGGATTAAGCCATCTGTCTTTACGGGTTGCTTCGTATTCCGGGTTAAGAGGATAAGTAATACGATTTTCAGGCTTGCTGGTCTCCCCCACCACTAAAAAGCGTGCCTCGTGCTCGCTGTTATTGATAAAGGTGTGGCAAATGCCAGTGCCCGCCGGAAAAGCCACTGCATCGCCCGGCGACAACGGGTACAGCTCGCCGTTGATCCAGGCGTCAGGATGACCTTCAAGCACAAAAATGAACTCTTCTTCTGCGCTCTCCGCGTGGGGATAAGACATGCGGCGTCCGGGCAAGAGCCTTTCATGGTGAATGCCAAGGCGGGTTAATCCCAGCAACTTAGCCAGTGGCGCACCAATCGACATGCGCTCATCGCTGTCAGCATAATGTTCGTTATCTTCGCCTTCAAGCGCTTGCCAGTGGCGAATACAGTCGGGACGTTGTGTCATGATGGTTGCTCCAGGTTGAGACATTCAGCCTGGCAGAGGGAGCGACATGACTCAAGCATGGCGAGGCGAACAGCAGACATAAAAAAGGCCGGGATGCCCCGGCCTTTTCTGAGAACAGTCAAACTTACTTGCTGCCTGGACGCAGTGCCGGGAACAGAATCACATCGCGGATAGTGTGGCTGTTGGTAAACAGCATCACCATACGGTCAATACCGATACCCAGACCGGCGGTTGGCGGCAGACCGTGCTCCAGTGCGGTGACATAGTCTTCGTCGTAGAACATCGCTTCGTCGTCGCCAGCATCTTTGGCATTCACCTGCTGCAGGAAACGCTCAGCCTGATCTTCCGCATCGTTCAGCTCGGAGAAGCCGTTACCGATTTCACGACCGCCAATGAAGAACTCAAAGCGATCGGTGATTTCCGGGTTCTCGTCGTTACGACGGGCCAGCGGAGAGACTTCAGCCGGATATTCGGTGATGAAGGTCGGCTGAATCAGATGCGCTTCAGCGGTCTCTTCAAAGATTTCGGTTACGACACGGCCCAGACCCCAGCTTTTCTCAACCTTGATGTGCAGTGATTGAGCAATCGCCACCGCTTTATCAAAGTCTTCCAGATCGGCCAGATCCGTTTCCGGACGGTATTTCTTGATCGCTTCACGCATGGTCAGTTTTTCAAACGGCTTACCGAAATCAAACTCCTGCTCGCCGTAAGGCACCACGGTGCTGCCCAGCACATCCTGCGCCAGCGTACGGAACAGGCTTTCGGTCAGCTCGATCAGATCTTTGTAATCCGCATAAGCCATATAGAGTTCCATCATGGTGAACTCTGGGTTATGACGTGGCGAAATACCTTCGTTGCGGAAGTTACGGTTGATCTCGAACACGCGATCGAATCCGCCCACCACCAGACGCTTCAGATAAAGCTCTGGAGCGATACGCAGATACATGTCGATATCCAGCGCATTGTGATGGGTGATGAACGGACGCGCAGACGCGCCGCCAGGGATCACCTGCATCATCGGGGTTTCCACTTCCATAAAGTCGCGGCCCACCATGAACTGGCGAATGCCGGCCATGATCTGCGAACGAATTCTGAAGGTGTTACGCGACTCCTCGTTGGCGATGAGATCAAGGTAACGCTGACGGTAGCGCGTTTCCTGATCGGCCAGGCCGTGGAACTTGTCCGGCAGCGGACGCAGTGCTTTGGTCAGCAGGCGCAGTTCAGAACAGTGAATCGACAGTTCGCCGGTTTTGGTTTTGAACAGTTTGCCGCGCGCGCCCAGGATATCGCCGAGATCCCACTTTTTGAACTGCTCGTTGTAGATGCCTTCAGCCAGATCGTCACGCGAGACGTAAAGCTGAATCCGGCCACCCACATCCTGCAGGGTCACGAAAGAGGCTTTACCCATGATACGACGGGTCATCATACGTCCGGCAACGCTGACTTCGATGCCGAGATCTTCAAGCTCTTCGTTACTCTTCTCGCCATAGCTCTCATGCAGCTGGTTTGAGAGACTGTCACGACGAAAATCGTTAGGAAACGCCACGCCGTTTGCACGCAGCACGCTCAGCTTTTCGCGACGCGCTTTCAGTTCGTTATTTAACTCAACGGCGGCATCAGCGCTCTGCGGTTGTTGTTCAGACATGTCGGTTCCTTATAACCCTGCTTTTAAACTAGCTTCAATGAATCGATCCAGGTCGCCGTCCAGCACCGCCTGGGTGTTACGCGTCTCTACGCCGGTGCGCAGATCTTTGATGCGTGCATCATCGAGAACGTAAGAACGGATCTGACTTCCCCAGCCGATGTCGGACTTGTTGTCCTCCAGCGCCTGTTTCTCAGCGTTTTTCTTCTGCATCTCAAGCTCATACAGCTTCGCTTTCATCTGCTTCATCGCCTGATCTTTGTTCTTGTGCTGAGAACGGTCATTCTGACACTGGGTGACGGTACCGGTTGGAATATGGGTAATACGTACCGCAGATTCCGTCCGGTTAACGTGCTGGCCGCCCGCCCCTGACGCGCGATAGACGTCAATGCGCAGATCGGCTGGGTTGATGTCGATATCAATATCGTCATCCACTTCCGGATAGATAAAGGCGGAGCTGAATGAGGTGTGACGACGGCCGCCGGAGTCAAACGGGCTCTTACGCACCAGGCGGTGCACGCCCGTTTCGGTGCGCAACCAGCCAAAGGCGTAGTCGCCTGACACGCGAATGGTCACAGATTTAATGCCTGCAACTTCACCTTCAGACTCTTCGATAATTTCAGTTTTGAAGCCTTTGGCTTCAGCCCAACGCAGATACATACGCATCAGCATGCTGGCCCAGTCCTGCGCTTCGGTGCCGCCGGAACCCGCCTGCAGATCGATGTAGCAGTCGGCGCTGTCATACTCGCCAGAGAACATGCGGCGGAATTCCAGCTCGCCCAGCTTGCTCTCAAGGACATCCAGCTCGGCAACCGCTTCGTCGAAAGTCTCTTCGTCTTCCGCTTCTACCGCCAGTTCAAGCAGACCCTGCACATCTTCCAGGCCCTGCGACATCTGATCCAGCGTCTGCACGATCGCTTCCAGCGAGGAGCGCTCTTTGCCCAGCGCCTGAGCGCGTTCAGGTTCGTTCCAGACATCGGGCTGTTCCAGCTCGGCGTTTACTTCTTCGAGGCGTTCTTTCTTGGCATCGTAGTCAAAGATACCCCCGAAGAACGTCGCTGCGCTCACTGAGGTCCTGAATACGGTTTTTGACCGGGTTGATTTCAAACATGGCTTTAGCGTCTTTCTTATGTTCGATGGGACAGGAAATTTAACGCACAAGTTTACCCGAAACTGGCGGCAGATTGTAGCGCTGAGACAGCGGGCTGATGCCGGGGCGGCGTGACGCGTTGCATTTGCTTATCGGGCTGCGACGACAACCGCTCGCACAGCAGGTTAACGCAGGGAAAAAACAGGCTGACGCGCCTCTGCTGTGACCGGAGACGCGCGCGCCTTAGAAAAATCAAAGCGGCCAGATATGGTCAATGATCAGCTGTACCGAGCGGTTACCACGATACTCATTGATATCCAGCTTATAGGCCAGCTCGACCTGACGAATGCTGCTGTCGGGCCACAGGGTGGTATCGACATTAAAGGCGATCCCGTCGATCAGCGGACCGCCGTCCAGCGCTTCGACCATCACTTTCAGATGTCGCTCGCCCACCAGCCGCTGTTGCAGCAGCTTAAATTTGCCGTCAAAGGCGGGTTCCGGGAACGCCTGGCCCCAGGGCCCCGCTTCGCGCAGCATCTCAGCGGTCTGCAGCGAAAACTCCTGCGGCTGCAACGCACCATCTGACCAGATGATGCCCTGCAGAGATTCGCCATCCAGCCACTCACCGACCAGATCGGCAAAGCGCTGACGAAACTCCTCGTAGCGTGCGGTTTCCAGTGATAAGCCTGCCGCCATGGCATGACCGCCGAACTTCAGCATCAGGCCGGGATTCAGCGTATCCAGACGCTCCAGCGCGTCGCGCAGATGCAGACCGGCAATTGAGCGGCCTGAGCCTTTCAGCGTGCCGTCGCCCGCCGGAGCAAAGGCAATCACCGGACGATGGAAACGCTCTTTCAGACGGGAGGCGAGGATCCCCACCACCCCCTGATGCCATTCGGGATGATAAAAGGCCAGCCCCAGCGGCAGATCGCGCTGCTCACGCTCCAGCGCCTGACACAGCGCCAGCGCTTCGCTCTGCATGCCCTGCTCTATCTCTTTTCGTGTCTGGTTCAGCGCGTCCAGCTCACTGGCTAACATCCGTGCCTGACTGAGATCCTCAGTCATTAACAGCGCCACGCCCACCGACATATCGTCGAGCCGGCCTGCGGCATTGAGCCGTGGCCCCAGCGCAAAGCCGAGATCGCTGGCTGCCATCTGACGCGCATCGCGATTAGCAATCTCCAGCAGCGCCCGGATGCCTGGCCGGCATTTTCCCGCCCGGATGCGGCTGAGTCCCTGCCACACCAGAATGCGGTTGTTGACGTCGAGCGGCACCACGTCGGCAACCGTGCCGAGCGCCACCAGATCCAGCATCTCCGCCAGATTGGGTTCGGTGCGAGTGGCACCAAACCAGCCCTGGGTGCGCAGATGGGCGCGCAGCGCCAGCATCAGATAGAACGCAACGCCCACGCCCGCCAGTGCACGTGAGGGAAAGTTGCAGTCCGGCAGATTGGGATTAACGATCGCCTCAGCGGCTGGTAAGGTCTCGCCCGGCAGGTGGTGGTCGGTAATCAGCACCGGAATCCCGTGCTGATGGGCACATTCAACGCCGGCGTGGGAGGAGATGCCGTTGTCGACGGTCAGGATCATCGCCGCGCCGCGCGCCCGCGCCTGCTCAACCACTTCAGGGCTGAGGCCATAACCATCTTCAAAGCGGTTAGGCACCAGATACTGCACGTTGCCGCCGCCCATGCTGCGCAGCGCCATGACCGTCAGCGCGGTACTGGTCGCGCCATCGGCATCAAAGTCGCCCACCACCATAATGCGACGCCCATCCAGCAGCGCCTGATGCAGCAGTTCCACTGCGCTCTCAATCCCGCTTAAGGACTGGTACGGCAGCAGGTTTTTCGCCCCGCGCTCCAGCTCTGCCGCGTCGCGCACGCCGCGTTGCAGATAGAGTCGTTTCAGCAGCGGCGGCAGCGTCGCCGGAAGCGCATCGTCAACCGTCACCTCACGGCGACGGAGTTCCACATCCTGTTTTACCACCGATTAACCACCACGCTTCTGATTGTCCAGCACCTGCTTCAGCTCCTGCGGCGACTGATAACCTGGGATCATCATGCCGCTGTCAGTCAGCATCGCGGGCGTGCCCTGAATGCCGAACAGCACGCCAAGTTTATAGTGCTGGGCGATATCGATTTTGCAGCTGTCTGGTGCGGCCATCTTCGGCGCATTGCCTTTCATCGCCTCATCAAACGCTTTATTGCGGTCGGCGCTGCACCAGATCGCTTTCATCGCTGGCTCAATCTGACCATTCAGCCCTTCACGCGGAAACGCCAGGTAGCGCACGGTGATGCCCAGCGCATTGTAGTCCGCCATCTGCTCGTGCAGCTTGTGACAGTAGCCACAGGTGATGTCGGTAAAGACCGTGATCACGTGCTGCTCTTTAGGCGCTTTGTAGACGATCATCTCCGGCACCAGCGCTTCGACTTTTTTGTCCAGCAGCTGGTTGGTGACGTTGACCGGCTGTTTGCCGCTGACGTCATAGAGCGGGCCCTGGATCATGTGTTTGCCGTCGTCGGTCACGTAGAGCACGCCGCTTTCTGACAGCACGGTTTTAAAACCCGGCAGCGGTGACGGGCTGATCTCCGTCTGGTTCAGACCGAGCTTTTTAAGTGATTGCTGAATGGCGCTGTCATCGGCCTGTGCGAGACCGGAAAAGGCGCTGGCTAAAAGAGCCAGCATGGCAAAATGCTTGTTCATTTTTGTCCTTATCGCCGCGGTTCAGGCCCGCGGATGGTGTTGTTGATGCAACTGACGCAGGCGCTCAGTGGCGACGTGCGTATAAATTTGGGTGGTGGAGAGATCGCTGTGTCCCAGCAGCATCTGTACGACACGCAGATCGGCACCGTGGTTCAGCAGATGGGTCGCAAAGGCATGGCGCATCACATGCGGTGATAACTTTTCGCTGTCAATCCCCGCCAGCGTGGCGTAATGCTTGATGCGATGCCAGAAGGTCTGGCGCGTCATCTGCTGCGCCCGATTACTGGGAAACATCACGTCCAGCGTCTGACCGTTGAGCAGCCACGGACGACCATGTTCCATATATTGCTCCAGCCAGTAAACCGCTTCTTCACCTAAAGGCACCAGCCGCTCTTTATCCCCTTTACCGATAACCCGGACAACGCCCTGGCGCAGGCTGATGTCGCTGAGCGTCAGGCCAATCAGTTCGGAGACGCGCAGGCCCGTGGCGTAGAGAAGCTCCAGCATCGCTTTGTCGCGCAGCTCCAGCGGGATATCGATATTCGGCGCCTGCAACAGTCGCTCGACCTGCGCCTCACTGAGATCTTTCGGTAAACGCTGCGGCAGTTTTGGTGCTGACAACAGCGCGCTGGGATCGTCCGGGCGCAGCTTTTCGCGGTAAAGATACTGGAACAGGCGACGCATGGCGCTGAGCAGCCGCGCTGAGCTGGTCGCCTTGTAGCCTCCCTCCAGCCGTTCAGCCAGAAACTGCTGCAGATCCAGCGGCGCAACGCTAAGCAGCGTCAGCTGATGATGCGCCAGCCATCCGGTCAGCGTCTGGAGGTCCTGGCGATAAGAGGAGAGAGTGTTCTGCGCCAGATTGCGTTCAATCCAGAGCGCATCAAGAAACTGTTCTGTCAGATCGCTGTCCTGCACGTTATCTCCGCCGTCTGGTGTAAAATCATGCTCATTATGCCTGATTCAGCAGCGCTTCTGGTACAATTGCGCCAAAGTCAGTATTTACAGAGTGTTATCTGCATGAAAATCGGTCTTTTTTACGGTTCCAGTACCTGTTACACCGAAATCGTAGCGGAGAAAATTCGCGATTTTATTGGCGAAGAGTTAGTGACGCTGCATAACGTGAAAGATGACGACCCACGCCTGATGGAGCAGTACGACTTGCTGATCATGGGCATCCCGACCTGGGATTTCGGTGAGTTGCAGGAGGACTGGGAGGCGATCTGGCCGCAGTTGCCCGCGCTGAATCTGCAAAACAAGATTGTCGCACTGTATGGCATGGGCGATCAGATTGGCTATGGCGAGTGGTTTTTAGATGCGCTCGGCATGCTGCACGATTTGCTGCAGCCGATGGGGGTACGTTTTGTTGGCTACTGGCCGCTTGAAGGCTATGAGTTCACCAGCCCGAAACCGCTGAGTGCCGATGGCTCGCAGTTTGTGGGTCTGGCGCTTGATGATGTGAATCAGTTCGAGGTCACCGATGAGCGCGTTGAGCAGTGGTGCGAACAGGTGTTAACCGAAACCGCAGGACTGCTCTGACGGCCCTTCTGCCGGTGTCGAACCCTGGCATGAACAGGTGAGCGGCTTTAATCGCTCTTGCCTGTCATTATTGAACCGCAGTGCAGGCAGATGAACGGCTTCAGACGCTCTTGCCTGCACTGCTGCCATTAATGCCGCGCCGGGCTGAAGCAGCAGGCGCGTAACGCCCGCCATTCGCCAGGCTGCATATTGTCCTGCATCAGCCACCAGCGCAGCGTGGCACCCTGTTCGCTCTTCGCCACCAGCAGCACGCCAACGGGTAACCAGCGTAGTGGCTGAGTTGGCCGCCAGCGTTTTCCCTGCCAGATCCAGCAATGGACGCTTTCCCGCTGTAACGTACCCTGCCGTTGAATCAATCGCCAAACGCTGCGCCAGCCCTCAGCCAGCAACAGCAGAATAATCGGCGCTTTAACCAGCCAGCCGCCTGCAGGCAGCGTCATCAGCACCACGCCAGTCACGGCTGCTATCAGCCAGGCGCAGACTAACCCGCACGCCAGACGAGAGGGCCGCAGCTTACATTGCCACCGGGCCGCGAGCATGGTTACGCTGCTGGATCAGGTTCACCATCCGCTTAAGCTCCGGATCCTTTGGCTCACCGTGATTCATCAGCCAGTTAAACAGATCGGGATCGTCACTCTTTAGCAAATCCACAAAGACCTGCTTATCGGTGTCGCTCAGCGTCTCATACTCAAATTTGAAGAACGGCATAATAGCCACATCCAGTTCCAGCATGCCGCGACGGCAGGCCCACTGAATGCGTGATTTATCATTAATATCCATGCATCAATTTCCACAATTCACAACGTGGCGCCTAGTGTAACCTGGTTTAATGCGGCTCGCAGGCGCAGCGTCGCATGCTGTGCAACCTGCCACATTTCAGGCTGGATCTTTTCAGGGTTATCACGCCTTTTGTGCGCCGTTTTCCGTAAACAGGTTGCATTGCCAGTCGGCTATTTTAACATTAAAGATATTATTCCGGATGAACCTTCTTATACAGGATATCTCCATGCCCACATTTACTTTACCGCCGCGCCAGCCTGCCGCGTCGTCTCGTCTGCCGTTAACCCTGATGTCACTGGATAGCTGGGCGCTGGTTTCCATTACCGGCGCCGACAGCACCTCTTACCTGCAGGGTCAGTTAACGCTGGATGTCGCCGCGCTGGATGCCGACCACCATTCGCTCGCCGCACACTGCGATGCTAAAGGCAAAATGTGGAGCAATATGCGCCTGTTCCATCGCGGTGAAGGCTATGCTTATCTGATCCGTCGTGAGCTGCGCGACATCCAACTGCCCGAGTTAAAGAAATACGCCGTGTTTTCGAAAGTGTCGATGGTGGCTGATGATGAGTCAGTATTGCTGGGCGTGGCCGGTTTCCAGGCGCGCGCCGCGCTGGCAAATCTGTTTGATAGCCTGCCCGACAGCGAGAAACCGGTGGTGCAGCAGGGAGAAACCACGCTGCTGTGGTTTGCCCATCCGGCCGAACGTTTTCTGATTGTCACTTCGCTGGCCCAGGCAGAAGCGCTGAAGCAGAAGCTCAATGACGATGCACAGTTTAATGACAGTCAGCAGTGGCTGGCGCTGGATATTGAAGCGGGCATTCCGGTGATTGATCCCGCCACCAGCGTGCAGTTTATTCCGCAGGCCACCAACCTGCAGGCGCTGGATGCCATCAGCTTTAAAAAAGGGTGCTATGCCGGTCAGGAGATGGTGGCCCGGGCCAAATATCGCGGCGCCAATAAACGCGCGCTCTACTGGCTGGCGGGTCAGGCAAGTCATCTGCCAGAAGCCAATGCCCCGCTGGAGTTGCAGATGGGTGAACGCTGGCGTCGAACCGGCAGCGTGCTGGCTGCGGTGCAGTTAGATGACGGGATTAGCTGGATTCAGGTCGTGATGAATAACGATCTGGAGCCGGACAGCGTGCTGCGGGTGGAAGGTGATGAAGGCGGACATCTGACCATTCAGCCACTGCCCTACTCGCTGGATGAAAGCTGATTGAGCGTATGGCCCTTCCGCTAAGGGAAGGGCCAGTGCCACAATTCAGAGCAGGCTCAATTTAGCGCACATAAAAGTAGATAGCGCAGAAGTGACAGAGACTGCCGCCCAGCACGAACAGATGCCAGATGGCGTGATTAAACGGAATGCGGCGCGCCACATAGAAAATCACCCCCAGCGAATAGATAATCCCGCCTGCGGCAAGCAGCCAGATGCAGCCCGGCGGCAGGATCATCGCCAGCTGATAAACCACAATCAGCGACAGCCACCCCATACAGAGATAAGTCACCAGCGACAGCGCTTTAAAGCGATGTGCAATCGTGAACTTGAACAGAATACCGGCCAGCGCCAGCCCCCAGATCACCGCCATCAGTCCATACGCCAGCGGCGTCCTCAGCGCGACCAGCAGAAACGGCGTATAGGTGCCGGCAATCAGCAGATAGATGGCGCAATGATCAAACTTTTTCAGCCAGGGTCTGGCCGGGCCAGCCGGAATAGCGTGATAGAGCGTCGAGGCCAGAAACAGCAGGATCATGCTGCCACCATAGAGGCTGTAACTGATAAAAGTGAGGGTGTCGGCCTGCCTCTCCGTTGCCTGATTAAGCATCAGCACCAGTCCGACGATACCGAACAGGCAGCCAAGACCGTGACTGATACTGTTGGCAATTTCCTCGGCGAACGAATAGCCCGCAGCGTGTTGATGTTTGTGAGAGAGTGTGGGGGTCATAACAGGTTCCTGATCAGCTCCATAGCAGTGATATCGTTATCCAGCGTAGCCAACAATTTTTTCAGTGTACACTTGTACGCTAAAATTATCCTGGTGAAATTCACTATCCCTTAAACCGGGTGATGAATCTGGTAAACTGGCCGCCAGTCAACTGTTCAATGAGTCATTCATGTTTTCGCATAGCGATCTCGCCCGCCTTAACGATCTGGAAATGCAGGTCTATCAGTTCATCATTAAGCACCGCGAAGGCGTCAGCTACATGACGATCCGCGAGCTGGCTGAGCAGGCTGGCGTCTCCACCACCACCGTGCTGCGTTTCTGTCGCAAGATGGGCTGTGAAGGCTGGTCGGAATTCCGCATCCGCCTGCGCTTAAACGAACAGCAAAGTGCGCCAATGCTCAACACGGCGGGCGTCAGTGAAATGCTGAGCTTTTTTAAGAGCATCAATAATCCGGAGTTTGAACAGCTCATCGCTGAGGCCGCGCAGAAGATTAATCAGGCTGAGCGGGTCTTCTTTATTGGCGTCGGCACCTCCGGCAGTCTGGCAAAATATGGCGCACGCTTTTTCTCTAACCTCGGTAAATTCAGCCACGCGATTGACGATCCCTATTATCCGGTCAGTCCCGATCTCTATGAAAACGCCATTGCCATTATTTTATCGGTTTCCGGCGAAACGGAAGAGATCCTGCGCATTGCCAGCCAGTTCAGCCTGAATAAGTGCAAAATCATTGCGATAACCAACACGGAGAGCTGCTCGCTGGCGAAGATCGGTGATTTCAACCTCTGCTACCATGTGCCCATCATCCGTATGGCGGACAATTCCGACATTACGACTCAGGTGCCAGTGACCTATATTATTGAAGCAATCGGCCGCCAGCTGGGGAAATAAAACAGCCTGTTTTTTGGATGTAACAAACGTAATTATTGCCGCGCTGTTATATCGTGACTTTCATTATTGCCTTGCTACACTCAGCTCAATTTCAATATCCGTAATGGGGTGAAGCATGAGTGCAGAATTGCAGTTACCAAAAGGCTTTCTTTGGGGCGGAGCGGTGGCAGCGCATCAGGTTGAAGGCGGCTGGGATCAGGGCGGCAAAGGCGTCAGCATTGCTGACGTGATGACTGGCGGTTCACACGGCGTTGACCGGGTGATCACCGACGGCGTGCAGCCGGGTCATTTCTACCCGAACCACAAGGGTGTGGAGTTTTACTCCCACTACAAACAGGATGTCGCGCTGTTTGCCGAGATGGGCTTCAAATGTTTCCGCACCTCGATTGCCTGGACCCGTATCTTCCCTAACGGTGACGAGCAACAGCCCAACGAAGCGGGCCTGCAATTCTATGACGACCTGTTTGATGAACTGCTGAAGTATGGCATTGAACCGGTCATCACCCTTTCGCACTTCGAAATGCCTTATCACCTGGTCAAAGAGTATGGCGGCTGGCACAACCGCAAAGTGGTCGACTTCTTTGTGCGCTTCAGCGAAGTGGTGCTGAACCGCTATAAAAGCAAAGTGAAATACTGGATGACCTTCAATGAGATCAACAACCAGCGTAACTGGCAGTATCCGCTGTTTGGTTACTGCTGTTCAGGCGTGATCTTTACCGAACATGAGAAACCTGAACAGGCGATGTATCAGGTGATGCACCACCAGTTTGTTGCCAGCGCAAAAGTGGTGAAACTCGGCCACGACATCAATCCTGACTTTCAGATTGGCTGCATGATCGCCATGGTGCCGGTCTATCCCTTCTCCTGCCACCCGGACGATGTGGTGCTGGCGCAGGAATCGATGCATCAGCGCTATGTGTTCAGTGACGTGCAGATGCGCGGCTACTATCCGGCCTACACCCTGAAAGAGTGGGCGCGCAAGGGTTACGACATTCAGATGGAAGCGGATGATGCCGAGACGCTGCGCCAGGGCTGTGCAGACTATGTCGGTTTCAGCTACTACATGAGCAACGCGGTGAAAACCGATGCCAGCGGCGTTGACGATCCGATCACCGGCTTTGAAGGTGTGGTGAAAAACCCGCATGTGAAAGCGTCCGACTGGGGCTGGCAGATCGATCCGGTTGGCCTGCGCTATGCGATGAACGAACTGTATGAGCGTTACCAGAAGCCGCTGTTTATTGTTGAAAACGGCTTTGGTGCTATCGATAAGCCAAATGCCAATGGCGTAATTGAAGATGATTACCGCATCGACTATCTGCGTGCGCATATCGAAGAGATGAAGAAAGCCGTGGCGTACGATGGTGTTGAATTAATGGGCTATACGCCGTGGGGCTGCCTCGATTGCGTCTCGTTTACCACCGGCCAGTACGACAAACGTTACGGCTTTATTCATGTGAATAAAAACGATGATGGCAGCGGCGATTTTTCTCGTGGGAAGAAAAAGAGTTTCAGCTGGTATCAGCAGGTTATCGCCAGTAACGGCGAAAACCTGTAAGTCATCACGCCGCATCAGCGGCGAAGTGAGTTAACGCCCACCGGCAGCGTCAATGATGCTGCCGGTGACGTAAGAGGCCGCGTCGCTGGCCAGCCAGACGATCGCTTCCGCCACCTCTTCTGCTTCACCGCCGCGTCCCATCGGGATCACGCTGGCAAGCCTGTCTACTCTGCCTGGCTCTCCGCCATCGGCATGCATCTCTGTATAGATGAATCCCGGACGCACGCCGTTGACCCGAATCCCCTGCTGCGCCACTTCCAGCGACAATCCTCTGGTCAGCGTGTCCATCGCCCCTTTTGAAGCGGCGTAATCGACATATTCGCCAGGCGCACCGGTACGCGACGCTGCTGATGAGACGTTGACGATGGAGCCGCCCTGACCGCCGTGATGTGTGCCCATCCGCTTAACCGCCTCACGACAGCAGAGAAAAGACCCAATCACGTTGGTGGCAAAGACCTTATGCAGGCGTGCCGCATCCAGCTGCTCGGTGCGACACTGCTGAAACAAAATCCCGGCGTTGTTCACCAGCAACGCCAGCGGTTCGGACTGCTGGTCGAGCTGCGCAAACATCGCCATCACCTGGGCTTCATCACTGATATCTGCCTGAACAGCAAAGGCTTCACCGCCCTGCTGCCGGATCTGTGCCACCACCTGTTGAGCTTCCGCTTCGCGCTGACGGTAGTTCACCGCAACCCGATAACCCCGGACGGCCAGTAACAGCGCCGTGGCCCGCCCGATACCGCGCTGCCCCCCGTAACCAGTGCCAGTTTCATGCTGATTCTCCAGTACAAAGGGCCGACGAATCGACCCTTTGTGGTTAACGTTTGCCTGCGGGGAAATTACTGATAGTCGCTCATCGGCACACAGGAGCAGAAGAGATTACGGTCGCCAAACACATCATCCAGACGTTTTACCGTCGGCCAGTATTTGTTGTGGCTGCCCGCCGGGAAGACTGCCAGTTCACGGCTGTAAGGATGTGACCACTCACTGACGATTTCCAGCTGAGTATGCGGCGCATTAACCAGTGGGTTGTCATCCAGCGGCCATTCACCTGACGTCACCCGATCAATCTCCATGCGGATCGCCAGCATCGCGTCGATAAAGCGATCCAGTTCGATTTTGCTTTCCGATTCGGTCGGCTCCACCATCAGGGTGCCCGCCACCGGGAAGGACATCGTTGGTGCGTGGAATCCGTAATCGATCAGGCGCTTAGCAATATCCAGCTCACTGATGCCGGTCTGCTCTTTCAGCGGACGGATGTCGAGAATACATTCGTGCGCCACGCGACCGTCACGGCCAGTGTAAAGCACCGGATAGGCCGACTGCAGGCGGCGGGCAATGTAGTTGGCATTCAGAATCGCGACCGAGCTGGCCTGTTTCAGCCCTTCCGCGCCCATCATGCGAATGTACATCCAGCTGATTGGCAGAATGGATGCACTGCCAAACGGCGCTGCGGATACGGCGCCCTGCTGCGTCAGTACACCGTCGATCTGTACCACGCTGTGCCCCGGCACAAACGGGGCCAGGTGCGCTTTGACGCCAATCGGTCCCATACCCGGGCCGCCGCCGCCGTGCGGAATGCAGAAGGTTTTATGCAGATTCAGGTGCGAGACATCCGCGCCGATATAGCCAGGCGTGGTGATGCCGACCTGCGCATTCATGTTCGCGCCATCCAGATAGACCTGACCGCCATACTGATGCACGATCTGGCACACTTCGCGGATGGTCTCTTCATAAACGCCATGAGTTGACGGGTAAGTCACCATGATGCAGGAGAGCCTGTCGCCCGCCTGAGCCGCTTTCTCGCGCAGATCGCCAAGGTCGATGTTGCCCTGTTTATCGCAGGCCACTACCACCACGTCCATGCCCGCCATCTGGGCTGAGGCCGGGTTAGTCCCGTGCGCCGAGCTCGGGATCAGGCAGAGATGACGATCACCCTCGCCACGGCTTTCGTGATAGCGGCGGATCGCCAGCAGTCCGGCATATTCACCCTGCGCGCCGGAGTTTGGCTGCATACAGAGTGCATCATAGCCGGTGAGCTGCACCAGCCACTGTGAAAGCTGGCCGATCATCTGCAGATAGCCGGTAGCCTGTTCAGCCGGGCAGAATGGATGCAGCTCCGCAAATTCCGGCCAGGTGATCGGGATCATCTCTGCCGCGGCATTGAGCTTCATGGTGCAGGAGCCCAGCGGGATCATCGCCTGATTCAGCGCCAGATCCTTTTTCTCCAGGCTGTGCATGTAGCGCATCATCTCGGTTTCGCTGTGATGACGGTTGAACACCGGATGGGTCAGGATCTCGCTGTGGCGTTGCAGGCCAGCAGGAATTGCATGGCTTTCGCTGGCCACTTCGCTGTCGAGCTTTTCCAGGTCCTGGCCGTGTTCATCACCCAGCAGAATGGCGAACAACGCCAGAATATCTTCGCGGCAGGTGGTTTCATCCAGCGTGATACCCACGGCATTATGGATGTCGCTACGCAGGTTAACGCCAAAGCTCAGGGCGCGGTTCAGCACGGCGGCTTTATCCGCCACTTCCACCGTCAGCGTATCGAACCAGTGCTGATGGCGCAGCTTCAGGCCGCCCTGTTGCAGTCCCGCCGCCAGAATGTTGGTGAAGCGATGAATGCGTGAGGCAATGCGTTTCAGGCCCGCCGGGCCGTGGAACACCGCATAGAGACCGGCGATGTTTGCCAGCAGCACCTGCGACGTACAGATGTTGGAGTTGGCCTTTTCACGGCGGATATGTTGTTCACGGGTCTGCATCGCCATACGCAGCGCCGTGTTGCCCGCCGCATCACGTGAAACACCAATGATACGGCCTGGCATAGAGCGTTTATGCTCGTCGCGGCTGGCGAAGAATGCCGCGTGAGGGCCGCCGTAGCCCATTGGCACGCCGAAGCGCTGAGCTGAACCAAAGACAATGTCTGCACCCTGTTTGCCTGGCGCTTCCAGTAACACCAGCGACATAAAGTCCGCCGCCACGCTGACCACCACTTTGCGGGCTTTCAGTCCGGCAATCAGCGCGCTGTAATCGTGCGCTTCGCCGGTGGTGCCCACCTGTTGCAGCAGCACACCAAACAGGTCGTCATGATCGGGTGCTTTGTCCGCGCTATCAATAATCAGTTCGAAACCGAACGTCTCCGCACGGGTGCGGACCACATCCAGCGTCTGCGGATGGATATCATCGGCAATGAAGAATTTATTGGCATTTTTGAGCTTACTGACGCGTTTTGCCATCGCCATCGCTTCAGCGGCAGCGGTCGCTTCGTCCAGCAGTGAGGCGGACGCGATATCCATGCCGGTAAGATCCAGCGTCAGCTGCTGGAAGTTCAGCAGCGCTTCCAGACGGCCCTGGGAGACCTCAGGCTGATACGGGGTATAGGCGGTGTACCAGCCCGGATTCTCCAGCATATTACGCAGGATGACCGGCGGGGTGATCACCGCGCTGTATCCCATACCGATCCAGGATTTGTAACGCAGATTCTGGCTGGCAATCGCTTTCAGTTCGGCCAGAGCCTGCTGTTCAGTGGCGGCTTCGCCAACCGCTGGCGGGCCTGGCAGCTGAATGTCTGCCGGCACAATCGTGCTGATTAACGCTTCCAGCGAACGGGCACCAATAGCGTCAAGCATCTGCGCCTGCTGCTCAGGTGAAGGACCGATATGGCGCTCAATGAATGCACCGTTGTGTTCAAGCTGGCTGAGAGTCTGAGTCATTAGCAGTAAATCCTGAATCGGGCTGGGGGAACCGGAGAGCAAACATAAATCTGCGGCCTCTGTGTGAGGCCGCCTGACGACTACTCGTCGATGGAGGCTTTGTAAGCATCCGCATCCAGCAGCGTGTCGATTTCAGACGCGTCGCTGGCTTTGATTTTGAATAACCAGCCGCCTTCATAAGGCTCGCTGTTGACCTGCTCCGGTGAGTCAGTCAGTGCTTCGTTGACCGCCACAATCTCACCGCTGATCGGCGCATAGATATCTGAAGCCGCTTTAACGGATTCCGCGACCGCGCACTCTTCACCGGCGGCAAACGTCGCGCCCACTTCCGGCAGATCGACAAACACCATGTCGCCCAGTAGCTCCTGCGCGTGTTCAGTGATACCCACGGTGTAGCTGCCATCTTCTTCTTTGCGCACCCACTCGTGGCTGTCGCGATACTTCAACGTATTCGGCACATTGCTCATTGGCCATTTCTCCTGAATAAAATTTACTGAGCGACCGGTTTACCGGCGCGGACAAAAACGGGACGGGTAACCTGGACGGGCATCTGGCGGTTACGGATCTCAACGATGGCGGTGCTGCCGACTGAGGCCGGTACGCGCGCCAGGGCGATGCTGCAACCCAGCGTCGGAGAGAAAGAGCCACTGGTGATGATCCCCTCCTGCGGCTGCCCCTGGTCATCGGTGAAACGCACCGGCAAGCCGTTACGCAGCACCCCTTTTTCTGTGAGGATGAGTCCTACCAGCTTTTCGGTACCGCGTTCACGCTGCAGTTCCAGCGCTTCCCGGCCGATGAAATCGCGGTCAGCAGGTTCCCAGCAGACCGTCCAGCCCATGTTGGCAGCCAGCGGTGAAACGCCTTCATCCATCTCCTGACCATACAGATTCATACCCGCTTCCAGACGCAGAGTGTCACGTGCGCCCAGTCCGGCAGGTTTAACGCCAGCAGCCAGCAGACGCTGCCAGAAATCGGCTGCCTCCTCTGCAGGCATAGCAATCTCATATCCCGCTTCGCCGGTATAGCCGGTGGTGGCGATAAACAGGTCGCCTGACTGCACGCCGAAAAATGGCTTCATGCCGGCAACAGCCTGACGCTGCTCCTCGCTGAACAGCGTCTGTGCCTTCTGCTGCGCCTGCGGACCCTGCACGGCAATCAGCGCCAGGTCGTCGCGTTCCGTCAGCGTAATGCCATAGCCCTGCGCGTGTTGCGTGATCCAGGCGAGATCGTTTTCACGGGTGGCAGAGTTCACCACCAGGCGGAAGAACTCTTCGCTCATAAAGTAAACAATCAAATCGTCAATGACGCCACCCGAGGCATTCAGCATCCCGGTGTAGAGCGCTTTGCCTGGCTGGGTCAGTTTTGCCACATCATTTGCCAGCAGGTAGCGCAGGAATTCACGGGTACGCGGGCCTGTCAGGTCGACGATGGTCATGTGAGAGACATCAAACATACCGGCGTCGGTGCGCACCACATGATGTTCATCCATCTGGGAGCCATAGTGCAGCGGCATCATCCAGCCATGAAAATCCACCATGCGGGCACCGCAGGCCTGATGCTGTTCAAACAGAGGTGTTTGCTGAGTCATAACCATCCTGTGCAGAAGCGAGTAAGTGCAAAAGTGCGCCGGAATTCAGTGCCGACGCAAACGTTCTCTTAGGGCTGACGTTACCACCGAATCTGACGATTAACCATAAGCAAACCGGGGTCGAAAGCAGAGGCACAGCCTAACCAGGAACGGCTGCTAACAGGATATAAAACTGCAATTTTGTGATTAATCGCGCAATAAATGCAGGGAATTTAAATATACGCAGCAAATTTATGCGGGATGGCATTCAGGATGTTAAAAAAATCCCGCGCCAAGCGGACAGAAGAATGAGAAAAAGTAATGCGAATTCGCCCGCAAAATTAGAATAAATCAAACGAAGACCTCTGCTGGTGCAGCGTTGCCTTTTTGTGGTGCAGCGCGGTGTCAGGCATAAAAAAAGCCAGCAGAAGCTGGCTTAATAGAAGGGCAGATTTAGCGTAGCCAGGCGGGCAGATCATTCAGGCCCATCGCCTGCTTCAGCATCATGGGTTTAACACCCGGCAGGCGGTCAGCCAGTTTCAGACCCACGTCGCGCAGCAATTTTTTCGCCGGATTATTGCCTGCGAACATTTCACGGAAGCCCTGCATTCCCGCCAGCATCATTGCGGCGCTGTGCTTACGGCTGCGCTCATAGCGTCGCAGATAGAGGTGCTGACCAATATCTTTGCCCTGCTGATGCAGGCGGCGAATCTCACCGATCAGCTCGGCGGCATCCATAAACCCAAGGTTAACGCCCTGACCCGCCAGCGGATGAATGGTGTGAGCCGCATCGCCCACCAGCGCCAGACGGTGTGCCGCGAAGTTGCGGGCATAGCGCGCCACCAGCGGAAACGATTTGCGCTCGCTTTCCAGCTGGCACAGGCCGAGCCGCATATCAAACGCCACCGAGAGCTGCTGATTGAACAGCGCTTCCGGCATGGTTTCCAGACGGCTCGCTTCCTGCGGCGAGAGCGACCAGACGATGGAACTGAGATGCGGATCCTGCATCGGCAGGAAAGCCAGAATGCCGTCGCCGTGGAATACCTGGCGCGCTACTGCGTCGTGCGGCTTCTCAGTGCGGACATTAGCCACTAACGCATGGTGATCGTAATCCCAGAAGGTCAGCGGGATATCGGCTTTGTTGCGCAGCCAGGAGTTAGCGCCGTCAGCGGCAATCATTAATCGCGCACTTAACATGCTGCCATCCTGCAGGGTAACAAAGGCTTCGTTGTCACCAAACGCGACCTGCTGTAACTGCGAGGGTGCCATAATCGTCACGTCGCTGCAGGCGCTGGCACGTTGCCAGAGCGCATTGTGGATCACCGGGTTTTCGATGATATGGCCCAGATGCGACAGGCCCTGCTGCTCATCATCAAAGGCGATGGAGCCGAAACTGTCCTTATCCCACACTTCCATGCCGTGATAAGCGCTGGCGCGCAGCGAGAGAATGGTCGACCAGACATCCAGCTTCTGCAGCAGCCGTTCGCTGGCGGCATTGATTGCCGACACGCGAACTGACGGTGACGCACTCAGCGCCAGCGGTGGCTCCGGTGATTTTTCCAGTACGGCGATGCGCAGTCCGCTGCCCTGCAAGCCGCAGGCCACCGCCAGTCCCACCATACCGCCACCGGCAATCACCACATCAAAAGTTTGCATCTGAGCCTCTTTATTAACGCTTAACCCAGCCAAGCGTGCGCTCAGCCAGTTGATTTCTTAACCACGGCAGATGATCCATCGCCAGCAGGCCCAGGTTACGTCCTGCCACCAGCGGGCCATAGCGATTCGCAAAGACGCGAACCAGTCCGTCGGTGATACCGATGGTGGCGGCGCGGTCGGGCTGACGACGCTGCTGGTAATGATGCAGCACCGCATAGCTGCCGGGGTCCTGCTGCTGCCGATGGGCGGCTGCCAGCGTTTCAGCCAGCGACATCACATCTCGCAGGCCCAGGTTGAAGCCCTGCCCGGCAATCGGATGTAGCGTCTGCGCCGCATTGCCCACCACCGCCACGCGATGCGTCACTGGCGACATCGCCCGGTGCAGCGCCAGCGGGTAATACTCACGCTGGCCGGTGTGGGTAAATTTACCCAGCCGCCAGCCAAAGGCACGCTGCAGCTGGCGGAGGAATTCGGCCTCGCTCCACTGCTCAATGCGTTCACGCTGCGAAACCGGATGACACCAGACCAGCGACAGGCGATTGCCGGACATCGGCAACAGCGCCAGCGGGCCATGTTCGGTAAAACGTTCAAATGCCCGGCCCTGATGGGGCAGCGCGGTGGAGACATTGGCAATCACGGCAAGCTGTTGATAGTCGTCTCTTTGCCACTGAATGCCGCACGAAGCCGCCAGCGCAGAGCGCGTGCCATCCGCCGCCACCAGCAGTTTGCCGCTGAGTGGTTCGCCACTGTCCAGCGTCACCTCAACCTGCTGCTCATGGCGGTTAGCCTGGATGACACGAGCCGGACAGCGCAGCGTTACGCCGGGTGCTTTTTTCAGTTCCGCAAACAGACGCTGACCGACGTCAAACAGCTCGACAACCTGTCCCAGCGCCGGAATAGCGTAGTCAGACGCCGCCAGCGACACAAAACCGGCGTGACCGCGATCGGAGACATGGATGTCGGTAATCGGCGTGGCACAACGGGCGATGTGCTGCCACAGATTGATGTCCGCAAGCTGCTGGCAGGTACCGGCAGAGAGCGCAATAGCGCGGCCATCGAAACCGGGATGCGCCCGACTGCCAGGCTCGCTGCTTTCAATCAGCGTTACCGGCAGAGTGCCCTGGGTCAGATGGGAGATCGCCAGCGCCAGCGTCGCCCCGGTCATGCCGCCACCAGCAATCAGAATCGTCATGCCTGTTTTGCCGCCGCCATCAGTGCTTCAATCTCATCCGCCTCTTTAACTACGCTGTCGGTGAGATTTTCAATGCCATCTTCAGTGATCACAATGTCATCTTCGATTCGGATACCAATGCCGCGATACTGCGCGGGCACGTCGGCATCCGGTGCGATATAAAGACCCGGCTCGACGGTTAACACCATGCCCGGTTCCAGTACGCGGTCGCGGCTCGGGGTGCCGTAGTGGCCGACATCATGCACATCCAGCCCCAGCCAGTGGCCCAGGCCATGCATATAGAACTGACGATGGACTTCCTCGGCGATAAATGTATCGACGTCGCCCTCCAGGATGCCCAGCTCCACCAGCCCGGTGACCATGATGCGCACCACTTCATCATTCACTTCACGAATGCTGATGCCTGGCCGGAACAGTTCAAGCGATCGGTTCAGGCAAGCCAGCACGATGTCATAAATCGCGCGCTGCGCCGGGCTGAATTTGCCGTTAACCGGGAAGGTGCGGGTGATATCGCCTGCATAGCCGTGGAACTCACAGCCTGCATCGATCAGCACCAGATCGCCGTCGCGCATTTCGCTTTCGTTTTCGGTGTAGTGCAGAATGCAGCCGTTAACTCCGGCACCCACAATGGTGTTATAGGAGGGAAAACGCGCACCGTGACGGTTAAATTCGTGCTGAATTTCCCCTTCGAGCTGATACTCGAACAGGCCTGGCCGACAGGCTTGCATGGCGCGGGTATGCGCCAGTGCACTGATTTTCCCGGCGCGACGTAACAGTTCAATCTCATCCGCATCTTTAAACAGGCGCATCTCATACACCCAGGGACGCCAGTCAGTGAGGGTATCGGGCGCACTGAGATGCTGGCGGAAGCCGCGACGCAGCTTATCCAGCGCGCTGAACACCAGTGTGTCCGCGTGGGCATATTCGCCCTGCGCATGGTAAACCACATCCAGGCCATTCAGCAGCAGGTGCAGCTGGTCACCAATATCATTCCAGGGTAAAGCGCGATCGACGCCCAGTTTGTCGGGTGCGGCCTCCTGACCCAGACGACGGCCAGACCAGGTTTCCGCCGCAGGATCGCGCACGCGATTAAACAACACGCTGTGGTTATGATTCTCATCGCTTTTGATCAGCACCAGCAACGCCTGCGGCTCGTTAAAACCGGTGAAATACCAGAAGTCGCTGCTCTGGCGGAACGGATATTCGGTGTCATTACTGCGCATCACTTCTGGCGCAGCAAAGATTAACGCTGCGCTGCCAGGCACCATCTTCGCCAGCAGCGCCTGACGACGCTGCAGGAATCGTTCCAGTGAAATCATCTCTGCACTCCCTGTAAACTGACCGGTTAAACTCGTTGACCTGAAATTAGTGTAGCGTCGGTTTTTGCACTTCTGGCGCGGTTGGCTGCGGGCGGGTGAACGTATCGTGGCACAGCAGCGCGGCGACACGAACGTACTCAATCACCTCCTCCAGCGACTGCTCCAGCTCCTCCTGGTCTTCATCTTCTTCGTAACCGAGCTGTGCGATAGTGCGCAGATCATCGATCGCTTCGCCGGTTTCGCCGGTGACTTTATCCAGTTTAGGCTGTGTTACGCCCAGGCCGAGCAGAAAATGGTTAACCCAGCCCGCCAGCGCGTCGGCACGGTCAAATACAGTGATGTCGTCGTCAGCAGGCAGCAGCAGCTGAAACAGGAAGCCTTCATCTTCCAGCGTGGTCGCCGTATGCTCGTGTAGTTCCGCCAGTGGCACGGCAAGAGTGTGTGAAAACGCCATGCCTTCGTTAGCCAGATCGTGTACCAGCGTCTTCCAGCTGGTGTCCTGGTTACCACCGCAGAGGATCCCGCTCAGCAGGCCATGCATTTCCGCGGGCGTCATTCCAACGCCCTGCTGTGAGAGCACCGCCGCGAGCGCGTTGTAATCGGGGGTTGCGTTCTGTAAGGACATAAGTTTTCATCGTCGTTGGCAGAATAAGTTCGTGTTATGCTACCACTAGCTGCCTCAAGGTTTCCAGAAAAGGGGTTGTATCTTATTTCGTGGGTCTATATAGTTGCCCGCCTCCCAAGCCATTGACTGCTAAGGGAGTTGCGAGCGAAGTAATCAGTCAGGAAGGTGGCATGTCTGCACAACCGGTAGATTTACAAATTTTTGGTCGTTCGTTGAGAGTAAATTGTCCGCCAGAGCAGCAAGATGCGCTCAATAGCGCGGCTGAAGATCTCAATCAACGGTTGCAAGATCTAAAAGTTCGCACTAGAGTCACCAATACAGAACAACTGGTGTTCATCGCCGCGTTAAACGTCTGCCACGAGCTGGCGCAAGAGAAAGTGAAAACGCGCGATTATGCTGCTAATATGGAACAGCGTATCCGTATGTTGCAGCAGACGATTGAACAGGCATTAGTTGAGCAGGGTCGCATCTCTGAGCGTGAGGGTGCGAAGTTCGAATAAAACTTCATGGTTGCTATACTTAAGTAACGGTGAGGTAAATTTTCTCTGAGATGTTTGCATGTGGGCCAGTCCCCTGAGCCGATATTTCGAAAAAACAGAATGTGACGCTCGTAACCTGTGTGCATGCTCGGTTCGTCCGAGAAGCCTGATGGTTATGACGGCATGTTCACCTTGAACCAAGGGTTCAAGGGTTACAGCCTACGGCGGCATCTCGGAGATCTCTCTTCCTGTAGTCCTGCTTTTTTCCCCTGACTGACATGTTATAGTCGCTCAACAGCGACTTATCCGGCGGGGAAATCATGTCTGAACCTTCAATGACCCAGCGTCAGGCGATTCGCCAGCATGTGCGACATCTGCGACGGGCACTTACCGATGAGCAGCAAACGCAGGCCGCTGAGCAGCTCGCCGAACACGCGCTCAACTACGCCCCGGTGACTGAAGCGCGCAATATCGCCCTGTTTCTGTCGGTGGATGGCGAACTGAATACCCGTCCGCTGATTGCCCGCCTCTGGCATCTGAAGAAAACGGTCTGTCTGCCGGTTTTACACCCCTTCTCCCCCGGTAATTTGTTGTTTCTGCGCTACTCGCCCGATACCCCATTGCTCAAAAATAAGCTGCGCATTCCTGAACCGCCGCTGGATATCCGGCAGGTGATCACGCTTGATCAACTGGATCTGATGATGGTGCCGCTGGTGGCGTTTGATCAGCATGGGCAGCGTCTGGGGATGGGCGGCGGCTTTTATGATCGCACCCTGCAGAACTGGCGGCAGCACGGTTTTTTGCCGGTGGGCCTGGCACACGATTGTCAGCAGGTCGATAGCCTGCCGGTGGCAGAATGGGATGTGCCGTTGCCGGCGGTAATGACGCCGTCAAAACTCTGGCAGTGGGAGTAGAAGAGTCGCTTTTGCAGACAAGTGAAAACCCACATCCGGGCGCATCTGGCTGCAATGAAATAGCTCAACGCGCAGGGAACATGGTCATAAGAGGAAAGCGTCCCGCCGCCCGGATAAAAACGCCGGGAGCGTTTTTGAACAACGCCACGCGTTGGCCCGGTTACGGGCGCACCTCAGGGATGAGGTGCGTAATCGCGCGGGCCGGACATGCCATGGATGGCGGCTTTTGCGTCTTTCCGATCTGACCGTGTTCTCTTCGCAGTCCCGGTCTTACAGCAAATCGGGACAGCCTGTATTAACTACCTGAAGAGACGCAACTAAGCGCCTGTTCAGGTTGGTAGCGCTTAGTAAAGCAGACGGGCGCGGATAGTACCCGGAATCGCCTTCATCAGTTGCAGCGCGTTCTCAGCCACTTCCGGCTCTGCATCAATGTCGATCACCACATAGCCCATAAACGGCGAGGTTTGCAGATACTGGGCGGCGATGTTGATGCCCTGCTCGGCAAAAATCTGGTTGATGGCCGTCAGCACGCCAGGGCGGTTCTCATGGATATGCAGCAGACGACTGGCGCTGATACCGTGAATCGGCAGTGACACTTCAGGGAAGTTAACAGCCGAGAGAGTCGAGCCGTTATCGGAGTATTTCGCCAGCTTGCCCGCCACTTCAATGCCGATGTTCTCCTGCGCTTCTTCCGTCGAGCCGCCAATGTGCGGCGTCAGGATCACGTTGTCGAACTCACTCAGTGGAGAGATAAACGGCTCGCTGTTGGTAGCTGGCTCGCTCGGGAAGACGTCGATGGCTGCGCCACCCACATGCTTGCTGGCCAGCGCATCGCACAGCGCCGGGATATCCACCACAGTGCCGCGTGAGGCGTTAATCAGCAGCGCGCCAGGCTTCATCTGCGCCAGCTGCTCTGCACCAATCATATCCTGTGTAGAGACGGTTTCCGGCACGTGCAGGCTGACCACATCGCTCATGTTGAGGAGATCGGCCAGATGGCGTACCTGCGTGGCATTACCCAGCGGCAGCTTGTTTTCAATGTCGTAGAAGAAAACATGCATACCCAGGCTTTCTGCCAGCACGCCCAGCTGCATTCCGATGTGGCCGTAACCGATAATACCCAGTTTTTTGCCACGCGCTTCAAATGAGCCTTTGGCAATCTTATTCCAGATGCCACGGTGTGCTTTCGCATTCGCTTCCGGGATGCCACGCAGCATCAGCAGCATCTCACCAATCACCAGCTCCGCAACCGAGCGGGTATTTGAGAACGGCGCATTGAACACGGGAATACCCCGGCTGGCAGCCGCCTGCAGATCAACCTGGTTGGTGCCGATACAGAAACAGCCAACGGCGACCAGCTTTTCAGCCGCCGCAAAAATCTCTTCAGTGAGCTGGGAGCGGGAACGGATACCAATAAAGTGTGCATCACGGATCGATGCTTTTAACGCGTCGGAATCCAGTGCGCCCTTATGGAATTCGATGTTGGTATAACCTGCAGCCCGCAGGTTCTCCAGCGCGCTCTGATGGACACCTTCCACCAGCAGGAACTTAATCTTATCTTTTTCCAGTGATACCTTTGCCATTTCCCGATCCTATTCAGCATTCAATGAGGACTACCATAAGCCAGCCTTCTGTCAAAATATCAAAAAAATCGCGTCGGGCAATACAAACGATTGCCCGGCCGCCAGCACGGCAGCGGCTGACGGCAGCACATTGCCGGACAAAATAAGGAGGTCGGACTGGAAGAGAGAACGAACCCGCTGCCGATGACGGTTATGTGACATAAGTCACCAAATTTCACCGCAGCGAGAAAAGATGATTTGCAGGCAGAAATAACCGACGCCGCATCGACGCCGGACAGATCATTTTTTGATGGTTTTCACGCCATCAGGCCCGCCAATCAGTGCAATATCGGCACCACGCGCGGCAAAAAGGCCCACGGTCACGACGCCAGGCAAGGCGTTGATGGTTTTTTCCAGCTCAATGGGATCGAGAATGCGCAGATTATGCACATCGAGAATAATGTTGCCGTTATCGGTGACCACGTTCTGACGATACTCAGGCAAGCCGCCCATTTTCACCAGCTGACGCGCCACATAACTGCGCGCCATCGGGATCACCTCGACCGGCAGCGGGAAACGGCCCAGCACATCGACCTCTTTTGAAGCGTCAGCGATACAGATAAAGGTTTCAGCCACGGCGGCCACGATCTTTTCGCGCGTCAGCGCCGCGCCGCCGCCTTTGATCATCTGCATCTGTGGGTTGATCTCATCCGCGCCATCTACGTACACCGACAGCAGGTCAATCTCGTTCAGGTCGAACACCTGAATACCCAGGCTCTTCAGCTTCTGGGTTGAGGCATCCGAGCTGGAGACGGCACCTTCAATCTGATGCCTGACCGTGGCAAGCGCATCGATAAAGTGGGCAGCGGTGGATCCGGTGCCCACACCAACAACGGTGCCCGGCTGCACGTACTCAAGTGCAGCCCAGCCAACGGCTTTTTTCAGTTCATCCTGGGTCATGGTATGTTTAAAACCTGTGCGACAACGAAGTGCGCGTAGTATAAAACAAGGCTTGCTGAAAATGCTCGGCTGACCGACGCGGATTTATCGCTTTGGAAGCCAGCCCACAAAAAACAAGAGAGCCATCACAGGTGACACTTTTGTGGCATAGTGACATCCATCCTGAAGGAGAGAGAAGAATAATGAAACGCCCGGATTATCGAACGCTTCAGGCGCTGGATTCAGTGATCCGCGAACGCGGATTTGAGCGTGCCGCTCAAAAATTATGTATCACCCAGTCAGCGGTTTCACAGCGTATCAAGCAGCTGGAGAATCTGTTTGGTCAGCCGCTGCTGGTGCGCACGGTGCCACCACGTCCGACCGAACAGGGTCAGAAACTGCTGGCTTTGCTGCACCAGGTGGAACTGCTGGAAGAGGAGTGGCTGGGCGATGAGAACAGTGGCACCACGCCACTGCTGCTGTCGCTGGCGGTCAATGCCGACAGTCTGGCGACCTGGCTGCTGCCTGCACTGAAGGATGTGCTGGCAGATTCACCCGTACGCCTGAATCTGCAGGTCGAAGATGAAACCCGCACCCAGGAGCGTCTGCGTCGTGGTGAAGTGGTGGGTGCGGTGAGTATTCAGCCGCAGCCGCTGCCCAGTTGCCTGGTGGATCAGCTCGGTGCGCTCGACTACCTGTTTGTGGCATCGCGCGACTTTGCCGATCGCTTCTTTCCCAACGGCGTCACCCGCTCTGCCCTGCTGAAAGCGCCTGCGGTGGCGTTTGACCATCTTGATGATATGCATCAGGCCTTCCTGCAACAGAACTTTGATCTTTCACCTGGCAGTGTGCCCTGCCACATCGTGAACTCCTCTGAAGCCTTTGTGCAGATGGCGCGACAGGGTTCGACCTGCTGTATGATCCCGCATCTGCAGATTGAGCGTGAGCTGGCGAGCGGTGAGTTAATAGATCTGACGCCAGGCTTGTGTCAGCGCCGGATGCTCTACTGGCATCGTTTTGCGCCGGAAAGCCGGTTAATGCGTCGGGTGACCGATGCGCTGATTGCGCATGGACATCGGGTACTGCGTCAGGATGACGTCGCAGCCTGAAAACAAAAACGGGGCGAAAGCCCCGTTTTTACTGCTGACAAATTATGCCCCGAACGGCTGTAAGGATGGATTGGCTCAGGGAACAAGGTCAGATCGGAAAGGCGCTTAAGCCAATCCCTGGCCGCTCGGCCCGCGCCGTCCATGGCGCGGGACGCTTTCCTCCTCTGACCATGTTCCCTTCGCTTTGAATTTATTCATTGCGGTCAGATCCTGAGATTCATCGGCAGTCTTAACGGGGCATCAGCCCCATTTTGCACTATGGCGTATTGGGCTTGATCTCAAACACCACATCAACCTGATCGTCAAAGTTGATGCTCTGCTGATCGTAGGTCTCCTGCGCCGAGGTATCTGCCGCTGCAGCCGCTTTATACATACGGTTCATCGGCATCGGCTGATAGTTAGCGACCTGATAACGAATGCTGTAGATCGATCCCAGCTTCGCGTTAAAGCCTTCAGCCAGCTGTGATGCCTGCTGAGTCGCATTTTTAATCGCTGCTTTACGCGCCTGCTCTTTGTAGCTCTCCGGATTTGCCACGCCTAACTCGACGCTACGCACCTCATTCAGACCGGACTTCAGCGCCCCGTCCAGCAGATCATTCAGCTTGTCCAGCTGACGCAGGGTTACCTGCACCTGACGCACCGCACGGTAGCCTTTCAGGACTGATTTACCCTCTTTGGTGTAATCGTACTCAGGCTGGGTGCTCAGGTTTGCCGCATCAATATCTTTCTTCTCAATGCCGTTTTTTTGCAGAAAATCGAAATATTGTGCAACCCGGCTATCCGCCTGCTTTTTCGCATCTGCGGCATCTTTTGACGACACGTTCACCACGATAGAGAGCGTGGCGATATCGGGACGGGCATCGACCGTTGCCTTGCCTGAGGTCACCACGTGTGGCCCGTTCGGTAACTCATCAGCGTGTACGCCAGGCAATGCCCCGGCGCTCATGATTGCGGCCAGAGCCAATGCTTTCAGTTTCATGAAAGTCCTCCTTGAAAAGGTACTATGACGGCTTCCAACCGGCGAAGCCCAACAGCGCATCGGTATGCGCCATGCTTTGAGTGGTCATTATGGCAAAAGTTCGGCCTCCGCGCGGCAATAACCGCACCGGATCGACGTTGGGATCAAAATCCGGCAATGCCCTGGCGCGCCAGTTGCAGGGCGATAAACCACATCACCGCGCCTACCAGCAGGTTAATGATGCGCTGGGCTTTGGCGGTGCGCAGGCGTGGTGACAGCCAGGCGGCCAGCAGCGCCAGACCAAAGAACCACAGGATCGACGCACTGATGGTGCCCAGCGCAAACCACTGACGCGCAGTGGTGGTCGGCAACTGACCGCCAAGACTGCCCAGTACCACAAAGGTATCGAGATAGACGTGCGGATTGAGCCAGGTCACTGCCAGCAGCGTCGCGATAATGCGTCCCCTGCTCTGCTTTAATGGCTCACCGTCCGCCAGATCGGCGTCGCCGCGAAAAGCGCTACGCAGTGCGCCCCAGCCATACCACAACAGAAAGGCTACGCCCGCCCAGGTGATCACCATCAGCAGCAGTGGAGACTGGCTCAGCAAGGCGCTGCCGCCAAAGATCCCACCGCAAATCAGCAGAATATCGCTCAGCGAGCAGAGGGCCGCCGTCATCAGATGATATTGACGCTTCACGCCCTGATTCATCACAAAAGCGTTCTGCGGGCCCAGCGGCAGAATCAGCGCGGCGCCCAGGGCAAGCCCCTGAAAATAGAGAGATAACACAGGATTATTTCCTCACATCGTTAGAGGAGGAGAAGTATAAAGAGAGAGGATGATTAGCGGAAATTGAAAGAATTAATCTGCGATTAGCAAAATGAATGGGCGACAGACGCCGCCCACTGAAAGATTACTGTGGCTGAGTCTCTGGCGTAGTTGCGTCCGACTGTCTGACACGGTGCAGATGCACATCCATCTGCGGATAAGGAATACCAATCCCTTTTCCATCCAGCGCACGCTTAAAGTTCTTCAGCAGATCCCAGTAAACGTCCTGCAGGTCGCCGCTGTTGCTCCAGCAACGCACCACAAAGTTCATAGAGGAGGCTGCCAGTTCGTTAAGACCGATCTGAATACCTTTATCTTTCAGCACGCGGCTATCCGCTTCTACAACCTGTTGCAGTAAGGCGATCACTTCATCCACATCCGCCTCGTAAGCCACGCCAATGATAAATTCATTACGGCGAACCGGTTCACGCGAGAAGTTGACGATGTTCCCGCTGATGATCTTGCCGTTTGGCACCACCACGATTTTGCCGTCTGCCGTTCTCAGCGTGGTGGAGAAAATCTGCACATGCAGCACGGTTCCCATAACGCCGCCCAGATCGACGAACTCGCCGGTGCGAAACGGACGGAAAGTGACCAGCAGAACGCCTGCAGCAAGGTTAGAGAGTGACCCCTGCAGCGCCAGACCCACGGCCAGACCCGCAGCACCCAGCACGGCAATCACCGAGGCGGTCTGCACACCGATGCGTCCCAGCGCTGCGATAACGGTGAAGGCGATAACCCCATAGCGCACCAGTGCGGAGAGGAAGTCCGCCACGGTAGCGTCTATGTGACGGGCGCGCAGCAGGCGATTTACGGCATTAGAAATGATACGGGCGATAATCATCCCGATAATAATGATGGCAATAGCTGCAACGATATTTACGGCATAGCTGATGATCAGCGCCTGATTGCGAACCAGCCAGTTACCTGCGTTGTTTAAGCCGTCGACGACGTGTAACTCTTCCATTAATAAGCCCTGTTGTTAGATTCCCACCGGGAATGAAAAAAATGCCAGATGACATCCGACACCCTGCCATCAAGGGTAATCAATTATCTCCTTAAGCGCCAAACCGACCGGCGTTTAACCCTGTTTTTCCAGAAATTGTGCATAAAAAAAGGCCCTTTCGGGCCTTTTTTGTACGGTAACGACTCTTCAGTTACAGCACGTCGACAGCGTTAAGCTCTTTGAAAGCCTGCTCCAGACGCACTACCATAGAGGCCTGGGCTGAACGCAGCCAGACGCGTGGGTCGTAGTATTTTTTATTTGGCTTGTCAGCGCCTTCCGGGTTACCCAGCTGCGACTGCAGATAGCCTTCGTTCTTTTTGTAGTACTGCAGGATGCCGTCCCAGGTTGCCCATTGGGTATCGGTATCGATGTTCATCTTGATCACGCCGTAGCTGATAGACTCTTCGATTTCTGCAGCAGAAGAACCTGAACCGCCGTGGAAAACGAAGTCCAGCGCGTTGTGCGGCAGGCCATGTTTTTCACACACATATTTCTGCGAATCGCGCAGAATGGTCGGAGTCAGTTTCACGTTGCCTGGCTTGTAAACGCCGTGAACGTTACCGAATGATGCCGCAATGGTGAAGCGCGGGCTGATAGCATTCAGTTTTTCGTACGCGTAGTTCACATCTTCTGGCTGGGTGTACAGTGCAGATGCGTCCATGTGGCTGTTATCAACGCCATCTTCTTCACCACCGGTGCAGCCCAGTTCGATTTCCAGCGTCATGTCGAGTTTCGCCATGCGCGCCAGATATTTGCTGCTGATCTCGATGTTCTCTTCCAGTGACTCTTCTGACAGGTCGATCATGTGAGAAGAGAAGAGTGGCTTACCGTTTTTCTGGAAGTACTCTTCACCTGCGTCCAGCAGACCGTCGATCCATGGCAGCAGTTTCTTGGCACAGTGGTCAGTGTGCAGGATAACCGGCACGCCATACTGCTCAGCCATCAGGTGGACATGGTGCGCACCCGCGATAGCGCCGAAAATTGCCGCGCCCTGTGGTTTGTCAGTTTTGAAGCCTTTACCCGCGATAAATGCAGCACCGCCGTTAGAGAACTGGATGATGATTGGCGCTTTAACTTTCGCCGCTGCTTCCAGTGCCGCATTGATGGAGTCGGTGCCGACGCAGTTTACGGCTGGCAGTGCGAATTTGTTCTCTTTCGCAACTTTGAAGATCTTCTGTACGTCATCACCAGTGACAACGCCGGGTTTTACGAAATCAAAAATTTTAGACATGATTGTGTCCTGTTTCGTGACCGTTGTTCCCCTTGAGGAACGTCGATTTAAACGCCCAGACGGGCAAGACTTCAGGCGATGCCGCCAGGCATCGCCCCCAAAGGATTACTGCTTCGCACGCTCTTCCAGCATGGCAACTGCAGGCAGTTTTTTGCCTTCCACGAACTCAAGGAACGCGCCGCCGCCGGTAGAGATGTAGGAAATTTTGTCTTCGATGCCGAACAGGTCGATAGCCGCTAAGGTATCGCCGCCGCCTGCAACAGAGAAGGCATCGCTGTCTGCAATGGCGTTAGCCACGATCTCGGTGCCTTTACGGAAATTAGGGAACTCAAACACGCCCACCGGGCCGTTCCACAGGATGGTTTTAGCATCCTTCAGGATGGCAGCCATCGCCTGTGCGGTTTCATCACCAAAGTCCATAATCTCTTCGTTATCCGCAACTTCAGAAACCTTTTTCACGGTAGCGGTCGCAGTTTCAGAGAATTCTGTGCCGACACGTGAGTCAGTTGGAACCGGAATACCGTGCTGATCGCGCAGGCCTTTAGCCGCTTCAACGAAGTCTGGCTCATACAGAGATTTGCCGACGTTGTTGTCGATAGCGACGAAGGTGTTGGCAATGCCGCCGCCCACAATCACGGTGTCCGCGATTTTGACCAGAGATTGCAGCACATCAAATTTGGTAGAGACTTTAGAACCCCCTACCACAGCCACCAGCGGACGCTCCGGGTTGCTCATGACTTTACCCAGCGCTTCCAGTTCTGCAGAGAGCAGCGGGCCAGCACAGGCGATAGGGGCAAATTTGCCGACGCCGTGGGTAGAAGCCTGTGCGCGGTGCGCGGTACCAAAGGCGTCCATCACAAAGACGTCGCACAGAGCAGCATATTTTTTAGACAGTGCTTCGTCATCTTTCTTTTCGCCTTTGTTAAAGCGAACGTTTTCCAGCACAACCAGTTCGCCAGCGCCGACTTCAACGCCATCGAGGTAATCTTTTGCCAGGGTCACGGTGGTGCCGCTAAGCTTGTCTTTCAGGTAGTTAACTACCGGCAGCAGCGAGAACTCTTCATTGTATTCACCTTCGGTCGGACGACCCAGGTGAGAGGTAACCATTACTTTCGCGCCCTGTTTCAACGCCGCTTCAATGGTTGGCAGAGAAGCACGGATACGTGCATCAGACGTCACTTTACCTTCTTTAACCGGTACGTTCAGATCGGCACGGATCAGAACGCGTTTACCAGCCAGATCCAGATCGGTCATCTTAATTACAGACATGGTGAATCCTCTCGTTGATTCTCATAAGTTTTGCCAGACGCATACCGCGTCTTACCTGAAACCGCTTGCGGCCATCGCTAACGTCGTGTCGAGCATTCGGTTAGCAAAGCCCCATTCGTTGTCACACCAGACCAGGGTCTTGATAAGGTGTTGACCGCTGACCCGCGTTTGTGTTCCGTCCACAATGGCACTGTGCGGATCATGGTTAAAATCTACTGAGACTAACGGTAATTCCGTATAGTCAACTATACCACGAAATGTCCCTTCTGCCGCGCTTCGCAACAGGGTGTTAACTTCACACGCCGTCACCGCCTGATGCACAGAAACGCTGAGATCAATGGCCGTCACGTTAATCGTCGGGACGCGAACGGCTATCGCCTCGAAGCGATCGTTGAATTTCGGAAAAATACGGGTAATGCCAGCCGCCAGGCGAGTGTCCACCGGAATGATCGACTGACTGGCTGCACGCGTACGGCGCAGATCGCTGTGATAGGCGTCGATCACCTGCTGATCGTGCATCGCCGAGTGGATCGTGGTGACGGTGCCGGATTCGATACCAAACGCATCATCCAGCAGTTTAATCACCGGGATAATGCAGTTAGTGGTACAGGAAGCGTTGGAGACGATGCGGTCACTGGCGGTGAGTGACTGCTGGTTAACGCCATACACCACTGTGGCGTCGAGATCGTTTCCGCCGGGATGAGAGAACAGCACTTTTTTGGCGCCAGCCTGAAGATGCGCTTCGCCATCAGCGCGTGAGCCATAGACGCCGGTGCAGTCCAGCACCACATCCACGTCGAGTTCACGCCACGGCAGATCGGCAATGGCTGCACGGTGCAAAATGCGCAGGGTATCGCCACCCACCCACATTACATCGCGCTCCTGGCGGACATCGAAAGCAAAACGGCCATGGCTGGTATCGTATTTCAGCAGATGCGCCATACCGGTGGCTTCTGCCAGCTCGTTAATCGCGACCACGGTGATCTCTGCACGTCGGCCCGTTTCATACAGCGCGCGCAGGACGTTGCGTCCAATCCGGCCAAAACCATTTATCGCTACCCGTACCGTCATTTCTCTCCTGCCACGTCAGACTGAAAAAAACGTGCCGTTAGCCTGAGCGTTTCACTGCATTTTGTACAGGAGATTCTTACCCGGCATTGTCCGAAACCAGGGCGATTTGCCTGGCGACTGAAACGGTTCAGCTACAATAATAGAAGGAAGGAATAACAGGAATGATTGTGATCAATCTGGCTGCTTAAATTTGGATCTGCGTCACAAATTAAGGCAAAAGGCGGTTATTACTGCAGGAATAAAAAAATAAAAGGGACGAAAATCTCGTCCCTCTGTTTTTACAGCCGGGCGGGAACAGGCCCGCCTGACCGGTTTTACGCCAGCAGCGCTTTCGCTTTCGCGACGACGTTGTCGACGGTAAAGCCAAACAGTTCGAACAGCTGATCGGCAGGTGCAGATTCGCCGAAGCTGGTCATGCCCACGATAGCGCCGTTCAGGCCGGTGTATTTGAACCAGTAATCAGCGATGCCCGCTTCGATTGCGACGCGTGCGCTGACCGCTTTTGGCAGTACGGATTCACGGTACTCATCACTCTGCTTGTCGAAGGCATCCGTTGATGGCATAGAGACCACGCGCACTTTGCGGCCTTCGCTGGTGAGTTTGTCCCAGGCACCGACAGCCAGTTCAACTTCGGAACCGGTGGCGATCAGGATCAGCTCAGGCGTGCCATCGCAATCTTTCAGCACGTAACCGCCGCGCGCTACGTTAGCCAGCTGTGCAGTGTCACGCTCCTGCTGCGCCAGGTTCTGACGGGAGAAGATCAGCGCAGTCGGGCCATCTTTACGCTCAATGGCATATTTCCACGCCACCGCGGATTCAACCTGGTCACATGGACGCCACAGGCTCATGTTTGGCGTGGTGCGCAGGCTCGCCATCTGTTCAACCGGCTGGTGCGTCGGGCCATCTTCGCCCAGACCGATAGAGTCGTGGGTGTAGACCATGATCTGACGGATCTTCATCAGTGCCGCCATACGCGCTGCGTTACGCGCATATTCAACAAACATCAGGAAGGTCGCGGTGTAAGGCAGGAAGCCGCCATGCAGCGCCAGGCCATTGGCGATTGCGGTCATACCGAACTCACGCACGCCGTAGTGGATGTAGTTACCCGCAGCATCTTCGTTAATCGGCTTAGAGCCAGACCAGATTGTCAGGTTGCTGGGTGCCAGATCGGCTGAGCCGCCAAGGTATTCCGGCAGAATTTTACCGAAAGCTTCAATAGCATTCTGTGAGGCTTTACGGCTGGCGATCTTCGCCGGGTTCGCCTGCAGCTGCTCAACGAACTTCTGCGACTCTTCCTGCCAGTTAGCTGGCAGTTCGTTGCTGACGCGGCGTTTAAACTCGGCAGCCAGTTCAGGATGAGCCTGTGCGTAAGCGGCGAATTTCTCATTCCATGCAGACTCTTTCGCCTGGCCCGCTTCTTTCGCGTCCCACTCAGCGTAGATATCAGAAGGAATTACGAACGGCGCGTGGGTCCAGCCCAGCTGTTTGCGGGTCAGTGCCACTTCATCATCACCCAGCGGTGCGCCGTGTGAATCATGGGTACCGGCTTTGTTCGGTGAACCAAAACCGATAACGGTTTTGCACATCAGTAGTGAAGGCTTGTCGCTGACGCTTTTCGCTTCCTCGATCGCTTTCGCAATCGCATCCGCATCGTGACCATCGACGCCGCGCACCACGTGCCAGCCATAAGCTTCAAAGCGCTTAGCGGTGTCGTCGGTGAACCAGCCATCAATGTGACCATCGATAGAGATACCGTTGTCATCATAAAACGCCACCAGTTTGCCCAGCTTCAGGGTACCGGCCAGTGAGCAGACTTCGTGCGAGATACCTTCCATCATGCAGCCATCACCCATGAAGACATAGGTGTTGTGGTCTACGATGTCATGACCCGGACGGTTGAACTGTGCTGCCAGCGTGCGCTCAGCAATGGCAAAACCGACTGCGTTAGCGATGCCCTGCCCCAGCGGACCGGTAGTGGTTTCAACGCCCACGGTGTAGCCATATTCCGGGTGACCTGGAGTTTTTGAGTGCAGCTGACGGAAGTTTTCCAGTTCGCTCAGGGGCAGATCGTAACCGGTCAGGTGCAACAGGCTATAGATCAGCATTGAGCCGTGACCGTTAGAGAGCACGAAACGGTCGCGGTCAGCCCACAGCGGGTTGGTTGGGTTGTGGTTCAGGTAGCCGCGCCAGAGTACTTCAGCGATGTCCGCCATGCCCATTGGGGCACCCGGATGTCCCGATTTCGCTTTCTGTACTGCATCCATACTTAACGCACGAATGGCGTTGGCAAGCTCTTTACGAGAGGGCATTTTCTACTCCAGGTCGGATTAATGCTTCGCACCTTAACTTATTGTTATTAATGAGTTACCGGGCAAAACAAGGAAAAAGTTGCCCATCAATGTACATGAGAAACGGGGCAAAAGTACATGCTGTAAAACGCTAAATGCAGCCGCTTCGTATGGCTTTTCCAGCCATATCTGCTAGCAAAGTGCAGACTGGCACGCTATAACCAAATCGTTTATTCACCTGTCTGAGTTTCAGGTGTTTGTTTTTCTTACCTTGTTATGAATGGGATACAGCATGAAAATCAAAAAAATGGTGTTAGCGCTTGGACTGACGACGCTGCTCAGTGGCTGTCAGGGTTTAGACAACAATGCGCTGATGCAGTCGGGCGCGCAGGCGTATCAGGCTTATACCCTCAGCGACGATCAGGTAAAGCAGCTGAGCGATAAATCCTGTGAGCAGATGGACAAAGATAATCAGATTGCGCCTGCTAACAGTGATTATCAGCAGCGTCTGAACAAGATCGCCGCGGCGCTGGGCGATAACATCAACGGCGTACCGGCTAACTACAAGGTTTATCAGACCAAAGATGTCAACGCCTGGGCGATGGCAAATGGCTGTATTCGTGTTTACAGCGGTCTGATGGATATGATGACTGACAATGAAGTGGAAGGCGTGCTGGGTCATGAGATGGGCCACGTCGCGTTAGGTCATACGCGCAAGGCGATGCAACTGGCATATGCCACAACCGCGGCCCGCACCGCAGCCGCCTCGGTTGGCGGTGTGATTGGTTCACTGTCGCAGTCGCAGCTGGGTGAAATGGGTGAAAAACTGGTGAATGCGCAGTTCTCCCAGACGCAGGAATCACAGGCGGATGACTACTCCTACGACCTGATGAAGAAGCGCAATATCGATCCAATGGGCCTGGCCACCAGCTTTGAAAAGCTGGCGAAGATGGAACAGGGGCGTCAGAGTTCGATGTTTGACTCGCATCCCGCCTCTGAAGCGCGCGCCGCGCATATTCGTGAGCGAATTGCTGCCGACAGCAAGTAATTCCGCCGCTGAGCGCGCATGCATCCGGCGTGCGCGCTTAGCCGTGCGAAGTCCGCTAGCGCTTAAATATCTTATCCACCATCGAGCCCAGATCCAGCTTATTGTCATGCAGCGCCTGTTCATCCATGTGTCCCTGCGGCGACATTTTATCAATCAGCTGCGGCAATAGCGCGGCCAGCGTACCCGATGCCCCTTTCACATCGGTGCCGAGTTTGTCGGCCAGTGACTGCAGTTCATCCTGACCAAAAGCAGACTGAATCTCACTGTGGCCAACCGGATGGTTATCGCCGGTGCCGATCCAGGAACCAAACACCTCACCCAGCCCGCCCTGCTGGAATTTTTGCAGCAGCACTTCAATACCGCCCTGCTCCTGCACCCAATGCCAGACAGCCTGTAACTGTCCCGGCGGATGCCCTTCACTCTGGTTGCCATCCAGTGCGCCAGCCAGTTCATCAAGAAAGCCCATGATTATCTCCACTACGCCATTTTTACGCTGTAAGTTTAGTTGCAGATAGGGGTTCGCGCCTGACGGTTACCCGTCGGGGTCAGAAGGGAATCGATCGGATCCGGCAAAGAGAGGAAGATCACAGCAGCGGCGTCTGCCCGATGGACAGGACGCCGCGTTCAGCGCCTGCCGGACTGAAGCCGACAGGCAGCAGGCATCAGCCTTTGTTTACAGCCTGAACATGCAGCATATCCAGCGCCAGCGTAGCCGCTGCCAGTGCCGTCAGATCAGCATGATCGTAACCCGGTGCGACTTCCACCAGATCCATGCCGACAATGTTCATGCCCTGCAGGCCACGGATCAGCTTGGTCGCTTTATCGGTGGTCAGCCCGCCAATCACCGGCGTGCCGGTGCCAGGTGCATGCGCCGGATCCAGACAGTCGATATCGAAGGTCAGATAGACCGGCAGATCGCCGACGATGCGTTTCACTTCGGCGAGGATATCGTCAACGCTGCGGTCATTGACCTGCGCCGCATCCAGCACGTTGAAGCCCAGGCTCTTGTCGAATTCGGTACGGATACCAATCTGCACTGAGTGCTGCGGATCGATCAGACCCTCTTTCGGCGCGGTAAAGAACATGGTGCCGTGGTCAAAGGTCGGGCCGTTGGAGTAGGTGTCGGTATGCGCATCAAAGTGCACCAGCGCCATCTTGCCAAAGTGTTTTGCATGGGCGCGCAGCAGCGGCAGTGTGACATAGTGGTCGCCGCCAAAGGTCATCATGCGCTTGCCATTGGCCAGCAGTTTTTCAGCATGGGCCTGCAATTTGTCGGAGAGATCCTGCGAATCACCGAAAGCGTAAACCAGATCGCCGCAATCGACGACGTTCAGACGCTGACGCAGGTCGAAATCCCACGGCCAGCGGCAGCCTTCCCAGGCCAGATTGGTGGAGATCTGGCGAATCGCGCCCGGACCCAGGCGGCTGCCCGGACGACCCGAGGTCGCGGCATCAAACGGCACGCCGGTGATAACCCACTCGGCGTCGCTGTCGTAAGGCTGAAAATTCAGCGGAAAACGCATGAAACCAAAGGCGTTAGAAACCAGGGAGTTGTCGTACTGATTGCCAAGCGTGTTATACATAATTGCTCTCTCTATGTGCGTAAGTCGGTCCAGCCCGCAAACCATTAAGGTTGAGATGAAAAAAATCCCCTCCGCGTCGTTAGGCCCGACGAGGAAGGGATTGAGTGAGTCAGATTATCGACATAGTTAACGGCAACTGCAATATGCGATTACCGGTCGCCATAATCGATTATTCATCTTCTAAATAGGTATAGCCGTAAAGGCCGCTCTCGAACTCTTCCAGGAACTGCGCGCGCAGCTCTTCGTCGAGATCGGATGCCTGAACCTGATTGCGGAACAGCGCCATCAGCTCGTTGGGATCAAGCTGCACGTAACGCAGCATGTCCGCCACGGTGTCGCCTTCATCGGAGAGCTGCACTTCCACATCGCCATTTTCGCGTGCGTAGACATCCACCGCTTCGGTGTCACCAAACAGGTTATGCATGTTGCCCAGAATTTCCTGGTAAGCACCCACCATAAAGAAGCCCAGCATGGGCGGGTTATCAAGGTCATATTCCGGCATCGGCATGGTCGTCGCGATACCGTCGCCATCCACATAGTGATCGATGGTGCCATCGGAGTCACAGGTGATGTCGAGCAGCACGGCACGGCGCTCCGGCTTCTTGTTCAGCCCTTCCAGCGGCAGTACCGGGAACAGCTGATCGATACCCCACGCATCCGGCATTGACTGGAACAGCGAGAAGTTAACGTAAATCTTATCCGCCATCCGCTCCTGCAGTTCGTCGATGATTGGACGGTGTGCACGGTTGCTCGGATCGAGATGCTGCTGAATATAGTGGCAGATGCTCAGATAGAGCTGCTCAGCCCATGAACGCTGCTTGAGATCGTAGGTGCCTGACGAGTAGCCGGTATGGATATCAAACAGATCCATCTGGCTGTCATGCAGCCATTCACGCAGCGAACGGCGGGTACTTGGCTCGTGCATCTCCTGCCAGGTTTCCCACATGCTGAGGATCGGGCGCGGCGCATCCGCATCCGGCGTTTCAGGTTCGCTGAACTCGTTGCGCTCCACACCAATGATGTTGGAGACCAGCACCGTGTGGTGCGCGGTTACGGCACGGCCCGACTCGGTGATCACCGTCGGATGCTCCAGACCGTGCTCATCACAGGCAGCACCAATCGCCCAGATTACGTTGTTGGCGTACTCATTCAGGCCGTAGTTGACCGAGCAGTCAGACTGCGAGCGCGTTCCTTCGTAATCGACGCCCAGACCGCCGCCGACGTCGAAACATTTAATGTTGACGCCCAGCTTGGCCAGTTCGACATAGAAGCGCGCCGACTCACGCACGCCGGTAGCGATGTCGCGGATGTTGGACATCTGCGAGCCCAGATGGAAATGCAGCAGCTGCAGGCTGTCGATGCGACCCGCTTCGCGCATGATCTCAACCAGTTTCAGCACCTGGGTGGCTGACAGGCCAAACTTCGACTTTTCGCCGCCGCTCGACTGCCATTTACCGGAGCCCTGCGAAGCCAGACGTGCACGGATACCAAGACGCGGCACCACATTCAGACGCTCTGCTTCTTCCAGCACCAGCCGCACTTCGGTCATCTTCTCCAGCACCAGATAGACCTTATGGCCCATCTTCTCACCGATCAGCGCCAGACGAATATATTCGCGATCTTTATAGCCGTTACAGACGATCACCGAACGGGTCTGACCGGCGTGCGCCAGCACCGCCATCAGCTCGGCTTTTGAGCCCGCTTCCAGTCCCAGCGGTTCGCCGGAGTGGATCAGTGACTCAATCACGCGTTTGTGCTGGTTAACTTTAATCGGGTAAACCAGGAAGTAGTCGCCTTTGTAACCGTAGGATTCACGCGCACGTTTAAAGGCGGCGTTAATGGAACGCAGACGGTGTTGCAGGATCTGCGGGAAGCAGAATAAAGCGGGCAGACGCTGGCCCTGCGCTTCGCGCTCTTTGACCAGACGGGCTAAATCGACGCGCACATCAGGACGATCCGGATCGGGACAGACACTGATGTGGCCCAGTTCGTTAACGTCGTAATAGTTGTTGCCCCACCAGGCGATGTTGTACGTACGCAACATTTTGCTCGCATCCTGATCGTTCATTGCCACCTCCTGCATGGAGCGGAGTGTACCCTGTTCGCCAGCTGACGAACCTTTGATATTCTTCATGTCGTCAGACATCGCGAACCTCAATTTTCCGTTGAAAGATGAAACTGTTAACCGGCTTTATGGCCGCTAATCTGAAAACCTGTTGCCACATTAAACGCAATGTCCTGTTCACCTGACGTTGCCGTCAGCGCGATTCACGCATGAGAGTTAAGTGTAAAACACCCGGGCCATCTCCGTTTAAACAGAGAACATTTAACTGATCTGTATTGACCATGGATAACCTGCGTCGTTCCGCTGCGCGAGCGCAGAGAAGAGACAAAACCGATCGAGCAGAGATAAAGATTAGCCTGCGCCTGTGTCGGTAAAATTACCGCATCGGACATCGCGTCGGCAGGAAAGAGAAACAGATGGGAGGCAGGAGAGAGCCAGCGCAGCGCCGCAGCGCAGAGAACCGGAAGAAGAAAAAGCGTGGTTCATTACTTGTATCACCTCCGCATATGCCAGGGGCACATGGAAAACAACCTGGGTGAAAGCCAGACCAGAGTCTGACAGGCGCGACGCAAACAGTGGCGTCATCCTTGCTGCTGCTATCAAAGCAGCGGCGTTTTATACAGTTTACAGCCGTAAAATGCAAAAATATTATCGGGGAATTGCGTGTAGCGTCAGCAAATTATGCCGATAACAGAGACAGGTTAAATGCTGAAACAGAAAAAGGGCTGGTAATTGGTTTACCCTCTATCCTAAAATAGCCGTCCAGATGGTTTTCCATCTAAACAGGTTACTATCCAGGCGGTGTTGGCCTGCTGTGCTGACACAACCTCACTGCTCGCGGCTTTGCCTGAAGGGGCGTCAGGTCAGACCACCTCACTGGCGCTATGCAGTCGTACTCAAACCATATTTAAGGTAAAGAACAGAATGGCTAAACACCTTTTTACGTCCGAGTCTGTATCAGAAGGACATCCCGATAAAATCGCCGACCAGATCTCCGATGCTGTGCTGGATGCGATCCTTGAACAGGATCCTAAAGCGCGCGTGGCCTGCGAAACCTACGTTAAAACCGGTATGGTGCTGGTTGGCGGTGAAATCACCACCAGCGCCTGGGTTGATATCGAAGAGATCACCCGTAAAACCGTACGTGAAATCGGCTATGTCCATTCCGATATGGGCTTTGACGCCAACTCCTGCGCGGTATTAAGCGCGATTGGTAAACAGTCTCAGGATATCAATCAGGGCGTTGACCGTACCGATCCGCTGGAACAGGGCGCGGGCGACCAGGGCCTGATGTTCGGCTATGCCACTAACGAAACAGACGTGCTGATGCCTGCGCCGGTGACCTATGCGCACCGTCTGGTACAGCGTCAGGCTGAAGTGCGTAAAAATGGCACCCTGCCGTGGCTGCGTCCGGATGCCAAGAGCCAGGTCACTTTCCAGTATGACGATGGCAAAATCGTGGGCATCGATGCAGTTGTGCTCTCTACCCAGCACGCTGAATCCATCAGCCAGAAAGATCTGCAGGAAGCGGTGATGGAAGAGATCATCAAGCCGGTTCTGCCCGCAGAGTGGTTGAGCGCCTCGACCAAATATCACATCAACCCAACCGGTCGCTTTGTGATCGGCGGCCCGATGGGCGATTGCGGTCTGACCGGTCGTAAAATCATCGTAGACACCTACGGCGGCATGGCGCGTCATGGTGGCGGTGCGTTCTCGGGTAAAGATCCATCTAAAGTTGACCGCTCTGCAGCCTATGCGGCACGTTACGTGGCGAAAAACATCGTAGCGGCCGGCCTGGCTGACCGTTGTGAAATCCAGGTCTCCTACGCTATCGGCGTGGCTGAACCCACTTCTATCATGGTGGAAACCTTCGGTACCGAGAAAATCTCTACCGAACAGCTGACGCTGCTGGTGCGCGAGTTCTTCGACCTGCGTCCATATGGTCTGATCCAGATGCTGGATCTGCTGCACCCAATCTATAAAGAGACCGCAGCTTACGGTCACTTTGGTCGTGAACATTTCCCATGGGAAAAAACCGACAAAGCTGCCCTGCTGCGTGAAGCGGCTGGCCTGTAAGGTTACCGGCTGCTGATAAAAACCCTGCCACTGCGGCAGGGTTTTTTATTGCCTTTTCAGCCCCATTGCTAACCGGAGCAATTTTGCTCCCGCTACCCTTCTGAACAACAGGCCAGCGCAATTTCTGGTGAGCGCGTGACGACAAAAAAAACGCATCTGCCCGACATCTTCTTCTCTCTGCAGCAAATTTTCAGTTCTCAGCTACACTTCTTTTCGCTTTTTCTGACGACTAAATGTTAACGATTACAAATTGAAATGCTTTGTTTATCCGATATTTAGGAATTAACGCACGTAGTTATTCTGCTGAAAATGCGTTATTTTCAGCGTCGTCTGATAGCCAGTAAATAGAGCATTGTCAGAAACTTAATGAGTGCTATACCTCACTGGTTAATTAATCTTTCCGGGAAAAATATGCTGAATTTCAGGGTTTCAGCGTGTGTAAGCGATTACACTGATGTGATCAGGCTCACTTTTTTCCCGCAAAAGGTTTTTTAACATTGATAAAAACAATGATGGATAAACCTGGAGGCTAAAATGCCTGGCAATACACACAAAAGCAGAACTTCAAATAAGGCGATGACCTTATTTGTCTGCTTTCTGGCGGCCCTTGCGGGTCTGCTGTTCGGTCTGGATATCGGCGTTATCGCCGGTGCTCTGCCGTTTATCGCAAAGGACTTTAACGTCACCCCTCATCAGCAGGAGTGGATCGTCAGTTCCATGATGTTTGGTGCGGCGGTCGGTGCTATCGGCAGCGGCTGGATGTCATCCCGCCTGGGCCGTAAAAAAAGCCTGATGGCCGGTGCGATTCTGTTCGTTATCGGTTCACTCTGGTCGGCGATGTCGCCAAACCCGGAAATGCTGATCAGCGCCCGCGTTCTGCTGGGCCTGGCAGTCGGTATCGCCTCTTATACCGCCCCGCTTTATCTTTCTGAGATCGCTCCGGAAAAAATTCGCGGCAGTATGATTTCGCTTTATCAGCTGATGATCACCATCGGTATTCTTGGCGCTTACCTGTCCGATACGGCGTTCAGCTTTACCGGCAACTGGCGCTGGATGCTGGGCATCATCACTATTCCGGCACTGTTGCTGCTGGTCGGCGTTTTCTTCCTGCCAAACAGCCCACGCTGGCTGGCGGCGCGAGGCAACTTCCGCGATGCACAACGCGTACTGGATCGTCTGCGTGACACCAGCGAGCAGGCAAAACGTGAGCTGGAAGAGATCCGTGAAAGCCTGAAGATCAAACAGTCTGGCTGGGGTCTGTTCACCAGCAGCAGCCACTTCCGTCGTGCGGTCTATCTCGGCATCCTGCTGCAGGTGATGCAGCAGTTTACCGGCATGAACGTCATCATGTACTACGCGCCAAAAATCTTTGAAATCGCGGGCTTCACCAATACCACCCAGCAGATGTGGGGCACGGTGATTGTGGGTCTGGTTAACGTACTGGCGACCTTTATTGCCATTGGCCTGGTGGATCGCTGGGGTCGTAAACCTACTCTGATTCTGGGCTTTATGGTGATGGCAGCCGGTATGGGCGTTCTGGGTACGATGCTGCACTTCGGCATTCACTCGCCGGGCGCACAGTACTTTGCGGTAGGTATGCTGCTGATGTTCATCATCGGTTTTGCGATGTCAGCCGGTCCGTTGATCTGGGTACTCTGTTCCGAAATTCAGCCGCTGAAAGGCCGTGATTTCGGTATCACTGTCTCCACCACCACCAACTGGATCGCGAACATGATCGTAGGTGCGACCTTCCTGACGATGCTGAATACGCTGGGCAATGCGAACACCTTCTGGGTCTACGCACTGCTTAACCTGTTCTTCATTCTACTGACGGTGATGCTGATCCCTGAGACCAAAAACGTCTCGCTGGAACACATCGAACGTAACCTGATGGCAGGTAAAAAACTGCGCGACATCGGTTCACGCGACTAACTTTACCCGGTAAAAAACGCGGTAAAAAAAACGGCGGGGTTTCTCTGGAAACCCCGCCGTTTTTATTTGTTCAACGCTCCACTACGCTGTGGTTACCCGCGTTACCGGCAGGGGCCGCCGTATGCAGCAGAGCGCCAGTGCCATAATGAAAATGGTCGCGGTCTGATTATAGGGCAGCACCGAATCGGTCAGTCCGGTGGTAAATAGCGCCACCATCGGCAGCGCCACGCCGCGCAGATCACACTTCTTCAGCCAGCCCGCCAGCACAGTCAGATAGAGCAGCGCCAGCGACGCCGTACCCAGCCAGCCCTGCAATGACGTCACCTCGAGGAACTCGTTGTGCATGTTGTATTTAACGTTGGTGAAGCCTTCAACATTGAGAGGATAGTGCACAGTGATGAACTGACGCGCCTCAGTGGTGCGCGCATCCGGCGTCGCAAAACCGCCATGGTGCTCAATAAAGTTGACCGCCCCGCCCCAGATGGCGACACGTGCGCCCAGCGAGGTCGAACTATTTGAACCAAAGTTCTCAATATCCTGCACCCCCTCCACCCAGCGGTTGCTGGTCATCAGAATCAGCACCGCCATTACGCCCACCAGCAGAGCGCTAATCCGCCAGTTGGTCAGCAGCGACAGCCGGTAGGTCTGCACCAGGAACAGCAGCCCCACGGCAATCAGCGCAATCAGAGTCACACGGGTGCCGCACAGGTAGAGCAAGGCAAAGGTCACTGCCAGCACAGCGATATCGGCCACCTTCCAGTAAGCGTGCGTCTCATAGCGGCTTAGCCACAGCCAGGCACAGTAGATAAACAGAATCATGTAGGAGGACATGGAGGCGGCTTCGGTGGTGAGCTTGATGCGGATATTCTCAGTGTAGAGATGCTCGTGGATACCAAAGCCCAGCGTAATCAGCAGGCCGATAAGGATGAGCCCTTTTCCGACGCGTAGCGTGGTCAGGGAGACCCGATCCCCATAAACAGCCAGACTGAGCAGCACAAAGGCACCCATCAACAGCCGCTTCGCCCCCAGCAGATAGTTGCCCATATTAGTGATGGCATCGCTTGAGGGCGCGGTTTCGATCCCCTTCACGTGAATCGCCCAGAACAGCCGAATCAGGGCAAAGATAATCAGCACAGCAAACAGGGCGATATAAAAACCGTTCTCTTTAAACTCCACCCGCCTGCGCACCAGGCCATACAGCACGGACGCGACAGAGAGATAAGAGACCAGATAGAATATTTTTTGCGGCAGGCCGGTAACAAACATATTCAGCGACAGCGCCAGGCAGAGCGCAATAACTGAAAAATTAACCATTAACGTTAATCCATTGCGACTGATTTTATTCGTCATGCTTAACCTCAGTAAGGCGGTTAAACACACTCATCAGGTGCTTCATATAATTTTCCTCATAAAAACCGGTGATGCTCGCTTTAATAGCCTGATGATCGGGGAAGTGGAAACCCCCGCTCATAGCGTTGAGAATCGCGGCCAGCGCCATGCTGTCATGGGTGGGATAGAGCTGACCATTAATACCGTTCTGAATAATTTCCGCCGGGCCGCTGATACAGTCGGATGAAACACAGTAGACGCCGCGCGACATCGCCTCCAGCAGGATCAGCGGGAAGCCTTCGAAGTTAGAGGTCATGACCAGGCAGGTGACCTGTCTGATATGGCGGATGACATACTCCCAGGCATTCTCCTGCCAGCCATGCCAGGTGATGCGATCCTGAATGCCGAGTTGCGTCACGTAGTGCTGACATTGCGTCAGATCTTCCCCGTCACCCACTATCTCCAGCGTCCAGGGCGCATCCAGCTGCTGCAGGGCATCAAACAGATCTTTAAGCTGTTTCTGCCGCTGATAATGGACGCGACCAATATAGAGAAACTTCAGCGCCTGGGGTCTGCCGATTACCGTGTCATTGCGTTTGATCGGGTTATAGATCACGTCAACGTCAGTGGCGCGTGCGCCCAGTTCCACCAGCTGCTCTTTAATCTGATTACTGATCGCAAAATGGTGATCGGCCCGCAACAGATAATGGGGACGATAACGTTCACGCGGAGGCAGGTGCATCCAGCTCGACAATACGATTTTACGTCCTGAAAGCGTGATTGCCCGGCGCGTCATCAGGCAGGGAATGGTGTTGAGGGTCAGGACATGATCAGGCTGATAACGACGAAAGAAGGCAGCCATTCTCAGCGTATGAATAAGATTTTTTATTTTCTTATTCCGCAGCGTGCAGACGCTCTCAGCCAGAACAGCATTGGCGGTCCAGGCGCGGGAGTGGCTCTCCTCTCCGCTGTTGATAATAAACAGCCCTGCTTCGGTACCGGGTTCCGCATTCAGGGCCGTGATCAACTGACCGGTCACATTTTCCATCCCACCACGACCGGCCATCAGATCCGTCACCAGCACAATCCGTTGTTTCCTGACGTTATCATTATTTTTCATTGGTTTATCCATGCCCTGTGCCGTTCGCTTTTCATCCATCCACTCTGCGGTGAATGTCATTAATAGAATATTCTAAAAAAGAGCATAACAATATTTAAACCAGAAATTTTCCCCAGCCAGAACCGCACTTGTCGCTGGCGACGTTGAGTTCCTGCGCGGCGGCGATTATTCTGAGCGCCATGAAAACGCCTCGTCTCCCCATTGCCCTGCAGCAAGCCGTGATGCGCTCGCTGCGCCAGTCGCTTGAACGTGCGAATCAGGCGCTGAAAACCCGTTATCCGGAACCGAAACTGCTCTACCAGCAGCGTGGTACGGCGGCGGGCACCGCCTGGCTGGCGTCCTGGGAAATTCGCATCAATCCTGTGCTGCTGCTGGAAAACCAGCAGGCATTTATCGATGAAGTGGTGCCGCATGAGCTGGCGCATCTGCTGGTCTGGAAGCAATTTGGTCGCGTTGCGCCGCACGGCAAAGAGTGGAAGTGGATGATGGAGCAGGTGCTGGGCGTTCCGGCACGGCGTACTCACCAGTTTGAGATCGCATCCGTACGCAGCAACACCTTTGCCTACCGCTGTCAGTGTCAGCAGCATCAGCTGACCGTGCGCCGCCACAATCGTATACTGCGCAAAGAGAGTGAATATCGCTGCGTGCACTGTGGCAGCCTGCTGATCGCGGGTGAATTTGTCGCGTCCTGAGAAGAATCCCCATTCCGCCCTATTCCACATTCTGTTACCCTGCCGCCCTTTTTCGTACTGAGTAGAAATCTGGAATATGTCTCGCATACTAAGTCTGGCGGTTGCGCTGCTGTTTGCGCCCGCCGCTGACGCCCTCAACCTGAATAACTATCATCAAAATAACTTTCAGCAGGCCAAAACCTTTGCGGCGGCGATCAACGCCGATGCACCGGGTTCTTTTTACTGTGGCTGTAAGATTCAGTGGCAGGGAAAAAAGGGGATTCCCGATCTCAACAGCTGTGGCTATCAGGTGCGCAAAAACGCCAATCGCGCCGCACGCATTGAGTGGGAACATGTGATGCCCGCCTGGGAGTTTGGCCATCAGCGTCAGTGCTGGCAGGATGGCGGTCGTAAAAACTGCAGCAAAGATCCCGACTACCGCCGCATCGAAACCGACCTGCACAACCTGCAGCCTGCGGTGGGTGAAGTGAATGGCGACCGTGGCAACTTCGCCTACAGTCAATGGAACGGCAGCGAGCAACAGTACGGCCAGTGTGAGATGAAGATCGACTTTAAACTCAAACAGGCGGAGCCACCTGCGCGGGCGCGCGGTGCCATTGCCCGCACCTATTTCTATATGCGCGACCAGTATCATCTGCGTATTTCGCGCCAGCAGACGCAGCTGTTTAACGCCTGGAACAAGCTCTATCCCGTGACAATTTGGGAGTGCGAACGCGACCAGCGCATTGCAAAGGTTCAGGGCAATCACAATCCTTATGTGCAGCAGGCTTGCCAGCGCTAAAATCCCTGCCCTACACTAGCTCTTTTTCCAATGACGCCGCTGCAGCGCGGCGTCCGGTCTCAGGAACCTTATGCGTATACCTCGCATCTATCACGCCGGGCCATTAAGCATCGGCAGTGAAATTACCCTGGATGAAGATGCATCCAATCATGTGGGCCGGGTGCTCCGGATGACGGCAGGTCAGCGTCTGGAACTCTTTGATGGCACTAATCTGACTTTTGCAGCAGAGATCACGCATGTAGATAAAAAGCGTGTAAAAGTATCGGTCACAGAGAGCCAGCCGGACGATCGCGAGTCACCGTTACATCTGCATTTAGGTCAGGTGATGTCGCGCGGTGAAAAAATGGAATTCACTATCCAGAAATCGATCGAACTGGGCGTGAATGTCATTACACCCTTGTTTTCCGAGCGCTGTGGCGTAAAGCTTGATGCTGAGCGTCTGGCGAAGAAGATCCAGCAGTGGCAGAAAATTGCTATTGCCGCCTGCGAGCAGTGCGGCCGTAATCGCGTGCCGGAGATTCGTGAAGCGATGACGCTGGAAGCCTGGTGCGCAGAAGCAGATAGCGGACTGAAGCTTAACCTGCATCCGCGCGCCAGCCACAGCATCAACACGCTGCCCCAGCCTGTTGAGCGGGTAAGGTTGCTGATTGGCCCTGAAGGCGGTTTGTCTGCGGACGAGATTGCGATGACGGCGCAGCACGATTTTACTGACATTCTGCTTGGCCCACGGGTATTGCGTACCGAAACTACCGCGCTGACGGCCATTACGGCACTTCAGGTGAGGTTTGGCGACCTGGGTTAAGCGATACTTTCAGCGGAAAGAGAGCAGGCATGATGTCCTGACCGATCGGCCCACTGCAGACCGAACCAGACGAGGCGGTAAATGCCGCCTCACCGAGGAGATAATAATGATTAAACTTGGCATCGTGATGGACCCTATTTCGTCCATCAATATTAAAAAAGACTCCAGCTTCGCTATGCTGCTGGAAGCACAGCGCCGTGGTTATGAAATTCACTACATGGAGATGCACGATCTCTCACTGCGCGGTGGCGTGGCCTCGGCCCGCACCCGCCTGCTGACCGTCGAGCAGAACCCTGAGAACTGGTATCAGTTCGGCAGCGAGCAGGTGATCCCGCTGGCTGACCTGAATGTGGTGCTGATGCGCAAAGATCCGCCATTCGATACCGAGTTCATCTATGCGACCTACATTCTGGAGCGCGCTGAAGAGCTGGGTACGCTGATCGTGAACAAACCGCAGAGCCTGCGTGACTGTAACGAAAAGCTCTACACCGCCTGGTTTGCCGAGTTTACGCCTGACACTCTGGTGACCCGCAGCAAAGCGCAACTGCGCGCTTTCTGGCAGGAGCATGGCGACATCATCATGAAGCCGCTGGATGGCATGGGTGGTGCGTCGATTTTCCGCGTGAAGAAAGATGATCCTAACTTTGGCGTGATTACCGAAACCCTGACCGAGCATGAGAGCCGTTTCTGCATGGCGCAGAATTATATTGCGGCGATCACCGAGGGTGACAAACGCGTGCTGGTCGTCGATGGCGAGCCGGTGCCTTACTGCCTGGCGCGTATCCCTCAGGGCGGTGAAACGCGTGGTAACCTCGCCGCCGGTGGTCGCGGTGAAGCGCGTCCGCTGAGCGAAAGCGACTGGGAAATCGCGCGCCGTGTTGGTCCGACGCTGAAAGCAAAAGGGCTGATTTTTGTCGGTCTGGACATCATCGGTGATAAACTGACTGAAGTTAACGTGACCAGCCCAACCTGCATTCGTGAAATTGAGGCTGCGTTCCCGATCTCCATCACCGGCATGTTGATGGATGCCATTGAGAAGCGCCTGGGCTGAGCATGACGCCGGGGCGAAGCTCCGTGATCAACCCAATACCGGTGCGGCCGTCGCGTGCCGGTTATTTTTTTGGTACATCGTGTGAGAATGAATTTACAACATCACTTTTTGATTGCCATGCCTTCATTGCAGGATCCTTTCTTCAAACGTTCCGTAGTCTATCTCTGCGAACATAATGAAGAGGGTGCAATGGGACTGATCATCAATAAACCCATGGAAAACCTGACGGTTGAAGGCATTCTGAAGAAGCTTAAAATCTCTGCTGACGATCGCGATCCGGCGATCAAGCTGGATAAACCGGTTTTTACCGGCGGTCCGCTGGCGGAAGATCGTGGCTTTATCCTGCACTCCGCGCAACGCACCTTTACCTCCAGTATTCGTGTTTCAGATAACACGATCATCACCACGTCCCGTGACGTGCTGGAGTCGATCGGTACGGCGTCTCAGCCCACTAACGTGCTGGTCGCGCTGGGTTACTGCGCCTGGGAAAAAGATCAGCTGGAGAATGAGCTGATGGAAAATGCCTGGCTGACCACGCCCGCTAACAGCAACATCCTGTTCCAGACGCCGATTTCAGAGCGCTGGCGCGAAGCGGCGCGCAGTATTGGCGTCGATATTCACAACATGGCCAGCGACGCCGGACACGCCTGATGTCAACTCAAACTCTGTTAGGATTCGACTTCGGCACCAAAAGTATTGGTGTCGCCGTAGGTCAGCAACTCACTGGCAGCGCCCGTCCGCTGACCGCCCTGAAAGCGCAGGATGGCATCCCGGACTGGCTGGTAATTGAAAAACTGCTGAAAGAGTGGCAGCCCGATTTCGTGGTGGTGGGATTACCGCTGAATATGGATGGCACCGAGCAGCCGCTGACCGATCGCGCACGTAAATTTGCCAACCGCCTGCACGGGCGCTTTGGCATCCGCGTGGAGCTGCAGGATGAACGACTCAGCACGGTAGAAGCGCGTGCTGGCCTGTTTGAACGCGGCGGCTATCGCGCGCTCAATAAAGGATCGGTCGACTCACAGTCTGCTGCCATCATTTTGCAGGACTGGTTCGAAAACCATTACTGACATCCTCACTCAATCAGTCCGGCAGCCTGACGCGCCAGCCTGCTCTGCTCAAACGTCTGCATACCGGCCTGTGCGCCGGTTTGTAACAGCGCAGGGATCTGGTGCATCTTGCCTTCTCTGATCAGATTGGTGATGCCCGGTGTGGCGATCAGTACCTCAAACAGTCCGATGCGCGAACCGGCAACTGATGGCACCAGCCGCTGTGCAATTACCGCTTTCAGGCTGCCCGCCAGCTGAGTACGCACCAGCTGTTTCTCCTCTGCCGGAAAGACATCAACCAGCCGATCCACCGCCTGCGCTGCGCCACGGGTGTGCAGCGTCGCCAGCACCAGATGGCCGGTCTCCGCAGCTGTCAGTGCCTGACGAATAGTGTCGCTGTCGCGCAGTTCGCCCAGCAGTATAACGTCGGGATCTTCACGCAGTGCTGCCTTTACCCCCAGCGAGAACGAACCGCAGTGCAGGCCGATTTCCCGCTGCTGTATCAGCGACTGCTGGCTGTGATGGATAAATTCAATCGGATCTTCCAGCGTGATGATATGCCGCGCCTGCTGGCGGTTCAGCGCATCGACCAGCGCCGCCAGCGTGGTTGATTTACCGCTGCCGGTCGCACCCGTCACCAGAATCAGCCCATCCTGCTGCTCCAGCAGCGTCGGGACAATGGCGGGCAGTTGCAGGCTCGCAAGCGTCGGGCATGCCGTGGCGATGATGCGCAGTGCCAGTGACAGGCCGTTGCGCTGCATAAAGAGATTGGCGCGCAGACGCTGACCATCGGCCAGGCTCAGGGCGAAATCGAGCTGCCCTGCGCGCTCCAGCTCCTGACGCTGCGGGTCACTTAGCCAGCGGGCCATAAACTGCGCCATCCATGCACCAGAAAGCGGGCACTGCTGCGGCATCGCCTCCAGCCTTCCCTGACGCCGCCAGTAGGGCAAATGTCCGCTGCAAAGGTGCAGATCGGCGGCATTATGCTTTACACTAAGCCCCACCATTTCATCCAGATTCATAATTTCTCCTGACTATGACCTCAATCCAGCAGAACCTACAGCAAGTGCGGCAGCGAATCGCTGCTGCTGCCGCGAGTTGCGGCCGCGCACCAGAAGAAATTACCCTGCTTGCAGTCAGTAAAACCAAACCTGAGAGCGCGGTCGAAGAAGCCTTTGCCGCTGGCCAGATTGCCTTTGGTGAAAATTACGTTCAGGAAGGGGTTGAAAAGGTCCAGGCACTGGCCGCACATCCTGAGCTGGAGTGGCACTTCATCGGCCCGCTGCAGTCCAATAAAAGCCGTCTGGTGGCAGAACATTTCGCCTGGTGTCACACCATTGACCGTCAGCGCATCGCGCAGCGGCTCAACGATCAGCGGCCTGCTTCGCTGCCACCACTGAATGTGTTAATTCAGGTAAATATCAGTGACGAGAACAGCAAATCTGGCATCATGCTGGAGGCCGTTTCCGGGCTGGCGGAGCAGATCGCTGCCCTGCCGCAACTGCGGCTGCGCGGATTAATGGCGATTCCGGCAGCAGAGAGTGATTACGCGCGGCAGCTGGCGGTGTGTCAGCAGATGGCGGAAGCCTTCCGGCAGCTGCAGCAGCACTATCCGCTAGCAGACACGCTTTCGCTGGGAATGAGCGATGACATGGAGGCGGCAATCGCCGCAGGCAGTACGATGGTGCGTATCGGCACCGCCATTTTTGGCGCACGAGATTATGCGCACAACTCACAACAATAACAGAGGAACTTCATGTTAACACTGACGTTTTTAGTAAAAACGCTGATCGATCTCTACGTCATGGTGCTGCTGTTACGCATCTGGATGCAGTGGTCCCGCTGCGATTTTTACAATCCAGTGGCGCAGTTTGTCGTAAAAGTGACACAGCCGATTGTTAAGCCGCTGCGCCGTATACTGCCGGCACTGGGACCGATTGATACCGCCTCGCTGCTGCTGGCATTTGTGCTGACCACGCTGAAATACCCGATTTTATTGCTGATTCAGGTGGGCGTTTTCTCGGTCGACCCAACCAATCTGCTGGTCGGCCTGCTGTCGCTGGTTAAATCCGCCGGCTATCTGGTCTTCTGGGTGATTATTATTCGCTCCCTGATGAGCTGGATCAGCCAGGGCCGGGGTCCTGTCGACTATCTGCTGGTGCAGTTAACCGAGCCGATGATGGCACCTGTTCGCCGTATTCTGCCTGCGATGGGCGGCATCGATTTCTCAGCAATGATCGTCATCCTGGTGCTGTATGCCCTGAACTTTCTCGGCATGGACCTGTTCCCGGGTCTCTGGTATCTGCTGTAAATGAATCAAACTGGAACTGTTATGCAAAAAGTTGTCCTCGCAACCGGCAATCCCGGCAAAGTGCGTGAACTGGCGGAGTTACTCTCCGCCTTTGGTCTGGATATCGTCGCACAGACCGACCTTGGGGTTGAATCGGCGGAAGAGACCGGCCTGACCTTTATTGAGAACGCGATTCTCAAGGCGCGTCACGCGGCACAGATCACCGGATTACCGGCCATTGCCGATGATTCCGGCCTGGCCGTAGATGCGCTGGGCGGCGCGCCCGGCATCTACTCGGCGCGCTACGCCGGTGAAGAGGCCAGCGATCAACAGAACCTGGAGAAGCTGCTGCAGGCGCTGGAAAACGTGCCGGACGGTCAGCGCCAGGCACAATTTCACTGCGTGCTGGTCTATCTGCGTCATGCGGAAGATCCGACCCCGCTGGTGTTCCATGGCAGCTGGCAGGGTGAGATCACCCGCGCCACCGCTGGTGCCGGTGGTTTTGGTTACGACCCGATTTTCTTTGTCCCGGCACTGGGTAAAACCGCGGCCGAACTGAGTAAAGCGGAAAAAGGTGCAGTTTCTCACCGGGGTAAAGCATTGACGCTGTTGCTGGAAGCGATGCGTAATGCCTAATCTGCCGCCGTTAAGTCTCTATATCCACATTCCGTGGTGCGTACAGAAATGTCCCTACTGTGATTTTAATTCCCACGCGCTGAAAGATGAGGTGCCGCACGTTGAATACGTGCAGCACCTGTTGCGCGATCTGGAGATCGATTTACCGCTGATCAATGGTCGGGAAGTGCGCACGATCTTCATCGGTGGCGGCACGCCCAGCCTGCTGAGCAGCAGCGCGATGCAGATGCTGATGGATGGTGTGCGGGAGCGTCTGACGCTCTCGCCCGATGCGGAAGTGACCATGGAAGCCAATCCGGGCACCGTGGAAGCGGACCGGTTCAGCGCCTATCAGCGCGCTGGTATCAACCGTATTTCGATTGGCGTACAGAGTTTCAGTCCGCAAAAGCTGCAGCGCCTTGGCCGCATTCACGGCCCGGAAGAGGCGGTCCGCGCCGCTGAACTGGCCGAGTCGCTGTCGCTGCGCAGTTTTAACCTTGACCTGATGCATGGCCTGCCCGATCAGTCGCTTGAAGAGGCGCTCGACGATTTACGTCAGGCGATTGCGCTTAATCCGCCGCATCTCTCCTGGTATCAGCTCACGATTGAACCCAACACCCTGTTTGGCTCACGCCCGCCGGTGCTGCCGGATGATGATGCGCTATGGGATATTTTCGAACAGGGCGATCAGCTGCTGCAGGCTGCCGGTTATCAGCAGTATGAGACCTCTGCCTACGCGAAGCCGGGTTATCGCTGTGAGCACAACCTCAACTACTGGCGCTTTGGCGACTATCTGGGGATTGGGTGTGGCGCACACGGTAAGCTGACGCAACCGGATGGCCGCATAGTCCGCACGGTGAAAACCCGTCATCCGCGTGGATTTATGCAGGGGAACTACCGCGAAAAGCAGTATGACGTTGCCGATAGCGACAAGCCGTTTGAATATTTCATGAACCGCTTTCGCCTGCTGGAAGCCGCGCCGCGTGACGAGTTCAGCCGCTATACCGGTTTATCAGAGCAGATCATCCGTCCGCCGATGGATGCCGCGATTGCCGCGGGTTACGTGACTGAAACCGCGGAGCAGTGGCAGATTACGGAGAAAGGGAAGCTGTTCCTGAATTCGCTGCTGGAGCTGTTCTTAGCAGAAGAGTAACAAAAGCGCCTCAGCCCGACAGGCTGAGGCGTTGACCTATTTTTTCAGTGCGCCGGTAAGCTGTTTACGCTGATCTTCCAGCGAAATAACGCGATTACACACCTCGTGACCGAAGTTCTGGAAATCCTGCTCCTGCTTGCTCCACTCAGCCTGAATCGACTGCTGCAACCCGCCCAGATTACCCATAATCGCCTGCAGCGGATTACTGCCGCCGCTGCCCTGCTTACTGCCCATCTCGTTCAGGCTATCCTGCATCACGCCGCCCAGTGTCGACTGCACCAGCCTTTCACCTTCGGCGCGAACCTGATCAATCGCCTGATGGTGGAACGTCAGCCCATCTTCACGGTGTTCAATGATGCGGTTCATCTGCTGTTTCAGCTGACCATTCAGCGTGGTCAGGCGATTACGCACGTTGCTGTCGGTGCCCAGTTTTTCAACGATGACCTGATCCAGTGCCGAACGCCCTTTCTCCAGACGTGATGTCGCCCCGCTGTCGATCCACGGCAAATCGCGACGCAGCGCGTTCTGATAGTCGATCGCTTTCTGGCGTCCGGCCGTATCGAGCGTGACCTTCTGTCCATTGAACTGCACGTCGCCCTGCGGCGAGATTTCCATATTGCCGTTGGCACCGACCACCTGCACGCTCTGCGGCTTAATCACCACATCGTCCTGCGGCTTAACGCTGCATTCATAGGCTGCCTGAGCCTGGGTTGCTGCCACCAGCAGCACAGCAAGAAGCGCTTTACGCATCATATCTACTCCCTAAGATCGGGTCTGAAACCCTTTGATCGGGCCTCAGCCCGACACTGTGTGACGACTTAGTCCCACCAGACGTCAAAGAGTTCAGTCATCTGAACGTCCTGCAGCTTGCGATCTTCCAGCCATTTACGAACCAGAGCACGATGCTCATCGGTGCATTTGCCGGTTTTCTGCAGGCAAACCAGACCTTCCCACACCAGGTAACCGCTGCCATCGAAGGCCAGGCCGTTAGGGTCGATCGCTTCATTGATGAACTGGTTCAGCGTCTCATCAATTTCGCTTTCGCTGGTGCCTTCCGGGAAGCGCCAGGCAACCGAGAAGCCCAGTTCCTGAAACTCATCAATGTGCAGTTTTTTACGTAAACGGCGGCTGCGTTGTGTGGCCATTATTTCACCCTCTCAAACATTAAATCCCATACGCCGTGGCCTAAACGCTGCCCGCGCTGCTCAAACTTGGTCAGTGGACGCGTCTCAGGACGCGGCACATAATTCTGTTGTTCTGACTGGTTGCGGTAACCATCGATGCTGTTCATCACTTCCAGCATATGCTCCGCGTAGGCTTCCCAGTCGGTCGCCATGTGGAAAACGCCGCCCAGCTTCAGTTTACGCATCACCAGCTCAGCGAAAGGCACCTGGACGATACGGCGTTTATTGTGACGCGCTTTATGCCACGGATCGGGGAAGAAAAGCTGAACCATGCGCAGCGAGTTATCCGGAATCATCTTCTCCAGCACTTCCACCGCGTCATGGCACATCACCCGAAGGTTCTGCACATCGGCTTCTTTGGCGGCGGCCAGACAGGCACCCACGCCCGGCGCATGCACTTCAATACCCAGGAAGTTCTGGTGCGGCGTGTTCTGCGCCATCGTTACCAGCGAAGCGCCCATGCCAAAGCCAATTTCCAGCGTCACCGGGGCTTCGCGGCCAAACAGCGCGGGCAGATCGACAGGCTCCGGCTGATATTCCACCCCCATGACCGGCCACAGGGTGTCCAGCGCCTGCTGCTGGCCTTTGGTTAAGCGGCCCTGGCGGCGCACAAAGCTGCGGATCCGGCGTAATGGCCGCCCGTTCTCATCAAATTCTGGGGTGATGACGTCATTAATCATGTAAAAGCCTGCTGGTTAGCCTGTTCCGGGAAACGGGCATTATGCAAAGTTCATAAGCAGAAGCAAGCCTTTGCAATCTTCCGGTTTACACCCAGGTGCGCATGTGCTGGAATTCCTGCCTGAGTGTAGAGTAAACACGGAAAATTTCCTTCTTATGATGCAAGCGCCGCAGTTCGCGCAACAGGTGCTGGACTGGTATCAGCGCTTTGGTCGCAAAACCCTGCCGTGGCAGCTGGAGAAAACGCCTTACAAGGTGTGGCTCTCCGAAGTGATGCTACAGCAAACCCAGGTTGCCACGGTTATTCCCTATTTTGAACGCTTTATGGCGCGCTTCCCCACGGTCACCGATCTGGCTGCGGCTCCGCTGGATGAGGTGTTACATCTCTGGACCGGCCTCGGCTACTACGCCCGTGCGCGTAATCTGCATAAAGCCGCAAAGCAGATTGTCGAGGTTCATCAGGGCGAGTTCCCGCGTAATTTCGATGATGTCTCTGCCCTGCCCGGCGTAGGCCGCTCCACGGCGGGCGCGATCCTGTCGCTGTCACTGGGGCAGCATTTCCCGATTCTGGATGGCAACGTCAAGCGCGTGCTGGCCCGTTGCTATGCTGTCAGCGGCTGGCCGGGTAAGAAAGAGGTCGAAAAGCGGCTCTGGCAGATCAGCGAAGAGGTCACACCCGCCGAGGGCGTCAGCCAGTTTAATCAGGCGATGATGGATCTGGGTGCTATCGTCTGTACCCGATCAAAGCCGAAGTGCGAAATCTGCCCGCTGAACAGCGGTTGTGAGGCGTATGCCAGCAGCAGCTGGGCGAGCTATCCCGGTAAGAAGCCTAAGCAGGTGCTACCAGAGCGCAGCGGCTGGTTCCTGATGATGCAGGATGGTAATGATGTCTGGCTGGAGCAGCGCCCGCCTGTGGGCTTGTGGGGCGGCCTGTTCTGCTTCCCGCAGTTCACTACGGAAGCGGCACTGACCGACTGGCTGGCGGCCCGCGGCATCCATGCAAAACCGCAGCAGCTTACTGCGTTCCGTCACACCTTCAGCCATTTCCATCTCGATATCGTGCCAATGTGGCTGACGTGGCCTTCTGTCGGGGCGGCGATGGATGAAGCAGGCGGTCTCTGGTATAACTTAGCGCTGCCACCATCTGTGGGATTAGCCGCACCCGTTGAGCGCCTGTTACACGAGCTGCGCCATCCCCGACAACTGGCTTTGAACAGTTGTGAGATTAATGAGGAAGAATAATGAGCCGCACTATTTTTTGTACTTTTTTACAGCGCGACGCGGAAGGACAGGATTTTCAGCTCTACCCGGGCGATCTGGGTAAGCGCATTTACAACGACATTTCTAAAGAAGCCTGGCAGAAGTGGATGGCGAAACAGACCATGTTGATCAACGAGAAGAAGCTCAACATGATGAATCCCGAAGATCGTAAAGTGCTGGAGAAGGAGATGATCAATTTCCTGTTTGAAGGTAAAGACGTTCATATCGAAGGCTATACACCGCCAGAAGCGTAAACATTCCGGGCCTCATCGCTGAGGCCGGTTATCCAGGTCAGGCTTGCATTCTCAATGAATAAAAAATTAATCGCCCTGCTGGTGATAGCACCACTTTTGGTTTCCTGTTCCGGGTCAAAGAAACAGCAGTCCCACGAGGAGTGGGTAAAAGATACCAACGCCTTTGATATTCTGATGGGGCAGTTTGCTCATAATATTGAGAATATCTGGGGTATCAATGAGGTCCTGATCGCCGGACCCAAAGATTACGTCAAATATAGCGACAACTATTACACCCGCAGCCACATTAACTTTGAAAGCGGTAAGCTGACCATCGAGACGATTTCTGGCACCGATCCTATGGCCAGCCTGCGTCAGGCAATCGTGACCACCCTGTTGATTGGCGAAGATCCGGGTAATGTCGATCTCTACTCTGACGCCAACGATATTGAAATCAGTAAAGAGCCGCTGCTGTATGGGCAGGTGCTGGATAATACCGGTCAGCCGATTCGCTGGCAGGGTCGCGCGGAAGCCTTTGCTGACTATCTGATTCAGAATAAATTGCAGCGCCGCACCTCGGGTCTGCATGTGATTTACACCATTTCGATTCCGATGGTGCCGAACCACCTGGATAAGCGTGCGCACAAATACCTGCCGATGGTGCGTAAAGCCGCCGATCAGTATGGTGTCGATGCCTCGTTGATTCTGGCGATTATGCAGACCGAGTCGAGCTTTAACCCCTACGCCGTGAGCCATTCTGATGCGCTGGGTCTGATGCAGGTGGTGCAGCATACTGCCGGTGTTGACGTGTTCCGCATGAAGGGTAAATGGGGCAAGCCGAGCCGCAGCTACCTGCTGGATCCAGAGAACAATATTGATGCGGGTACCGCTTATCTGTCGCTGTTGCAGCGTAGCTATCTGGGCGGCATTCAGGATCCGGTGTCACGTCGTTATGCGGTGATCACCGCCTATAACGGCGGCGCAGGCAGCGTGCTGCGCGTCTTCTCCAGCGATAAAGACCGGGCGTTTTCGATGATTAACGGCATGTCACCGAGCAAGGTTTACCAGACACTGGCGAACCAGCATCCGTCGGCGGAATCGCGTCGTTATCTTTATAAGGTGAGTACCGCGCAGAAGAGTTATCGGGGATTCTGATGGGCTCAGCGCTAAAGCGGGGGAGTGTTCGCTGCGCGAACGGGCTTAGGTGCAGCGCCTGAAGCTGGGATTGTTCGCTGCGCGAACAGGCTATGAGAAGGTTTCGTTCGCTTAGCAGCGGGTATGCACTGAGCGGGTTCCGCCCGCCAGGCGATCAGGAGTGAAGCGCCTGAAGCTGGGAGTGTTCGCTGCGCGAACGGGCTATGAGAAGGTTTCGTTCGCCTGATTAGCCGGGCAGTTTCAGATTCGCCTCTGCAGGCGACCGACAAGGGGGCGCCAGTCGCCGCGCCCCCTTGACCCCGGGCTCCGGCCTGCTTCACCGCCGCTTCGCGGTTCCTTCGCCTCTTCAGGATTTCTCACGGAACGGCGGGACGCGCCATCCATGGCGCGAACCCGCCTCTTCGCGACATCCCTGTCGCTCGTCCTGAAATCCCTCATCCGCTCAGCGGCTCTGACGGCCTCCCCACCCCCTCGCTGTTATCTTTTCTTCTTATATTGGGTTCGCTGTCGCTGTGAGTTTGGGATTGCCTCTGACTTTCGGCTCAGCAAACAGAATGGCATTCAACTCGCCCGCTGTTATTTCTGCTTTTATGTTGAGTGCTTTTTCGCTGTAGTTTTTTTGGGATTGCCTCTGACTTTTGGCTCAGCAGACCGAATGTTATTCAACCCACCCGCTGTTATCTCATCTTGTTATGTCGGGTACTTTATCGCTGTATTTTTTTGGGATTGCCTCTGACTTTCGGCTCAGCACACAGAATGGCATTCAACCCTACCCGCTGTTATCTCGTTTTCAGGTAACTAAGATTGTTGCGGTGAACTTCAGGAATTGAGACTGGCTTTCAGACCACCAGGCAACTGTGCACCAAAGAAAACATAAAGAAATCACAGGCGGGGGTTTCCCAGAGGCGTCCGAAGCGCTGAGGAACAACCGCAGGCCAGGATGAGCCGACAGGACGTCGGCGAAAGGACGGCACGAGCCAGGGATGGCGAGTCCGGACGGTCCGTCGGCCGCAGGGCGTGACGAAGGCACCCCGCACAGCGGGGCGCGGAGGCAGCCGGACGCCGGGATTGTTAAGGGGCGGGCGTCCGCCCCTTGACGCGTCCGCCTGCTCAGGCAACCTGAAACTCCCCATCGCCTGGCGGGCGGAACCCGCTCAGTGTTAGCACGCTGCTAAGCGAACGAAAATCTCTCATAGCCCGTTCGCGCAGCGAACAGGGCCTGCCGGGCGAAAACCCATTAAGTGCCAGCTCGCTGCAAAGCGTACACCGCCGCCAGGCGAAACCTTCTCAGCCCCGTTCGCGCAGCGAACAAAAAGGCAGGCGGGCCGCTACCCGCCTCTGCCTACGCTCAGATCAGCGCCCCACTATCATATTGGCCACCAGATACTTCCGTCCCTGGTCATCCTCTTCGGTGTAAACGCCCTGCAGCTCTGGCGAGAAGCCAGGCAGCAGATTAAGCCCCTCTTCCAGCGCCAGGAAGTAACGCTGCACCGCGCCGCCCCAGACTTCCCCCGGGACGACGCACAGCACACCCGGTGGATAAGGCAGTGCACCTTCCGCGGCAACCCGGCCTTGCGCTTCGGCTATCGGCACCAGCTCCACTTCGCCGCGAATATAAGCCTGATGCGCATCCTGCGGATTCACCCTGACCGGCGGGAACTCCGCGGCGCGGAACATCAGGCGCTGCAGATCCTTGACGTTGTGACTGACGTAAAGGTCGTGCATCTCCTGACAGAGGCGACGCAGGGTATACCCGGCATAGCGTTCGGCATTTTTGCGGTAAATGGTCGGCAGCACTTCGGCCAGAGGCGCATCCTCTTTGACGTGCTGCTCGAACTGCGCCAGCATCGCCACCAGATTGGCCATCTTCTCCGGACTCTCTGCCGGGGTCAACAGGAACAGGATTGAGTTGAGATCGCACTTCTCCGGCACAATGCCGTTTTCGCGCAGATAGTTCGCCAGAATGGTCGCCGGAATCCCGAAATCACTATACTCACCGCTGGCCGCATCAATCCCCGGCGTGGTCAGCAGCAGCTTGCAGGGATCCACCCGATACTGATCGCGCGCATAGCCCGCGAAACCGTGCCACTTCGCCTGCGGTTCAAAGCTGAAGTAGCGCAGATCGCGGGCGATCGTCTCAGTGGGCGCATCCTGCCAGCGCTGGCCATCCACCGTCTCCGGCACAAACGGCAGGATCATCTCACAGCGATCCAGGATCGATTTACGCGCCTCAATACCCAGCGTGACGCACTCATCCCACATGCGACGCCCCGCTTCGCCCTGATGCATTCTGGCGTTGATATCCAGCGCGGCAAACAGCGGATAAAACGGACTGGTTGATGCGTGCAGCATAAAGGCGTTATTCAGTCGCTTATGCGGGCAGAAGCGGCGCTGTCCGCGAATATGATTATCTTTTTTATGGATCTGCGAAGTCTGCGAAAAACCTGCCAGCTGCTTATGCACTGACTGCGTGACAAAAATGCCGGGATCGTTCTCATTCAGTTGCAGGGTCAGCGGCGAACAGCCTTCCATCAGTGGAATGAACTGCTCATAGCCCAGCCACGCGGAATCAAACAGGATGTAATCACACAGATGGCCGATGCGATCCACGACCTGGCGCGCGTTGTAGACCGTGCCGTCGTAGGTGCCCAGCTGGATGATCGCCAGACGGAAAGGCCGCTCTTCAGCCGCGCGCTGCGGAGCCACGGCCGCGATCTGCTCGCGCAGATAAGCCTCATCAAAACAGTGCGCGTCAATGCCGCCAATAAAGCCGAAAGGATTGCGCGTCGCTTCAAGATAAACCGGGGTCGCGCCCGCCTGAATCAGCGCACCATGATGGTTCGACTTGTGATTGTTGCGGTCGAACAGCACCAGATCGCCACGCGTCAGCAGCGCATTGGTCACCACTTTGTTGGCACTTGAGGTACCGTTGAGCACAAAGTAGGTTTTATCGGCGTTGAACACCTTTGCCGCATACTTCTGCGCATCTTTAGCCGAGCCTTCGTGGATCAGCAGATCGCCCAGTTTGACATCGGCATTGCACATATCAGAGCGGAAAACATTCTCGCCGTAGAAGTCATAAAACTGTTTGCCCGCCGGATGCTTTTTAAAGAACGCACCGCCCTGATGTCCGGGACAGGCAAAGGTGCTGTTCTGCATATCGACATAGCGGGTCAGCGTTTCGAAGAAAGGGGGCAGCAGCGCCGCTTCATACGCCTGCGCAGCCGCTTCCAGCGCGATCCACTCCTGCGGATCGCCATTCAGCTCACCGCTGACGCCGGGCAGGTGCATCACCTCTTCTTCAAACGCGTTAGCGACAAATACCGGCAAATTAAAGCCGGTATGACGCAGCAGCGCCAGCACGCCGCTACGGGTATCCGCCAGCGAGACGACAACCGCCGCCACATCGGTGAAGTCGGTGTTATCCAGCGTCACCACGTCTCGCGCAGTGTTCAGGGTCAGACTGGGCGCCACAGCGGCGCTGGCAGCAATTTTCAGTGGAGTCATAACAGAATCCCTAACGTCAGGGAGGAAGTGCCAGAGGCACAATTATGGGGACAGTGCCCCGGCGAATACTTAACAGTCAGAAGGCGTTACGCAGCCCGTGGAGAGCAGATCCATAGCCGCTGCCTGGCTGGCCTCACCGCATGGTGAATAACGGAGATATCGGAAAAGAGGAAAACCCGGTGAGCGCCGGAAAAAGCGAACGGTAATCCGGGCGGATGCGCGGTGAACCGGACATGGCGACGTCCTCTGTGGCAAAGAAGCAGGGTCAAAAAGTGGCGGTCATAATGTCATCTTTTTCAGGCATGGACAACCCGAACGAGGTAATTATTCAGTCACCCTCTTCGCATGTAACAACATGATTTTTATAGTCTATTTATCATAAAAAATTCACAATACGACTAATTATCTGAATTATATGCAGATTTATGCACTTAACTCACTGCCGCTGTCAGCCTGTTTTTCCGCTCGTGTCGTCTTCATTGCCCGCAGACGCGACCATTGCCCTACCGCATTGCATCTGCCAGGCGTAAACTGATCTTCTCTTTCCCACTCTGCCGGAGGCTGCATGTTCAAGGCACTGGTCATTGAAAATGACGAACAAGGTTACCGTTCCCTGCTGAAAGATCTCCCCGAATCTCAACTGCCTGACCACGATGTCACGCTCGACGTCAGCTACTCATCCCTGAACTACAAAGATGCCCTGGCTATCTGTAACAAAGGCCCGATTGTGCGCCACTTCCCGATGGTGCCAGGTATCGATTTTGTTGGCAGGGTGACGGCCAGCCGCCATCCCGACTGGAAAGAGGATGATGTGGCGCTGCTGACGGGCTGGGGCGTGGGCGAAAAACAGTGGGGCGGCCTGGCACAGAAAGCCAGCGTCAGCGGCGACTGGCTGGTGCGCCCGCCCGCCACGCTGAGTCCGCTGCAAACCATGGCAATCGGTACGGCGGGACTGACCGCAATGCTCTGCGTGATGGCGCTGGAAAAACAGGGCATCACACCTGAACAGGGGCCGGTACTGGTAACCGGTGCCAGTGGCGGCGTCGGCAGCTATAGCGTCAGCCTGCTGGCGCGTCTGGGTTATCAGGTGATCGCTTCCAGCGGGCGCACCAGCGACCATGCCTATCTGATCGAAACGCTGGGCGCGGCATCGGTCATTGATCGAGAAGAACTCTCCCGGCCCGGCAAGCCACTGGCAAAAGAGCGCTGGGCCGCCGCGATAGACAGCGTCGGCAGTCACACCCTGGCGAATGTGCTGGCCGCCACCCAGCGGGACGGCGCGGTTGCCGCCTGTGGTATGGCGCAGGGACTCGACCTGCCAGCCAGCGTCGCACCCTTTATTTTGCGTGGCGTTACGCTGGCCGGTGTTGATAGCGTGATGTGTCCGAAGCCGCTTCGTCAGCAGGCGTGGCAACGACTCGGTGAGCTGATGGATAGCGAACGGCTCAGTAAGCTGAGCCGGGTGATCCCGCTAAGTGAAGCCAGAGAAGGTGCGCAGGCATTGCTGGATGGTAAAGTGCAGGGTCGTCTGATTGTCGACTGCCGCTAAGCCTGTTTAAAGGCGCGTTTCGCGCCTTTAACGATCGGCTCGCTGCAGCCGTTTTATAAGTCCTTCCAGCGCGAACTGCGTGCCCTGCTCCATCACCGATTTCGGATCGCCGCTGAACTGATGGCACTCCGCTTCGTCTCTGCCGTCGGGCAATACCCAGCCAAACCAGATGGTGCCCGCCGGTGTACCATCTTCGCCGCCATCCGGTCCGGCATAGCCGGTAATGGATAATCCCACCGGTTCGCCGGAGCGGGCGCAGGCGCCCTGCACCATCTCCCGCGCCGTCTGTTCGCTCACCGCCGTGTGCTGTTTCAGCGTGTCAGGGCGCACCCCCAGCAGACGGATTTTGGCATTTTCGCTGTAGGTCACAAAGCCGCTGGTATAAAAGTCTCCGCTGTTTTCCACCGCGGCCAGCGTCATGCTGATCAGCCCGGCGGTACAGGATTCGGCGGTCGCCAGATGAAGTCCGGAAGAGAGTAAAATATTACCCAGTTGCTCAGCGGTCTGATCTAATGATTTTGCCATTATGGTCTCCTTGAATCTGTCCGGAACTCCAGGTATAGCGCAAAATCAGCGAATAAAACCGCGCAAGGCGATGTTTTTAAAGCGAAACGGTCGGATTTACCCGCAGAATAACGGTCACTTTACTCGTCGCCTCTATCCCTCAGCAATAGAGGATGGGAGCTGTGCGTCAGCATTTTTTGAATCTTTGTTCGGTACTGTGGTTTCAGTTGTCAGCGCGGGTCACCCCGCCGGATGGCCTCTCTGCGACAGATGCACAGGCGGCCTGAAACAGGGTGGCGAGCAACATCTGCTAAAACTGACGCGGTTGCGTCAATCTCCGAAAACGTGGTGACATAGGCGCGAATTGCCTGATTAATTGTTAGTATTCGCTCACTTGCTTGCTGGCATCACAAAAACGGCTCTGCATAAAAGCCGTAAAAAAGCAGAACAGCATGTGGATGAAGTAAAGATCGCACCTGGTCAGACGCAATTAAGCATTTTTTTAAATAGATTTATGAATTCATAAATAACCACAGCGCACAAATTGTTAACCCGAATGCATTGGCATTTATCAACACGTAAAGGAATAGAGTTATGGCGCAAAAACCTGTGGTTGTTATTCACTACTGTATGCAATGCAACTGGCTGATGCGGTCAGCGTGGATGGCACAGGAACTTCTGCATACGTTCGCTGAGGATCTGGCGGAGGTGACGCTGAAACCGGGCACCGGCGGTATCTTTGAGATTACGCTGGATGAGCATCTGCTGTGGGAACGTAAGCGGGATGGTGGCTTCCCGGATGCGACCACGCTGAAACAGCGTGTGCGGGACATCTGCTTCCCGGATCGTACGCTGGGCCACATCGACAAACACAAAACTGAAGTCAGCTAACTCCGCGATTAGCTGAGGGTGATTTTTTCTGCCGCGTCGTGCAGCGCCTTAATCAGCGTCTGCAGCGCGGCTTCTGAGATATCTTCCTGCGCAAGCCGCCGGTTCAGCGCGACCTTCAGCCCATGAATCGCCTGCTCAACAGCAGGAATGCTGCGGTTATTGACCAGAATCGCCAGCGTAGAGAGCCGTGTAATCAGGCTGCTGACCGTTTCACGATTCTCTGCCAGATGCGCCTCTCCCGCTGCCGTCAGGCGGTAGGCTTTACGCGTTGCCTGCGCATCCACCACCTGAATCGCCTCCATCTCTTCCAGCAGCGTCAGGTTGGGGTAAATGATCCCCGGACTGGGCGAATACTCTCCCTTTGACAGCTCCTCAACAGACTTGATCAGCTCATAGCCGTGCGCGGCATTCTGCGCCAGGAAATGGAGCATCAGCAGGCGAATCTCACTCGCTTCCAGCATCTTTTCACGTCGCTTGCGCCGTCCGCTGCAACTGCCTGCGCGCGCAGTTTGATCGTCAGATGAAGTGGAAGTCGGATGCTGTTTCATGGCCTGCCCTGCTGCGAAAAAGTGGGATTGATGGTAGTGCGCCGCCTGGCAAAACTCAATTGCCTTAGCGACTTACTTCTGGTGCCAGTAGGCCACCGCCCGTACGAAGTCACTGTTGAGGCCGCGCTGCACCGTGAAGTAGTCACACAGCGCTTTAACAAACTCACCTTCGCCGGTCAGCCAGACAAAGTAATCTTCCGTCGGGATAGTGATCTGATCCAGCCGGGCAATCAGCTGGCTGAGCTGCGCTTTCTGCATCTGGCCGCTGCCGAGCCAGTTTGTCGTCACATCAGCCGTATCAGATAAATAGTCGCGGCCCGTCGCTTCATCGGTAAAGGCATAGAGATGCAGCGCCTGCGCCCGGGCGTCACGCTGACGGCGCGCAAAAGCCGGCAGCCCGGTTTCATCACAGACATAGAGCTGGAATGCGTAATCGGTCGGCACCACCAGCGAGCCGCGTGGCCCGCCGACAATCAACCGATCGCCAGGCTGCGCCTGAGTTGCCCAGTCACTGGCTACGCCCTGCTCATGAATATAGAAATCGAGGGTCAGTGAAGATTCACCATCGAATTCCAGCGGTGTGTAATCACGCGCCTGCGGACGCACCCCTTCCGGCCAGACAATCCCCGCATCGGTGATTTGTGGCAGAGCCAGTGTGGCTCCTTCAGCGGAAGGGAAGAAAACCTTAATGTGGTCATCAAAGCCTGGCGACGTAAAGCCCGCCAGATCGCTGCCGCTGAACCGGATACGCCAGAATTTACCGGCAATGTTAGTTTTACTCGCGACCTGAATATGACGGAAACGCAATTCATTACGGACGCGCTGTGGTACACGCTGATCGGCTGATACAGGCAAAATTTCTCTCCTGAAACGGGATGGATGCCCGTGACTCAAGGGCATGCTGATAATAATGGAATAACAATCATTCTCATCTGAAGTGCCAAGATTAGCTATGATATATCTTCACTACAAGAACGAAAAATGCGATCCAGCGGCTTAAGATATATTTTATGCCGGTACGGGTGTGCGTAGTGCAGACGAAGAGCGGCCCTGATAAGAGCATTCAGAGAGAGGTAAGCAGCAGGTGCGGCGTGTTTACGGGGGCAGGCAGAGAAGGCGGAAACTGTCCGGCTCCTGACGAGCCGGGCATGATGTTGCGCCGCACATTCTGGCAGCGCGTGACCACTTACAGTGTGTCGTTGAATCCTGAGAGGGAAGGATTGCTGCTGGTGTGTTCCGGCAGCTCACCATCACCCAGAATTTCATGCTGGGTGGCCTGAGAGTGCGGATGCAGTCCGGCAGGAGGTGAAAAAGGTTCAGCCTGTTGTGCCATCGCCATGACAGGCAATGCCAGGATCAGTGAAATCATTAAGCGTCGCATAGTTGTCTTCGTTTGTTTTTTTGACCAGAAAAGGCCTGAAATGCAGGTAAATATTCCAGCCCTGGCACAGATGCACGATGATTCAGGCATGGCAGGGTTTCGGGAGAGGATTTTACGCCAGAACGGCGAGTTATTTTATAAAATCGTGCGGTTTGTCACGGTTTACCGCACGAATTATGCATTAAAGGGGTCGGGAGCCACACACTCTGCCCTGCTGGCTACGCCTGCATCACCGGAATAGAAAAAACGCCGCTCAGCCAGTCGGGCTTACAGTGCGCAAAATCGAGACGCAGCAGATCTTTACCCGGACGACGTGACACACCCAGTGCTGGCAGATGCTGATAGTAAATATCCTCGATAAAGCGTGTCAGCTGCTCCGGGCTGCCGCTCCAGCGGATCGACGCATAGAGTCCACGAACCTCGCTCCAGCTGGCGGTGTTGTCACCCAGCAGCCCGGCATGTTGCGGCTCCAGCGCCTGAAACAGGCTGATATTTTGCTGATCAGCAGAGCTATGGCCGGGGCCATACTGAAAGCCTAACCAGCCCTGCGACACGCGGCCGCCCGCCAGCGCCACCAGTTGCCGCGCCTGTTCAGCCACCCGGTGATCGCGATCGGCAATGTAATCGCCAAACTTACACTCCCACTCCAGCGTTTCTCCGCACAGATGCAGCTCTTCCTCACGCTCCACCAGCGTTGCACGCTCTGCCAGCGATCGCACCAGAATGCGGCCATGGAAGTTTTTAACCGGCAAATGGGGAATACGGCGAAACGCGCCAGGCGTCAGCGAAAAGTGACCTTTGAATACCCGGGTAAAATTTTGCTGGTTATCAAAACCAAAACGTACGGCGATATCGATCAGCGTCATGCGGGTCAGACGCAGCGCCATAGCGGCCATCGTCAGACGCCGTTTACGGGTGTAAGCCGCCAGGGTCTGTCCGGTCATCTCCTTAAACATGCGCTGCATGTGCCATTTGGAATAACCTGATTTGAGGGTAATCTGATCGATATTAAGATCGTCGGTGAGATTGGCTTCAATCCACTCGACCAGATCGTTGATGTGCTGTTTTTTAATGGCCTGACTGAGCATGATGGCGATTTACGACGCGGGTTAGGACTGGGATTTCAGTTACAAAAGGATAACAAAAATCGCAAATCGGTGTAAGGAAAGGGTAAGCATTGCGCGCCCGTTCAGGGCGTTTCCGCATTAATTGCTTAGGTTACTAACTAAAAAAGGCTGACTTACGTCAGCCTTCTGATTATTGATAAAAACTGCGCCGGATAGCTGTAAGACGGAGCCTGCGACAACTAATGACTGCGCATTCCGGCCGCTGTCATCATCATGCGGAACAGCGAGGCGACAACGCCTAGCGCAAGTACGCTGGCGGCATAGATAAACACCAGCCACATCACACGCTTCCACCATGGCGCTTTCGTTTCTTCATTGTGATTGTGGTCTTTCATGCTGCTGAGGCTTTTCATATCAATGATATCCTGCGTCTGCTTTGATTTTTCCACGGAACACGTAGTAGCTCCAGAAGGTGTAGCCCAGGATCATCGGGATAATCAGCAGGCTACCCACCAGCATAAAGGCCTGGCTCTGCGGCGGTGAGGCGGCAGCCCAGATGGTCACTGATGGCGGAATAATGTTTGGCCAGATACTGATGCCCAGCCCGGAGAAGCCCAGGAAGATCAGCGCCAGCGTCAGCAGGAACGGTGAATAGTGCGCCTCGCGCTTAATGGCGCGCACAATGCCCCACGAACAGAGCAGCACCAATACCGGAACCGGCAGGAACAGGAACAGGTTGGGTTTGCTGAACCAGCGATGCGCGATATCCGCATGCGCAAACGGTGTCCACAGGCTGATGATGCCGATAATCACTAACAGCGCAATCACCAGCGGCGTAGCCAGCGCAGACATTTTACGGTGCAACTCATTCTCGGTCTTCATGATAAGCCAGGTGCAGCCCAGCAACGCGTAGGCAACAACCAGACCCACGCCGCAGAACAGCGGGAACGGTGCCAGCCAGTCCATTGCGGAACCGGCAAAACGGCGTCCCTCAACCGGAATGCCATCCAGCAACGCACCCACGGCCACACCCTGACTGAAGGTGGCGATGACTGAACCGGCAATAAATGACTTGTCCCAGAACGCCCGATGGCCTTCTACGGCCTTGAAGCGGAACTCAAAGGCGACACCACGGAAAATCAGGCCAATCAGCATAGCGGTCAGCGGAATCGACAGCGCATCGGCAATCACCGCATAGGCCAGCGGGAACGCGCCGAACAGGCCAGCACCACCCAGAACCAGCCAGGTTTCATTTCCGTCCCAGACCGGCGCGACGGTGTTAACCATCATGTCGCGCTCGCCAGCATCTTTATTGAACGGGAACAGCAGACCAATACCCAGGTCGAAGCCATCCATCACGATATACATCAGGGTTGCGAAAACGATAATCGCAAACCAGATAACGGAATAATCGATCATCTTAGTGGTCTCCATCCTTAAAGGTGGCAGCGGAAAGCGGACGCGCCGGGGTTTTCTTCTGACCAGGACCACCCTCTTCGGTGATATGGCCTTCGCCGGTAACCGGTCCCTGCTTAATCAGACGCATCATGTAGTGATACCCCACGCCGAACACCGAGCTGTAGACCAGAATAAAGGCCAGCAGGCTGATGCTCATGTGCATATCCCCATGTGCCGAGACCGCATCAATCGTGCGCTGCACGCCATAGACCACCCACGGCTGACGACCGATTTCAGTGGTAAACCAGCCTGCCAGAATCGCAATCAGACCCGATGGCCCCATCAACAGCGCAAACCACAGGAAAGGACGCGACTCATAGAGACGCCCTTTGAAACGCAGCCACAGGCTGACCACGCCCAGCGTAATCATCAGCAGGCCCAGCGCCACCATCACGCGGAAGGACCAGAAGATGACCGTTGAATTAGGCCGGTCCTGTTTCGGGAAGGACTTCAGCGCCGGGACCTGCTTGTCCAGGCTATGCGTCAGAATCAGGCTGCCAAGATAAGGCACCTCCAGCGCATATTTGGTACGTTCCTGCTCCATGTCGGGGATCCCGAACAGGATCAGCGGTGTGGCTTCCCCCGGTGGATTTTCCCAGTGCCCTTCAATCGCCGCGATTTTGGCAGGCTGGTGTTCCAGCGTATTCAGACCATGAGCATCACCAATCATCGCCTGAATCGGCGCGACAATCAGTGCCATCCACAACGCCATTGAGAACATCTTGCGGATTGCGGGATTGTTATTCCCCTTCAGCAGATGCCAGGCCGCCGACGATCCCACAAAGAAAGCACTCGCCAGGAACGCCGCTACAGACATATGGAACAGGCGATAAGGGAATGAGGGGTTAAAGACGATTTTGAACCAGTCCTGCGGAACCACGATGCCATTCTGAATGATGTAGCCCTGAGGCGTATGCATCCAGCTGTTAGAGGCCAGGATCCAGAAGGTGGAAATCAGCGTACCGAGGGCGACCATGCAGGTGGCAAAGAAGTGCAGCCCGGGACCCACGCGATTCCAGCCAAACAGCATCACGCCCAGGAAGCCCGCTTCCAGGAAGAACGCCGTCAGTACTTCATAGGTCAGCAGCGGACCGGTGATACTGCCAGCAAACTCCGAGAAGCCGCTCCAGTTCGTCCCGAACTGATAAGCCATGACCAGTCCTGATACCACACCCATGCCGAAGTTAACGGCAAAGATTTTCGACCAGAAGTGGTAGAGATCGCGATAGGTGTGATCGCGGGTTTTGAGCCACATACCTTCGAGCACGGCCAGAAAACTGGCGAGACCGATGGTGATGGCGGGAAAGATAATATGGAAGGAAACAGTAAATGCGAACTGAATCCTGGCCAGATGAAAGGCATCTAATCCGAACATTGCTTACCTCTTTGCCACATAGAACACCATGTATTTACTTATAATTAACAACTTAAGCCTGATGCGCCTGGTTCTCTGCGCTTATTGAAATTCCCGCCGCAAATTTAAAACTATTCGCGGCGAGGAAATAGAAACAGTGGGGTTAATGAAAACTATAACAGTCTTTATTGATTCTGATCATTGTTTTTGACGGGAATTATTTATTTAAAAATAAGGCCTAAAGGTTAATCAGAGCGTGTTTATGTGTCGTTAATGTTACGGTAATTTGTACTTTAAAAATCGAGCGCGCTAAAGCGAACCTTGCCTGAAAAAGGCCTTCAACAGGCTGTTTTCAGACACTATTTTGTTATAAACCCTGATTGAGTAAAGGTCAAATTTTAGAGCCTCCAAATTAAATACCCTTATTTTTTAACAGGTTAAAAGAGTAAACAGTTACCTCTGCCGCTTTGTTTGATTTTTTGCTTTTTCCTGGCTAATGCAGCTATAACTTCTGACAGAAAAAACGCAAAACGGCGCTTTTAAGCGCCATCAGAGATGTTAATAAAATGAGTCAAAAAGAAGGTATGAATTAACAGCACGCTGCGGGCAGTCGATTATTCCGGGCCAGAGATTCATAAAACGATTTAATAACCAGCAACCGTGCGAAAAGAGCGCCGGGATTATTTGCGCTGCCGTTACGTTATCGCGCTTTCAGGAAGTGAGATAACAGACAAATGGGGTTATAAATTTTGCAGCGAGTATACCCATGCCGTCACGTTATGACGGCTGATACAGGGTGATTTTACTCTGCCGCAGATTTTTCGCGCTGTGCCAGAATCCGGCTCAGGTTCAGCTCCAGCCAGTCAGCCAGCCCCACAACCTGTTCACCGACTTCGCGTCCAAGCGGGGTTAAGCGATATTCCACGTGCGGTGGCACCACATCGTAGGCGATACGCTGCACGAAGCCATCTTCTTCCAGGTAGCGCAGATTCTGCGCCAGCATCCGCTCGCTGACGCCACCGACCGTCCGGCGCAACGCGCTGAAGCGCAGCGTCTGGTCCTGCAGGGCCAGCAGAATTAATACGCTCCAGCGGCTGGTCACGCGTTTCAGCACGTCACGTGACGGGCAGTTGACGTTGAGCAGTTCGCCGCGGATAAATTTTTCACTCATTTTTTCAGACATTTAACTTACCCATCTCAAACTAACAATTCTGTAAGTACTTACTAAAAATTAGTTTATACACTAGTCTGAATTTCACCAACAGCCACAGGAGTATTAACATGATTGCAGTTACAGGTGCCACCGGCCAGCTGGGCCGTTTCGTGATTGATGCATTACTGAAAAAAGTCCCGGCGGGAGAAATTGTTGCCGCCGTCCGTACGCCTGCCAAAGCGGCCGATCTCGCAGCGCTGGGCGTCATTGTCCGTCAGGCCGATTATGGTCAGCCAGAGACGCTGGAGGCCGCTTTTGCAGGCGTGGATAAGCTGCTACTGATCTCCGGTAGTGAAGTGGGCCAGCGTGAAGCGCAGCATAAAGCCGTCATTGAGGCTGCTCGGGCGGCGGGCGTGGGCTTTATCGCTTACACCAGCCTGCTGCATGCGGATACCTCGCCGCTGGGCCTGGGCGTTGAACACCGCGCAACAGAAGCGCTGCTGAAAGCCTCTGGCATCCCGTTCGCCCTGCTGCGTAACGGCTGGTACAGCGAGAACTACGCAGCGAGCATCCCACCGGCGCTGGCGCATCATGCGTTTATTGGCGCAGCAGGCGAAGGTCGTATCGCCTCGGCAGCGCGTCAGGATTACGCCGAAGCGGCGGCAGAAGTAATGACCCGTGAGGATCAGGCGGGCAAAGTGTATGAACTGGCAGGTGATGACAGCTACACGCTGGCGCAGTTTGCTACGGAGATTGCCGCACAGAGCGGTGAAAAGGTTGATTACGTCAATCTCTCTCAAAGTGAGTTTGCGGCGGCGCTGAAAAACGCAGGCCTGCCAGAAGGTCTGGCGGAAATGCTGGCGGATTCTGATGCCGGTGCAGAGAAAGGCGGTTTGTTCGATGACTCCCGTCAGCTGAGCCAGCTCATTGGTCGCCCTACCACCACCTGGCAGGCAGTCATTCGCGCGGCACTGGCAAATCGTTAATTCTGTCGTTCATGAGCGGACAATCGGGTCCGCTCACCTCACTCTCCTGTCCGAATTCCCGTTGGGTATGCCACTTTCTGCACTCTTTGCGGCTGCGGTTTCTTTTACAAAATGTGAATAAATGCCAGTTTTCTTCAGGTTAAATTTTTTTATTCAGGTCGCTAAGAGATTCATCTGAAATGCGTTTTTTGTGAACATCACTATATTTGGTTGAATTATCTGGAATTTATCCAAAAACATCGATTAATCGACAATATTTATTACGTTCATAGATATTCTGCATTGTTGTTCCGGGGGATGAGAGGTCTATAATTTGTCCTTTGTGCAACCACGACCGCTCAGGAGGCCGTTATTAATACCCATCGCCAGCAACAAAATGCACTTGAAGAGGTTCGTGCCGGGGCGGAAGTTGAGTATCAATACGATCCCCATGAACTGAAGCTGGATCGCATGCAGGATTCTGAACCGGAGCCGGAGCTGATTGAAGGCTTGCCGGCGCCGGATGCGCTGACCCCTGCCGATCGTTATCTGGAACTGTTTGAACATGTTCAGATGTCGCGGATTTTCGAGGACAGCAAAACCTTCCCCGACTGTTCGCCCAAGTACGATCCGCTGGATGTGCTGATGCGCTATCGTCGACAGAAACGCAGCAGTGATTTTGACCTGTCGCGTTTTGTCGCCGATCACTTTTATCTGCCTGGCGTAAACGAAAGCTTTTATGTCTCCAACCCGGATAAAACGCTCAATGAGCATATCGACGACCTGTGGCCGGTTCTGACCAAAATGCCGCAGCAGCATATGCCGCACTCATCGCTGCTGCCATTACCCAAACCCTATGTGGTGCCGGGCGGACGTTTTGGCGAAACCTACTACTGGGACTCTTACTTCACCATGCTCGGCCTGGCAGAATCGGGCCGCGACGATCTGCTGCGTCACATGGCGGATAACTTTGCCTGGCTGATCGATAACTACGGTCATGTGCCAAACGGAAACCGTACCTATTACCTCAGCCGCTCGCAGCCGCCGGTGTTTGCCCTGATGGTTGAGCTGTTCGAAGAAGATGGCGTGCGCGGTGCTAAGCGCTATCAGGAACAGCTGATGAAGGAATACCAGTTCTGGATGGACGGTGCCGGTTCACTGATGCCGAACCAGGCTTATCGTCACGTGGTGCGGATGCCAAACGGCTCACTGCTGAACCGCTACTGGGATGACCGCGATACGCCGCGTGATGAGTCGTGGATAGAAGATGTGGAAACCGCCCGCGAATCGAAACGTCCGGCCAGCGAAGTGTATCGTGACCTGCGTGCCGGAGCGGAATCGGGCTGGGATTACTCCTCGCGCTGGCTGCGTAACCCGAAACGGCTGTCGAGCATCCGTACCACGCAGTTTATTCCTATCGATCTGAACTCGTTCCTGTACAAGCTGGAGCTGATGATCGCCACCCTGTCGCACGCGAAAGGGGAAGAGCTGACCGCGCTGGCCTGGCAGAAAAAAGCGGAAGCGCGCAAGCGTGCGATTACCCGTTATCTCTGGGACAGCACCGCCGGTGTGTTCCGTGACTACGACTGGCGTCGGGAGCGTTTCGGTGCCTTTACCGTCGCCTCCGTGGTTCCGCTATTTGTCGGTCTTGCGACGCCGCATCAGGCGCACCTGCAATCGATCTCGCTGCGCCATCTGCTATTGAGCAACGGCGGCCTGCTGACCTCAATGGTGGAAAGCGGTGAGCAGTGGGATCGACCCAACGGCTGGGCACCGATGCAGTGGATGGCGGTTGTTGGCCTGAATAATTACGGTGAAGAGACGCTGGCGACTGAAGTGGCAGTGAACTGGCTCAACACGGTCAACAACTTCTATCAGTTGCACCATAAGCTGGTAGAGAAGTATGACATCAGCGGCGAGCGCGCCCGTCCTGGTGGCGGTGGTGAGTATCCGTTACAGGATGGATTCGGCTGGACTAACGGCGTCACACGTAAGCTGATGACGATGTATGGGCATTTAATGGCTGACTGAGTAGCGCAGCCGGTAAACCTTTAAAACGCAAAAAGCCGGGTTTTCCCGGCTTTTTCATGTTTCATGCAGGCTATTCAGCGCTACTTCTTCGCTTCAGTGCCTGGTTGTGACGCACGTTGCAGGAACTGCTGTGTCACTTCAGGCAGGTGCTGCAGCAGCCACTCCGCCATCGCCACTTCCTGATCGCGGATCTCATTCAGTATGCGTACGCCCTGCGCATCACCAACCTGCTCAGCCGCAGCGATCAGGCTGGTGTAGCTGGCGATCTCGGCATTCTCGAATACATAGCCACTGATGGCGCCCTTCACCACTTCATCTGAGTTAAACATGCCGCCCACGGCCTGGCCGGTGGCTGCCATTTTGCCTATCGCATCTTTCATTACAGAGTGATCGATACCGTGGCTGTCGAGCAGCTGTTCCAGCAGAGTCAGCTGATGTTTGGTCTCTTCAAGATGTTGCGCCAGACGCTGTTCCAGCGCCGGATAGTGTTCAAGACGACCTGACATCTTGCTCAGCATGCTTTCTGCTTGTTTTTCCATCGCATGCGCATCGCGCAGCCAGTCGTGATAATGTTCAATCGCAGTCATGTGTTGCTCCTTAAGAGACGGTAATAGAGTCGGCTACCGAGGTGAGCTTCTCATCCGTTTGCTTCTCTTCATTCAGGGTTTCTTCCAGCAGCTGTGCGGCTTTGGTGTAACCCAGCTTCAGCGCCAGCGCATGCAGGGTACCGTAGGTGGCAATCTCATAATGCTCAACTTTCTGCGCCGCACCGATCAGTCCATGATCGCGAATCTCGCCCTTCTCGACCGAGTCGATAATTTCCTGCGCTTCTTCAACCAGACCTTCCAGCGCATGACATTTCATTCGTTTGATTTTGACTTCAGGTGTCACTTCCACCAGTTCGTCGAGTCGTTCAATCTGAGCACGGGTCTCTTCCAGATGCTGATTAAACGCAGCGATAAGATTTTCGTCACTGGCTGCACGCGCCATTTTAGGCAATGCACGGGTTATCTGCTTCTCAGCGCTGTATACATCGGATAAGTCATGGATGAACAGGTCGTTTAACGTTTTCACTGTCATAAGATAGCCTCATTGATTAAAAAGCTGCGTCTGTAATAACGCAGCGCCAGTCATATCGTTGACACCTGAAAAGTCTAGTGGAGATTCTTAATATCGCACGCTGCATCAGTATGAATTTAAGACAAAAGTGGCATGTAAAATGCACTTTCCTTTTTACAGCAACGCGTTAGCTAAAAATTGTTTTTAAGATTGCGGCTTCGCTAGCAGTGCTGGATTTTGTACAAAGTGATAAATCGTTGTATACATTTTTTAAGATTAACTGCATAAAAAAGTACCACTCGAAACTTATCTGTACAAAGTTGTATTTAACGGTACAGCTTTAATCGATAGGAAATAAAAAACCGGAAGGGAAAACCCTTCCGGTTCAATTCACAGCTCCAGCCATTGCCAATGATGGAGCAATGACATAATTCAGGGTGTAATTATCTTCACGAGGAACTAAAAAGATTCAAAATGCCCGGCTAACAGAGTAACCCTGCCGTTACAGCAGTGTTAAAGACGTTCAGCTCCGGCGGCTAACCTTACCTCCCTTGCGCCCCGCTTCAATGGCACGTTCAGGATCGTTTTTGAAGTTACCGCCGCTTTTCTGGCCTCCTTTGCGCCCTGCTTCAGCAGCACGCTCTTTGTCGGCCGCAAAATTCCCGGCCCCACCGCGATATTGAGTCATATGCGTCCTCTTTGAATTTTAAAAATTGGAATTTGCACAGTTAACGCTTCATCAGGCCGATTCAGCAACATAAATGTAGACAGAAAACCGGACCGATCAAGTCAGAGAAATAAAAAACCCGTCACAGTTCTGGTTTATTGGCCGTCCTACCCTCAACCGGATTGATAACGGATTTCAACCATCGCTCTTTTCTATTCATAAAAGAGCCGCAGCATGAAAAATATTTATAACGAAAATCGCCGCGCCCTATTAATCGATCATTTTCAAAAAAAGTCCAATTGAAAAAATATAAGCGAAGCGGCAAAGAGATAATTTCATCAATATCAGGTAGTGAAGATGATCAACAAACCATCAAATTCCCCAAGCGAAGCGCTAATTAGAAATCTGAAACGCTGCTTTTACGTTAAAAATAAGCGAAGCGTGACGCATTGATAGCACCAGTTAAAAATAGCCTGAATCGATCAATAAACGATCAATTATGCTGGTTAGATGAAAATTTTTATTAAAAAGAGAGGTCAGATTTAGCACTGATATCTGAATATAACCGAAGCGGCAAGATTCAGGTATTTGGTGGCAAAAAGCGGGTTTTCGGAATAGTACTAAAAAGCATTTTCTGCGGGGATACGCATAAATTTTGCATGCCTGCGAAAAGGGGAATTCAACGTTATGAATGAGATGGCGCAAAGCCATGAGGGGGAGATTGTGCGTTAATGGCAGGCAAAACATATGCCCTGTTCAGCAGAGTCAGAGGGAGTCGGGAAAAGTGGAATCAAAAGCGACACCGCGCTTGCCATTTTTCTTGATGCGGTACATCGCTTCATCAGCACGCTGCAGTGCAGTATCAAAGTCATCTTTGTCCTGCGCCTGAGACACACCGACAGACGCCCCAATGAGGGCATGCCCGTTTGCCATATCAAAAGGTGTCATTACCGCGTCAAGACAGGCGTGCGCCAGTTTCTTTACCCGCGGATGGTTCAGCGCCCAGGGTATTAACAATACAAACTCGTCGCCGCCCAATCGGCCAATGATCACTTCTGCCGGAGAGAGTTCCGTAAACCGCTGACTTAACTGGATGAGGACTTCATCTCCGCTGCGGTGCCCCAGGGTGTCGTTGACGTGTTTGAAGTTATCAAGGTCAATAAAGACCACGCAGAGCGGTCCCTGAGCTTTCATTTCACCAAAATAATTCTGCAGAGCATGACGATTGTTGAGCAGCGTAAGGGGATCGTGCAGCGCCAGCAGGGCGAGCTGCTCTTCATATTGCTTCTCTTTGGTCATATCGATGTGAGTGCCGATCACTTTAACCGGCTCTCCGTGCGCATTCCATTCGCTGACCCGGCCCCTATCCAGCACCCACGTAATGCTGCCATTTTTGGCGATCATGCGATGCAGAGCCTCGTAATAAGGCGCTTTCCCGGCGATGTGGTCGTTGAATGCCTGTAAAACGTCGGCGGCATCATCGGGATGCAGGCTCTCTTTCCAGGATTCAAAGTTGGCGTCGGTCTCTTTCGGCTGGAAGCCCAGCATCGCCCCCCAGCGCCGGTTGAAAATCACCAGTTTGCCGCTGGGAATATCCAGCTGCCACAGGAACAACCCGGTACCATCCAGCGCCGCATTAAGTTTTGTGCGGGCGTCATGCGCTATACGCTTCAGACGCGCATTGTGCTTTTTGAGGTTCTGTATCTGCAGACGCAGCGCTTCTTCTGACATAACCGTGTGAGAGGAGGAAAAAGGGGTATTGTGCCTGTCAGGCTGATTCTGTAAAGGGTGGCTTATAAAACACGATTAGCCGCGGTCAATTGCAGGCTGGACAGGATATCAGGCGGTGCCAGTCTGGCAACGCAGCACAGAGGCAAACCTGGCAATTGGTTTCGCCATGAAATCTGTTTGTGTTGCTACAGGGTTGAGAAGTGGAATGGGCGCGGGAGAGGCGAAATTCGGAATGTTCGGGAATGGCGGGAGTCTGTCGAACCTTCGATAACGGGTTCGCTCCAGAATGCAAAAACCCGCCAGAGGCGGGTTCTTTAAAGATGGTGCCCGAACCCGGACAAAAATGCCGGGAGCATTTTTGCATCGCGTGCCAGCGCGACCCAGAGGGCGAGCCACAGGGATGTGGCGAGTGAATCGAACCTTCGATAACGGGTTCGCTCCAGAATGCAAAAACCCGCCATAGGCGGGTTCTTTAAAGATGGTGCCCGAACCCGGAATCGAACCAGGGACACGGGGATTTTCAATCCCCTGCTCTACCGACTGAGCTATTCGGGCAACGGGGCGCATTAAACCAAAGCGGCCCGGCAGCGTCAAACGCTTTTCACCAAAATCAAATCGACTGACCGCTTTTCCATCAACCCAAAGAGTGGGTCTGACCTGCCGCCATAAACCTCTCTGTTGGCCGGATATATTTTAGTCAGAAAGCAGGCAGAGTCTGCATTGTGACGCGAAATTGCCGATATAGCATGCGAGACCAACACTAATAATAAGGATCGCCATGTTTTCCACCATTACATCAGGTATCGCTTCCCGTCACAGCTGGCAGAAGCGTTCACACTCAGCGGCAACGCTGAGCTCTCTCAATGGCTCCATCGCCATGATTGAATTCTCCCCCGATGGCACCATTCTCAGCGCGAATGCGCTGTTTCTGGCGCGCATGGGCTACACGCTGGCGGAGATCGAAGACCAGCACCACAGCCTGTTTTGTACCGCAGAGCAGCTTGAGGCACGGGACTACCAGGATTTCTGGCTGCGACTGAACCGGGGCGAAAGCTTCAGCGATAAGTTTCTGCGCGTGGCGAAAAACGGCCGACCGGTATGGCTCGAAGCCAACTATGTGCCGGTGCAGAACCGCCATGGCCGGGTGATTAAAATCGTCAAACTGGCAACCGACATCACCGATCATATCAACGATGCGCAGGAGCAGCGCGCCATCACCACCGCCATAGAACGGTCGATGGCGGTGATCGCTTTTAACCTCAAAGGTGAAGTGCTGAAAGCCAATGACAACTTCCTGAAAACCATGGGCTACCGTCGTGAGGAGGTCGAAGGTGTCCACCACCGTCGCTTCTGCTCGCAGGCGCTGCGCGACAGCCGCGAATATAGCGAGTTCTGGCAGCAGCTGAACCGCGGCGAATTTGTCTCAGGCCAGTTTCCCCGGGTCAATAAACGGGGTGAGACTATCTGGCTGCGCGCCACCTATAATCCGGTGTTTGACGAACAGGGCAGACTCTACAAAATCGTGAAATTCGCCACTGATGTGACCGCGCAGGTGGAAAAGAATCAGCAGGAACATGATGCGGCACAGCGGGCTTATCACACCGCGCTGCAAACGGATGAAAGCACAAAGCTGGGTGCCGATGTTATCGCCAGCAGCGTGCAGACCATGAACGCCCTGGCGGGTGAACTGCAGGGGATCTCCGGTGATATTACCGGACTGAGTGAATCCTCAGAGCGTATCGGCGCGATTGTGGAAGGTATCCGCCGGATAGCCGATCAGACTAACCTGCTGGCGTTGAATGCCGCTATTGAAGCGGCACGGGCCGGAACCCATGGCCGCAGCTTTGCGGTAGTGGCTAATGAAGTCCGCACGCTGGCAGCAAACATCAATCGCGCCACCACCGACATCGAAAATCGGATACAGCAAAACCATCAGCTGGCGAGCCGGGCACTGAAAGGAATTGAATCCAACCTGAAGCGCGCCGATCAGGGCGTACAGCTGGCCCAGGAGGCGGGCGGCGTGATTGCGGAAATCCGTGAAGGCGCAACGGATGTAGTACGCGCCATCGGCCAGGTGACCAAAACGCTTAAAGTCTGACGCTCTGCGGGGGCAACCGCCCCCTTTTAAGGTGTTGCCTGAACCGGCGCTTCTGGCACCGGCGGGATAAAGATATGATCCAGAATCGCCCGCATTACGGGTGCCGCAGTAATCCCTTCGTTGCCACCATTCTCCAGAATTAACGCTACCGCCACTTTCGGGTCATTAAAGGGCGCAAAGGCGGTGTAGAAGATATGGTCACGCAGCCGTACCGGTATCATCTTCGCGTTATAAGTCTGGTTCTGGCGCAGGCTGAACACCTGCGACGTCCCGCTTTTCGCAGCGATGCCATAGGGTGCCGTGTGGAAATATTTATACCCGGTGCCGTTGGGTGCGTTAGCCATGCCAAACATCGCGTGGCGTACCAGCGACCAGTAAGGTGAATGAGGATCGCCAATCTGCGCTTCATGCTGCTGCGGATGATAGTTCTCCACCAGCGTGCCGCGCTGGGTTTTCTCCAGCAGATGGGGGGCAATGACCCGACCGTTATTAATCAGCGCCACCATCGCTTTCACCATCTGAATGGGTGTCGCAATCCAGTAACCCTGTCCGATACCGACTGAAACCGTATCGCCCTGATACCAGGCCTTTTTATGCACCTTCTGCTTCCACTCACGACTCGGCAGTAAACCGCTGTACTCCTCATTCAGATCGATACCGGTCGATTTGCCATAGCCAAACTGGCTGAGCATAGTGTGAATGCGATCGATGCCCATCATGAACGCCACCTGGTAGAAGAAGGTGTCGGCAGACTCTTCGATTGCCCGCGTCACATCCAGCATGCCGTGCCCGGTTTTTTTCCAGTCGCGATAGCGCCGGTCCGTGCCTGGCAGCGTCCAGGTGGGTGCGCCAAAGAATTGCGACTGCGGCGTAATCACATGAGTCAGCAGCGCCGACATCGCCATGTAAGGCTTCACCGTGGAGGCGGGCGGATAGAGTCCCTGCGTGACGCGGTTAATCAGCGGCAGGTCTTTATCCTGTAGCAGCTTTTTGTAGGCCTGATAGCTGATGCCTTTCACAAACGGATTGGGATCGTAGCTGGGGCTGGAGACCATCGCCAGCACGGAGCCGTCGTGCGGATTTTCAATCAGCAGCGCCGCACGCTGCCCCGCCAGCAGGCTTTCCACATACTGTTGCAGGTGCAGATCCAGCGTCAGCGTCAGGTTTTTACCCGCGACCGGCGGTACCTCTTTCAGCACCCGCACAATGCGGCCATGATTATCCACTTCCACTTCCTGATAACCCGGCTTGCCGTGCAGCAGCGCTTCGTAATAGCCCTCAATCCCCTGCTTACCAATGTTATGGTCAGCCGCATAGTTTTCGGCGATGCCTTCCGCATTCAGCCGTTTATAGTCGTTATCGTTGATTTTCGACACATAGCCGATCACATGCGCCAGATCCGCGCCATAAGGATATTCACGATCCTGGTAGGTCTCAATGCTGGCGCCGGTGAAGTGAAACTGATTGACCGCAAAGCGGGCGACCTGCTCTTCGGTCAGCTCCTCTTTCAGCACCACCGGCTTGTAACGGCTGGTCTGCTTCAGCGCATGGCGGAAGGTGTCGATTTCGTCCGGCGTCAGATTAACGATCGGCGTGAGTGCCCGCAGCGTGGCGTCCATGTCGCTGATTTTGTAAGGCGTCAGCGTAATGGCGTACCAGCTGACGTTTCGCACCAGCGGAATGCCATTACGGTCATAAATCAGCCCACGCGTCGGCGCAATGGGGATCATTTTGATGTCGTTCTGGTTAGAGCGCGTCTGGTAATAGCCATGGTCGCGCACCTGTAAGCGAAAAAGGTTTACGCCAAGAATGGTGAAACAGAGACAGACCAGAGCAAAGGCTATTGCAGCGCGGCGGGCAAACAGCTTCTCTTCAGCTTCGAAGTTACGAAAGTTCATCAGGGGGCATTATCAGGCGACTAATTATTATCTGTTATTGCGCACCATGATAAAGCGCGATCGCGGGCGTGCCAGCGCGAAGATGCACAAGCCTGACCAAAAGTGTGTCATTTGATGTGAATGTTACCGGGACGGCGAGGCGGGAAAATGCAGATCCCCCGGTTAAGGGGGATCTGCGCAAGGGAATCGGGCAGCAGGCGTCAATGCCTGCCACGCTGATTAATCACCCAGCAGAACAGACTCCAGCGCAATCTTGATCATGTCGTTGAAGGTGGTCTGACGCTCAGCAGCGGTGGTCTGCTCGTGCGTACGGATGTGGTCTGATACGGTGCAGATGGTCAGCGCTTTAGCACCGAACTCTGCGGCCACACCGTAGATACCTGCAGCTTCCATCTCAACGCCGAGGATGCCATATTTTTCCATCACGTCGAACATCTGCGGATCCGGGGTGTAGAAGAGATCGGCAGAGAAGATGTTACCCACGCGCGCTTCAACACCCAGGTTTTTCGCCGCATCAACCGCGTTACGCACCATGTCGAAGTCAGCAATCGCAGCAAAATCGTGATCTTTGAAACGCATACGGTTCACTTTGGAATCGGTGCAGGCACCCATACCAATCACGATGTCACGCAGTTTTACATCGGCACGCACGGCACCACAGGAGCCCACACGGATGATCTTTTTCACGCCAAAGTCGGTGATCAGCTCTTTGGTGTAGATGGAGCAGGAAGGAATACCCATTCCATGGCCCATTACAGAGACTTTGCGGCCTTTATAGGTGCCGGTGTAGCCCAGCATCCCGCGCACGTTGTTCACTTCTACCGGATTTTCCAGGAAGGTTTCAGCAATGTGCTTTGCACGCAGCGGATCGCCAGGCATCAGCACGACGTCTGCGAAATCGCCCATTTCAGCATTAATATGAGGGGTTGCCATTGTTTAATCCTTATTAAATTGCTGATTTACAGCATGTTCTTGCCATAGTCCATCTCGGACAGGCCAAAATAGTGTGCAATTGTCTGACCAATATCGGCGAAAGTTTCGCGGTAACCGAGTGAACCCGGCTCGACTTTCGGTCCGTAGATAAGAATCGGAATGTGCTCACGCGTGTGTTCAGTACCTTCCCACGTCGGGTCACAGCCGTGGTCAGCGGTCAGGATCAGAATGTCATCTTCTCCGACTAACTCCATCAGCTCAGGCAGACGACGGTCAAACAGCTCCAGCCCGCCCGCATAACCGGCAACATCACGACGATGTCCCCAGGTTGAGTCGAAATCAACGAAGTTAGTGAAAACAATCGCCTGATCCGGCGCGGTTTTCATCTCCTGAATCGTCGCGTCAAACAGCGCATCCAGACCGGTCGCTTTGACCTTTTTGGTAATGCCCTGCTCAGCATAGATATCGGCGATTTTACCCACGGAGATCACGTGACCGCCCTTCTCATCCACCAGCTTTTTCAGCATGGTGGCGGATGGTGGCTCGACTGCCAGGTCGTGACGATTGCCGGTGCGCTCAAACTGACCCGCTTTGTCGCCCACAAACGGACGGGCGATAACCCGGCCGATGTTGTAGCCACCCTCGGTCAGCTCTTCACGGGCGATTTCGCACAGCGCATAGAGTCGATCCAAACCAAAGGTCTCTTCGTGACAGGCGATCTGGAACACCGAGTCCGCAGAGGTATAGAAAATCGGCTTGCCGGTTTTCATGTGCTCTTCGCCCAGTTGGTCGAGGATCACCGTACCTGAAGAGTGGCAGTTCCCGAGATAGCCCGGCAGATCTGCGCGCTCGACCAGTTTGTCCAGCAACTCCTGTGGGAAGCTGTTCTCTTTGTCGCTGAAGTAGCCCCAGTCAAACAGCACCGGCACACCGGCGATCTCCCAGTGGCCTGACGGCGTATCTTTACCTGACGAAAGCTCGCTGGCGTAAGCATACGCGCCGGTGATTTTCGCCTCAGGATCAAGACCTGCCGGGAAGCGGCCGGTCGACAGCTCTGCGGCTTTGCCCAGACCCAGCGCGGTAAGATTAGGCAGATGCAATGGGCCTTTACGTCCCTTGTCTGCTTCACCCCTGAAACAGGCTTCGGCGATGTGACCTAACGTATCCGAACCTGCGTCGCCGAATTTATCGGCATCTTTACTGGAGCCAATTCCAAAGGAATCGAGAACCATAATAAAAGCACGTTTCATGCAAGTCTCCTGCGCATTGGCGCGTGACAAGTCAAAAAAAAGCGATCAGATCAGTATACCCGAATGCATCGCGGCTGGCACCGGTTACCGGTCAGTTAGCTGATATCGCTCACACGGCGATAGACAACCGGCGTCTCAGCCGGGGCGGAATCACCGAGCACCAGCGCGGCTTTGACCGCCGCGGCGGCCTGCTGCCATTTGTCTTCGCTGCTGGCGTGAATGATCGCCAGTGGACGCTGCGCATCGGCACGTTCGCCCAGGGTGATCATGTCGCTTAAGCCGACGCTGTAATCAATGCTGTCGCTGGCACGCTGACGTCCGCCGCCCATTGCCACCACCGCCAGACCCAGCGCACGGGTATCCATGCTGCTGACGATGCCTGGCTGGTCGGCATACACCGGCTTGCTCAGCATCGCCTGCGGCAGATAAGCGTCGTAGCGTTCAACAAAATCGGCAGGTCCCTGCTGGGCAGCGACCATACGACCAAATACCTCGGCTGCTTTGCCGTTATCCAGCACCGTCATCAGCTTCTGACGCGCTTCGGTGTCGCTGGCGGCCAGTTTGCCGGAGACCAGCATTTCGCTGCAGAGCGCCAGCGTCACTTCCAGCAGGCGCGGATTCCGCTCTTCGCCGGTCAGGAAGCGAACCGCTTCACGCACTTCCAGCGCGTTACCGGCTGAGGAGGCGAGAACCTGGTTCATATCCGTCAGCAGTGCGGTGGTCTGGCAACCTGCGCCATTGGCGACGCCAACAATTGACTGCGCCAGACTTTCTGACGCTTCATAGGTTGGCATAAACGCGCCGGAACCCACTTTGACATCCATCACCAGTGCATCCAGCCCTTCTGCCAGCTTCTTCGCCAGAATCGAGGCGGTAATCAGCGGGATCGAATCGACGGTGGCGGTGATGTCACGCGTGGCGTAGAAACGCTTATCCGCCGGTGCCAGCGAGCTGGTCTGGCCGATAATCGCCACACCCACCTGCTTGATGATCTCGCGGAAGCGGTCATCGCTCGGGAAGATATCGAAGCCCGGAATCGCTTCCAGTTTATCCAGCGTGCCGCCGGTATGGCCAAGGCCACGACCCGAGATCATCGGAACATATCCGCCGCAGGCCGCTACCATCGGCCCTAACATCAGCGACGTCACATCGCCGACGCCGCCGGTCGAGTGCTTATCCACCACCGGGCCATTGAGATTAAGTGATTTCCAGTTCAGTACCGTACCGGAATCACGCATCGCCATAGTCAGCGCGACCCGCTCAGGCAGCGTCATGTCGTGGAAATAGATGGTCATCGCCAGCGCGGCAATCTGACCTTCCGAGACGGTGTTATCACGCACGCCATTGATGAAGAAGCGAATCTCCTCTTCAGTCAGCGCATGGCCGTCACGTTTTTTGCGAATAATTTCTTGTGGCAGGAACAAGGTAACCCCCTGGTTCAGGGAAATCAGGATGGGGAACAGGCGGTCAGCGACCGCCTGAAGGATCAGTAACCCGCTTTGCTGGTGTCGCTGTCATGACCCAGGGTGTTGAGCAGGCTCGCCAGCAGGCTTGAAGCACCAAAGCGGAAATGACGCGCATCGGCCCAGTCGGCACCCAGCGTCTCTTCCGCCATTTTCAGATAGATAGCGGCATCTTCAGCGGTGCGCACGCCACCAGCGGGCTTAAAGCCAACCTGCTGGCTGACGCCTTTATCACGGATCACGTTCATCATGATCTGCGCCACTTCAGGCGTGGCGTTAACCGGCACTTTACCGGTAGAGGTTTTGATGAAATCGGCACCGGCATCAATGGCAATCTCAGAGGCCTGACGGATCAGCGCTTCCTGCTTCAGTTCACCGGTTTCGATGATCACTTTCAGCAGCACATCTGCTTCGGCACAGGCGGTTTTACAGGCTTTCACCAGATCGAAACCGACCTGACTGTTACCGGCGATCAGCGCACGATACGGGAACACCACATCCACTTCATCGGCACCGTAGGCGATAGCGGCGCGGGTTTCTGCCAGCGCAATATCAATGTCGTCATTGCCGTGCGGGAAGTTAGTCACCGTGGCGATGCGGATCTCCGGGGTGCCCTGCTCGCGCAGCGTTTTACGGGCAATCGGAATAAAACGCGGATAGATACAGATTGCGGCGGTGTTGCCTGCCGGGGATTTGGCCTGATGACACAGGGCGATCACTTTTGCGTCGGTGTCGTCGTCATTCAGGGTGGTTAAATCCATCAGTTTCAGGGCGCGCAGGGCAAGGTCTTTGATATCGGTCATGAGGCTCTCCAAAGGATCGGGGTGCAACCCACCGGCTCGCCGGCGGAATGTTATAATAATAACACTCTGGTGCGGCCTGATATGTGCCAGGAGTCACATAGGAATAAGAAATTAGTGCAACATTGCCACGTTTACTGTGACTAACATTACAGATAACAGGGCTTGGTGGTTATTATACGCCAGCGGGTGCAATGTTACTATTATCACATTTAAGCGCGAAGGCTGCAGGTCGGGTGAGACGCGGGCGATCAGTTGCGCAGCGCCGGGAAAGCGGGATCGAGCTGAAATAGCTGCTGACTGTTGTGCCACAGCGCATCGGCAATCTCCTCAGGTGACTCTTCACGCAGGCTGCAGAGCACCTCCCACACCTGACGCGCCCGCTCCGGACGATTAGGCTGGCCCTGAAAGCCCTGCAGCGGCATATCGGGTGCATCGGTTTCCAGCAGCAGCGAAGAGAGCGGCAGCTGCGCCACGGTCTGACGGGTTTTGCTGGCGCGTTCATAGGTAATGGTCCCGCCGATGCCAATCGCATAACCCAGCTTAATAAAGGCCTGCGCCTGCTGCAGACTGCCCGCAAAACCATGCACCACGCCACGGCGCGGCAGATCGTAACGACGCAGAATCTGCGCCAGTTTGTCATGAGTGCGGCGCGAATGCAGGATCACCGGCAGCTGATACGCTTTCGCCAGCTTAAGCTGCGCCTCAAGAAAGCGTTGCTGTTTATCAAACTGCGGATCGTCGCGATAGAGATCCAGCCCGATCTCGCCGATCGCCACCAGCTTAAGCGGCCGCTGTTGCAGTAAGGTTTCCAGCTGGTCGAGATGGGCCTCCTGATGATTTTCGATGACGATTGGATGCAGGCCCAGCGCGGCATAGAGCGCCGGTTGCGCCGCGGCTAACGCGCAGACCCGCTCAAAGCGGCTGGCATCGATCGCCGGAACGATAATCTTTTGCACGCCCGCTTCTGCAGCACGTGCCAGGCTGCCAGAGATATCCCCTTCAAACGGCGGGAAATCGAAGTGGCAGTGCGTATCGATAAACTTCATGCCAGCGATCCTTTGTCGTAATCAGCATCATTATCCGCCAGCGGCGGTGTGATGATGAGGCGGGTATCGGGTGCATTGGCTACCGGAGCAGGCGGCGTAACGATACGCGCCGTGGTCATCGGTTCCGCATCGCTCAGCCACTGGCCCAGCGTGGCGAGGAAATAGCGACCACAACGCCGTCCCAGATGATAATCCTGATTCAGTGAAGCGATGCGGCTCCCCAGCGCACTGCTGGCCAGCGCATGCGGCGGAAAGATTTCGATAATGCGCAAATCATCGGGAGGATTCTCAATGAACTGCTGAATTTCCCGATAGCTCTGTTCATGCTTATTCAGCACGTTGATCATCGGCTGCAGTGCGCCGGTGCTGAGCCAGCGTTCCATTCGCTTAAACCATTTCGGGGTATAGAACATCTGCGACGGCACGGTGCGGATCACCACAATGGTATCAGCGCCACGGCGGGCGGCTTCACGCACCGGAATCGCATCGCTGATGCCGCCATCGAGATAGCTGATCCCTTCCAGACTGACCCCCAGCCGGTAAAAACCGGGAATGGCACTGGAGGCTTTGATCAGATCCAGCCAGTTATCGGCGGTCGGGTTGAAGTAGCCAGGCGTGTAGTCGTCACTGCGGCAGGCGCACATATAAAACTCGCGGCCGCTGGAGAACAGCTGCTCCGCGCTGCTCATCGCCAGCGGAAATTCACTGCGGGTAATATCTATCAGCCAGTCGAGGTCGATCAGATTGCCACCACGCACAAAGCGCAGCGGATCAAAAAAGAGTTTACTGGTGGTATAGCGGGTAATCACACGTCGGGCATAGCCGGGCTGACCACAGACAAAGGCAGAAAGATTTTGTGCACCGGCAGAGGTGCCGAGCATCAGCTGAAAGGGGTTGAATCGGGCACGCTGAAATTCATCTAACACGCCTGCGGTGAAAATGCCGCGTTGACCGCCGCCTTCACAAACCAGCGCAATTTTCTGAGATTTAAACGGAGTCAGGGCCAGAGGTTCAATGGCGCCGAGCGTGACAGGAATGCGTATACCCACTGTGCGAACCTCAAAAAGCGGTTCCGGGTCTGCTGGAGGATCGATCCGTTAAAGACGGCAGCATTCCGGAGAACCAGTCATATGTTCCTTTAACCGGCAGGCCAGCTGGGCTGGCTTACCTTGCAGCGATGTGAAGATGTCCCTCTCTTCACGTCAGTCGCTACAGATGACTGGTCTCCGCTCTATGCTTTGCGTTGCATTACACTGCAGGACTCATCGGCTAAAGCTTTTTACGGCCGGTAAACAGGCTGATGAGGAACAGGATAATACCAACGACGAAGACAACTTTAGCTGCCCATGCTGCTGTGCCCGCTAAACCGCCAAAACCTAACGCTGCAGCGATCAGTGCGATCACCAGAAAAATAATGCCCCAACGAAACATAAGCCTCTCCTTACCCTATTTAAAAATCGAATATTTTAAAATCGATCTGCTTATTTCATCCCCGGATGGGTATCTTTTATTCGTACGGCCACAGAAGTGGCCGTACGCAAGCTTAAGATTTAACCGTCAGGTCATTCTTAACGCTTTTCACGCCTTCAATGGCTTTAGCAATGCTTTCTGCACGATCTGACTGTGCCTGATTAGCAACCTGCCCTGAAAGCTGAACAACGCCGTCTGTGGTCTCAACTTTTACGTTGCGCGACGGAACAATGTCATCCGCTAATAGCTTAGCTTTAATTTCGCTGGTCGTGGCGGTATCGCCCGCATAACCTTTCATTGATGATGCTTTGCTGTCTCTGACGTGTAGTTTGTCACTGACGGATTTAACACCTTCGATTTTCTGCACCACAGCCACAGCCTTCTCAGCCTGATCCTGTGAGGTGACGAAACCGCTTAAGGTCACGACGCCGCTATGCGTTTTTACCGAGATATCCGTGCTTTTAATTGCGTCATCATCTACCAGCGCCGCTTTGGCTTTGGCGGTGATGCCGCTGTCATCCATATAACCATCGACTTTTTTCATAGAACTATCGATTTTTGAACCCGCGCTGTCGGCTGTCTGTGACGCTTTCTGCGACATTGATTCGTCAGCCAGTGCGCTGCCGCTGATCAGTGCTGAGCCAATCATGGCGGCCATCAGGGTTTTAGCAATCTTAGTCTTGTTCATCGATATCTTCCTTCTATCAGTTAACTCACCCAAAAACTGTGGGCGCAACAGAGGCACAGGTGCCGCTGCGTTACAGGACGTAAGGACAAGAGAAGTCTCTTCCGCCGTCCGATAGAGTAATCATAGACGGCATTTTGCAATTTGCCTGGCTAACTGGTTGATCACACGTCAAAACAGAAGAAAAACGGGGTTTTTAGGAGGAGTCTGGAAGGAGGAAAACAGGGCCACTCCCAGCTGGAATGGCCCGGAAACAGGCGATTAGTGCTCGCGCGTTTTGCGGAAACGGACGTCAGGGTAACGTTCCTGCGTAATATTAAGATTAACCATGGTTGGCGCGATATAAGTCAAATTATTGCCGCCATCGAGCGCCAGGTTAACTTCGTTTTTACGCTGGAAGTCCTCAAACTTTTTCGCGTCGCTGCATTCAACCCAGCGCGCCGTAGAGACGTTGATCGCTTCGTAGATCGCTTCGACGTTATATTCGCTTTTCAGACGGGCAACCACCACATCGAACTGCAGCACCCCGACCGCGCCCACGATCAGATCGTTGTTATGCACCGGACGGAACACCTGTACCGCACCCTCTTCAGACAGCTGAACCAGCCCTTTAAGCAGCTGTTTCTGCTTCAGCGGATCGCGCAGACGAATACGGCGGAACAGCTCTGGCGCGAAGTTCGGAATACCGGTGAACTTCATGTTTTCACCCTGAGTAAAGGTGTCGCCAATCTGAATGGTGCCGTGATTATGCAGGCCGATGATATCGCCAGGATACGCTTCTTCAACGTGCGAACGGTCGCCCGCCATAAAGGTCAGAGCGTCGGAGATCACCACATCTTTGCCGGTGCGCACCTGACGCAGCTTCATCCCTTTTTCATATTTACCGGACACCACACGCATAAAGGCCACGCGGTCGCGGTGTTTCGGGTCCATGTTGGCCTGGATCTTAAACACGAAGCCGGTGAACTTCTCTTCTTTCGCTTCTACCGTGCGGGTGTCGGTGTCACGCGGCATCGGACGCGGCGCCCATGCCACCAGGCCATCCAGCATATGGTCAACGCCAAAGTTACCCAGCGCGGTGCCGAAGAAGACCGGCGACAGTTTGCCGCTCAGGAAGGCTTCCTGCTCAAACTCGTGCGATGCGCCCTGTACCAGCTCCAGCTCTTCACGCAGCTGTGCCGCCAGATCGTCACCGACTGCGGTGTCGAGGTCCGGGTTGTTCAGCCCCTTCACGATGCGCACATCCTGAATGGTATGGCCTTTACCGGTCTGGTAGAGATAGGTCTCATCTTTGTAGAGGTGATAAACCCCTTTGAACAGCTTGCCGCAGCCGATAGGCCAGGTGATCGGTGCGCAGGCAATTTTCAGCTCGCTTTCCACCTCATCCAGCACTTCCATCGGGTCGCGGATGTCACGGTCAAGTTTGTTCATAAAGGTCAGGATCGGCGTATCGCGCAGTCGGGTAACTTCCATCAGCTTACGGGTACGATCCTCGACGCCTTTAGCGGCATCAATCACCATCAGACAGCAGTCAACCGCGGTCAGCGTACGGTAGGTATCTTCCGAGAAATCTTCGTGACCCGGGGTATCCAGCAGGTTCACCAGGCTATCGCGATAGGGGAACTGCATCACCGAGGTGGTAATGGAGATACCACGCTGTTTCTCCATCTCCATCCAGTCCGACTTAGCGTGCTGGTTAGAGCCACGGCCTTTTACCGTACCGGCGGTCTGGATAGCCTGTCCGAACAGCAACACTTTTTCGGTAATGGTGGTTTTACCGGCATCCGGGTGCGAAATGATCGCGAAGGTGCGGCGGCGTGCCACCTCTTCTAAAAAGGGATTAGACATGGAATTCTTCTCAATAGGCAGCGCAACTTACTGGCGCTGCTGATAAATCACGGTGGCCGGCAGAACCTTACCGGCGGGTAAACGGTGCCAAAAACGATCTTTCATCGTTGGCGGGTCAGCGCGAAGTTACATTGGCGTGAATTCCGGTTACCTGGTCAGCTTTAAGGCGGCATAGCATACAATATTTTGCGCGCGCGGCCTACAGGGAGAGGGGCAGGATTTCAGGGGCGGGGAATCGGGGAACGCTGGATGCCACAACAAAGCGGGACGGGTCTGCACCCGCCCCGCCGCCATTATCCCAGCACCTTTCTGACGCAGGCTTTAAAGATCTGCACACCAACCTCCAGCGAGTCGAGATCAAAATGCATGTCGGGATGATGCAATCCGGGCGTCAGGTTGGTGCCCAGCCCCCAGAAGCCCGCTTTTACACCCGGACGCTTCACCGGATAGTAGAAAAAGTCCTCGCTGCCTGGCGTGGTCCGGGTTGACAGCGCGCCCTCTTCGCCCAGCACCTCGACGATCGCGGCGCGTATCACCGCCGTCGCCTCATCATCAATCTCGGCGGCGGGCATCTCTTTTAATACGCGGACCTCGGCACTGGCACCCAGTGCCGCCACGCTGTGAGTAATGGCGCGCGTGACCTGCTCTTTCAGCAGCGTCATCGGCCCGTTCTCCTGCGAACGCAGATCCCAGACTACGCGGGCTTCATCCGGCACCGAGTTGGTGACACCGGCGTCGCACAGGAAGCGGGTCGCTTTGACGCTCCAGGTCAGGCCGGGCGAGAGATGGATGGCGTTGACCGCCTGAACCGCCTGTACGGCAGCATCCAGCGCATTCACCCCCAGGTGCGGACGCGCCGCATGGGCGGGCTGGCCTTTGATGGTCGCTTCCAGCGTGCTGCAGGCTGAGTAGAGCACCGCAGGCACCGCCTGGCCGACCACGCACTCCTCCAGCGGACGCAGATGGAACCCCAGAATCATCTCCACATCATCCAGTGCGCCACCTTCGATCATTGAGAGCGCACCGGCGCCCAGCTCCTCGGCGGGCTGGAACAGGATCTTCAGCCGGCCACGTTTCACCGCGCCCTCCTGCAGCAGAGCCGTCGCCGCCGTCAGCACGACCGAAGAGTGACCGTCGTGACCGCAGGTGTGGCGCGCACACGGCACGCCATCAATGATGTGCCCCAGCGCATCCATATCCGCGCGCAGCGCCAGCACCGGACCCGGCACACCGCTGTCGATCTCGGCCACAATGCCCGTGGTGTTATTGATATTGCGCGTCACCTTCAGGCCCGCTTTCTCCAGCTGATCGGCGATGTAGGCCGAGGTTTTCACCTCCTGAAAACCCAGCTCCGGAATTTCGTGCAAATAGTGGTAATGCTCTAATACCTTAGACACAGCGTTACTCCTGAATAAACAGACGCATAACAGACATTGCGATCAGCGCGTTGATGATGCTCACCAGCATCAGCAGCGGCCAGTATTTTTTTGGCACATCGGCCACGCCCAGCAGCCGTCCCATATATTGCAGCTGCGATCCCATCAGGAAAATCGCCGGGGCCAGAATCGTGATATCCGCGCCGGTCAGCAGCCCTTTGGTCAGCAGACTCACCGCTACGCCGGTACCCGCCGACGATGAGAGCCAGGCGGTGAGCAGCACCGTAATTGCCTCACCCGGCAGCCCGAACAGCCCCATCACTGGCGCAAAAACGTGCCCGAGAAACTGCATGATGCCGAGCAGATTGAGCACTTCTGCCAGCACATAGGCCATCACCACATTTGGCATCAGGTTGTGAATGGCGATGTGAAAGCCTTTACGCGCGCCGGTCACAAACACATCAAAGGGATTACTGCTGGTCGTGATTTTATTTTCCATCGGCGAAATCCTTTTTATAAACACTGTTTAACACAGCGCGCGTTATCGCCGCACCGACAAATTTCAGCACGAACATTAATAACAGCGGAATAATAATCGGCAGCGTCATTGAGGCGAATAGCGCGGAGCCGATGGCGAAATAATTATTGATTAAGCCGGCACCGGAATATTGCCAGGCACTCATCACCACCACCTCTTTTTTACCGATCTGATTCTGGTCGGCCATCTCTTTGGTTAATGCCGCGCCCGCGTCGGTACTTTGCAGGTCGGTGATTAACGCCAGACCGCAATGGCCCGGCAGCCCCATCAGCGGCTTAAGCAGCGGCGTCAGCAACCGATGCGCCGCGCGAATCGCGCCGTAGTGGGTGAAGATTTCCAGCACGCCCAGCGCCAGCATCACCGTGGGCGTCAGCGACAGCGCAAACAGGAAACCCGCTTTGGCACTGAGTCCGCCTGCGCCAAGAAAGGTGTTGCTGGCGGGATCTTTCATGGTGCCAAAGCTGCCGCCCAGCGTGGTGAAGTCAAAGGCGCCCAGCCATGAAAGACCCTCGACGTTATAAAACAGCCCTGAGAAAAACAGGATGGCAAAAATTAACGCGACATAACTGCCTTTGGTCGCCGTCATTTTTACCGGACTAACCACACTTTCATCTGACATTATTTTCTCCTGATAACCTGGCTTGCCGCCTGTTCCCTGCCGTGGCAAGTTTCAATATATGGAACTGAGTTCTAAGCATGATTTATGCCAGAGCCGATTGGCGCGCGATGATTAATGGCCCTGCTGTCACCACCGGGCGTTTAATCCACGACATGACTGTTATGGCTCTGCGAAATATCTTTTTCTGACGGCAACGTGATATTTCCGGCGCGTTATCAGATGACCGCTATTTCTCCAGCTTCAGCGGCGATTGCACCAGCAGGATAGCGACCGGGCGCACTATCATGGTGCTGAAACCCTGATTTTGTTGCCCGATAAGGAGTGATGCAGAATGAGAATCGCTCGCATTCAATTTGCGAAATAATTCTATTTAAATCAATCAGATAAATTGGCTGTTTTTGCGGAAAAGCCTTCGCTTTACTAACATATTTGATGCATAATTCACCGACTATACCTGTTTATTTAACATCTTCTTAAAAGGACTCGGCCATGCTGACTGCTGAAATGACTGGGCGTTTAAACGACCAGCTGAACCTGGAATTTTTCTCTGCCAATCTTTATCTGCAAATGAGCGCCTGGTGCAGCGACAAAGGCTTTGAGGGTGCCGCTTCCTTCCTGAAGATGCATTCACGCGAAGAGATGCAGCATATGCAGCGTCTTTTTGATTACCTGAGCGATACCGGCGGCATGCCGGTGCTGGGTACCATCGCTGCGCCGCCAGTCTCTTTCACCTCGCTGAATGAAATTCTGCAGCAGGCGCTGGAGCATGAGCAGCTGATCACCAGCAAAATCAATGAACTGGCCCATGCTGCCATGACCTCACAGGATTACTCTACCTTCAACTTCCTGCAGTGGTATGTCGCCGAGCAGCATGAAGAAGAGAAACTGTTCAAAACCGTGCTGGATAAACTGGCGCTGGTCAGCAACAGCGGCAACGGTCTGTTCCTGGTCGATAAAGATCTGGGCCGCATGAGCACCGAGAACCACGCAGAATAATGTTTATCGGCCCCTTTTCGGGGCCGATCTTATTGCCGTCTTGCTGACACCACTGCACCGCTATTCCAGCCGGTAACTCGCGGCTTTCCCGCCATTCACCCACAGTTCACGGCTTTCCCCCGCAGGCAGTAACAGCGCGATCTCCCGCCAGGCTGGCTGGTAATCTCCACGTTTTTCCACCGTCAGGTCGATACGCGTGGCGCTGCTGCAGAGCGTCCAGCGAAGCCATAGCGCATTCCCCTGTTGCCAGCCGTGGCTCTCGCCATCGTCATCAAACATTTCGCCTTGAGTCTGCACGCCTTCGGGGGCAGGCCATAGCTGCCATTGCCGCACCGTATCGCGCCGCGCATCGGTGGTGCTTTCGCACTCGCCCAGCGGGATCACCGCACCGGCCCTTACCAGCAGCGGCAGCCGATCCAGCGGCGCATCCAGCGTGATGGTCTCGCCGCCCGCAAACGCCTTGCCGCTGTGCCAGTCATACCAGCCGCCGCGGTTACGGGGCAGATAGACTTCACGACTGCGCGCGCCCTGCTCCACTACGCTGGCGACCAGCAGATCGCGCCCCAGCATAAAGTCATCACACTCCTGATAGGTCAGCGGATCCTGCTCGTGATCGAGAAAGGTCGGGCGCAGCATCGGCTCATCTTCCACGCTGGCCTGCCACGCCAGGTTATAGATATAGGGCATCAGGCGATAGCGCAGCCGGATCGCCTCGCGGATCATCGGTGTGACCTCCGGGTACATCCAGGGCTCGTTTACCGTGTGATCGTCATTCCAGGAGTGGATAGTAAAGCGCGGGTGCATAACGCCATTCTGAACCCAGCGCACAAACAGCTCGGCATCCGGCTTATCGCCCGAGAAGCCGCCAACATCGTGCCCGACGTTAAACAGCCCGGAGAGGCTCATCCCCAGTCCCATGCGGATGTTGTAGCGCAGCGTTTGCCAGCTGGTGCGGTTATCGCCGCTCCAGGTCTGTACATAGCGCTGCATCCCGGCGCAGCCGGAACGGGAGATCAGATAAGGGCGTTTGTCCGGTGCAAACTGCTGCTGGGCTTCCATTGAGGCGCGCATCATCAGCAACGGCATTACCGGCCGGATATGCTTGATGGCGATCGGCTGACCAAAACCGTGACAGCGCGCTTCGCCATCCCACACCTCATATTCGTTGTTGTCATTCCAGGTGGAATCGATGCCCTTTTCCAGCAGCTGCCGGGTGACATTCTCCTGCCACCAGCGCACCGCCTGCGGATGAGTGAAGTCGAGGTGCGATCCCTCATCGTCCCAGAACACCGAACGCTCAGGACGATCCTGCTCAGAGTCACGAATAAACAGCCCCTGCGCAGCCACTTCCTGATAGCGCGGATGATCCTGCAGCAGGCAGGGCTTGATGTTGGCCGCCAGCTTCATTCCGGCAGTATGAAACGCGTCGCTAAGCGCATTGGGATTCGGGACTTTGTCGTAGTTCCAGTTGAAAACGTAGCGCTTGTTGTTAATCGAGGTGTAACCCGAAGAGAGCTGGAACGAGTCGCAGGGAATTTCATGCTCGCGACACAGACGGATAAAGGATTGCAGCTGCTGCTGCGCGTCGGGCGCGTCGGTGTAGTGCATGGTGGACCCGCTGTAGCCCAGGCTCCACTTCGGCTGAAACAGGGTGCGACCGGTCAGACGCACAAAGGCTTTGGTGACGTCGAGCAGCGTCGGGCCCAGCATCATGTAGTAATCGAGATCGCCCGCCTCGGCGCGGTAACGGCGATAAGGGAGATGGTAGTTATCCAGCTCATTCCCCAGATCGAGCCAGCTGCTGCTCAGGTTGTCATAGAACAGGCCAAAACTGACGCCATCGCGCTGCGTCAGGGTAAACGGAATATGTTTATAGAGCGGATCGGTGCTGGCGGCGTTGTAGCCCATGGCGTCCAGATTACGCATCTCAAAACGGCGGTTAACGCGGTTCAGGTCGCCGCTCTTCTCGCCCAGGCCATAAACCCGATCCTGCGGCTGGCGACGCTGATAGTGCTCGACCCCGTCGCCGTGTGCATTGAGCAGATAGGCACCGGTGTGACGGTCGGCGGCCAGCGGCTGCCAGCTCTCACCATCAAACTGCTCCCAGCTCAGGCAGAGCGGCTGATGCACCGTAACACGCAGCCGTTGCGTGCTGATGCGCAATTGCTGCGCATCGTGTTCAACCTTAAATGCCGGCAGCGTAAAGCCATCCAGCGCCTCACGATCCCGCCCCTGCCAGGGCACGTCGCTGACAGGCGCAATGCTCCAGGTGCGGTTCAGCGCCAGCTCACCATCGCGCTTCAGCAGCACGCGCATCAGCTTATCCTCCAGCACGTAAAGCCGCAGGAAGTGACGATCTTCGACCTTGAGTTCAACAAAGTGATCGGCCTGCTGATGCAGCGTCCAGTTCTTCAGGGTTTTCATCGCGATATCCTTATGGGTTAGCAGGGCGCTGGCGGCGTTCGGCGACCAGCATCACCAGGAAAACGGCACCAATCAGGTCAAAGAAGCCCATCGCCACAAACAGCGGATTGAAGCCGATGGTATCGGCGGTGACACCGATAATCAGCGAGAAGATAAAGCTGGCGATCCAGGCGCAGGAGCCGCGCATGCCGTTGACCGTGGCCATCTGGCGGCGATCAAAACGCTCCACCACCAGCGCGCTCAGCATGCAGGAGATCACCTGATGGCCGAAGCCACCGACCGAGATCAGGGCGATCGCCAGCCAGGGATCTTTTACCAGCGTCATCAGCGCCAGTGAGACCATCAGCAGTGCGCCGGTCACCGAACTGGCGACGATCGAATTGACGCGGGTGAGACCAAACCAGCGCACATAGATTTTGGTCAGATAGCCGCTGGCAACGCTGCCGAGGTCGGCGGCCAGAAACGGCAGCCAGGCAAACATCACGATCTGCTTGAGATCCATGCCGCGCTCATTGGCCAGATAGAGCGGCACCCAGAAGCTCAGGACCGCCCAGGCGGGTTCGGCCAGAAAAGCCGGGATGGCGATGCCGTAGAATTTCTTCTCTTTACCAATCACTTTCAGCGCGGTGAAGAACGGCAGTTTTTCCCCGATCGCTTCGTTGTCCTGATTAATAAAGGCCCGCTCTTCATCAGAGAGACGAGGATGGCTCTCGGGCGAGTGATAGCCCCACCACCAGAGTGCAACCCACAGCAGGCCCAGCCCGCCGGTCAGCAGAAAGGCGCCCTGCCAGCCAAACGTTATGTGCGCGACATAAATAATCGGTGGTGCCAGCATGGCACCAATCGAAAAGCCGACGCCCGCCCAGCCCGCCGCGACCGGACGCTCCTTTTTCGGAAACCAGTCACCGATCGCTTTGGCGTTCGCGGGCGTTGCCGCCGCCTCAGAGGCGCCCATGACAAAGCGCAGCAATGCCAGATGCAGCCAGCTTCCCGCGCCGGCGTGCAGCAGACAGGTCACCGACCAGATCAGCGCACAGATCAGGAAGCCCATCTTCAGTCCGATCACATCGATCAGCCAGCCGCAGATTGGCTGAAACAGGGTATAGGCCAGCTGAAACGCCGCCACCACCCAGGAGTACTGTTCGGTCGTCATGTGCAGACTGTTTTTAAGTTCCGGTGCCAGAATGCCGAGCGAGTTGCGGGTGATGTAGTTGACGGTTACACCCAGCAGGAACATTCCCAGCATCCACCAGCGTAAATTTTTAATCACGCGCACCGTGCGGGATGCACTGATGGGTTTGGTTGTTGATTCGAGGCTCATTGTGCCACTCCTGATTGCCATTGATGACGCACACCGCCTGCTGGCGTACCGCGTGTCCTGTAACGAACTTAGAAAAGTGCGAAACGTGGGTACAGACACTTTTTTGCAACGCTTTTCATGGCAGGCTGAATCCCGGCAGAAAATGGCACTGAAACGCTTATCTGACGCGATTCAGCAGGTTATGAAAAATTTTTCATTAGCAGATTTGAAGGCGATCACAGAATGAAACAAAGGCTGAAAGTAAGCGAAATTGCGGCACTCAGCGGCGTCTCCATCAGTACGGTGTCGCGGGTGCTGGCGGGTAAAGCCAATACCCGGCCCGCCACCCGTGACAAAGTGCTGGCCGTGGCGCAGCAACAGGGCGTGCTAAACAACCTGCACAGTGGTCGCCTGCTGCTGAATAACCTGATGGTTTTTGCCCCGCCGCGCGCCTTTGATGTACGCAGTGACATCTTCTACTACAAAGTGATTCAGGGGATCAGCCAGGCGGTGGAGCCGCATGAGGTGCGGCTGCGCTACTGCCCGCTGGAGGAGGTGGAAAGTGATGCCGCGCTGTTTATCGACAAGATGCAGCAGACCGAAGCGGCACTGCTGATCGGCATTGATGATGAGCATATTCATCAGCTGGCGGCGGAGATGAACAAACCCTGCGTGCTGATTAACGCCCGCGATCGCCGAATGCGCCTGCCTTCAGTCTCACCCCATCATCAGCTGATTGGTGAATTCTCAGCGCGCTATCTGTTTGAGCAGGGACACCGGCAGATCCTGTCGCTGCATTGCTTACGCCGCTACACCATGGAGCAGCGATTGCAGGGGGTGCGCGACGCCTGGCATGCCATGAACCTGCGGTTTGACAGCCGCCAGCATCTGCTGACCCTGAACAGCTTCAGCAGCAATGAAGCGGCGGAACGGCTGAGTGAATATCTGCGCCACTGCCCTGATGCGCTGCGCCCGACCGCAATTCTCGCCAGCGGTGATTACATTGCGGCGGGCGCCGTCACTGCGCTGGAGCAGGCCGGTCTGCGGGTGCCGCAGGATATTTCGGTGATGAGTATGGATGGCTTTAACCTGGCCGCAATCCACGATATTCCGCTGACCTCGGTGCAGGTGCCGCGTGATGAACTGGGCGCAGCGGCAGTGAGAATGTTGCAGGAGATGCGCCTGAATCCAGGCACACCCACCGGCAGCCTGCTGCTGAATGGCAGGCTGGTGGTGCGCGAGTCGGTGCGGCGCATTCGCGATAATCTCAGCCATGCGCCGGTCCAGCAGCATGGCCTCTATGATTAACACGGTATGGATTAACACGGTATGGATTAACCCGGCGCGGGTTAACCCAGCGTTTTCAGCCGCAGTTCCGACGGCTGAGGCCGTCCGAACAGGAAGCCCTGGAACAGGGTACAGCCCTCATCGCGCAGCTTAGCGAACTGCTCATCGCTCTCCACCCCTTCGGCAGTAATCTGGATATCCAGACTGCGACTCATGCCGGTGATGGCGCGGATAATCGCCAGCGCCTCGCGGCTGTCACCCATATCATTGATAAAGGATTTGTCGATTTTGATTTTGTCGAACGGGAAAGATCGCAGATAGCTCAGCGACGAATAGCCGGTGCCGAAATCATCCAGCGCAATCTGCACGCCCAGCGCCTTGAGATTTTGCAGGGTACGGATATTACCCAGCGAATCATCCAGCAGCACCGATTCGGTGATCTCAACCTCCAGCCGCGCCGGATCGAGACCCGACTCTTTCAGCGCGCCTTCCACCACCGGTACCAGCGAGCTGTTTTTAAACTGCAGCGGTGAGAGGTTGACCGAGACCGACTGCTCCCCTTCCCAGCTCGCCGCTTCGCGACACGCTTCATAGAGTGCAAACGCCCCCAGCATATGGATCAGGCCGGTCTCTTCAGCGATCGGGATGAAGTCGTTGGGCATGATCAGCCCACGAACCGGATGATGCCAGCGCATCAGCGCCTCATAGCCAATGATGGTACGGTTATCGCCGTTGGTGATGGGCTGATAGTAGAGCCGCAGATGCCCGCCGCTAATCGCATCGCGCAGATCGTTTTCAATCAGGCGTCGACTGCGCGCCACATCGTCCATCTCCAGCGTGAAATGCTCATAACGGTTGCGACCGTTGCGTTTGGCTTCATACAGCGCCATGTCCGCACAGCGCAGCAGCTGCTCCGGCGTATTGGTGATGGTGGTGCTGAGCGCAATCCCCACGCTGAGCCCGACCGACAGATTATGGCCTTCAACGTTGACCGGCGGGCGAATCGCCTCAATCAGGCGCTGCGCCACAATGCTCGCCTCTTCATTACTGGCCACCGAAGGCAGCACGATGGCGAACTCATCGCCTCCGATACGCGCCAGAGTATCCTGGTCACGCAGCACGTTACGCAGACGCTTAGCCACACTGCGCAGCAACTCGTCGCCAATCTGGTGGCCCAGCGCATCGTTCACATTTTTAAAGTTATCGAGATCAAGGCAGAGCGCGGCAGTCTGACGCTGTATCTGACCGGCAGTGCGCAAGGCTTCACTCAGACGCTGGCGGAACAGAATGCGGTTCGGCAGGCTGGTGAGATTGTCGTGGTGCGCCATATGGTGAATACGGGCATCAGCGGCGCGCTGGTCAGTGACATCTTCCACCAAGAGCATCAGGTAGTTACGTCGCGCATCCTGACCGTTAATCGCAGTGGCGCGGGTATGCAGAATGCGTTCGCCGCTGGCGGTCATCAGCAACTGCTCACGTTCATGCATGCCCTCACTGCGCAGCGCAACATCCGCCAGATTATTAAAGTAATCGCTGAGTTCGGGCGACATACATTCGTGCGGGCGCTTGTTGACGATCAGCGATTTCGACAGGCCAAACAGCTGCTGAGTGCGGTCGTTAACCAGCAGGATCTCGCGGGTGATCGCATCTTCAACAATCACGCAGGAGGGAATGTTGGCGATGATATTATCCAGGAATTTAGAGAGCGCGGTTTTCTGGGTGCTCTGGGCTTCAGCCAGATCCCTGGCGCGCAGCACCTGCTGCTCCTGCTCACGGCGTTCCGTGCGGTCGCGGGTGATCTTAGCGAAGCCAACCAGCTTGCCGTCATCATCGTGGATCGCGTCGATGACCACATGCGCCCAGAAGGCGCTGCCATCTTTGCGGTAGCGCCAGCCCTCATCTTCAAAACGGCCGGTCTTAAGCGCGATACCGAGATTCGCTTCCGGGATGCGATTCAGCCGCTCCTGGGAACTGTAAAACAGCGAGAAGTGCTGACCCACCACTTCATCCGCTTTGTACCCTTTGGCACGCTGCGCACCGGCATTCCAGTTCACCACCACGCCATCGACATCGAGCATATAGATGGCGTAATCGGTGACCCCTTCTACCAGCAGACGGAAACGCTGCTCCTGCTCCCGTTGCTGACTGCGGACGCGCTGCTGTTCGGTGCAGTCGCGGGTGATTTTAGCGTAGCCCAGCAGCTTACCCTGATCGTCGCGGATCGTGTCGATCACCACATGCGCCCAGAAGGCGCTGCCATCTTTGCGGTAGCGCCAGCCCTCATCTTCAAAGCGGCCGGTGCGATAAGCGGTTTGCAGGTTCTGCTCCGGGACACGGTTCAGGCGATCCTGTGCGCTGTAGAAGCGGGAAAAATGCTGGCCGACAATCTCTTCCGCCACATAGCCTTTGGCGCGCTGTGCCCCGGCATTCCAGTTCACCACGTTACCGTCATGATCGAGCATATAGATAGCGTAATCGGTAACGCCCTCCACCAGCAGGCGGAAGCGCATCTCCTGCTCCCGCTCTTTGCGCTGCTGCTCCTGCTGCTGAGTACAGTCGCGGGTTATACAGGCGTATCCCACCAGCAGACCGGCGTCATTGCGTATCGGGTCGATCGTCTCGTGTGCCCAGAAAGCACTGCCATCTTTGCGATAGCGCCAGCCTTCGCTTTCATGGTGTCCGGCAGTGGCAGCCATATCCAGCCCACGCTGCGGCAGGCCCCGGCGGCGATCTTCTTCGCTATACAACAGGGCAAAGCTGCAGCCAATCATCTCGTCTGGCGTATAGCCTATCGTGCGCTGAGCACCCTGATTCCAGCTGCCGATGATACCGTCAGGTTTTAGCATAGTGATGGCGTAATCATTCACGCTTTGTACCAGCATGCGATAGATGACCTCAGAGTTATTATCCATTGTGATTAGCCTGCTGCTCTGTAGCCGGATGACGGCTTAGGAATGTTCTTAATAGCGTGCGCAGACTACAGCCGAAAAGAGCTGAGATGACAAGCGCATTAAGAAGATTAATCAGTGTTTATAAGGGGTTTATCGGCAGCGGCGAGTAAATGTTCAATGACTCCGCGGTGGCGGCGCGTCAGGCGACCCGCTCCCAGCGCGAGGAGAGCGAATAACGGTGCTGCCAGCAGAGCATTGCCGGACTTTGGCTCGTCAGCTGCTGGCACTCTTGCGGCGCGACAAACGCCGGGATCACTTTCTGGGCCGCCGTCTGTCTGATCAGCGCCAGCTGATCGTCGAGCGGCGGATGCACATTCCACGGCAGCCAGCGTGCCATGCCGGATTGCAGCATCTCAAAGGCACGGGTGCCGCTGGAAACGTGACTGCTGAAGATCAGACGAAAGTCGGGCTGATGGCTGAGCTGCGCCGCCAGCCCGCTGTCAGCCACCGCATCCGCCGCGACAATTACCGTATCCGGTCGCCAGTGGTCGGGTGTTGCGACGCGCAATAACTGGGCCAGCGCCAGCATCGCCGCGGCGGGCAGGCTGTTGAGCGCCAGCAACTGCGCCACCTCTTCGCGCACCTGGGGACACATCACCACCGGCAGCCCGCGAGCGCTGAGCTGCAGCGCCATCTCAGGGCCGCGCCCGTGCAGCGGCGCGGTGACCACGGCGCCCCCTTGTGCCGCCAGGGCCAGCGCGTCGATCTGCTGCGCCAGTCGCTGATTGCGGTCGCCATAGGAACCATCGGTAATCAACAGCCGTGTGCGTGGCGGGCAATCAAACGGCAACAGCAGCGATTCGCGACTCCAGTCGCCCATATAGGTGATGCCACCCGCAATCGGCAGATGAAACCAGATCGATCCTGGCGAATGCCCGCTGCGACCGGTAAAGAGATTCAGCGGCCCCAGCGCGCACTGGCCGCGCAATGGCAGGATGCGTCGCGCCTGAGCCGGAACGCCAGCCTCGCCCAGCTGCTGCCAGGTAATCTCACTGGCATAGACCGGCGGTGAACCGATGTCGGCCCAGCTATCCAGCGCCGCCGCGTGATCCACATGGGAATGGGTCAGGCAGAGCGCATCGACCTGGCCGATGGCGTCCATTGCGGGCCGGACGCCCGGCTCCGGCCCGGCACCTAAATCCCATAACAGACGATATCCCTCTATCTCCAGCAGGAAAGCGGCAGGCAGTTTTCCGCCGACGCCGCTGATCACCGTCAGGCTTGCCATGGCAGGACTCCCTGCGGCAGACGGCGCGTCAGTCGTGAGGCCAGCAGCATTAAGCCCAGCACGATCCCAATCATCAGGCATCCGACCGCCGCCGCCAGCGGCGCCGATCCGCCTTCGTCCAGGAAAATAATGGTCGGGCCAAGCGTCTGGGTTTGCGCGGTAACCAGCAGCACTGAAACCTGTATTTCATTCAGCGCGGTGAGGAACACCAGCAGCGCACCGGCCAGCACAGAAGGTGCCGCCAGCGGCAGCAGGATGTCAGTCATCCGCCGCATCAGACCCGCGCCGCATAAGCGCGCCGCCTCATCCAGTGACGGTTCGATTTGCGCGAACCCGGCCAGCGTCGGCCTTAACACCAGCGCCAGGAAATTGGCCAGATAGGCCGCGAGAATAATCCACACCGTTCCGTAAAGGGAAAATCCCAGCAGCGGCAGCGGTCGCAGGAAAAACAGCATCGCCGCCACGCCGGTGACAATGCCGGGCAGCGCATAGGTCAGCTCACTGGCGAATCCCAGCCCCCGCACCAGCCGGGTACGATGCCAGCTGAGAAAGAAAGCCAGGAACAGTGCCATGACGCTGAGCAGCAGCGCCGTCAGGCCGGTGAGCCACAGGCTGGTAAAGAACGCCTGCCGTATCGCCGGATAGCCCCATAGCGCCTGCTGAAAATTCTCCAGCGTCAGGGTTTGCCAGTTCAGAGCCTGACCGAAACCGCGGGTTAAGGCGGTGGTCAGCAGGGCGCTGAGCGGCAGTAGCAAGGTGATCACCATCCACAGCCAGGCGATGATTTCGCCCGGCAGTCGCGCGCGCCGCAGCGGCTGGTGCCAGGGTCGTGGCGATCCGCTGACCCGGACATCGCGTCGTCCGCCCAGCCAGCCGCTAATCAGCATCCCGGCGAGGGTGATCAGCGCAATCAGCATCGAGTAGACGGCGGTATTGGGCAGCGCACCGGGGCCGAGGGTATTGAGCTGCTGATAAACCAGCGTAATCAGCGTCGGCACCCGCGCCGGAATACCCAGCATCGCCTGGATACCGAAATTCCCGACCGCAGCGACAAACGCCAGCGCCGCCCCGGCGAAGATCGCGGGGCGCGCCAGCGGCAGGATCACCGTGAACAGAATCTGCCGGGGTGATGCGCCGCTGATGCGGGCCGCCTCCACCAGTTCGGCGGGGAGTCGACGCAGGCCAGCCCGCACCGTGAGGAACACCAGCGGCGCATTGTGCAGACCCAGCAGCAGTACCATGCCGGTCGCGGAATAGAGCGGTTGCTGACCGGGTGCCAGCCATGTCCCGCCCAGCGCATTCACCGCAGTGGCCAGCAGACTGCCCGGTGCCAGCGCCTGTATCCAGGCCAGCGCAGTCACCTGCGGCGGGATCATCAGCGGCAGGATAAAGGCAAATACCCAGGCCGCTTTGGCACGCAAATCGGTGAGCGCCACCAGCCAGGCGGCCACCGTTCCCAGCAGCAGCGACATCAGCGTTGCGCTGATGCCGATCGCCAGGGTATTCAGCGTGGCACTGAGCACCCGCCGGCTGGTCAGCAATCTCAGCAGGCGATCGCTATCCAGTATGCCATCCGGTGCCAGCGCGGTTCCCATCAGCCGGGCAAAGGGTGCCACCGACAGCAGGCCGATCACCAGCACCAGTATGCCCAGCACCAGCGGTTCCGCCCGCCATCTGCGATGCCTGGCGGCCTGGCCTCTTCGCCATTCGTTACCCAGCACGCTCACGATCAGCCGCCAAACAGTTCAGTAAAGGTTTCGCGGACCTGAGCATCCTCGGCCACCGCTTGTGCCACATCCGGCGTCAGCAGCGTGATTTGCTCAATCGGCGCAAAGCCACCGGGTGCCGCCACGCGGGCATCGACCGGCCGGTTGCCCTGCTTCGCCACCAGCTGCTGTCCCGCTTCCGACAGCATGAAATCAACAAAGGCTTTGGCGGCCGGCAGATTATGCGCCGACTTCATGATCGCCACCGGCTCGGTCACATAGGAGACGCCCTCCTGCGGATAGACCAGATCGATGGGCGATCCCTGCTTTTTGGCGCGGATAATATCGGCATCCGTGATCACGCCATACTTATCCATGCCGCTGGCAACCGCTTTCAGCGCCGGTCCATTGCCGCCCTGTGGCGCAATGCCGATAGCGGCCAGTTGCTGATAGAACGCCCAGCCTATCGACGGGGTATGGATATCGGTATGCAGCTTATAGAGCGCCGCACCGGAATAGAGGGGACTGGGGACCGCAATCTGGCCTCTGTTTTCTTCTACTGCCAGCGCTTTCCAGCTACTGACCGGCTTCGCACGCTGGGTGTTATAGGCGATCACCGTGGCGATAATTTTGGTGCCGAAAAAGGTTTTATCCGCATCGTAATAGGCAGGCTTCAGGTGGCTGACCGGGGCGGCCGGATATGAATAGAGCTGCCCCTCTTTCTTGAGCGCGCCCAGATTGATCGCGTCGGCCACCAGCAGCACATCGGGTTTGACCTGGCCGCTCATCATCTCCGTGCGCAGCACGTTCATCAGTTGAGTGGTGCCGTTGCGGGTCCACTCCACCTCCACCGCCGGATACGCGGCCTTAAACGCATCGATGGTCTGTTGCGCAATTTCAGGTGCCTGCGACGTGTAAACCACCAGCTTGCCGCCGGGCGCGTCGGCCGCCTGCAACAGGGTTGAGGCCGCCAGGCCCGAGAGCAACAACAGCGCGTGAAGCGGAGTACGAAAAGCCGTTTTCATGGTTTCTGAAACCCTTTATGCAGGAAGAATCCAGCCGTCATCGACGGCGACGCCGACGGTGTCATCCACCGCCAGTAATGCAGCATCATTAAGCGTCAGCGACAGGCTGACATCCGGTTGATTAAGCGGTCGAAGGTTGATCTGATGGTAGCCACCGCGAAAGATGATGCGCTCAACGCGGGCGGCAAACTGCCGCTCTCCCTCAGCGGCGAGGTGAAAACTGACGCTGTGGAAGCTGGCTTTGCCGTGCGGCAGCGGGCGCTGGTGAGGCGAGCAGCGCAGCAAAACCCGCAGCCCACAGAGCGTGGCGGTTGCCTGACCCGGATCGAGCGGCTCAATGTCGCTGACCGGCAGCACCCGCCCCTCATCAATAAAGGTCGCCACCATCTCATTAGCCGGTTCGCGCCACAGGGTCTGCGGGCTGGCGAACTGCATCACTCTGCCGTGTTCGAGCACTACGATGCGGTCGGCCAGTGCCATCGCTTCGCGTTGATCGTGGGTGATATAGAGTAAGGTGGCGCCGCTGTGGCGATGGAAGCGGCGGAACTCCTCTTCCATGGTGGCGCGCAGATGGACATCAAGGTTAGCCAGCGGCTCATCCAGCAGCACCAGCGTCGGCCGTGCCACCAGGCAGCGTGCCAGCGCCACGCGCTGGCGCTGACCGCCGGAGAGATCGGCGGGTCGGCGGTCGGCGAAGCGATCCAGCCCGACCAGCGTCAGGGCCTGGGTGGTGCGCAGTTCGCGTTCTGCGCGCGCCACACCGTTCACCTTCAGGCTGTAGCCGACGTTCTCCGCGACCGTCATATGCGGCCACAAAGCGTAGTTCTGGAACACCACGCCGAGCTCGCGGGCTTCCGGCGGCAGGTGCAGCCCGTCTGCGGCAACCTGACGCTCACCGATGCGGATTTCACCGCTGTCGAGCGTTTCAAAGCCGGCCAGCAGGCGCAGCAGGGTGGTTTTGCCGCAGCCAGAAGGCCCAAGAACGGCGACAAACTCGCCCTGGTTAATCTGTAACGAAATCGCGTCCAGTACCGGCTGCGCGCCGAACGCTTTGCTCAGTCCGGTTAACGATATTGCCGCCATCTTACTCTGCCTTTGCCGTTAACATGCTGGGCAAAACGCTACGACAGTTTGATGACAGCCCGGTGACAGCCAGGCTTACGGGACGCGAAAGCCGGGCTGGCGGAGCGGCATCGGGGCGTGCTCGCCCCGTGGCTTACTGCTGGGCGGTGAGCGCCGCAATCGGCTGCCAGATCTCGGTTAATGCGCCCTCTTTGCCGGTAAAGGGATCCTGCGTCGGTAACGGCACTTTTTTCACCTGCTCCTGGGCCATTTTCAGCTTCGCGGGCTCATCGCGCAGTGTCTCCGGCGACATCCCGTGCGGATAGGCACCTATCACCATAAAATCTTCGCTGGCGCTGACCTGCCGATGGCCGACACCCGCCGGAATCAGGACTGCATCGCCTGCGCGCAGGGTCACCATCCGGCCACTGTCGCCGCCAAACAGCACTTCCGCCCAGCCTTCAGCGACGCCCAGCAGTTCATGGGTATTAGGATGATAATGGGTGTATGGGAAGATCGGATAGCGCCAGGCGGGTGGCCAGCCGTTCTCCTCAAAGGTTTTCTCAAACCACGCAGCGATCTCCTCCTCTTCCGGCACCACGCGCGGCCAGATAATCAGAGGTAACGGGTTATTGGGTACACCGCCCGACGGGCTGGCGAGCATCAGATGCTGAGGATTGTCAGAGGCCCCGGCCGAGAAGGTGCCAGCGGCAAAGGACATCATTAATAGCAGACTGGAGGATGAGGCACGCATACAGGTTCTCCGATGTTTTTCTAAGTGTGGCAAACCCGCGGTACAATGCAATGTGCGCCAGACGACACAATTGAGATAATTGACTGATATTGCTGACTAAAGCCAAATGTGTCGTTAACTATAGGGTCGGAGTGTGCCTGCGCGACGGCGGATAGCGGTTCTTACTGCGGCAAAGTGTTGCAAAATGTCAGGCGGAAAGTCACACAGGCGCCGCAGCCCGACGCCCCGGTCACTGTCGTATAAACTGTTATATAAAAAAAGCACAGATCTGTTTCTGATATGCTTGACTGTTATCTGTTGTAATAGCTAACAGATGACAGTGAGGTAACAAATGGACGCTATTAAACAAATCCTGATTGACGAGATCGCCCTGCTTAACCGCGAAGAACGTCGCGACAATTTGCCGCGTTTCAGCCTCTCGTTTCTGAAGAACCACCCTGGTCTCTGGGCAGTAATGTACCTCTGCTACGGCCTGTGCGTGGCGCTGATTTTCACCACCGAGATGCTCGGCTGGCCCGCCTTCTGGTTTGCCACCGTGTTTGTGCTGGTGATGAGTGTGCTGATGCTGCTGGATATCAACCCGAAATATCGCTTTGAAGATATCGATGCCCTCGATCTGCGTGTTTGCTACAACGGCGAGTGGTATTACATTCAGCCGGTGCGCGAACAGGCAATCTCACGCATTCTGTCGCTGCCTGAGACACCAGAACGCGTGAAGAGCGGTATCCAGCGTCTGCTGACGCAAAAAGGGGAAGTCGACTTCTATGATGTCTACTACCTGACCTGGGGCCATCAGGAAGCGGCGCGGGTTTAATCCGCCTGCCCTTCCGCCATCAGCTGACCCAGCTTCACGATTGCCGCCTCGGCCCGACTATCCCACGGCCAGGCGGTATTTAACCTGAAGCAGTGCCTGAACTGCTCACCTGCCGAAAATAGCTGCCCCGGTGCAATACTGATCCCCTGAGCCAGCGCCCGCTGATAGAGCCGGGTCGTATTGATGCTTTCTGGCAGCGTCACCCAGAGAAAATAGCCGCCGCGCGCTTCGCTGACCGTGGCCTGCGGCGGCAGCACCTTCATTAACGCCTGGCGCACCATCTGCTGTCGCTTCGCCAGAATCTGTCGCAGCCGCTTCAGATGGGTGTCGTAACGCCGCGTGGCAAGAAAATCGGCCAGCGCCAGCTGCATCGGCGCACTGGTAGAGAGCGTGCTCATCAGTTGCAGCCGCTGAATACGCTGCGCATGTTGTCCCGCCGCGACCCAGCCGACGCGGAATCCTGCCACCAGCGACTTTGAAAATGAGCCGCAGTGCAGCACGTTCCCCTGGCGATCCCAGGCTTTCGCCGGCAGCGGCGGCGCATCACCCGCCCAGAGTTCGGCATAGACATCATCTTCAATCATCGGCACCTGATAACGCGCCAGCAGTGCGACCAGCTGCTGTTTGCGTTCCGGCGTTAAGGTTACGCTCAGCGGATTCTGCAGGGTGGTCATCAGCCAGCAGGCTTTCACCGGCCAGCGCTGCAGTGCCTCCTCCAGCTGGACGAGGTCGATGCCATTTCTGGCATCGACCGGGATCGCCAGCGCCTTGAGCTTAAGCCGCTCTATCGCCTGCAGCGCGCCATAAAAACTCGGCTGTTCAATCACCACATAATCGCCCGGCTCGGTCAGGGATTGCAGACTGAGGTTCAGCGCCTCCAGCGCCCCGCTGGTGATGACAATTTCATCCGGCGACAGGGTGATACCCTGACGCGCATAGCGCTGCGCCAGCAGCTGTCGCAGCGTGGCGTTGCCGGGCGGCAGATTGTGCAGCGCATCGGTTGGGGTCAGATGATGAGAGACGTTAGCCAGCGAGCGCATCAGCTGGCGCTGCGGAAAGAGTGCGGGATCGGGAAAGGCGGAGCCAAACGGCACGATGGCCGGATCGCGCGTGGCCTGCAGCACATCAAACACAAAGTCGTTGATATCGACCTGTTCGCTGATCGCCACGCTCAGCGGTGCGGGTGCTAAGGCACGCGGTGCAACGTAGTAACCCGACTGTGGACGGGAGACGATCCAGCCCTGACTCTCCAGCAACTCATAGGCATGCAGCACCGTCATCAGGCTGACACCCTGCTGCGCGACCTGCTGACGCAACGACGGCAGACGTGTGCCTGGCAGCCAGATACCGGCCTCTATCTGCTGCTGAATCTCATCCATCAATCGCTGGTATTTCGCCACGGGTGACCGCTCCTTGTTTTACCGTGAATAGTCTGACCGCGAGACTTTACCACGCACGGCGACCAATGACAGGCGGCGCGAATCGCTTTATCCGATTGCGCTGATTCTTCACGGCTTCAGGCAGGTCAGATCACAGCGACCTGCGGCGTCAGCGGCTGCCCGGCTTCGGCTTCGGCTTCGGCTTCGGCATTAAGACTCACTTCCGCAATCGCCTCTTCAATCTCTGCCACCACATAATCAGCCAGCTCCGGCACCCGCTCCGGGGGAACCGGCTTGCCCAGCAGATAGCCCTGCAGCGTATTACAGCCCAGGCTGGTCAGGAAGGCCTGCTGCACAGCGGTTTCAACGCCTTCGGCCACCACTTTCAATTGCAGCGACTGCGCCAGCGCCACTATCGCCGACACGATGGTGGCATCTTCTGTGTGATGCTGCAGCTCGTTCACAAAGGCCCGGTCAATCTTGAGTTCACTGGCCGGTAGCCGTTTCAGATAGAGCAGGCTGGAGTAGCCAGTGCCAAAGTCATCAATTGAAGCTTTAACCCCGAGGTGGGTCAGCTCAGTCAGAATGCGCACGCTCTCATCGGGATCGCGCATCGCGGTGGTTTCCGTCACCTCCAGCGTCAGCAATTCGGCCGGAATCTGATGTTTTTCCAGCGCATCCACCACCGTCTTCACCAGATTCGATTGCTCAAACTGCAACGCCGACAGGTTCACCGCCACCGACCAGTGCGGATGGCCCTGCAGATGCCACTGGCGCAGCTGGCGACAGGCTTCATGGATTACCCAGTTGCCGATATTGACAATCATTCCGGTCTTTTCTGCCATTGGCAGAAATTTATCGGGCGACAGCAGGCCGCGCTGCGGATGCTGCCAGCGCAGCAGCGCCTCAAAACCGAGAATCGGACCGCTCGGCGCGCAATATTTTGGCTGATAGAACAGGCGCAGTTCATCATGATCCAGCGCCTGCCAGAGATCGTTATTCAGCTGAAGCTGGCTCTGGGCCTGAATGTTCATAGAAGGCTGAAAGAAGGTGTAGCCGTTACGGCCATTATTTTTAGTGTGGTACATCGCCGCATCGGCGTTGAACATCAGTTCGCGCTCATCCACGCCATCGCCGGGATAGACCGCGATGCCAAGACTCAGCGATACCACCAGCTCATAGCGTGAGATATCAAACGGACGATCCACCGCTTTGACCAGCTTATCGGCGATGGCCGCCGCATCATTGGGATCGTCGATCTCCACCAGCAGCACAAACTCATCACCGCCGAGCCGCGCCAGCGTGAAGTAGCCGGTCATCTGCTCGCTCATGCGCTCGGTCACGCCGACCAGCAGACTGTCGCCAATGTGGTGCCCGAACGCGTCGTTGACCGCCTTAAACCCATCGAGGTCCATAAACATCAGGGCAAACTGCCTCTGCTCACGGTTCGCTTTGTTAATCGCCTGCTCCAGCCGATCCTCCAGCAGGATGCGGTTGGGCAGCCGCGTCAGGTTGTCGTGCAGCGCCAGCTGTGCCAGCTCGCGATTGGCTTCAGCCAGCGAACTGGCGAGAATCGAGGTACGCGCCTGCATCCGAGCATCCAGCATCGACACCAGTAAGGTAATGCCCAGAATCGAAATAGTGACCACCGTGACCAGAATCGCCAGCCAGTTGCTGTTGACGCCCTGCCCGACCGGATGACTGTGGACGGGAAACTCTGCCGCCATCATGCCGGTGTAGTGCATGCCGGCAATCGCACAGCCCATCACCACCGATGCGCCAATGCGCAGCAGGGTGACCCGACTGGTCTGTCCTTCCCGCAGGTTAAACGCCAGCCACAGCGCGGTGCCAGAGGCGGCCAGGGCGATCGCCACCGACAGCGCCACCCAGCCCCATTTCCAGACGATACCGGGGGAGAACATCAGCGCCGCCATGCCGGTGTAGTGCATCGCGACTACGCCGCTGCCGAGGATCAGCGCGCCGCCCGCCAGGCGCGGCAAAGGCAGATCGCCATTGCAGACCAGCCACAGCGCAAATATCGACGCACAGACAGCAATGGCCGCAGAGAAGGCGGTGAGCCCGGCGTTGTAGCTCATCACCATCTCCATATTCATCGACAGCATGCCGATAAAGTGCATCGCCCAGATGCCGATGCCCATGGAAAAACCGCCGCCGAACAGCCAGACCAGCGCAACTTTGCCGGTTGAATGCACCACCCGTCCCGCCATATCTAAGGCGGTGAACGAAGCCAGCATCGCGACAAGAACGGAGACGATGACGATAAAAGAGTCGTATGAGGTCGCTAACATAGTGCATTCCCGCGAAAGCAGAGCTTGTGGTTGGGCAGAGGGTTTTAAAATTATTCTCTTAGTTATCGGCACAGCCCGGCGGTTAATGAGCCGCGAACCCTGCATCCTTCCACTCATTCTGAGTGATGAAATCTATCGTTGCTATCAACACAGTCAGCCGGACAGTGACGCCACCGGCTGTCGCAGTGAGGGAAAACTCAGCGCCTCAACCCGGTCCGCTGGCGTCGGCTTGCCCAGCAGATAGCCCTGCAACGCATCAAAGCCTAAGCTGTTGAGCAAATGCTGCTGCTCTTCAGTCTCAACCCCTTCCGCCACCATGCGCAGATTGAGGCTCTGCGCCAGGGTCAGCATGGCGCTGACCACGGTCGCATCTTCACTGCCGGGCCGCAGACAGTTGATAAAGCTGCGATCAATTTTGAGTTCACTGGCATCCAGATCTTTGAGATGCAGCAGGTTGGCATAACCGATGCCGAAGTTATCAATCGCGACGCTGACACCCACCTGCTGCAATTCACGAATGCGCTGCTGGCTGAAAGCGGGATCGCGCATGGCAATCGCTTCAGTGATCTCCAGCATCAGCGCGCTGCCTGGCAGCTGGTAACGCGCCAGGGTCTGCGTCAGGATAGTCAGCAAATCACGCTGGTGAAACTGCAACGCGGAGAGATTCACCGATACCGTCCAGTCACTGTGGCCCTGGCTGTGCCATATCCTGAGCTGACGGCAGGCCTCCCCGATCACCCAGTTACCCAGCGCAATAATCTGACCGGTTTTTTCGGCGCGCGGCAGAAACAGCTCAGGCGTCAGTAAACCGCGCTGCGGATGCTGCCAGCGCAACAACGCCTCGAATCCCATTAACCTGGTGCCGCCGGAACAGAATTTCGGCTGATAGAACAGCCGCATCTGCTCGCGCTCTATCGCCTCCCACAGATCGTTCGCCAGCTCCAGCTGATGCTGCGTCGCGGCGCTCATGGCCGGTTCAAACAGGCACCAGCCGTTTCGTCCGCTGTGTTTGGTGTGATACATCGCCGCATCAGCATTAAACAATAGCTCCTGCCGGTTACGACCGTGCAGCGGAAAGATCGCAATGCCCGCGCTGAGTGAAACGTGCAGCACATAGCGGTCAAGTTCAAACGGCGAACTGATAACTTTAACCAGTTTTTGCGCCAGCTGGCGGGCTGCGCTGATATCGCACTCAGCCATCAGCACAAATTCATCGCCTCCCAGACGCACCAGCAGCATCGTGTTGCTGAGCTGGCTACAAAGCCGTTCCGCCACTGCCACCAGCAACCGGTCACCGACGTGATGTCCCCATGTGTCATTGACCGCTTTAAAGCCATCGAGATCCATATAGATCACGGCAAAGCGATGCTCATTAAGCATCGCCTGTTTAATGGCGAGATCGAGCTGCTGCTCCAGCATTACACGATTGGGCAGCGTGGTCAGGTTGTCATGCATCGCCAGCTGACGCAATTCCTGGTTAGCGCGATTGAGGCGGGTCGCCAGACGCGCGGCGCGCAGCTGCGCATCCAGCATCGAACTCAGCAGAGTGATACCCAGAATAGTCAGGGTAATCAGCGTTACCCACACCGCCAGGCCCGCATTACTGACGCCGTGCGGCTGCATCATACTGCTGTGGCTGAACTCTGCTGCCGCCATACCTACATAGTGCATACCGGCGATGGCGATGCCCATGACCAGAGAGGCCAGCCCGCGCATCAGCATCAGATGATGATCGCCCTGGCGCAGATGAAAGGCCAGCCACAGCGCCAGGCCAGAGGCCGCAAACGCAATCAGCACAGAGAGCGCCACCAGCAGCGCATTCCACTCCGGTTGCGGTTCAATCAGCAGGGCATACATACCAAGATAGTGCATGACCACCACACCCGCGCCCAGGATCAGCGTGCCGCGCAGCAGCCGCTGTCGGGTGAGATGCAGGCCACCCACCGTCTGGCCAAAAGCCAGCACAGACGCCAGGATCGCCACCAGCAGCGAGAGGATCGTCAGCCGCGTGTCATAGCGCATCATCATCGGCATCATCATCGCCAGCATCCCGATAAAGTGCATTGCCCAGACGCCAATCCCCATTGCGATGCCGCCCACCAACAGCCAGAACCGGGCGCTCCAGCCACGGGATACCGCTACCCGTCCGGCAGTATCCAGGGCTGTAAAAGAGGCAATGAACACCACGATCAGCGAAACGCAGATCAGGACGCTATCCCAGGTGACAGGCAACATGTGTAACTCCTCACCACCCGCGGAGAAACGGGTGCTGTGTACAGTCTGATAAGTGATCTGAAAACACCCGATGGGTGAAAGTGATAAAATTTCGGTATTTTCTGGTCCTGAAGGTCAGGCAAAACGCGCCCGCCGACGCTGGCCATTTATAACCTGCATCTTATTAACCGCCCCCAGAGCAAGCCGGTAAACCGTTATTATGTCTGATTGGTACAGGAACATATCACCGAAGCAGAAAGCATGCCAGATACCGAAAAAACAAAGAATTTTGTTTTATCGCCTCGTCTTCGCGCCTTGCTGTTACTGGGTTATCGGCCGGGGTGACGTTTTGATTAATCAAAAATAAATAGCAAGGCTTCGCGTAACGCTTTAACTGATCTATAGTAAGTAAAACTGATATAAATCAGCATTCTTAAGTCTAAGATTTTTCTTAAGATAGCGGCACTGCCTACCTTGTTATTTTATTTCCTTTATTTTGGGTTGAATCGTTAATAAACACCGGGTGAAAAAGCACTGACTCTGGATAATCCGTAAGGAAATATTATGAAACTCAAGCTTTTTCTGTTTGCCGCTGCAGGATTAACTGTCGCTATTCCGTCATTAACCCAGGCGGCGACGACCTCGGGAACCATCAATGCCACGTTAACCCTGACCACCGGTTGTCTGGTGAACGGCCAGTCGGCTACGGCGGGCGTTAACTTCGGTACCCTGAACTTTGGTAGCAGCGCAGCCACTTTCGATACCCTGAACGCCACACTGGTCGGTGCGGCTGGTAACGGTATTTTTGTGCGCTGCACCACTGGTCAGGATTACAACGTGGTGGTCACCAGCAGCAATACTGCACCGGCGACCATCTACGGCACCGCCTCTGCATCGCCGCGTTATCTGGTACTGGGATCGGATAATGCACAGGGCATTGCCTATACCCTCTACAGTGACGCCTCCTTTACCACGGCGATCGCCAACAATACGCCTATCGCCGCCAGCGGTACCACCGATCCGACGCTGGGGACCAACTACGCCATCTATGGCCGGGTGGTCGGCGGCGGCTTCAATCCCCTGATCCCTGCCGGAACCTATACCGACACGATTAACGTTGCCGTGAACTATTAACTGCTGTCGCAGGTAAATACGGGTGGTTCTCTGGCGATCCTGTCTGACGATCGCATGCGGTCTGCCCCTGCTGACAGGGAGTATCAGCGCCTGGAGTCTGCCAACCAGCACCTTCCAGGTTACCGCGTCGATTGTGGCAGGCTGCGTGATATCCGGTACCAATACCGGCGTCTTTGGCACGCTTAATTTCGGCACGCAGTCTGGCGTGGCGGCGAGTACCGTCAACGCCAGCTATCTGCAGAGCACCTCGATTAATCTCGCCTGTACACCGGGCACAACGCTGAGCATGAGCATTAATCAGGGCAACAATTTCACCACGACCCGTAACCTGAAGCTGCCCAATTTCAGCAACACCGTTCCCTACACGCTCTTTAGCAACGCCAGCCGCACCACTGTGATCCCGGTGAACCAGGCGGTGCCGCTGAGTTATAGCAATGCCAATAACATTACGCTGCCGATCTACGGTCAGCTACAACTGCCCGGCACTGCGCGCGCCGGCGTTTATACCGACACGCTGACCGTCACCCTGAGCTGGTGAGGTGATAGAAAACAAGGATATGATCATGAAGCCACTGCGCGCCCTGTTGCTGCTGCTAAGTTCCACCCTGCTCTCCCCGGCCTTCGCCGCGAATTCGGTCATGATCTGGCCCATCGATCCCGCCATTAATCCTGAAGAGAAAGCCAGCGAACTCTGGCTGGAGAATCGCGGTAACAGCACCACCATGATGCAGATCCGCGTCTTCAGCTGGCAGCAGAACAATGGCCAGGAGCAGTATCAGACTCAGCAGCAGGTGGTCGCCAGCCCGCCGATGGTGCGGATGGAGCCAGGCCAGAAACAGCTGGTCAGGCTGATTAAACAGACGCCGCCTGCGGCCGGTAAAGAGCTGGCCTATCGGGTGGTGCTGGATGAGATCCCGACCCCGCGAAATCCCGGCGAGAATCAGGCCGGGCTGACCTTCCAGATGCGCTATTCGGTGCCGCTGTTTGTTTACGGTACCGGGCTGAACACAGACAGCGCTCGCCCGGCTCTGCGCTGGCAACAGGTCAGCGAGGGCGGCAGGCGCTGGCTCCAGTTAACCAACAGCGGCAGCGGTCACGCCCGGTTAAGCAATGTGGCGATTGGCGGTCGCAAACTGGGCGAAGGCTTGTACGGCTATGTGCTGGCTGACAGCTATCACCGCTGGCCGCTCACCTCGCCGGTGAGCGGCGAACTCACCGCAGAGGTTAACAAGAGCCAGTGGCGTAGCGCTGCCCAGAAGTAAGCGCTGAATGAGACCGTTTTCCCTGCATCCCTGCGCGCTGGCCAGCGTTATTTACGCTTTTACGCCGGATCCTGTGCTGGCGGAGACTTACTCATCCCTGCCCCCGCCGCCCAGCCTGCAGACCAGCAGCAACGGTCAGCAATATATGCTGGAGCTGGTGATTAACCAGCAGGAGAACGGCAATATTGTGCCGGCAGAGCAGCGCGACGGTCATTTCTGGATTCGCAGTGGCGATCTGCAGCGTGCCGGCCTGCCAGCGGATAAGCTGGGCCAGCAGCCGCAGGTCGATGTCAGCAGCCTGCAACCCATCAAAGTAGAGTATGACGCTGCGCGACAGCGTCTGCTGCTGACCGTACCGCCTGAGTGGCTGCCCGGTCAGGTGATTGGCGAGGCGAAGAACGGACCGCGCTATCCAGGCCGTACCAGCAGCGGCGCGCTGATTAATTATGATCTTTACGCCAGCCGCACGGATAACAGTGGCTCCCGCCTGTCCGCCTGGAACGAACTGCGGCTGTTTGGTGATGCCGGTCATTTCTCCACTAACGGCGTATGGCAACAGCAGCTGGAAGGCAGTACGACTTATCAGGATGATGGCTATATCCGCTACGACACCTGGTGGAGCAATGAAGATGAGAATGCGGCGGTAAGCTGGCGGGTCGGCGATCTGGTCACCGACTCGCTGGCCTGGAGCAGCAGCGTGCGGCTCGGTGGCATCCGCGTCGGTCGTGACTTCAGCGTCCGTCCCGATCTGGTGACCTATCCGCTGCCCGCCTTTTCCGGTCAGGCCGCCGTGCCTTCCACCGTCGATCTCTTTATCAACGGCTATCGCTCCAGCCAGGCGAACGTGCAGCCTGGCCCCTGGTCGATGACCAATGTGCCATTCGTTAACGGCGCGGGTGACGCCGTGATCACTACCACCGATGCGGTTGGCCGCCGTGTCACCACCACCATGCCGTTTTACGTCTCCAGTAACCTGCTGAAATCGGGGCTGTCGGACTACGCCTTCTCTGCCGGGGCAATCCGCGAAAACTACGGCATAAAGAACTTCGATTATGGTGAGGCAGCGGCCAGCGGCTCTTATCGTTACGGTATGACCGACTGGCTGACGCTGGAGAGCCACGCCGAAGGCAGCGAAACGCTGGCGATGGGCGGGCTGGGTGGTCAGCTGCGCGTCGGCAGCTGGGGCGTGGTCAACGGCGCGGTGGCGCAAAGTCAGCTCGATGGCGAGAGCGGCAGGCAATATAGCTGGGGATATCAGTACAACAACCGCTGGTTCAACATCGGCACTCAACAGACCCAGCGCAGCAGCGACTTCGGCAATCTGGCGCTGGTCGGCAGCCGAGCCGGTAGCCAGGCGGATAGCCGCTACGCACTCTCACGCCGCAGTGCTCAGTACAGCGCCAGCGTCTCGCTGAACCGCTTTGGCAGCGTCGGTGCTGCCTTCATCGACATCACCGACGGTCAGGGCGACCGCACCCGGCTGTGGAACCTCTCATGGAGTAAAAATCTGTGGGGTAACAGCAGTCTGTATGTCTCGGCCAGCCGCGATCAGCAGGAGAAAAGCTGGACCGGGGCGATTTCGCTGGTGATCCCATTTGGCGAACAGGGCAGCGTTGCCCTCAGCAACGAACGCGACCAGCGTGGCCGCGACAGTCAGCGCGTTTATGCCTCACGCGCCATGCCCAGCGACGGCGGGTTCGCCTGGGATGCCTCCTGGGCGAATCAGAGCGGAGACAGCGGCGATTATCGTCAGGGCAGTCTGCGCTATCGCAACAACCAGATTGATACCTCGGCGGGCTTCTATGGCGATGATGATAACCTCACCCAGTGGGCCGATCTCTCGGGTGCGCTGGTGTTAATGGACAACAGCGTCTTTGCCGCTAACGAGATCAACGACGCCTTTGTGCTGGTGAAGACCAACTATCCCGACGTTAACGTGCGCTACGAGAATCAGTCGATGGGACGCACCAATCAACAGGGTTATCTGCTGGTGCCCGCCATCAGCAGCTACTACCCGGCCAAATATGATATCGACACCCTCGACCTGCCGGCAGATATGACCACGCCACGGGTTGAGCAGCGCTTTGCGGTGAAACGCCAGAGCGGCTATCTGCTCAACTTCCCGGTGGAGAAACTGCGCTCAGCCAGCGTAATCCTGGTCGATGCGCAGGGCCAGCCGCTGCCGGTATCAAGCCTGGTGCAGCGTCCCGATCATCCCACAGAGTATGTCGGCTGGGATGGCATCGTCTGGATGGAAGATCTCGCCGCCAGTAACCCGATGCAGGTGGTGACGCCCGATGGCCGCCAGTGCGAAACCGAACTGCGCATCGCCAGCGGTCAGCCGCAGGCGCTGAAAACTTACGGCCCCCTGACCTGTGCGCTGCCCGCCCCTGCCGCAGGCAGCGCCCCCTCTCCCGCTGAATCATTTACGTCCGGAAACCGACCATGATGAAATCTGTAATACTGGCTGGCCTGCTGCTGTTACTGCCGTCGCTGGGCTACGCCGCCTGCGCCCTGCCCGCCTCGACCGCCAGTTTCGGTTCAGTCACAACCTTTGTGGCTAACACCACCGTCAGTTCCACCACCACGAATGCCAACGTCAACTGTGGCGCGGGTGCCGGGCTGTCGCTGCTGGGCAATAACCAGATCACCTTTCAGCTGACGGGCGCGACCAATAGCAACGGCACGCGCGGCACACTGAAACGCAGCGGTGATACCGGCAGCGATAATGTGCCGGTGCGGCTCTGCACCGACACGGCCTGCGCTACCGAACTGACGATTGGCGGCACGCCATTTGTCTATGGTTCGCAGACCCTGATCAACCTGGCGGGGTTGCTGGGCAGCCTTAACTTCGCCATCCCGGTCTATCTGCGCACCGTTCCCGGTCAGGTGGTCGCCGCCGGGACGTACCAGCTGACGCTGAATATGGCCGTGACTTATCGCATCTGCACCAGCGTTGCGATTGGCAATGTCTGTTTAAGCGAGCAGAACGGCAGCGGTGTCATCCCGATTAATATCACCGCCATTCTTACCAATGACTGCACCACCATTACCGCGCCGAATATCAGCTTTGGCAGCGCGCCGCTGGTCGGCAGCTTCTCCGCCGTGTCACAGACCATCAATGTGTTGTGCAGCAAAGGCAGCACCTATACCGTCGGGCTGAGCAATGGCAGTTATCCGGTGGGCAGCGTCAGGAATATGGCGAGCGGCGCGAATCGGCTGAGCTATGAAATTTATAAAAGTACCACCAGTAATCGCTGGGGATCGGCAGGCACTGAACGCTGGAGCAGTACCACCTCGACGGCGGTATCCACGGATGGACTGACGCGCGGTTTTAACTACACCGCGCGCATCCTGACCACGCAGAACACGCCGCCAGCCGGAAACTACAGCGACAGCGTGGTGGTCGATTTGTCGTTTTAGAGTGAAGCACTGACCGGCGTGCCGCTGTGACGGGTCTGATACTGCTTCACCATCCGGCCAATCAGCAACGTGCCGATTAACCCACAGACTGCGGCAAAGGTCAGCCAGACGCCCGGCATCGCTTTGTCACCGGTGGCATGGATCAGGTAGCTGGAGATGGCAGGCGTAAAGCCGCCAAACAGCGCCGTCGCCAGGCTGTAAGCCATGGAGAAACCGGCAGCGCGCACTTCAGCAGGCATGATCTCCGCCAGATAGACCACCATCGCACCGTTATAGCTGGCATAGAGAAACGACAGCCACAGTTCCGCTTCCAGCAGGTGGGCGAAGCTGGCCGATCCCACCAGCCAGTGCAGCACCGGCCAGGTGGTAACAATCATCAGCAGGGTAAAAATGATCAGCAGCGGACGGCGTCCGACGCGGTCCGACAACGCCCCCATCAGCGGCAGCCAGATGAGGTTTGAGACACCGACACAGAGCGTCACCAGGAACGCCTGCTTGTCACTCATCATCAACACCGTTTTACCAAAGGTCGGGGTAAAGGCGGTGATCATGTAGAACATTACCGTGGTGGTGACCACCATCAGCATCCCCGCCAGCACCAGCGCCCAGTTGCTGGCGACAGACCGCATGATTTCCGTCATGCTGGGATGATGTTTACGTTTGCTGAACGCCTCGGTCTCTTCCAGCATCCGGCGGATATAGAACAGGAACGGCACAATCAGACAGCCGACCACAAACGGGATACGCCAGCCCCACTCCGTCACCGCCTCTTTCGCCAGCAGATGATTCAGCATCAGACCCAGCAGAGCAGCAAAGATGACCGCAATCTGCTGGCTGCCCGACTGCCAGCTGACGAAAAAGCCTTTGCGTCCTTTGGGCGCGACTTCGGCCAGATAGACCGATACGCCACCCAGCTCCACGCCCGCCGAGAAGCCCTGCAACAGCCGTCCCAGCAGGATCAGAATCGGCGCTGCCACGCCCAGGGTGGCGTAGCCCGGCACCAGCGCGATAGTCAGGGTGCCCATCGCCATTAAGCCCAGCGTCAGCAACAGCCCTTTACGACGACCATGATGGTCGATGTAGGCACCGAGGATGATCGCCCCCAGCGGGCGCATCAGGAAGCCGGCACCAAAAGTCATCAGGGTCAGCATCAGGGAGGCAAACGGGTCATCGCCGGGAAAGAAGGTTTTTGAAATGGCAGTGGCGTAGTAGCCAAATACCATAAAATCGTACATCTCCAGGAAGTTACCACTGGTGACGGTGAAGATGGTTCGGGCGGCACTTTTCGGCGGCTTTTGTAAAGAGGGGGTGTGACTCATAACGGCTTCCTGTTGTTTTTTAGCCGTTTTAGCCTGCCTGATGCGGGATTAATGTGACCTGGCTCACCATTGCACTTTACAAATCTATGTACATAAGTAACAACCAATTAACAATTCAGCTCAGGCAGCATAAGTGATTACCCTGGCCCTGATTTACCTGATTTTATAGGGCTGGAGAGCAGCCATAAAAAAAGGCGACCTGAACAGTCGCCTTTTTCCTGAGCCGGATAACCCGCTATTTCTTCACGGTTTCCATGCCCATCAGACCAATTTTCAGATAGCCCGCCGTGCGTAGCTTATCCATCACGCTCATCAGCGTTTCATAATCGACTGACTTATCCGCCTGGAAGAAAATGGTGGTCTCTTTATTGCCCTGGGTCTGGTTAGTCAGCACGTTAACCAGCGACTCCGGCGTGACCTGATCGTTACCGACGTAAAGCTGCTTATCCGCTTTAATCGACAGGTAAACCGGCTTTTCCGGACGCGGCTGCGGCGCGCTGGTTGAGGCGGGCAGATTGACGCGTACGTCGACCGTGGCCAGCGGCGCGGCCACCATAAAGATGATCAGCAGAACCAGCATGACGTCGATAAACGGCGTCACGTTGATCTCATGCATTTCACCATCCGTTTCCAGATCGTCGTTTAATCGCATTGCCATAAGAACTTACCCTAAGCGCAGTTTCTGAGCCGTCGCAGGACGCGGAACATCAGTGGCGACGGTGCCCAGATCGATATCACGGCTCTGCAGCAGCATCACCTGAGCGGCGACATCACCCAGCGAGGCTTTGTAGTTGGCGATCATGCGGGCAAAGACGTTGTAGATCACCACCGCCGGAATCGCAGCGATCAGGCCAATCGCGGTTGCCAGCAGCGCTTCGGCGATACCCGGTGCAACAACCGCCAGGTTCGTCGTCTGGGTTTTAGCGATGCCGATAAAGCTGTTCATGATGCCCCATACGGTGCCGAACAGGCCGATAAACGGCGCAACCGAACCGATGGTCGCCAGGAAGCCATTGCCCCGGCCTGCATGGCGGCTGAACGCAGCGACGCGGCGCTCAAGGCGGAAACTGGTGCGATCTTTAATCCCGTTGGTATCTTCCACGCCAGCCGACAGTTCGAGTTCATTCTGCGCATCATTCAGCAGCACCACACTGTGGCTGTGGCCGGTAAACGACTGGGCAATGCGGGCGGCGTCATTCAGATTGCGGGCTTCGCCCAGCGCCAGATGCTCGCGCTTCAGGCGGCGCTTAGCGGCGCTGAGTTCGGCATATTTGCCGAAGAAGATCGCCCAGGTCACCACTGAGGCCAATAACAGGCCAATCATGACCACCTTTACCACGATATCGGCATGTTGATACATGCCCCAAACGGAGAGGTCCGTTTGCATCAAATCACTGGCTACCACGCTGCTTCTCCAACTTCTGATTCAGGGATGCGAGACAAGCGCGAATAATAGCAAAACGACGGCGAATTGATAGTAGTTCTCATTAGTATTTACAAAGCTGATCGACGCCATTTACCCGCAATTGACCAGGTTTAAACACTTTTGACAAGGATGTTTCGAAAATGTGAAGTTGCATGAAAATTTATTAAAACATCGTTTCAAAATGTGATGGCATTCATTCAATCAGCATTGCCGCATTTTACTGGCGCGCGTTTTCACTATGCTGGCTCCACACGGTTATCTCCGGTTAGCCCCCGACGCCGGACGCCGTCCTACCTCAGCGGGAGACAAAATAATGAGAATGACGAAAACATGCCTGGCCAGTGCCCTGGCGGCGATGATGATGAGCGCCACCGCCACGGCACAGGTGATCAAAGTGGCTGAAGTCCAGCCTGCCGGTTATCCGACCGTGGTCGCGCTGCAGCACATGGGCGACAAACTCAAACAGGCCACCGATGGACGGCTGGAGATGAAGCTCTTCGCCGGTGGCGTGCTGGGGGACGAAGATCAGACGCTGCAACAGGTGCAGCTGGGCGCAATCGACATGATCCGTGTGTCGCTGGCGCCAGTCACCTCGATCGCCCCGGAAACCAGCGTGCTGACCCTGCCCTACATTTTCCGCGACATTGACCACATGCACAAAGTGCTGGATGGCGAGATAGGCCGCGAGATTGCCGACAAATTCGATAAAGATCCCAACGCCCGCATGGTGTTCCTGGGCTGGACCGATGCCGGTGAGCGCAACATGATCACCAAGAAGCCGCTGGCAAAACCGGAAGATCTGAAAGGCATGAAGATCCGGGTGCAGAACAGCGCCATCTCATTGGCGACCCTGAAAGCGATGGGCGCGAATCCGGTGGCGATGGGCGTCAGTGAAGTGTTCAGTGCGATGCAGACCGGCGTGGTCGATGGCACCGAGAACAACCCACCGACCTTTGTCGCCCATAACTATATGCCGGTGGCGAAGTACTACACCCTCAGCGGCCACTTTATCCAGCCAGAGATGATCCTGTTTTCAAAACGCGCCTGGGATCGCCTGAAACCTGAGGATCAGGCGCTGCTGAAGAAGCTCGGCAAAGAGGCGCAGGATGAAGAGCGCCAGCTCTGGGCGACCTATACCGAAGAGTCGATCGCCAAAATGAAGGCGGGTGGCGTCACCTTCCAGCAGACCGACCGCGACTACTTCGTCCAAGCGACCCAGCCGGTGCGCGATCAGTTTGGCGGCAAATATCAGGATCTGATGACCCGGATCGCTGAGGTGAAATAACCCTTCCGCGCCACACTGCCGTGTGGCGTGCTTAATCAGGTATCAATTATGGCCGCTTATACACGTCTGATGGATGGGCTCTATCTGCTGTGCATGCTGATTGCCGCCGTGGCACTGATGATTATGGTGACGGTGATCCCGATCGGGATCTTCGCCCGCTACGTGATGAACGGCGCGCTCTCCTGGCCGGAACCGGTGGCCATTATCTGCATGATCATTTTTACGTTTATTGGCGCACCGGTCGGACTGCGGGCCGGAACGCATATCTGCGTTTCCATGGTCACCGATCGCCTGTCACCCGCCCGGCAGCGCCTGATGCTGCGCGTCAGCGATCTGCTGATGATCATCACCTGTCTGGTGATCTTTCAGGCCAGTTACAGCCTGTGCGAAGCGATGTGGGTGCAGACGCTCGCTTCATTACCGGCAGTGACTTACGGTGAGATGTATCTGCCGATCCCGATTGGCGCGATCTTCACCCTGCTGTTTGTTGTTGAGCGATTGCTGACCGGCGATCAGAGCCAGCGGCCGATTGTCACGCTGGGCGGCACCCACTAACGCGGAGCAGAAAAATGGATGCATTGATCTTGATAGGCAGTTTGCTGGTGTTGCTGATGGTGGGTTTTCCGGTCGCCTTTGCGGTGGGGCTGAGCGCCTTTATTGGCGCCTGGTGGATCGATCTGCCGCTGGAAGCGGTGGTGATTCAGGTGACCAACGGCATTAACAAATTTTCGCTGCTGACTATCCCGTTCTTTATTCTCGCGGGTGCGATTATGGCGGAGGGGGGGATTGCCCGGCGGCTGGTCAACTTCGCCTATATCTTTGTTGGTTTTATCCGCGGTGGCCTGTCGCTGGTGAACATTGTCGCCTCAACCTTCTTCGGCGCGATTTCCGGTTCATCGGTGGCGGATACCGCCTCGATTGGCTCGGTGATGATTCCGCAGATGGAGGAGAAAGGCTATCCGCGTGATTTCGCTGCCGCAGTAACGGCGAGCGGCTCAGTGCAGGCGGTGCTGACGCCACCCAGCCACAACTCGGTGATCTATTCGCTGGCGACCGGTGGGCTGGTAACTATCTCTTCCCTGTTCGTGGCGGGTATCCTGCCTGGCCTGATGCTGGGTGGCTGCCTGATGGTAATGTGCCTCGGCTTTGCCCATAAACGCGGCTATCCCAAAGGGGAACGTATTCCGTTTCGTCAGGCGCTGAAAATCTTCTTCGACGCGTTCTGGGGCCTGTTTACCGTGGTGATTATTATGGGTGGCATTCTCTCCGGTATTTTTACCGCCTCGGAGTCCGCCGCGATTGCCTGTATCTGGGCCTTTTTCGTCACCATGTTTATTTATCGCGACTTTAAATGGAACCAGCTGCATATCCTGCTGTTCCGCACCATTAAGACTGTCACCATCGTGATGGTGCTGATCGCCTTTGCCGCCGGATTTGGCGCAGTGATGACCTTCATGCAACTGCCAACGATTATCACCGAGGCATTCACCAGCCTCTCCGATAACAAATATGTGATCCTGATGTGTATCAACATCCTGCTGCTGGTGGTGGGGACGCTGATGGATATGGCGCCGCTGATCCTGATCCTGACGCCGGTGCTGTTGCCGGTCGCTACCGCGCTTGGCGTCGATCCGGTTCACTTCGGCATGATCATGCTGACCAACCTCGGGATCGGCCTGATCACCCCGCCGGTCGGTACAGTACTGTTTGTCGCCAGTGCGGTCAGTAAGCAGAAAATCGAGCAGGTGGTCAGAGCCATGCTGCCGTTTTACGGCATGCTGTTTATCGTGCTGATGCTGATTACCTATATTCCGGCTATCTCCCTCTGGTTACCGCGCCTGATGGGCGTGATGTAGCGTCGGCAAAATCGGGTCCGGTAGCGGACCCGATTTTCATCCTGCGAAGCACTCTGATAATCACCATTGAGTCTCAACCCTGCTGGTCGTTTCGTGGTAACGTGAGGGCTTAGTCAGAAGCGGCAAAGGCGACTCATGACCACCAGAAAAATTGATACCACGCTCGTCAGTGCAGGACGCAGCAAGCGTTATACCCAGGGCTCGGTGAACAGTGTGATTCAACGGGCCTCCTCGCTGGTTTTTGATACGGTCGCGGAGAAGAAACGTGCCACTGCCGGTCGGGCAAAAGGCGAGCTCTTTTATGGCCGTCGTGGCACCCTGACGCACTTTGCACTGCAGGATGCGATGACGGAGCTGGAAGGCGGCGCAGGCTGTGTGCTCTACCCCTGCGGCGCGGCTGCCGTGGCGAACGCGATTCTGGCGTTTGTCGAGGCGGGCGACCACGTGCTGATGAGTGGCGCAGTCTATGAACCGACCCAGGATTTCTGTACTAAGATCCTGACTAAGCTGCAGGTTTCAACGGGCTGGTTCGATCACTGTATCGGCAGTGAAATCGGTGAGCTGGTGCAGCCCAATACCCGGGTCGTTTTCCTGGAATCACCGGCCTCTATCACGATGGAAGTTCAGGATATTCCGGCGATTGTGGCGGCGGTTCGCGCCAAAGCGCCCGAGGCGATCATCATGATCGACAACACCTGGGCGGCCGGTATTTTATTTGATGCGCTGGCGCACGGCATCGATATTTCGATTCAGGCGGGCACCAAATATCTGATTGGTCACAGCGATGCGATGATCGGCACGGCGGTCGCCAATGCGCGCTGTATCGATCAGCTGCGCGAGAACTCCTATCTGATGGGTCAGATGGTCGATGCCGACACAGCCTACATGGCGAGTCGGGGTCTGCGCACGCTGGGCACCCGTCTGCGTCAGCATGAAGAGAGCGCGATTCAGGTGGCAGAGTGGCTGGCCGCGCGTCCCGAAGTGGCGCGGGTTAATCACCCGGCGCTGGCGCAGAGCAAAGGTCATCAGTTCTGGCAGCGTGATTTTAACGGTAGCAGCGGCCTGTTCTCTTTTATCCTGCAGGAAAAACTCAGCGCGCCCCAGCTGGCGGAATATCTCGATCACTTCCATCATTTCAGCATGGCGTACTCCTGGGGCGGCTATGAATCGCTGATCCTGGCGAATCAGCCGGAAGAGCTGGCCGCGATTCGTCCGGCGGGTGGAGTCGATTTCACCGGTACGCTGGTGCGAGTGCATATTGGTCTGGAGCACGTTGACGATCTGCTGGCTGACCTGGACGCCGGTTTTGCGCGCCTGACGCGTTAATAAATTCAGGCAAAAGTTAAACAGACGCTAAACAGAAGATGAACCGGGTAGCGGCCACCCGCAGAGTTTGCCGGGCTGCTGCTCATTTATTGTTAAAATTTATCCCAGACCGTTCAGGTCATCAGTGAGGTCGCTGCATTTATTGCGCAGCGCCGCGACCGATTGCCTGAATGCAGACGGATAGTTCCTTGTGACGTGATGGAATAGCAAATGGGTGTTTTACACGAGATTGTCCACGCGCTCTGGCATCAGGATTTTGCCGCGCTGGCAAATCCGGATGTGGTGTGGGTGGTGTACGGCGTGATGTTCCTGACGCTGTTTCTGGAAAATGGGCTGTTACCCGCCTCTTTCCTGCCGGGCGACAGCCTGCTGCTGCTGGCGGGTGCGATGGTGGCAAAAGGGGTAATGGATTTTGTGCCGACAATGGTGATCCTCACCACCGCCGCCAGCCTGGGCTGCTGGCTGAGCTATCTGCAGGGTCGCTGGCTGGGGAATACCCGGCTGGTGAAGAGCTGGCTGATGCATCTGCCCGCGCAGTATCACCAGCGCGCGTGGAATATGTTTAACCGTCACGGCCTGATGGCGCTGCTGGTCGGCCGTTTTCTGGCCTTCATCCGGACGATCCTGCCGACCATGGCGGGCATTGCGGGCTTGCAGAATGGTCGCTTTCAGCTATTCAACTGGCTCAGCGGCGTGCTGTGGGTCGGCATCGTCGTGACGTTTGGCTATGGCATCAGCCAGGTGCCGTTCATCAAGCGTCATGAAGATCAGGTGATGGCGATCCTGATGATACTGCCGATGGTGTTGCTGTTTCTCGGGCTGTTCGGCAGCATTCTGGTTATCTGGAAAAAGCGTCGGCAGAAACAGGCCTGACGTCAGCGCATAGCATCAGGATCCGCCGCCACTCAGGCGGACGGATCCGCTACCGTCTGCCGCACACGATTCACCTCTTCCCCTGGCGTCACGCCAAAATAGCGCTTAAATTCCCGCGAAAACTGTGAGGGACTTTCATAGCCAACCCGCACCGCCGCCGCACTCGCTTTCAGTCCATCGTGCAGCATCAGCAATCGCGCCTGATGCAGGCGATATCGCTTGAGATACTGCAGGGGCGACGTCTGCGTGACCGCTTTAAAGTTATGATGAAAGGCTGAAACGCTCATGTTCACTTCCGCCGCCAGCGCATCGACGCTGAGGTTTTCCGCATAGTGATTCTCAATCCGTCGCAGGGCACGCGCGATCAGGCTGAATTGCGTCTGTCGGCTCACCAGTGAGAGCAGCGCACCACCAATCGGGCCAGTCAGCACGTAGTAGATAATCTCCCGCACGATGTGCGGCCCCAGCACCCGCGCATCGCGTGGCTGGGTCATCACATCAAGCAGCCGCTCAGCGGCACACAGCATCGGTTCCGTCAGCCACGCCGAGTGGATCCCCGAGGTCTGCGGCTGCGGCTGGAACTGATCGTCATCGCCGATTTCAATCAGCAGATCCTGCAGGCTGGCGGTATCGACATTAAGACACAGCCCGGCAATCGGCACCTCTGGCGAGGCCCAGGTTTCGCACTCCACCGGCAGCGGCACCGTGAGCATCAGGTACTTGCTGGCGTCATACTGAAACACCGTGCTGCCGAGATAGCCGGTTTTGCTACCCTGAAACAGGATCACAATGCCGGGCTGATACATCATCGGCGTACGGGGACGATATTGATTAGCGTAAATCAGCGACACATTTTCGACCGGACAAAGACGGTCGTGACCATGGGTCATTAATGTTACGACCTGCTGCGCCAGCCGGTGACACAGGGCATCGTGCGCCATAGCGACTCCTTTTACGGGCAAAAAGCCAGTGTGCCGTGCGAATGCCTGAATCACCAGCAGCCTGGAGAATCAGGCAAGAAATTTACCGGATCGGGCATGGCGACAGAACCGCTGTTTTTGCCTCAGCTAAGCAGGCTGAGAATTGTTGGCTAGACTTAAGCACAGTGAAATCTCACGGATTAACCGCAACGGAAAGGAGCAACTATGGCAGACCAACCCATTATCAAACTGCGCGATGGCAATATGATGCCGCAACTCGGACTCGGTGTGTGGCAGGCCAGCATTGAAGATGCACGTCATGCGGTGCTGAAAGCGCTGGAGGTCGGCTATCGCTCAATCGATACCGCCGCCGCCTATAAGAATGAAGAGGCGATTGGCCAGGCACTGCAGGAAACTGACGTGCCGCGTGAAGAGATTTTCGTGACCACCAAACTCTGGAACGACGATCAGCAGAACGTTCAGCAGGCGATGGAAACCAGCCTGGAGAAACTGAAACTGGAGCAGGTTGATCTCTATCTGATGCACTGGCCGTGCCCGGAAAAAGACAATTATGTCGATGCCTGGAAGAAGATGATTGAACTGCAGCAGCAGGGGCTGACTAAAAGTATCGGCGTCTGTAACTTCCATGAGGCGCATCTGAAGCGACTGCTGGATGAAACCGGTGTCACGCCGGTGGTGAACCAGATTGAGCTGCACCCGATGCTACAGCAGCGCACGCTGCATGCGTGGAACGCACTGCATCAGATCCAGACCGAATCCTGGAGTCCGCTGGCGCAGGGCGGCAAAGGGGTCTTCGATCAGGAGATCATCAAGTCGCTGGCGAAGAAATATGGCAAGACGCCGGCACAGATCGTGATCCGCTGGCATCTGGATAGCGGCCTGGTGGTGATTCCGAAGTCGGTGACACCAGCCCGCATTGAAGAAAACTTTAAGGTGTTCGACTTCCGTCTGGACAAGCATGAAGTGAGCGATATTGCGAAGCTGGACAGCGGCAATCGTCTGGGGCCGGATCCGGAAACCTTTAACTAAGGCTGGGCGTCACCAGGTGAGCTCACCTTATCTGCCCTGCGGCTGGGGCAGATAACGATTAACGCGGTCAGGCGGGCTCTTCCTGCCTGACCGCGCTGTTATGCGCTGGGCTGCACCACCAGCTGACCGGCAGTGCCGCGGTCGGCCAGTTCCAGCGTCTGACTGTAGTAGACGAACGGGAAGTGATCTGACGAACTTTGCGGGAAAGTGACCATCAGTTCCACGCTGCCATCGACCCACACCGTATCTTTCCAGCCACGATCTTCGCCCATCGGCTGCGCACCATTCACACTTTTAATCAGGAACATCACGCCCTGGATATGCAGCGACTGTGGCCGGTCAGCATGCAGGATCCAGCGCTCAAAGGTGCCCTGCTGTGCCGTGGTGTCAATGCGGCTCATATCCCAGATCGCGCCGTTAATGCCCGGCATGCTGTCACCGATGCGGAATTCACGGGTGCGAACCGCCACGCCATCCAGAATCTGATCGGCCAGCAGCCGCATCGGCAGATTATCCGTCACCAGCGGTAGCAAGCCGGTTGGCCGCAGCGTCAGGATCAGGGTTGACGTCAGAATGGAGGATGGCTCAAAGAAGCCGCGCAGCCGATCCATAATGCCCGCCGCCGTACCTGCGGTAATCGACACTTCATCGCCCTGCGACATATCCACCAGCACTTCGCGGCGTTCTCCCGGCGCCAGTGACAGGCGCTGCACCGCGACCGGCGCAGGCAGATAGCCCTGATCGCTGGCGATGACCATAAACGGGCGATTGTCGCTGAGCACCATCTCATAGCGGCGCGCATTCGAGGCGTTCAGCAGACGCAGACGCACCCAGCCGCGTGACACCTCCACAAACGGATTGCGTACGCCATTCACCAGCAGCGTGTCGCCCAGGAAACCACCATCCTGCGGCGGGTCATAGACCGGCGTGGCAAAGTTATCGAGCCGCTTGTCCTGAATGATAATCGGGAAGTCATCGACGCCGTAATGCTTCGGCAACGGCAGCTGCCTGCCAATATCATCTTCCACCAGCCACATCCCCGCCAGTCCGTTATAGATGTGCGGAGCCATGCGGTTCGGCGTGTTGGCGTGATACCAGCAGGTTGAGGCCGCCTGACGAATCGGCAGCACCGGCGACCAGTCGACACCGGCTGACATCATACGCGGCGCGCCACCCATCAGCGCGCCCGGCAACTGCAGGCCGCTGATAGTCATGGAGACCGGCTCGTTCAGACGGTTGCTGTAGATCAGCTTAACGTCATCGCCGCTGTAAACCCGGACGGTCGGGCCAAGATAGAGGCCATTAATGCCCCACACCGGCACTTTGTTGTTGTCGCCATTAAAAGACCAGTGGCTGCGCTGCATTGTCAGGAACAGCGGCTGGCCGCGACGGGATTCCAGCAACGGCGGAACCGGAAGTGGCGTGTCGCCATTAGCTGAAGAAGCGGCACGCGCCGCATGAGGTAGTACACTGGCGCTAAGCGCCGCTCCGGCAGAAAGCTGGATGAACTGACGTCTGCTGAAAGACATAAAACTTCTGACCCTTTACGCGTGGCGCTAAGCGCCGACCCTGTTTTTATTGATCTGTTTTTGCTGTGCTGCGTTCACGGCGGGCGGACGTGCCCCGCCGTGCGGCATCCCTGCAGGATAGTTCGGCGAATGGTTCGCCGGTCAGATATTTCCGTTTTTTTCGCGTTCTGCGACTTCGGCGTTCAGCTCTTCCAGCTTTGCCGCCATCAGTTCGCGACAGTGGGTCGCCAGCTTACGCACCGACGACGACTCGAAAGCCTTTACATCAATCGGTGGCATCATCTCAACGATTACCAGCCCGTTTTTCCAGCGATTGAGGTTGATCTTGCCATGCGTGTTAGAGACCACAATCGGAATGATCGGCACACCCGCCGCCACAGCGGCGTGAAAGGCACCGGTTTTAAACGGCAGCAGGCCACGGCCACGACTGCGCGTTCCTTCCGGGAACATCCAGATGGAGATGCGCTTACTGTTAAACTCATCTACCAGCTGACCTATCGTGCCGCGTGCTTTTGCACGGTCATCGCGATCGATCAGCAGGTTACCGGTCAGCCAGTAGAGCAGGCCAAAAAACGGCACCCACAACAGGCTCTTCTTGCCCACCGTCACCGTACAGGGCTGCACCATTTTAGCCGCGGTGACCATGTCGTAGTTGTTCTGATGGTTCGCGATGTAGATCGCATTACCATAATTCTCAGCACCTTCCGGTCTGCGCAGTTCTACTTTAAGGCCAAATACCGTCGACAGTTTGCCGAACAGATGGCCAAATGTGGCGACATGACGCGGATTGCGCGGTGAAAACAGACACCAGATACAGCCAGATATACAGACTAAGATCGAATAGATGACCACAATAATGGCACGCAGAATCAGTAACATAGTTCCCTCATTGAGCCACGGCTGACGCGGTGTCAGCCGGGTAGTTTACGCTTCGCTATCCGGGCTCGCCGGACGCGCAGGCGCATCCAGTTCAACACGATCAATTTTTTGCAGGCCGCGCGGTAACAGCGTGCCGCGACGTCCGCGATCGGCGCGGAATTTTTGTAGCTCTTCACTGCGCAGCAGCATTTTACGCTTGCCTACGTGCAGCGTGATAGCGCTGCCCGGCGGTAAAATCATCAGCCAGGCCAGTTTGTCCTGACCGGCGGCCGCTTCCGCGGATGGAATCGAGATGATTTTGTTGCCCTTGCCTTTCGACATCTGCGGCAGCTCCCCGACCGGGAACATCAGCATCCGTCCCGCCTGGGTGATCGCCAGCAGCATGTCATCTTCATGATGGACGGCCATCGGCGTCATCACACGGGCGTTTTCCGGCAGCGTCAGCAGCGCTTTACCGGCGCGGTTGCGCGACACCAGATCGCTGAAGGTACAGATAAAGCCGTAACCCGCATCAGAGGCCATCAGCAGGCGCTGATCATCCGGCTCCATCAGCACCTGTTCAACTACCGCACCCGGCGGTGGCGTCAGCTTGCCGGTCAGCGGCTCGCCCTGCCCGCGCGCTGAAGGCAGCGACGTCGGATCCAGAGTGTAGCTGCGGCCGGTGGAGTCGATAAAGGCCACCGGCTGATTGCTCTTGCCGCGTGCCGCAGCCAGATAGCTGTCGCCCGCTTTGTAGCTGAGTCCGGCTGGATCGATATCGTGGCCTTTGGCGCTGCGCACCCAGCCCATCTGCGACAGCACAATGGTCACCGGTTCAGACGGCACCAGCTCGGTTTCGCTCAGGGCTTTGGCTTCTTCACGCTCACGCAGCGGCGAGCGACGATCGTCGCCGTAGCTGGCGCTGTCAGCCTGTAACTCTTTTTTCAGCAGGGTGTTCATCTTGCGTTCAGAGGCCAGCGTGGCCTGCAGCTGATCGCGCTCTTTTTCCAGCTCCGCCTGCTCGCCACGGATCTTCATCTCTTCCAGTTTTGCCAGGTGGCGCAACTTCAGTTCAAGGATCGATTCGGCCTGGGTTTCGCTGATGCCAAAGCGAGACATCAGGACCGGCTTAGGCTCATCCTCAGTACGGATGATCTCGATCACTTCATCGATGTTCAGGAACGCAACCAGCAAACCTTCCAGGATATGCAGGCGGCGCAGCACGCGATCCAGGCGGTGATTCAGACGACGTTTGACCGTATCTCGGCGGAACACCAGCCATTCGGTCAGGATCTCATGCAGGTTTTTCACCGCCGGGCGGTTATCCAGCCCGATCATGTTGAGGTTAACGCGGTAGCTCTTTTCCAGATCGGTGGTGGCGAACAGATGGTTCATCACCTGATCGAGATCGACGCGGTTGGAGCGCGGAACGATCACCAGGCGGGTCGGGTTCTCGTGATCCGATTCATCACGCAGATCCTCCACCATCGGCAGCTTTTTATTGCGCATCTGGTTCGCAATCTGCTCCAGCACGCGCGCGCCCGACACCTGATGCGGCAGCGCGGTGATCACCGCCTCGCCCTCTTCCTTCTTCCAGACTGCACGCTGGCGAATCGAACCGCGACCGGTCTGATAGATTTTGCGGATTTCATCACGCGGCGTGATGATCTCCGCCTCTGTAGGATAATCAGGCCCCTGGACAATATCCAGCAGCTGTTCCAGCGTGGTTTTCGGCGAGTCGATCAGTGCGATGGCGGCCTGAGCCACTTCGCGCAGGTTGTGCGGCGGAATATCGGTCGCCATACCCACGGCAATCCCGGTGGTGCCGTTCAGCAGAATATTGGGCAGGCGCGCCGGTAACATCTTCGGCTCCTGCAGCGTGCCATCAAAGTTCGGCTGATAATCGACCGTCCCCTGACCCAGCTCACCCAGCAGCAGCTCGGCATATTTCGACAGGCGGGATTCGGTGTAACGCATCGCCGCGAATGACTTGGGATCATCCGGTGCCCCCCAGTTACCCTGGCCATCGACCAGCGGATAACGGTAGGAGAACGGCTGCGCCATCAGCACCATCGCTTCATAGCAGGCGCTGTCGCCGTGCGGATGGTATTTACCCAGCACGTCACCTACGGTACGCGCCGATTTTTTGAATTTTGCGCTGGCGCTCAGTCCCAGTTCGGACATGGCGTAGACGATACGTCGCTGAACCGGCTTTAATCCGTCACCAATGTAAGGCAGGGCGCGGTCCATGATGACGTACATCGAATAGTTTAAGTACGCATTCTCGGTGAATGTGTGCAGGGCAAGACGCTCTGCACCATCCTGAGTCAGTTCACTCATTAATTTCTCATCCTCACATCGTGGCCCACAACGGCGGGACACCCGGCGGTGGTTTGGCGAGGATAGTACCTTATTCGCTGGTGTTAGTCACAGGGGAAGCGCGGGAGAGCAGGCGTCCCGCCGCGCGATTTTATGTGCCGGAGGCACGCCGGATTCAGACCGGCAAGTGTCTGACCTCTCTGCGGAAGTGGATCAGGGCTTTGCGCCCATCCACTGGCGGGCAATGTCACGATATTCGCCGGTGGCGGTGCTGAGATGCAGCCACTGATCGACATAGAGCTTCCAGCTGATATCGTCACGCGGAATCATGTAAGCCTTCTCGCCATACTGCAGCGGTTTGTAGGGATTGATCGCGCAGAGCGTCGGGTAATGTTGCTGCTGAAAACGCGCTTCAGAGGCATCGGTGATCATCACATCCGCCTTGTTGTCCACCAGTTGCCGGAAGATGGTGACGTTATCGTGGAACAGCGTCAGTGAGGCCTTTGGCAGGTGGCTGTGCACAAAGGCTTCGTTGGTGCCGCCTGCCGGTTCAATCAGCCGCACGTCAGGCCGGTTGAGCTGTTCGATGGTCTGGAAGCGATCTTTATCGCTGCAGCGCACCAGCGGGATTTTGCCATCCACATCCAGCGGCCGGGCGAACCAGGCGGTCTGCTGGCGTTTCAGCGTGACGGAGACGCCGCCGACGGCGATATCACACTGCTTTGCCAGAAAATCGGGCATCAGGTTTTTCCAGCTGGTTGGCACCCACTCCACTTTCGCGCCGAGCGAGGTAGCCAGCGCGTTCGCCATGCTGATATCCAGCCCTTCATACTGACCATCGGGTCGCAGGTAGCTGTAAGGCTTGTAATCACCGGTGGTGCAGACCTTAAGCGTTTTAGAACTGAGGATGGTGTCGAGATGAGATTGTGCCTGGACAGCATTGCTGGCCAGCAGCAAAGCGAAGACTATTTTTTTCATTTTGCGTTTTTCTTTAATTGTTTTCATGGTGAGTTTGCCTGCCGATGGTGCCATAAACCGGCGCATTGTTGCTTCCACAGCAAAAGTGTTGTGATCAACCTCCCATTTTTCTGCGACCGCAGCGCGCGTAAGCTAAGCGCCATATTCAGGAAATGAGGCAAACAATTCATGAGCAAGATTTTAATTATCGATGGCGGCAAAACCTTTGCCCACTCTAAAGGCGAACTGAACCACACGCTGACCGACGTTGCGGCCAGCCAGCTGCGTGACATGGGGCATGAGGTGTCTGTGACCCTGGCTGACAGCGACTACGTGGTCGCCGATGAAGTGCAGAAATATGTCGATAGCGATGTGGTGATTTATCAGATGCCAGGCTGGTGGATGGGCGAGCCGTGGACCGTGAAGCGTTATATCGATGAAGTCTTTACCGAAGGCCACGGCTCGCTCTACGCCAGCGATGGCCGTACCCGTTCTGATGCGGCAAAGAAATATGGTTCCGGCGGTCTGCTGCAGGGCAAAAAATATATGCTGTCGCTGACATGGAATGCGCCGCTGCAGGCCTTTACCGACCCGGAGCAGTTCTTTGAAGGCGTCGGCGTCGACGGTCTTTATCTGCACTTCCACAAAGCCAACCAGTTCCTGGGTATGGAAGCGCTGCCGACCTTTATCTGCAACGATGTGATTAAAGCGCCGGACGTGCCACGCGATATTGCCGCTTATCGGACCCATCTTAGTCGCGTTTTTGCGTAAGATGGCTGGGGGACACCCCCTATTTTCCCACGAAAGAGGAATTCGCGAATGTTAACAGTCGTTGCTGAAATTTGTGTCAAACCCGGTCGCCGTCAGGCCGTGCTGGATGCGGTGAAAAAACTGATCCCGCTGGTTTTAGAAGAAGAAGGCTGCCATCAGTATGACGCGCTGCTGGACCATCAGGCGCAGGTGCCGTGGAAACAGAACTCGCCGGACTCCATTTTTATGCTGGAACAGTGGGAAACGCTGCGTCATCTGGAGCAGCATCAGCAGATGCCGCACATGGATGCGCATCGCGCCATCATTAAAGATGATGTGGTGGATGTGAAGATTCTGGTGCTGGAACCCAGCGCCTGATTCGTGCTGAAGGCTTAACCCCTTTTCGGTAAACGGGGTCAGGCTGCTGACAACCTCAAACCTGAGTGCCTCTGGCAGCAATGAATTAGCTCAACGCGAAGGGAACACGGTCAGAAGAGGAAAGCGTCCCGCGCCAGGGATGGCGCGGGTAGAGCGACCAGGGACTGGCTTGAGCGCCTTTCCGATCTGACCGTGTTCCCTGTGCAAGCACAATCTCACAGCGAATCCGGCCAGACTTGCCAGCATCTCCAAACCCCTGCCCTATGACAGGGGTTTTTTATTATGGCAGGAGAGATCATAGCAGCTGACGCCGATCAATCTCGGTGCGGAGAAAATCCAGAAAGCAGCCGATGCGCGAAGAGAGTGTGGTGTTGCGGTAATAGACCGCATGCACCGGCAACCGCAGCTCGCGGGTTTCAGCGGGGAGAACCGGCACCAGCCGGCCTGCCGCGCAATCTTCCCGGCTGACAAAGTCGGAGAGGCGTGCGATCCCCTGTCCTGCCAGCGCCAGCTGCCGGATGGTTTCGCCGCTGGAGGCAGAGATTGTGGGCTTAATGCGCATGAAATCGCCATCAGGCTGCCAGATCGGCCAGACGTTGTGCGCCTCAAGATGGCTGAAGCCGATGATTTGATGCTGCGCGAGATCGGCCACGCTCTGCGGGGTGCCCGCTTTCGCCAGATAGGCCGGACTGGCCATCAGCCGGATCGCACTGCTGCCAAGCATCCGGGCGCGCAGCGTAGAGTCGCGCAGTTCGCCGATGCGAATGGCAATGTCCGTTTGCTGCTCCAGCAGATCGATCAGGATATCGTCGGTATTCAGTTCAAGCTGGATCAGGGGATAGCGGGCGCGGAAATCGTCCACCAGCGGCACAATCACATGCAGCATAAAAGGGGTGGCGGCGTTTACCCGCAGCCGCCCTGACGGCATCTCGCGCCGCAGGGCTATCTGCTCTTCGGCCTGCTCAACCGAGGCCAGGATCTGTCGCGCATGCTCCAGAAAAACCTGTCCCTCTTCGGTCAGCGCCAGCCGTCGGGTGGTGCGATGCAGCAGGGTGGTCTGCAGCTTGCTCTCCAGCCGGGACAACGCCCGGCTGATGCCCGAACTGGTCTGCGCCAGCTGGGATGCCGCCGCGGTAATAGAACCGCTGTCCACCACCGCCACCCAGGCACGTAACTCTTCCAGGGTAATTTTCACAAGGATTACTGTCTCTGCTCTGAATCTGCCGGGTTCTCCGGGGATGTGCTGGCTGAAGCACAAAGAGAACAGGACGCTTTCGCGTCCTGTTCTTTTACACTTCGATATCGGCCTTGTCGCCTTTTTCCTGCAACCAGTTACGCCGGTCTTCGGAGCGTTTCTTCGCCAGCAGCATATCCATCATGCGCAGCGTCTGGTCGATATCCTCTTCACTGATGGTCAGCTGTACCAGACGGCGGGTATTCGGATCCAGCGTCGTTTCACGCAGCTGCAAAGGGTTCATCTCACCCAGCCCTTTAAAGCGCTGAACGTTAGGTTTGCCCTTTTTGCGTTTCAGCTGCTCCAGCACGCCCTCTTTCTCATCTTCATCCAGCGCGTAGTAGACCTCTTTTCCGAGATCGATACGGTAGAGCGGCGGCATGGCAACGTAGACGTGTCCGTTTCTGACCAGTGAACGGAAATGTTTCACGAACAGGGCACACAGCAGCGTGGCGATGTGCAGACCATCCGAGTCCGCATCCGCCAGAATGCAGATCTTGCCGTAGCGCAGCTGTGAAAGATCTTCGCTGTCGGGATCGATGCCGATCGCCACGGAAATATCATGCACTTCCTGCGACGCCAGCACCTCATCGGAAGAGACTTCCCAGGTGTTCAGGATCTTGCCCTTAAGCGGCATGATCGCCTGATATTCACGATCGCGCGCCTGCTTGGCCGAGCCGCCTGCCGAGTCCCCTTCGACCAGGAACAGTTCTGTTTTATTCAGATCCTGCGCGGTGCAGTCCGCCAGTTTGCCCGGCAGCGCCGGACCGCTGGTGAGCTTTTTACGCACCACTTTTTTGGCTGCCCGCATACGTCGCTGGGCGCTGGAGATCGCCAGCTCAGCCAGCTGCTCTGCGATCTGGATATTCTGGTTCAGCCACAGGCTGAAGGCATCTTTTACCACGCCAGAGACAAAGGCTGCGCACTGACGTGAAGAGAGGCGCTCTTTGGTCTGCCCGGCGAACTGCGGATCCTGCATCTTTACCGACAGCACATAGGCGCAGCGATCCCAGATATCTTCAGCGGAGAGCTTCACGCCACGCGGCAGAATATTGCGGTATTCGCAGAACTCGCGCATCGCATCCAGCAGCCCCTGACGCAGGCCGTTGACGTGAGTCCCGCCCTGCATGGTCGGGATCAGGTTAACGTAGCTTTCAGTTAACAGCTCACCGCCTTCCGGCAGCCACAACAGCGCCCAGTCAACCGCTTCCACATCGCCAGCAAAGCTGCCGACAAACGGTTTTTCCGGCAGCGTCGGTAAGCCATTCACCGCTTCGCACAGGTAGTCAGTCAGGCCATCTTCGTAGCACCAGGTCTGTTCGGTATTGTTCAGCTTGTCTTTAAAGACAATCTCAACGCCAGGACAGAGCACCGCTTTGGCTTTCAGCAGATGTGATAAGCGTGACACCGAAAAACGTGGGCTGTCGAAGAAGCTTTCATCGGGCCAGAAATGGACGCGCGTGCCGGTGTTGCGTTTAGCCACCGTGCCGGTAACCGTGAGATCCTGGACTTTGTCGCCATTCTCAAACGCCATGTCATAGATTTCGCCATTACGGCGCACCGTGACTTCGACGCGTTTTGACAGGGCGTTAACCACCGAGATGCCGACGCCGTGCAGGCCGCCCGAGAACTGATAGTTTTTATTGGAGAACTTGCCGCCCGCGTGCAGACGACACAGGATCAGCTCGACGGCAGGCACGCCCTCTTCCGGGTGAATATCCACCGGCATGCCGCGACCATCATCAATAACTTCCAGCGACTGGTCAGCGTGCAGAATCACTTCAACCCGCTTCGCGTGGCCGCCCAGCGCCTCATCGACGCTGTTATCAATCACTTCCTGACCCAAATGGTTGGGTCGCGTCGTATCGGTGTACATCCCCGGGCGACGGCGAACAGGCTCAAGGCCAGTCAGGACCTCAATGGCATCCGCGTTATAGTTAGATTGACTCATCGTAAATGTCTGATTAGAAGGGTGAAATGGGGTGCGATTTCCGCATTACTCAGGGATGATTCAGACCGAGAAAGTCCAGAATCTGCGGGAAATGGCGCTCGAATCCAGTAAATGCATGATTTCCGCCCTCTTCTACCGTGTGACGGCACGCGCTGTAATAGTCGAGCGCCTGACGGTAATCGAGAACTTCATCGCCGGTCTGTTGCAGCAGCCAGAGTAAATCGGGCGCTTCCAGCGGTTCAATCTGCATTACTTTCAGATCGTAAATGTGGCGTGACTCTAACACATATTGCTGGCCGGTGTAGGGATTCTGATTTTCGCCCAGGAAATCCGCCAGCAGCTCAAAAGGCCGCACCGCGGGATTGACGACCACAGCAGGCAGCATAAAGCATTGCGACAGCCAGGTGGCGTAATAACCGCCCAGCGACGAGCCTACCAGCCCCAGCGTTTCGCCACTGCGGCTCAGTACCAGATCTTCCAGCATTGCGGCGGCATCGGCCGGAAACGTCGGCAGCTGGGGCACGATCATTTCGATCTCCGGATGCTGCGCCTCTAACCATTGCCGGAACTGCGTCGCCTTAGCCGACTGCGGCGAGCTGTTAAAACCGTGCAGATAGAGTAATGCCGCCACGCGTCAGTATCCTTCTGAGTCTAAATCGGGACGAAAAGCGTCGGTGTCGAGCCGGTTAACCTCGGTCTCAAGGCCGCCATCCGGATACAGCGTGAACCAGCGCCAGCCCGGTGCCACGGTGTCGATCGTAAAGCTGGTGCAGTGCGGTTTGAACTGAACGCAGGTTGAAGGGGTGGCCAGCACACGACGACCGTGCCACTCAAGATCCAGCTCCTGGTGAATATGACCACAGACCAGCGTCCGGGCTAACGGGTAATGCTGTAACACCGCATCAAGCTGATGTGAGTTGCGCAGGCTGTGCTGATCGAGCCAGGTACAGCCAGAGGCCAGCGGATGGTGGTGCAGCAGGACCAGCGTATGACGTTGCGGATAGCGGGCCAGCGCGTTATCGAGCCACTCCAGCTGATAATCGCTCAGCATCCCGTGCGGCACACCCGAGACCTGGCTGTCCAGCAACACAATCTGCCACTGCTCACCCACCAGCACCTGCTTGTGGGCATTGATATGAGCGGCTGCCAGCGTGTCGAACATCGCGGGCTGAAAATCGTGATTACCGGGCAGCCAGACGCAGGGCCGCGGCAAACGTGAGATGCCCTCAGCAAAATGCTGATAGGCTTCGATAGAGTGATCCTGGGCGAGATCGCCGGTGGCGATAATCAGGTCGTAGTCGCGATGTTGCGCAATAATCGCATCCAGCACCGCTTTATAGCTCGACCAGGTGTTCACCCCAAGCAGCGATTCATGTTTTCCCGCGAACAGGTGGGTATCCGTGATTTGCAAAATCCTGATTTCGGAACCGTTCGCTGCAGGAAGAGTTAGCAGGCTATCCAAAGCGTTTCCTTCGTCTCCACGCCATTTACTGCATTATACGCATCAGCAGACCGGAACTGCCATCGCACCATGTGCCAGGCAGTAGCGCAGCCAGTCTGCGAGAAACTGGTTTATCTGATGTTTTTCATCGCGCTGATGCAATTTTTTATTAGGATAATCATAGCGCGCTTTGAAACGATAGATCTGTTGAGTTGAACACACTTCGGCGACCATCGCATCGTGATAGAGCCTTACCGACATCGAGGGCAGACTCCAGTAACTCACGGCAGGCGCGACCTGGCGGATCTCCACCAGCGTGGTGTAGCGTGTGGACTCCTGGATCGTCAGCTGATAACGGGCGCCACTCACCTGATAGATCACCGATTCTCCCGCCTCATCGTTACGCGGCAGCAGGCGGCGTAACTGGGCGAAATTGGTTTCGCAGAGCCGCATCATTTCGGGAAAGTCAGGGGTATAGCGCTGTTTCATTTTTGTATCCACTCTTCGCGTAGTTTCTCATGGTGCAACGCCAGCCATTGCAGGGCGATGACAGACGCCGCATTGTCAATTATCCCCTCTTCCACCCAGCGGTAAGCCTGTTCGCGGCTTACCACATGGACAAGAATATCCTCATTCTCTTCCTCCAGACCATGGCATCCCTCTGCCTGGCTGGCATCCACTTCCCCAATCAGCACCGACAGACGTTCGCTGGTGCCGCCAGGGCTGGCCAGATAGTTAAGCATGGGCTTAATCCGGCCGACCTCTAATCCTGCTTCTTCAACGGCTTCACGGCGCACGACCTGCTCAACAGATTCACCGGGCTCAATAATGCCGGCGACCATCTCCAGCAGCCAGGGCGAAGCACTGCTGTCATAAGCCGGGATGCGGATCTGTTCAATCAGCACCACTTCATCGCGTAAGGGATCATAAGGTAGCAGCACGGCGGCATGTCCGCGCTCAAAAACTTCGCGCTGTACTTCCCCACTCATTTCGCCGTTAAACTGGCGGTGGCGGAAGCGATAACGTACGACGGAAAAAAAACCATCATAGACGGTTTCGCGTGCAATAATTTCTACATCGTTTTTTGTGAAAGTCACAGGGGATTTTTTTTCTTCCGGCATCATCGGGTTCCTTATGCAGATTGAGGTGGAGCGAAAAAAGCCTGTAACCGTGCTCCATGTAAGTGGTTCTTTCTGAATTATTTACGTAAATTAGGGGGAGAAGGCACGTTCAGCCAACTTATCTCACAGTTGCCCTCTGCTAGAATCGGCGATAATTTTTTGGCTTACCCGGCAGCGCACCCACTGCAATTTGCTGCAACAAAAGGAATGCAAATGAAAAAACTGCTCCCATTTTTTATTGGGCTGAGCCTGGGCGGTTTCAGCTTCGCCAGCCAGGCCGAAGACCTGCTTCAGGTTTATCAACAAGCACGTCTGAGCAACCCGGATCTGCGCAGCGCCGCTGCCGATCGCGATTCTGCCTTTGAGAAAATCAACGAAGCGCGTAGCCCATTATTACCCCAGCTCGGCCTGGGTGCAGACTACACCTATAACAACGGCTATCGCGACAGTAGCGGTCTCCATTCCAACACGACCAGCGGCTCGCTGCAATTAACCCAGACTATTTTCGACATGTCGAAATGGCGCGCACTGACCCTGCAGGAAAAAGCTGCCGGTATCCAGGATGTGACCTATCAGGTGGCGCAGCAGGATCTGATTCTGAACACCGCGACCGCCTACTTCAACGTGCTGAAAGCGATTGATACCCTTTCTTACACCGAAGCGCAGAAACAGTCGATCTATCGCGAACTGGATCAAACTACCCAGCGCTTTAACGTTGGTCTGGTTGCCATTACTGACGTACAGAACGCCCGTGCACAATATGACAGCGTGCTGGCTAACGAAGTGACCGCGCGTAATAACCTCGATAACAACGTGGAAACGCTGCGTCAGATCACCGGCATGGACTACATGTCGCTGGCGTCGCTGAGCATTGATCGCTTCAGAACCGATAAGCCCGAACCGGTCAGCGCGCTGCTTAAGCAGGCGGAAAGCCGTAACCTGTCGCTGCTCTCTGCGCGTCTGAACCAGGATTTAGCCCGTGAGCAGATCCGCTCAGCTGAAGCTGGCCACATGCCGACGCTGGGTCTGACGGCCTCTACCGGCATGTCGAACAGCAAATATGGCGGCAGCCGTGCGAACCAGAGCCAGGGGTCTACTGACTCCATTACCGGTTCTAACCAGGTGGGTCTGAGCTTCTCACTGCCACTCTATAGCGGCGGCAGCGTCACCTCTCAGGTGAAACAGGCGCAGTACAGCTTCGTCAGCGCCAGTGAATCACTGGAAAGCGCGCACCGCTCTGCGGTTCAGACAGTCCGCTCATCGTTTAACAACGTGAATGCTTCTATCAGCAGCATCAACGCTTATAAACAGGCCGTGGTCTCTGCGCAAAGCTCTCTGGATGCGTCAGAAGCGGGCTATCAGGTTGGTACGCGTACTATCGTTGATGTGCTGGATGCAACCACCGTGCTCTACAACGCTAAGCAGCAGCTCTCTGATGCGCGCTATAGCTATCTGATTAACCAGCTGAATATCAGCTATGCGCTGGGTACGCTCAATGAGCAGAGCCTGCAGAAACTGAACAGCCAGCTGGGTAAAGAGATCCCGACCTCACCGGAAACGGTAGCACCGGAAAATGCACAGCAGACCGCGCGCGTGGATAGCGGTCCGGCAGCAACCGGCTCTTCTGAGGCAGCGCGTCCTGCGGCTCGCCACAGCAGCGGTAATCCTTTCGGTAATTAATGAGCGGACGGGCTGCTTTGCGGCCCGTCTCTCTGTTGAACGTATAACTAAGTAAAGATCCCTGTTGTATCAGGCCTCCAGCTTCAATTTTACCCCCCCATCCCCTATTCTATGCGCTACCTTTGGGCACAGGATAATCATAATGAAACGCACAAAATCTATTCGCTATGCCACTTTTCGCAAGAGCTGGCAGGCACGCCATTTAACGCCCGTTGCTATCGCCGTTTCGGCGGTATTTATGCTGGCTGGTTGTGAACAGAACGACGAAACAGTTTCGATGTACCAGAATGCCGATGACTGTTCAAAAGCCAATCCGGGCCAGAGTGCCCAATGTACTACCGCATTCAATGAAGCGAAAAAAGAGGCGGAACGCACCGCGCCAAAATATGCCACGCGTGAAGATTGTGTCGCTGAATTTGGTGAAAACCAGTGTCAGCAGACACCGGCTCAGGCGGGCGTGGGCACCACTAATGCCGAATCGCAGCAGAGTGGCGGCAGCTTCTGGATGCCACTGATGGCAGGTTACATGATGGGTCGCATGATGGGCGGTGGTTCGGGCTTTGCACAGCAACCGCTCTTCTCACCGAAAAATGCCCGCAGCCCGGCCAATGGTCAGTTTGTTGATGCATCAGGCCGTAATTATGGTGCAGCAACATCCGGCAAAAGCATGACCGTGCCGAAAACGGCGCTGGCACCAAAACCGGCTACCACCTCCACCATTACCCGTGGTGGCTTTGGTGAAACCGTCGCGAAGCAGAACAGCATGCAGCGTAGCAGCGCCAGCGGCACTTCCAGCCGCTCAATGGGAGGCTAACGCCCCGATGGAACGCATTGCCATTTCAGAGCGCCCAGGCTGGCGCGAAAAAGCCACCGAGTTCGGTTTTCGTTTTCACACCATGCATGGTGAACCCTACTGGTGTGAAGATGCTTATTATCAGTTCACGCTGGCGCAAATCGAGCATCTGGAAGATGTGACCGCTGAATTACATCAAATGTGCCTGCAGGTGGTGGAAAAAGTGGTTAACAGCGAAGCGCTGCTGGCTAAATTCCGCATTCCTAAACACACCTGGGACTTCGTGCGCGATTCATGGCATCAGCGTCAGCCTTCGCTTTACTCTCGTCTGGATCTCGCCTGGGATGGCAAAGGCGATGTAAAGCTGCTGGAGAACAATGCCGATACGCCGACCTCGCTGTATGAAGCGGCATTTTTCCAGTGGCTGTGGCTGGAGGACCAGCTTAACGCCGGTCAGCTCCCCGCAGGCAGCGATCAGTTTAATAGCCTGCAGGAAAAGCTGATTGAACGCTTCGCCGCGTTACATCAGCAGCACGGCTTCAACTGGCTGCACTTCGCCTGCTGCCGTGATACTGACGAAGATCGCGGCACCGTGCAATATCTTCAGGATTGCGCCACCGAAGCGGGATTGCCGAGTGAGTTTCTCTACATGGATGAAATTGGACTGGGCGAAAAAGGGGAATTTACCGACGCCCAGGATCAGGTGATTAGCAACCTGTTCAAGCTCTATCCGTGGGAATTCATGCTGCGTGAGATGTTCTCCACCAAGCTGGGCGATGCTGGCGTGCGCTGGCTGGAACCGGCCTGGAAAAGCATTATCTCGAATAAAGCCTTGCTGCCGCTGCTGTGGGAGATGTTCCCGAATCACCCTAATCTGCTGCCCGCCTGGTTCGCGGAAGATGACGTGCCGCACATGGACAAATATGTGGTGAAGCCGCTGTTTTCACGTGAAGGTGCCAACATTCGCATCGTGGAAAATGGTCAGGAGATCGCCCGCGTCGATGGGCCGTATGGCGAAGAGGGAATGATCGTCCAGCAGTTCCATCCGCTGCCTAAGTTTGGCGACAGCTATACGCTGATCGGCAGCTGGCTGATTGACGATCAACCGGCCGGTATCGGCCTGCGGGAAGATCGCGACCTGATCACGCAGGATCTTTCCCGTTTCTATCCGCACGCTTTTATCGGTTAATGCACCGCAATAATCTCCGTTTGGTTTAGCGGTTAGACCGAGCCTGCGCAAAGAACACGGTCAGATCGGAAAGACGCAAAAGCCGTCATCCATGACACGCTCGGCCCGCGCCGTCCCTGGCGCGGGACGCTTTCCTCTTCTGACCGTGTTCCCTGCACAATAAGCTCTTCTATGGCTGTCAGCTTCGCCCTAACCTACCTGAACCGACAACATGCTGATCGCCCCCATCTCCATGCCATCAACCGGAATGCTGATGGCGTCATCCGGCTGACGTGCGCCAAGTACATAGAGCAGCGGCAGATAGTGCTCAGGTGTCGGATTAGAAAGCGCCGCACCAGGATGATCCATAAAGTTAACCAGCGGATGAGAAGCAGCATCGCTCTGCACCGCCAGGTTATCGCGGACGAACTGTTCAAAACTGCTGGCCCATGGATAAACTTCGTTGTTGCCATCCCAGCGCACTTTACGCAGGTTATGTACCACGTTGCCGCTGGCGACAATCATCACGCCCTGATTGCGCAGTGCAGCCAGTTTCTGACCCATCTCAAAGTGCCATGCCGCAGGTTTGGTGCCATCAATGCTTAGCTGGACCACCGGAATATCGGCCTCCGGATACATCTTGATCAGCACACCCCAGGAACCATGATCCAGTCCCCACTCGTGATCCAGCGTCACCGCAACGGGCGCTAACTGCTCCACCAGCTGCTGCGCCAGTTCAGGCGATCCCGGAGCCGGATAGCGCGTATCAAACAGCGCCTGCGGAAAGCCCCCAAAATCATGAATGGTCTCAGGCTGTGCCATTGCCGTCACGGCGGTGCCGCGCGTATACCAGTGCGCCGAAACCGCAATAATCGCGCGTGGACGTGGCAGAGTATCGCCCAGGTGACGCCACGCGGCGGTATAGCGATTCTCTTCAAGGGCATTCATCGGGCTGCCGTGACCCAAAAACAGCGCTGGCATTCGTAACTGGCTCATTCGTGATCCCCGGGATCGAGTATTTGATAGCCATTACGATACGCGCATCCGCTGCTTTATCACGCGGATAACCATGATGGTGATCATCAGGAAATTTGAATGAAATTTAACGTGGCCGGTTTAACAGGGTTTTCGGCATGAAGGAGAGAGGAGAAGTCAGCGGTCAGGCCGCGCCATTCCGGGTATCAGGAAGAAAAACAGGCCCGGGAGGGGCCTGTTTATCGCAGCAGCCAGATTAGCTGGCGTGGCGTGTTTCGTGCGCGCGACGCCAGGCGATCAGATCTTCAATGGTTACCACCGGCATGTTGTGCTGACGGGCGAACGCAATCGCTTCTGGCGCATGGGCCATGGTGCCATCGTCGTTGGTCAGTTCGCACAGCACACCTGCGGGCTTAAAGCCGGCCAGGGTGACTAAATCAATAGTCGCTTCGGTATGCCCGCCACGGGTTAATACGCCGCCTTCGCTGGCACGCAGCGGGAAGACATGACCAGGGCGATGCAGATCGGTGGGTTTGGCATTGTCGGCAATGGCGGCGCGGATGGTGGTAATACGATCCTGCGCGGAGACGCCCGTGGTGACGCCTTCTGCGGCCTCAATGGTCACGGTGAAGCCAGTGCCGAAAGAGCTGGTGTTGTTTTCCACCATCATTGGCAGATCGAGCTGCTGGCGACGCGCTTCGGTCAGGCAAAGGCAGACGATGCCGCTGCCGTGACGGATAGTCAGTGCCATCTGTTCAACGGTCATGGTTTCTGCGGCGAAGATCATGTCGCCTTCGTTTTCGCGATTTTCATCGTCGAGTACCATCACACCGCGTCCCTCACGCAGGGCGGCGATAGCACGTTCTACACGCTGTTCAGGCGTGCCAAATTCAGAAAGTAGCGTCTGATTCATGGTAATAAAAACCTTAAAATGTATGGGTTACCAGAATCAGGGCGTGCTTAGGAGTGACGTCAAAAAGACGTGGCAATAACGTGAAGCAGACACAATTGTCCGACAGATGTCGTTACCCTCTCCCATCCGGACTGTAACCGTCGGCCCCGGAATTACACCGGATCTGCTGACCTTTACCTCTCTTTTCATCAAGATAAAGCGCTCGCGGGCTTTCAGCCGAAGCTGATTTACCGCCGGTGGGGAATTGCGCCCCGCCCTGAGAATAAGCACTTTAACTATAACGCCGATCGTTTGAGGCGGCAATCATCAATAGCGCAATTGCTTTTGCATTTCCTGCGTTACCGATTTGAGGTTTATCCTTTTCATTTCTGGCATTACACTTAACACTTATTACGTTGGTAAACACGCTGACACAGCTCCCCGTAACCAGGAAATCATCATGATCGACACGAAAAAAATTGAACAACTTGCCCGTCAGGTTCACGAAGCGATGCCTAAAGGTGTTCGTGAGTTTGGTGATGATGTCGAAAAGAAAATTCGTCAGGTTCTTCAGGCGCAGCTGACCCGGATGGATCTGGTCAACCGTGAGGAGTTTGATGTGCAGACGCAGGTATTACTGCGTACACGTGAGAAGCTGGCGGCGCTGGAGCAGCGTCTGGCGCAGCTTGAAAGTCAGGGTTCATCAGCCGGTACGCCGCCGACGGCAACCGCACCAGTAACACCTGCTGCGGCGACCACACCATCAGCCGCCGTAGCGACCTCACCTGCAGCCTCGCCGTCACCGATTGCGGACGTGGTGAAGCCTGTTGCGGACAACAAGCCAGAATAAGCCTTTAAGCGGGAGCGCGGCTCCCGCTTACGCCGCGCTTTAGCTGCCGCGGATGGTTTTGATAATGTTGGTAGTGGAGATACCATCTTCGAAGTTCAGCACCTGAACGTCGCCGCCATTTGCCCACACTTCTTTGCTGCCCGCGATATCTTCCGGCTTGTAATCTCCCCCTTTGACCAGCAGGTCAGGGAGAATGCCCGCAATCAGCCGCTGCGGCGTATCCTCTTCAAATACCACCACCCAGTCGACTGCTTCCAGCGCGCCCAGCACGATCATCCGGTTTTCCTGCGGATTCACCGGACGGCTTTCGCCTTTCAGACGTTTAGTCGATGCATCGCTGTTCACCGCGACAATCAGTCGATCGCCGAGCTTGCGGGCATTTGCCAGGTAGGAGACATGACCGGCATGCAGAATGTCGAACACGCCGTTGGTCATCACCACTTTTTCGCCTCGGCGGCGGGCCATCTCAACGGCGGCTTTTAACTGCGCTTCGGTCATGATGCCGAAACCCTGTTCCGGGCGGGCATGAATCGCATTTTCCAGCTCAACGGTGCTGACGGTGGACGTACCCAGTTTACCCACCACCACACCCGCAGCCGCGTTGGCCAGGAAACAGGCTTCTTCCAGCGAATCACCGGCCGCTAATGCCGCCGCCAGCACGCCAATCACCGTATCGCCCGCACCGGTCACGTCATAGACTTCCTGTGCCTGGGTGGGCAGATGCAGAGGCGCTTTGCCCGGCTGCAGCAGCGTCATGCCATTTTCTGAACGGGTCACCAGCAGCGCGGAGAGGTCAAAATCGGCGATCAGCTGGGTGCCGCGCGCCACAATTTCCTCTTCGTTTTTGCATTTACCGACCACGGCTTCAAATTCAGAGAGGTTCGGCGTCAGCAGCGTCGCGCCACGGTAGCGCGCAAAATCGGTGCCTTTCGGGTCGATTAATACCGGTACGCCCGCTTCGCGCGCCAGAGTAATCATGGTCTGCACGCTGGAGAGCGCGCCTTTGGCATAATCGGACAGCACCAGCGCACCCGCGGCAGCCAGTGAATCACGCATTTTCTGGTGAATCGGCTCCGGATCGACCTGATCAAAGCCCTCTTCAAAATCGAGGCGGATCAGCTGCTGATTACGGGAAAGCACGCGCAGTTTGGTAATGGTCGGATGGCTTTTGATCGCCACGAAGTCACAATGCACGTTGACGTCTTTCAGCGTGTTACTCAACACACGCGCCGCATCATCTTCGCCAGTCAGGCCAATCAGTCGCGACGCGGCACCGAGTGCTGCAATGTTCATCGCCACGTTTGCCGCGCCGCCAGGGCGCTCTTCAACCGTGTCCACTTTCACCACCGGAACCGGCGCTTCAGGGGAGATACGGCTGGTTGGGCCATACCAGTAACGATCCAACATTACATCGCCAACAACCAGCACTGAGGCTTGGCCGAACGCGGGCAGAGTCACTTTCATTCCAGACACTCCAGACTGCATTAAAAATAGTGCGCGGATGATAGCACAGTTGCGATTTGTGCTATCAGCATCACGCCAGGATAGACGCAGGCGTTATCAGCCAGCGCTGCCAGCTGCTCAGAACCGTCTGCCGCTCCGCTGCATAGGCCTCTGGCTCAACGTGGCCGGGCTGTTCCTGCAGGGCGCGATGGTGCAATGCGTCGCGCAGCGTCACATAAGCCTGCGTCAGCGCCTGTGCTTCATCGGCGGGCATTTTATGGTACTTCGCCATCAGCTCGAAAATGCGCACATTGTCAGACCAGCGCGTCAGTTCAGGCTGCTCAGCGGCGTAGCGTAAGACAAGATATTGGGCGATGAATTCAATATCGGTGATGCCGCCCGCGTCGGCTTTAATATCCCAGCGACCTTTATGTTTGTTGCTGAGGTGAGCGCGCATCTTTTCACGCATCTCACGCACTTCAGTTTGCAGCGCTTCGGCGGCACGTGGCAGCGACAGAATCGCCTGACGAATCACGCTGAAACGTTCACCCAGTGCCGCCTCGCCAAAGACGACGCGTGCCCGGACCAGCGCCTGATGCTCCCAGGTCCAGGCTTCACTGCGCTGATACTCTTCAAAGGCCTCAAAGGTACTCACCAGCATGCCCGCCGCGCCCGAAGGGCGCAGGCGCGCATCCACTTCATAGAGAATGCCGGAGGAGGTGCGGGTACTGAAGAGATGCATGATGCGCTGGGCGAGGCGCAGATAGAACTGACGGCCATCGATGCTGCGCTCCCCTTCTGTCACCGCATCTGCCGGGCAGTCATGCAGGAACACCAAATCGAGGTCAGAACTGTAACCCAGCTCCCAGCCCCCCAGTTTGCCGTAGCCCAGCACGGCAAAACCGCGTTCATGTTCATTACTCAGATGCGAAGGACGGCCGTAACGCTGCACCATCATATTCCACGCCTGGCGCACCACAGATTCGATAATCGCTTCTGCCAGCCAGGTGAGATGATCGCTGACTTTCATCACCGGCAGCGTTCCGGCGATGTCGGCGGCAGCAATACGCAGATGCTGTGCCTGCTTAAACTGCCGCACCGCTTCCAGCTGCTGCTCTTCGTCCTCGGTAGGGATGCGCAGCAGATATTGTCGCAGCTCATCGCGATAGGCATCGGTGGCGGTTGGCTGATAGAGCGTGGCGGGATCGAGCAGTTCATCCAGCAATAAGGGATGACGCGCCAGCTGGCTGGCTACCATCGGTGAGGCGGCGCACAGGCGAATTAAGTGGCGCAGCGCACCGTGATATTCGGTCAGCAGCTCCAGATAGGTGCTGCGGGTCAATACGCCGATCAGCAGCGGCGTCAGGCGGCCGAGCGTCACCGCCGCATCTTCACGCGGGCAGACTTCGCTCAGCAGACGCGGCATCAGCTGGTCCAGCGCCTGACGGCCACGCGGGCCGATGGTGCGCCGGTTGATATCCTGACGAAACGCCTCCAGCGTCTGGTGCAGCGTAATCCGCTGCTCGTCACTGAGCTGCGGCACCAGCGGCGCCAGTTCGCTATCCTCCAGCTGGTCCTGCCACAGCACCTGAAACTCTGCCAGCTCACGCTGATCGCCAATCTCAGGGGTATCTTCGCCAATCAGCTCGTCGAAGATGGCGCGCACCGCCGCCATCTGGCCGTCGAGCCGGGTCATCAGAGCAGGCCAGTCGGCACAATCCATCGCCCACGCCAGCCGGGCGCGATGCAGTTCATCCTCTGGCAGGGTCTGGGTCTGCTCGTCCCCCAGGCTTTGCAGCAGATTCTCCAGCCGCCGCAGAAACAGGTAGGCAACACGCAACGCATCGACCTGTTCCGCGGGCAGCAGGGCCAGGGTTTTGATCGCCTCCAGCGTCGGCAGCAGTGAGCGCAGCTGTAACGAGCGCTCACGCCCGCCGCGAATCAGCTGGAATACCTGCACGATAAATTCGGTTTCACGGATGCCGCCCGCGCCCAGTTTGATATTGTTCTTCAGCCCACGTCGCCGCACTTCGCGGCTGATCATCCCTTTCATGTTACGCAGTGACTGGATCACGCTGAAGTCGATGTAGCGGCGGTAAACGAATGGCCGCAGCATCTGCTGCAGCTCCAGGCTCCAGCGATCGTGGTCATCACCCATCAGCCGCGCCTTGACCATGGCGTAACGCTCCCAGTCGCGTCCCTGCTCCTGGTAATAATCTTCCAGCGCGGCAAAGCTCATCACCAGCGGGCCGCTGTCGCCAAACGGGCGCAGACGCATATCCACCCGATAGACAAAACCATCCATGGTGGGTTGATCCAGCACTTTAATCAGCCGCTGTCCCATGCGGGTAAAGAACTGAGCGTTGTCGAGTTCACGCCGTCCGCCACGCGTTGTGCCGTTTTCCGGCCAGGCAAAAATCAGGTCAATATCAGAAGAAAAATTGAGTTCGCCGCCGCCCAGCTTGCCCATGCCCAGAATCAGCATCGGCTGCGCGTCGCCGTCCGCATTACAGGGCGTACCAAAATCACGACAGCAATCCTGATAAACCCAGTCACGCGCCCGGCTGATCAGCACTTCGGCTAATGCGCTGAGCTGTTGCAGGCTCTGTTCGGTTGTGGCGTGCTGCAGAGACTGCATCCAGGCGATGCGTACCAGCATACGGCGACGAAACAGCCGCAGTTCACGCATCAGGCTCGCTTCACTGTCGATGCCGCTAAGCGCCTGATTGAGCCACGCAGAGTAGTGTTGCCACTCATCAGGCTGCGGCGGCTGGTCGAGCATCGCCTGCCACCAGTCGGGATGTTGTTGCAGGTTTTCCAGCACAAAATCGCTGAAAGCCAGACCGGCAGCCTGCTCCGGGCTTAACGAAGCCAGCGGAACCCCAAGCTGTCGGGCGGCCTCTTCGGCCTGGTCGCGTAGCAACGCGGGAAGTGCTGACAACATAACTCCCTCCTTGATGGCGTGACGGAATACCCGTTAGCGACCAGCGCCGCTGGTGAGCCAGAACGGAGGCTGTTTCAGCGCCTGCATCGCCAGCCAGGCTAACCCGGACGTCTGTTTTTCATGAATTGCCGACAGCAGTTGTTGCCACGGGTCGAGCCAGCTCACGACCGCCTCAGACGGATAGAATCCCGCCAGCAGGTGGACGGTAAGCAATTGACGCGCCAGACGGGTGGCTTTGTCCTGATACTCGTTGGGTTGTTTTACCGTGATGAACGTTTCTCTCAGATCGGCATTGACGCGGCTCAGCATAATGTCGCTGAAGCGTTTATAGGACCCCTGCAGCTTGGCTTCCCCTTTGGCATCGATCCACTGACGCCACTGAGATTCAGCCAGCCAGTGTGTCAGCGCCAGCTGCGTCTCAACCGAGAGGGAAGATAAGCAGAAAGTAGCAGCATCCTGCTCTTCATTCACCAGCGTCTCTTCCAGCGTAGTCAGCTGCTGACGCAGCGCACTACTGGCTTTACGCGGCACCAGCGCACCAAACAGGCTGAACGCCTGACGCAGCAGATCCAGCGCTTCGCGCACCGCATCCTGGGCCGCCGCATTGCCGCGCAGCCAGACTTCTTCATGATATTGCCAGTGATGAAGTCCTGCCGACATCGCGGCCACCATGCCCTGCTCTACGGTGGCTTTGGCGCCCGCTTTCAGCAGCGGGAAAGGCTGTATCTGGCGCGGCGGATTACCCTGCGCCAGCTGATAGCCGCGGGCAGCTTTGCTCAGGCTGCCCATACGCAGACCGCCCAGCGCCACCAGCTGCTGTGCGAAGGCCAGCAGATCCTGGCGTTCGCCACGTTTCAGCTCCAGCTCGATCTCGCACAGCGGTTCGCTGAGATCACCTGCCGTGACCCCGCCCTGATCAAACGCCACTTCAATTTCACTGTTGCCTGTGGTGATCAGCCAGATCTCGCGCTGGAAATGGGTGGTGAACAGGGGCTGCAAGCGCGGCTGCAACGCCGCGACATCGGTGCCCTGCGGCCAGATCTCTGCCGGCAGGCGTGCAATGTCCAGAACCGGTTCGCTGAGCTCAACGTTGTATTCCGGGCGCTGATGCAGTCCGCCGAGCGTCTGCCCCGCCGCTTTCAGCGTCATTTCATAACGCTGGTCTACGCCGCGGATACGCAATCCCATATCCCAGCGTCGTAGCTGGTTGTCGTCGGTTTCAAAGTAGATGTTGGTCAGCTCGCGAGCAGCCTGATGCTGATGCGGCAGAGTGGAGAGCAGTTCAGCCAGTTTCCCGGCCGCCTGTGGAGTTGCAATGAACTTTAGTTCGATTTCGATGGTCATAATTTTTTATTCACTACGCCGCTGGCACTTAAGAGGGTGTTTCCTGCATATTTCAGGCGATTATCAGCAGGTTACTCAAGCTGTCGCCTGGAGGGCAAGGGGTTATCAGGCGAAGATTAATGCACAGAAGCCGCGCTGTCTCTGCTTTCTTTGCTCTTTCGCAGACCTTTTCGCACTCTCATGAGACCAGGATAGTTCTCATTCAGATTTATGCGAGGCCTCTCCAGACTGTGCCGGTAAATTTTTAGTCAGACTAAGCCAAACGAAATCGAATGAAAAAAATTACTCTCGCTGGACTCACTTTGCTGGCCCTTAGCACCCTTGCACCTGCCCATGCCGAAGAAAAACGCTATGTTTCTGATGAACTTTCAACCTGGGTTCGCAGTGGACCGGGCGATCAGTTTCGCCTGCTCGGTAAGCTGAACGCCGGGGAAGAGGTGCAGCTGTTACAGACCAACAATGACACGCATTATGGCCAGATCCGTGATTCGGAAGGCCGCACCACCTGGATCCCCCTGTCGCAGCTCAGTGCTAATCCGAGCCTGCGCACCCGGGTGCCTCAGCTTGAGCAGCAGGTGAAAGATCTGACTGCCAAACTGGATAACATCGACAACAGCTGGAACCAGCGCACGGCTGAGATGCAGAACAAAGTCGCCAGCAGCGACGGCGTTATCAACGGGCTGAAAGGCGAGAATCAGAAGCTGAAAAATGAGCTGATCGTCGCGCAGAAGAAAGTCAGCGCCGCTAACGTTCAGCTGGATGATAAGCAGCGCACCATCATCATGCAGTGGTTTATGTATGGCGGCGGCGTGCTGGGCGTCGGCCTGCTGCTGGGCCTGTTACTGCCGCACATGCTGCCGCGCCGTAAGAAAAGCGATCGCTGGATGAACTGACACCATTTAGCCGGATTTGAGCAGGGGATCGCAGGATCCCCTTTTTGGCATGTCTGCAATCCGGGGAATCTGTGCAACAATAAAATGATATGCACCGCTGATTTCAGGCGCGGGACGCGCCCGGCGTGCAGGCCATTTCTTTTTCTCTGGAGTTTTGCGTGAAGACGTTTCTTGTTGGCGGTGCGGTGCGTGATGCGCTGCTGAATCTGCCGGTTACAGACAAAGATTGGGTGGTGACAGGTTCCACGCCCGAAGCCATGCTTGAGCAGGGCTATCACCAGGTCGGTCGCGATTTTCCCGTTTTCCTGCATCCCGTCAGTCGCGAAGAATATGCGCTGGCACGTACCGAGCGGAAAAACGGGAAAGGCTACACCGGTTTTGTCACCTGGTCCGCGCCCGACGTGACGCTGGAGCAGGACTTACAACGCCGCGATCTGACCATCAATGCGATTGCGCAGGATGAAAACGGTGAGCTGGTCGATCCTTATAATGGCCAGCGTGATATTGCCCTGCGCCTGCTGCGTCACGTCTCTGACGCCTTCAGTGAAGATCCGCTGCGGGTACTGCGCGTTGCGCGCTTTGCGGCGCGTTTTGCCCATCTCAACTTTCGTATTGCCCCCGAAACCCAGCTGCTGATGCAGCAGATGGCCGAAAGCGGCGAGCTGTCGAATCTCACTGCTGAGCGGGTGTGGAAAGAGACGGAAAAGGCGCTGAGTTCCCGTAATCCGCAGGTCTATTTTCAGGTCCTGCGCGACTGCGGTGCATTGCAGGTGCTGTTTCCTGAGCTGGATAATCTGTTTGGTATTCCTGCGCCGATTAAGTGGCACCCGGAAATCGATACCGGCGTCCATACGCTGATGACACTGGCGATGGCCGCCGCCCTTTCCAGTGAGATCGAGGTGCGCTTCGCCACGCTGTTCCATGACGTCGGCAAGGCGCTGACGCCGCCTGAGTTGTGGCCCAGCCACCACGGTCATGGCCTGGCCGGCGTTCCCCTGGTCGGGGCGCTGTGCCAGCGACTGCGGGTGCCAAATGCGATTCGCGATCTGGCGCTGATTGTGACCGAATTTCACGACGTGGTGCACACCATTGAACGGCAATCTGCCGCGTCGCTGGTAGCACTGTTTGACCGAATCGATGCCTGGCGTAAGCCACAGCGCGTTGAGCAGATGGCGCTGACCAGTGAAGCGGATGCGCGCGGGCGAGCCGGACTGGAGAGCATGCCTTATCCGCAGGGCGACTATCTGCGTCGTGCTTTTGCACTGGCGCAGGCGGTGCCGACCAAAGCGGTGGTCGAAGCGGGATTTAAAGGTGCAGAAGTGCGGGAAGAGTTGACGCGACGACGGATTGACGCCGTCGCGCAGGGTCTGGCGATTACGCAGCCTGACTAGCAGGCTGCGTGGGCTTTACATGAAGACCATGTAAACCGCGGCTGCCACAATAAAGCGGTAGATCGCGAACGAGACAAATGAGATGCGTTTGATCAGCTGAAGGAAGGCTTTAATCGCAATCAGCGCCACGATAAACGCCGTGACAAAGCCCACCGCAAACATCGGGAAATCCGCCATCGTCAGGAAGCCGATGCTCTTGTACAAATCCAGTACGGTTGCACCCATCATCATTGGCACTGCCAGGATGAAGGAGAACTCCGACGCAGCATAGCGGCTCACGCCCATCAGCATGCCACCGGAGATGGTTGCACCGGAACGTGAGAAGCCCGGCCACAGCGCTAAGCACTGGAAACAGCCAATCATCAACGCCTGACGATAGGTAATATCATCGACGCCCACCGCTTTCGGCTGTTTCGGCTTAAGGTACTCAGCTGCCAGCAGCAGCACACCCCCTACCACCAGGGCGTACATCACGTTGATCGGATTAAACAGCGTTTTGATCTGATCGTGCAGCACCAGACCCACGACCACCGCCGGTACCATACCCAGCAGGATATGGATCAGCGACAGACGGCCAGTGCCGACGCCTTCATGTTTGACTTCGCCAAAGTGGATGCCGATCAGGCCAAACAGACGGCGCCAGAACATCACTACTACAGCCAGAATCGATCCTAACTGGATCACAACTTCAAAGGTCTCGGCTTTTTCACCCTCAAAGCCCAGCAGGTGACCCACTATAATCATGTGCCCTGTGGAAGAGACCGGTAAAAATTCGGTCAGCCCTTCCACAACGCCCAGGATTGCAGCTACCCAAAGCTGATGAATATCTGCCATCAAATGTTTCCTCTATCCGTTTCAAAACCATTAAAAAGGCGGTAGCGCGTGGCTATCGCCTGAAATCATGCCGCTATCAGCCTGAATTAAACCTTAAGGTCTACACCATTTCGCCTGCTGTAACGAAACGGTACACGCTATGACAGACAGTAATTTGGTTTGGTTTCATTGTGATGGCAATCACATCGTATTTATTTAGGAATAGTCCCGCGCTCAATTCGCACGCCAACCTGTGCTGCCTGGGCTACAGCCCCCGGTTTGCTTACCTTTATGCGGACGCCAGGCGAATTGAAACGGTTCATCAACAGATCCGCGATTTCTTCAGCAACCCGTTCAACCAGCGCAAAACGACTGCCGGTAAGATGCGTCAGAATCGCCGAGGAGACATCCGCATAGCTGAGACAATCTTTCACATCGTCGCTGCTGGCCGCCAGACGGTTATCCCAGGCCATTTCGACATCGAGCACCAGCTTCTGCTGTATGCCCTGTTCCCAGTCGTAAACACCAATGGTGGTGAAAACCGTGAGTTGTTCTATAAATACGATATCCATGATGAGAGTCTCTGTTTTTGGCTAAGCCGGATACCACTTCCGGCTGATTATGCGTATTATCCACGGTTAAAGAGATCAAAACGACCCTAAAGGGAACGGTACGGTGTTATGAGTGCTTTCGCGCTTGGTATGATTATTTTCGCGTATCTTTGCGGTTCGATTTCCAGTGCGATTCTGGTTTGCAAACTCGCTGGCCTGCCCGATCCGCGCACACACGGTTCCGGCAATCCGGGTGCCACCAACGTCCTGCGTCTGGGCGGTAAAACCGCAGCAGCCAGCGTATTAGTATTTGATGTGCTGAAAGGGATGGTGCCGGTCTGGCTGGCCTATCTGATGCACGTGACTCCGCTCTATCTCGGCCTGACCGCCATTGCCGCCTGTCTGGGTCATATCTATCCGGTGTTCTTTCACTTTCGCGGTGGCAAGGGTGTGGCGACGGCATTTGGCGCGATTGCGCCGATTGGCTGGGACTTAACCGGGCTGGTGACCGGCACCTGGCTGTTAACGGTCTTACTCAGCGGCTATTCCTCGCTGGGTGCCATCGTCAGCGCGCTGATCGCGCCTTTTTATGTCTGGTGGTTCAAACCGCAGTTCACCTTCCCGGTTTCTATGCTCTCCTGTCTGATCCTGCTGCGTCATCACGATAATATTCAGCGGCTGTGGCGGGGTCAGGAAGGCAAGATCTGGAAGCGCAAAAAGAAATCTCAGCCATAAAAAAAGCTGGCCTGAAGGTGTCGACAAAGTCTGGCTTTATGTCCGCGACTGCGCAGGAAACAGGGTCAGATCGGAAAGACGCAAAAGCCGTCATCCCTGACCGCTCGGCCCGCGCCATCCATGGCGCGTGACGCTTTCCTCCTCTGACCCTGTTCCCTGCGCGTTGAGCTTATCCGTTACGGCCAGATTCCCCCAGATGCAGGCTTGTGAGCCGGCTTTTTTCACATCAGATGGCGGGCAGTTCCGCCAGCGGCCAGCGCGGTCGCACGCTGACGCTTAACTCTCCCCGCGTTCCGCCTTTTAACCGCACCATGCCCGCATACGCGATCATCGCACCGTTATCGGTACAGAACTCCGGGCGGGCGTAGAACACTTCGCCGCCGCGCTTTTGCATCATGATCGCCATCTGCTCGCGCAGTGTGCGGTTAGCGCTGACGCCACCGGCAATCACCAGACGCTTAAAGCCGGTCTGATCCAGCGCACGCTTACATTTGATCGACAGCGTATCCACCACCGCGTCTTCAAAGGCGCGGGCGATGTCAGCACGGGTCTGAGCATCATCATCATTGGCGCGGATGGTATTAGCGGCAAAGGTTTTCAGGCCAGAGAAGCTGAAATCCAGGCCCGGACGATCGGTCATCGGACGCGGGAAGGTAAAACGTCCCGCCGTGCCCTGCTGCGCCATCTTCGACAGCATTGGCCCGCCCGGATAATCCAGCCCAAGCAGCTTGGCCGTTTTGTCGAACGCTTCACCCGCGGCATCATCGATCGATTCACCCAGCAGCGCGTATTCACCAATGCCGGTGACGCTAATCAGCTGCGTATGTCCGCCCGACACCAGGAGTGCAACAAACGGAAATTCCGGCGGATTCTCTTCCAGCATCGGTGCCAGCAGGTGGCCTTCCATATGGTGGACCGGCACGGCGGGGACTTTCCAGGCAAACGCCAGGGCGCGGCCAATGGTGGCACCAACCAGCAGCGCACCGACCAGTCCAGGGCCTGCTGTGTAAGCCACCGCGTCGATCTGCTGCGGCTCCAGACCGGCCTCTTTCAGCGCAGCCTGAATCAACGGCACGGTTTTCCGCACGTGATCACGTGAGGCCAGTTCCGGCACCACACCGCCATAATCGGCGTGCAGTTTTACCTGGCTGTAGAGTTGGTTAGCCAGTAATCCGGCCTCGTCATCATAGATTGCGATGCCGGTTTCATCGCACGACGTTTCAATACCCAGAATTCGCATTGCATCACCTCATTCTTGCGGCGCGCAGTTTATCACAGCAATTGGATGTGCAGCGCGGGCATCCACCGTAAAAAGTCATTTTCTGTCGGCTAAAGAGTGCGCTATACTCCCGCCCCTGGAAAAACCGGCAGCCGCACAGGCAAACGCTCCTGTTGGTTTCAAATTATCCATGGTGCTTTACAAACCAACTTGAGTTGGAGTAAAATGCTGCACCATTTTGAAATGTGCTGGCGCCGCAGTCAGCAGCAAAAACCGAATTTTATCGAGGTGAGAGTTACATGCCGGTAATTAAAGTACGTGAAAACGAGCCATTTGACGTAGCACTGCGTCGCTTCAAGCGTTCATGCGAGAAAGCAGGCGTTCTGGCTGAAGTTCGTCGTCGTGAGTTCTATGAAAAACCGACTACAGAACGTAAGCGCGCTAAAGCGTCAGCAGTTAAGCGTCACGCCAAGAAACTGGCTCGCGAAAACGCACGCCGCACTCGTCTGTACTAAGTCGTTCCGGAGGTTCGCCTCCACCGCGTGATTCACGCAGACAGAGTCAAGTAAAAGGCCGTGCTTTCCGAAAGGAAGCGCGGCTTGTTGCCGTTTATGAGCTGAAAATCTGGGGCGTATGGCTGGACGAATTCCACGCGTATTTATCAACGATTTACTTGCCCGCACGGATATCGTGGATCTTATCGATGCCCGCGTTAAGCTGAAAAAGCAGGGTAAGAATTTCCATGCGTGCTGTCCTTTCCATAATGAAAAAACGCCCTCTTTCACCGTAAACGGCGAAAAGCAGTTCTATCACTGTTTCGGCTGTGGTGCACACGGCAACGCTATCGACTTTTTAATGAACTTTGATCGTCTGGAGTTTGTGGAAAGTATTGAAGAGTTAGCCACTTCCCACGGTTTAGACGTGCCTTACGAAGCAGGCAGCGGGCCCAGCCAGATGGAACGCCATCAGCGCCAGAGCCTGTATCAGCTGATGGATAACCTGAACGGTTTTTATCAGCAGGGTCTGCAGCAATCCAGTGCGCAGCCAGCACGCGACTATCTTGATCGTCGTGGTCTGAGCGCCGACATCATCAATCACTTCGCCATAGGTTACGCGCCAGCCGGCTGGGACAATGTTCTCAAGCGTTTTGGTAAGCAATCGGAAGATCGCGAGTCATTGATGGAAGCGGGCATGCTGGTCAGCAATGACAAAGGCCGAACTTATGACCGGTTTCGCGACCGCGTCATGTTTCCGATTCGCGATAAGCGTGGACGCGTCATAGGTTTTGGCGGACGCGTGCTGGGTAACGATACGCCGAAGTATCTGAACTCGCCGGAAACACCTATTTTTCATAAAGGCCGCCAGCTCTATGGCCTTTATGAAGCCGTTAAGAACCATCCTGAACCCGCCCGCCTGTTAGTGGTTGAGGGATACATGGACGTGGTTGCGCTGGCGCAGTACGGGATAGATTATGCCGTTGCGTCATTAGGCACCTCCACCACTGCTGAACACATTCAGTTGCTGTTCCGCAGTACCGACACCGTGATCTGCTGTTACGACGGCGACAGGGCTGGTCGTGAAGCGGCATGGCGTGCACTTGAAACCGCATTGCCTTACATGAATGATGGTCGTCAGCTACGCTTTATGTTTTTACCCGATGGTGAAGACCCGGATACGCTGGTACGCAAAGAGGGTAAAAACGCCTTCGAAGCGAGGATGGAGCAGGCAATGCCGCTCTCTTCGTTTTTATTTGATAGCCTGCTGCCGCAGGTGGATCTGAGCTCACGCGACGGAAAAGCGCGCCTGAGCACGCTGGCTTTACCGCTGATTACGCAGATCCCTGGTGAGACCTTACGTATTTATATGCGTCAGGAACTGGGGAATAAACTGGGTATTCTTGACGACAATCAGCTTGAAAAGCTGATGCCGAAGCTGGCCGCAAGCGGAACGACGCCGGTAGCACCACCGCTGAAGCGTACCACTATGCGCGTGCTGATCGCGTTGCTGATTCAGAGTCCGCAGCTGGCCACCCTGGTGCCTTCGCTTGATGGGCTGTCTGAGTCAAAAATGCCGGGTTTACCGCTATTTATTGAATTAGTGGGCCGTTGTAATGAGAATCCTGGATTGACCACCGGTCAGCTACTAGAGTTATATCGCGGAACAAATTTTAGTCAGACGCTTGAAACACTGGCGATCTGGAACCACATGATAGTAGATGAGGAAGCCGAAGCGGTGTTCCAGGACTCGCTGGCCAGCATCTACGACTCTGCTCTTGAAGAGCGCCTGGAGTTTTTGATTGCGCGTGAACGCACCCAGGGACTGAGCGCCGATGAGCGCCGGGAACTCTGGACTCTCAGTCAGGCGTTTGCCAGAAAGTAACTGTTTTCAGCACGCTGCCCGTTCTGACAGATGAAAGGGCAGATTGCCTGTTTTAGTGCCGCGGACACCCGTTTCGCTACCGTGAGTGATGCCGGTACCGAAATAGTCCGCAGTACCACAAGTTAAAGGCCGCAGGCGTTTACGCCAGTCTGGTCACCGCCAGCGCACAGCTTCCGGAACGTACTGAAGTACGTAAGGAAAGCGAGCACTGCCGGGGAGCAGAATGGCGAGTAAGCCAGGCCAGCAGCACAAAATTTAAAGGCCGCAGGCGTCGAAGCCAGTCTGGTCACCGCCAGCGTACCGCTTCCGCAGCGTACTGAAGTACGTGAGGAAAGCGAGCACTGCCGGAGAGCAGAATGGCAAGTAAGCCAGGCCATTAGCACAGAGTTTATACAAGCGGCTTAAGTGCCGAATACTGATGGGCAAAGCCCACGCCGCGACGAAGGCAGCGGCAAGAATTAAATGCCTTTACTGCTATTGTTGGCTCGCTGCCGACCGACACCAATCTAATTTAACAGAAGTGTGGATACCGTCTTATGGAGCAAAACCCGCAGTCACAGCTCAAGCTTCTTGTCACCCGTGGTAAGGAGCAAGGCTATCTGACCTATGCTGAGGTCAATGACCATCTGCCGGAAGATATCGTCGACTCAGATCAGATCGAAGACATCATCCAGATGATTAACGACATGGGTATTCAGGTGGTTGAAGAAGCCCCGGATGCCGACGATCTGATGCTGAACGAAAACAGCTCCGATACTGACGAAGATGCCGCGGAAGCTGCCGCTCAGGTGTTATCCAGCGTTGAATCTGAAATCGGGCGTACCACTGACCCGGTCCGCATGTATATGCGTGAAATGGGTACCGTTGAACTGCTGACGCGCGAAGGCGAAATTGACATCGCTAAGCGTATTGAAGACGGTATCAACCAGGTTCAGTGTTCTGTAGCCGAATACCCTGAAGCGATTACGTATCTTCTGGATCAGTACGACAAAGTTGAAGCAGGCGAATCACGCCTCTCCGATCTGATCACCGGTTTCGTCGATCCTAACGCAGAAGAAGATATCGCCCCAACGGCAACGCACGTGGGCTCTGAACTCTCTGAAGCCGATCGTAAAGACGATGAAGAAGAAGATGAGGAGGATGATGACAGCTCCGACGACGATAACTCAATCGATCCGGAACTGGCGCGCGAGAAGTTTTCTGACCTGCGTAAGCAGTATGAAACTACCCGCGCAGTGATTAAAAGCAAAGGTCGCAGTCATGCTGCCGCCGTTGCTGAAATCCAGAACCTCTCTGATGTCTTCAAGCAGTTCCGCCTGGTACCGAAGCAGTTCGATTACCTGGTAGGCAGCATGCGCACCATGATGGAACGCGTCCGTACGCAGGAACGTCTGATCATGAAGCTCTGTATTGAGCTGTGCAAAATGCCGAAGAAAAACTTCATCACGCTGTTTACCGGCAACGAAACCAATGAAACCTGGTTCAAAGCCGCACTGGCCATGAACAAGCCGTGGTCTGAAAAGCTGCTGGAAGTGCAGGATGACGTGACACGTTCCCTGCAGAAACTGGCGCAGGTTGAAGAAGAGACCGGTCTGACCATTGAACAGGTCAAAGACATTAACCGTCGCATGTCGATCGGTGAAGCCAAAGCACGTCGCGCCAAGAAAGAGATGGTGGAAGCTAACCTGCGTCTGGTTATTTCGATTGCCAAGAAATATACCAACCGCGGTCTGCAGTTCCTTGACCTGATTCAGGAAGGTAATATCGGCCTGATGAAAGCGGTAGATAAGTTTGAATATCGCCGTGGTTACAAGTTCTCAACCTATGCGACCTGGTGGATCCGTCAGGCTATCACCCGCTCTATCGCCGACCAGGCGCGTACCATCCGTATTCCGGTGCATATGATTGAGACCATCAACAAGCTCAACCGTATTTCACGCCAGATGCTGCAGGAGATGGGCCGCGAACCCACGCCGGAAGAGCTGGCTGAACGTATGCTGATGCCAGAAGATAAAATCCGCAAGGTGCTGAAAATCGCTAAAGAGCCGATCTCTATGGAGACGCCGATTGGTGATGATGAAGATTCACATCTGGGCGATTTTATCGAAGACACCACGCTGGAGCTGCCGCTGGATTCTGCTACCTCAGAGAGCCTGCGTTCTGCGACCCATGACGTGCTGGCTGGCCTGACCGCGCGCGAAGCGAAAGTGCTGCGCATGCGTTTCGGTATCGATATGAACACTGACCATACGCTGGAAGAAGTGGGCAAACAGTTCGACGTTACGCGTGAACGTATTCGTCAGATTGAAGCCAAAGCTCTGCGTAAACTGCGCCATCCGAGCCGTTCGGAAGTGCTGCGCAGCTTCCTCGACGATTAAGTCAGACAAAAACCCCGGTTCGCCGGGGTTTTTTATGCCTGCCTGTTACTGCCTCTCCCCTGCCCTGCGCAGATTCATTCGCTCCCCGCATGCAGTTCCACATAGAGCTGACGATACGCCTCTACCATCTCGTCCAGAGATGCGCGATTAAGGCCGCTGGGATTCGGCAACACCCACACCTGCGTTTTTCCCATACATATCGGCTGTTTGCCCCATTCGACTTTGCTCTGTTTAAAAGCACGACGAAACGCATCCTTACCCAGGATAGCCAGCGCAGCCGGCTGGTAATCCAGTACCTTTTCCATCAGCCGTTTGCCGCCATCGCGCAGCTCATCAGGCGCTAACTCACTCGCCTGCACCGTGGGCCGCTCAACCAGCATGGTGATGCCGCAGCCGGTCTCCGTTAATCGCTGCTCCTCTTCCGGTTTCAGCTGCTGCTGGGTGAATCCCGCCAGATGGATCACTTTCCAGAACCGGTTGCCGGGATGCGCAAAGTGAAACCCCTGATGAGCGGTTGACTGACCCGGGTTAATGCCACAGAACAACACATCAAGATCGGAGGTGATGATGTCGCGGATAGCGTGTTCACTCATGCCGCCACCTCCAGCATACGCTGCTTCAGCGCATCGCGGCTGCGTTGCAGCATCTGGCTGGCCTGCTCTGCATCCGGACAGGCTCGCGCCAGTGCCAGCGCGCCAACCATCTCTGCCAGCATGCTGGAGGCCAGCGCTTCCGCCTCGGGCAGCCTCAGCTCACGCAATATCTGCGTCAGGCTGCTGTGCATCGCATTAAAACCCTGTGCGAAGATCTGCCGTGTCGGCTGTGGAAGATGAGCCACTTCACTCACCAGAGCGGCTAATGGACAGCCCTGCGCCGGTGCATTGCGATGCGCCTCGGAAAGATAGCTATCAATAAAATCTGCCAGCTGCTGCGCTGGCTCTGTCACGGACTCCGTGGGCTTGAAGGTATCGGCTTCAGCAAACATATGCTTCAGCACCTCCTCAACCAGCTCCTCGCGTGAGGTAAAATGCGCATAAAAACCGCCGTGTGTCAGACCGACCCGCTTCATTAGCGCCGCCACACCAATTCCTTCGGTGCCGGTTTCACGCATTACGCGCGCCGCCTCATCAAGGATACGCTGCCGCGTATGCGCTTTGCTGCTCTGCTTCTCCATCTCATCTCCTGCGGTGTCTGCTACGTAGCGTCTGGCTATTATAGTAATTATTACGGTCATCATATTCCAGCTTGACGACAGATATGATGATCGTCATATTGATGGCTATTATGACGACCATCATACGAGGAAAAAGAGATGTCACAATCAGGCACAGCTTTAATTACCGGCGCATCCAGCGGTATCGGCGCGACCTATGCAAAACGACTGGCAGCACGCGGTTATGATTTGATTCTGGTCGCGCGCGATCAGGGGCGGCTCACCACCCTGGCTGACGCACTGGCAAAGCAGCACGATATTCGGGTGACGGTTATGGCGGCTGACTTAACGCATGAGCAGGATCTGCAACGCGTGGAGTCGGAGCTCACGAACAACGCACAGATTACGCTGCTGCTGAACAACGCGGGCATGGGCGTTGAGGGTGAGTTTCTGGAGGCGGACATCACACGCATTAACAGCATGCTGGCGTTAAATATTCTGGCACCCACCCGTCTGGCACAGGCGGCTGGCCGGGCTTTCAAAGCGCGCGGAAATGGCATCATTATCAATATCGCGTCGGTGCTGTCGCTGGTGCACGAGATGTTCAACGGCGCCTATAACGCCACTAAGTCTTACATACTGACTCTGACGCGTGCGATGCAGCGTGAACTTGCAGAGAGCGGCGTGCAGGTACAGGCGGTGTTGCCCGGTGCGACCCGTACGGAGATTTTCGATCGCGCAGGCCAGTCTATTAATGACATCCCGGCTGAAATGCTGATGGACGTTGATGAGATGGTGGACGCCGCGCTTGCCGGACTCGACAGCAAGGAGACGGTAACCATTCCGGCACTGGAGGATCTGCAGATGTGGCACGACTACGATCAGGCTCGTGGCACAATGGTTCCCCACCTTTCACGGAATCAATCAGCATCCCGTTATCGTCAGCGCTGAGTCAGCCATCAGCCATAACGACTGAAGTCCGGTTTCACTAAAGGCACGGAGAAGCATTATCCGTGCCTGTTTGCGACTTCGGGATCGCGGTTCGCCAGATTTGTTATAGAAATCAGCAGGTAAATCACTGCTGCTTATTTCAGCAACCGGTGGCTGAGTGCTGGATTGCCCTGAAGAGATACTTTATAATCCCCGCTCCGCTGGCCCCTTAGCTCAGTGGTTAGAGCAGGCGACTCATAATCGCTTGGTCGCTGGTTCAAGCCCAGCAGGGGCCACCAAATTTAGTCATAAAAAACATATACTTAAGCCGCTCATTGAAGCGGCTTTTTTGTTCCTGGCTTTTCGAGTGGCGGCAAAATGGCGGCACATTTTCACCGCCACCGCCTTCCCCCGACTGATTCGCCAGACAAACTCACCTCAAAAGGACGTTTGATAATGCGATTACATTTGGCCCTGATCAGCTCAGCGTTGATATTTTTTCCAGTTGCTGCGGCGCAAGCTTCAGACGTAAGTACCCTCAAAAATAAACTTAAGCCCTGGCAACCAACGGAAATCAGCCTTAAGGATGACCAGCTAACTGTTGTTATACCCGCCGCCAGTATTGATGATGAAACTTATAAAGTAATCACCTCCAGCGGGATATGTTCCCCTATCTGGACAAAAGACGTTCCTGCTGATTACCTTAAAAAAATTAAGGCAATCAACGTGACCAACAAATTTAAAGCCAGCGGATATTCTTTTGAAAACCCGCTATCGACCTGTAATAAAATGGGTAAATTGATGGATAAGCCCGCAATGGCATTGCTGCTTGGCAATACTCACATTTTCAAGGGCAGCGAATAGCGCGCACAAAAAACCCCGCTAATGTGGGGTCTTATGGACTGCTCAAGTTAGTGCAGTAAGGATGGCTGGGATTCATGCCCGGTGAAGATCGGCACACGATTAACCTGGCCGGGCGTTACAATAATCATCGCTAACGTTTCGTGCGTTTTGAAAGAACAGCTGCAATTGATGTTCTGGCACTGGTGATAACGCTCTTTTGTTTCTTTTGAAATGTATCTGCTGCTTTTAGCGTGTGCGGCGGTCTGGCATAACGGACAATGCATCATCGGTGGCGTCTCCCTGTAAGCTCGAAGCTTTAATACCCTTAAATGCCAAAATGAGCAACAACTTTCACTTATTGTGAATCATCTTCGTCTGATTCTGCCTGATACTCCACATCGGATAGTAAGACTTCAAATTCAAGCTGCGTGGTATACCCGCTGCCGCTCAGGCTATGCGTCACCTTACTGATAATCCACGGCTGCGCATCGATCACCGACTTAAAGCCGTTCACCCTGACGGGCGTCTCCGGGTACAGGTCGGCACGTCCCATCGCCAGCGTAAGCGAGAACTCAGCGACGCCGCGCTGCAGCTTATCCCACTTTGCTTTAGCTGCCCGCATCGCGGCCGCTTTCGTCGCATACACGGTCGTCAGCGTAAAAATGTTGTCTTCAGTCCCTGCGAGATAATCGCCCTCTCTGGCCTCCGGTGTTTTGGTCGCAGTCGCCTTTTTCTTCTTCGCCGCGGGGTGCTCCAGCGCGCGCAGGTGCTTTACCTTCGGCTTACGCTTCACCTTAACTTTCTTTGGCTTCGGGTCTTTGGTATGCAGCCAGCTCGCAGAGACGCCCGTGTATGCGCCTCGGTCGGCAATGCTGAAGCTGTGCCGGTCGCCATCCTGCCGCGTGATAGTCATCTGCGGAATCGGCTTGCCGCTGGCAGTGACGCCGTTACCGGGCTTAATAAACAGAAGCCGCCCGGCCTTTACTGCCGCAACAGCGCCGTAAAGTGTGGCGAGTCGCGTCAGGAATTTAGCGTCAGTCTCCTGCGTCTGGTCAATGTGGGCCACTGCAATTCCGGCGAATCCATCGGCCAGCATGGGCTTTAAGTTATTGCGCGCGGCTATCTGCGTGACGACTTCCCCCAGGGTTGTATCGTGGTAGGACACCTCCCGGCGGGAATTGAGCGAGCCACGGAAATCAGCGCTGCGGGCGCGAATAGTCATGGTGTCCGGCGCGCCGTGGTGCTCTACCTCATCAACGGTGAAATTACCTTTTCCGAAAAGCGTCTGGCCTTTCCAGCCGAGAAACAGCGTTATCACTGCGCCGCGTACCGGCATAGCCAGCTGTCCGTCGGCGTCGTCCAGCTCAATATCCAGCTGGTCAGCCTCAAAGCCGCGATTATCGGTCAGCGTCATCGAGATAAGGCGATCCCGGATATTGGTTGTGACGTCTTTGGAATTAACCTTCAGCATGAAATCCGGCGTCAGCTGCGCCCCGGCCTGCACCGGCAGGCTGCTTATCCCGATCATCCGAGCAGCCCCCCGGCAGATGAAATCAGGCTACCTGCCGCCGACTTCACGCCGTCGATTGCTGACGTGAGCTGCCCTGGCAGGCTGGCGGATCCGCTGATAAGTCCGTCAGCCTGCTTTTTCAGATCGCCAAACATGGACGTCAGAGACTCATCAACGCGCTTCAGGCTCAAGGTAAACATGATTTTACTGGCCGTCCCGTTGGGGTAAAACTCGCTGAAGGTGTTAGAAATACTCTCGATCACGTACATGCCGTAAATCATGCCGCTGCCGCCAATCAGCGGCCACGCCATTCCCTCGTCGGCCATCAGGCGGACGGTCATCAGCGACACCGAGCCGCCCGTGATTTCCGGGCGAAGCTCCCCGGAAAGCGTAATTTTCTCATCGCCCGGACCGATAAACTGCGCCGACGGACGCTGCCCGAACCGGCTGTTAGTGGGCCAGCGATAGTCGATATTCTGCTGCATATCCCCGTAAGGCAGGGTCTGTCGCATAAACGGCATCATGCCGTAAATCATCATCATCGTTTAATCCTCCCAGCCCATTTTGCTGCGGTTCTGCGCCTGCCGGTTGCGCTGCTCTTTAGCCTGGTGCTGCGCCATCAGCGCCATTGCGTCGTCTTTGGTCATACCCTCATGCATGTTGATTTCATACTGATAAGTATTCTGGCTGCGGTCGGTGAATCCGCCCCCGCCTGACGGGGCTGAAACCGGGCGGTAAGGCGCGCCACCATAGGCGATGTTGTATTGCAGCCCGCCGGTATCTGCGCCCGCGCCGCCGGTTGCTACCGGATCCGGGGACGGGACTTTGTCTTTGAGGCCATCGGATTTCGTGTCGATAATGCCGAGCTTATCCAGCACCCAGTTGATGCCGCCCATAAGCTGATCGAGCGCGTGGCTGGGGATTTTCAGCGCCTCGGCCAGCATGTTGCCGAACTTCTTACCCATGTCTCCGGCGGTGGCAAGTTCGGTCTGCGTGGATTTAACCGGCTCCAGCAGTTTGCCGAACCAGTCCCAAAGCTCTTTGACCTTGCCGCCTACCCAATCAAACACCGGCTTCAGCGAACCGAAGGAATCACTGATCGGCCCCATCGCTGCGGTAAAGCCTTCGGCCACGCCCGCTATAAAGGCGCTGATGGGTTCCCAGTATTTGCGTACCAGCAGCGCACCGGCCACGATTACCGCCGCGACAGCCAGAACCGGCAGCGTGATAGCGCCGAGCGCTGCCCGCGATGCCGAATGCCGTGCCGAGGAATCCCGCCCCGGCAATCAGGGTATTCACGCCCGCTATCACCGGCCAGGCTACCAGCCCGATTGCGCCCAGCGCTCCGGCTAACATCAGCCCGCCCATTACCACTTTTGCGATACCGCCAGCCAGCTCCGGGTTAGCCTTAATCCAGCCATCCACCTTGAGCAGCAGCGCCGCCGTGTCCTGGGTAAGCGTGCGCAGGCTGCCGTCGTTCTGATCAAACAGGTCGGTGCCGATAGCCTCATAAGCAGACTGCAGCTCTTTCAGGTCGCCGCCGAGATTATCCTGCATGACCTGGACCAGCTCGGCGGTTTTGCCATCAGAGGCTTTAAACGTGGCGGTCAGCTGATCGAGCTTGCCGGTTGAGGCGGCGGTCATCAGTACGGCCGCCGATGAGCTGGCCTCCTCGCCGAAGATGGTCTTCATGTACTCGGCGCGCTGGCCCGTCCCCAGTTTGTGACTATCAAAACTCGCCTGCATTTCTTTCAGGATGGTGAATATCGGGCGGGTATTTCCTTTGCCGTCTGCGGTTTTAATCCCCAGCTCTTTGATAGCCTTGAATGATTCGCCGGTAGGAGCCTGCAGCCTGCTCAGCACGGCACGGCCTCCCGTACCGGCCATTGAGCCGGTGATTTTGGCATCGTGTAAAGCGCCTACCATTGCCGCCGCCTGCTCGATGCTGACGCCCGCGTTTTTCGCTACCGGGGCGACGTAGGTCAGCGCATCGCTCAGCCCGTCAAAGTCAGCGGCCGTTTTATTCATGGTCATCGATAGCACGTCGCCGATATGTGCAACCTTATCGTTTGAAAGCTGGAAGGCTGATTTCATCCCCATCAGCAGCCCGGCGTTTTCCTCCATCGTGCGCTTATTTGCCAGTGCCATATTGAGCGTAACCGGCGTTACCGCCTCAACGGCAGCGGCATCGCCGCCCCCTTTGGCGATAACGATTTGCGCGCCTGCCGCATCATCGGCAGAGGCAGCGGTTGTATCACCCAGCTGGCGCGCCTGCGCACGCAGGGCCGTCATTTCCTTTGAATCTTTCGCCACGCCAAGCACGGCCTGCAGCTCAGAGTTTTTTTGTGCAAACTCAAAGCCCGGCTTCAGCAGCGAGGTTGCCGCCATGCCGCTGACCGTTGCCGCACCGATACCGGCCGCGCCCATATTGCGTACTTTGCCCGATAGCTCCTGCCCTTTACGGTAGCGCTCGCTGGTCTGGTTCAGCCGCTCCTGCTGTGCATTCAGCCGCTGCAGCTCCATTTTCTGGCGGCTCAGGCTGACGGTTGCCTGCGCCGAAGCGGATTTCAGGCGCTGCTGCTCGCTGCTCAGGGCTTTGGTGGAAATCCCCGCCGCGTTAAGCGCCTCGCGCTGCTGCTGCACCGAAAGGCGCAGGCTGTTGGTTTTGGTCTGCAGCTCTGCCGCCGCCTGCCGGGCCTTTTCCAGTGCGCGGGCCTGCTGCGTCGTCGGGCGCTCGGTGTTTTTAAACTGCACGGCCAGCGCGGCCGCCTCCTGCTTCGCGTCCTTCAGGCTCTGCTGCGTGACGCCCATCCGCTCCGGGTTAGCGGCACTGGCGGCCATGCTTCCGACTTCAGCAGTAGCCTTAAGCACGTAGGACGGAAACTTTTCTTTTGCCAGCTCATTAACCGGTACGCATGGCAGGCAATGCAATTGAGCCAGCGCACCATCTATCAGCGTTGCGTCTTCGGTCAGATCGGTAAGCAACAGCAGTTCTGAAACAGTCAGCTGATGAACCTGATCCGGGTTCAGCTTGTTGCGCAGGGTCTGTGCTTTCATGCCTGCACGTTGCGACAGCTCAACCATGCTGTGTGTCAGCGCAAACTTGCGGCAGGCGTCGTCATAGTGGTTATGGGTGGAAGTCTTGAAATCAAACATGTACGAATCTCCCTATTCACTTAATGTGAATTAGCCGCCAATAACGAGCTGAAAACGGGAATGCCCGAACGCCTTGCGCAGTTGTTCTTCTTTCCAACGTGCGTAATAGATACGAATTGGTCCACCCGCTTTCTTACAGCCTTTGCGGATAGTACGGGGTTCTATAGGCAGTTGCGGGTTGTCACCGGTAGTCCAGCGATAAACAGTGCGGCGTGAAACGCCTTCCAGTTCAGCGAACTGCTCAGCCGTGACAATCGGTGCTGGAACTTTGATGATTGCGATTTCAGAAGCCATATAGCATGATTCCTAAATTGATAATATTTAGACAATGAGTGCATAGTTTTTGCCTACTTTTGCCACTTAATGCCACCGTCAATGTCGATACTAATGCTAATTTTAGTATCTAGCAATACAGGAATGCTAATTTTAATGTTAGATGCCAATTTCAATAACGAAGAGTTACTAAACAGAATCTGCGAGGTTTATGGATTTACTCAGAAAATTCAGCTCGCTAATCACTTCAAAATCGCAGCCAGTTCCTTACAGAACCGTTATACACGGGGCAACATGTCGTACGACTTTGCTGTGCATTGTGCACTTGAAACCGGCGTAAACCTCAAATGGCTAATGACTGGTGAAGGTGAAAAAAGCATCTCAGCTGATGAGAACCCAACATCAACCAATCTTCCTTTATTCGAATTAAGTGAAGGTGAATTGAGCAATACTGGAACTCTATTGTTTGATCGACAGTTTTTTACCAAGCAGCCAAAAAATGGAAGTTGTGTGAAAAGTGATAACAGTACATATGTCATAGAGCAGGAAGCCTCTATGTCGGACGGTCTTTGGTTAGTTGATATTGAAAGCGCAATCAGCATCCGTGAGATAACAGTTCTCCCTGGCAAAAGATTGCATGTTGCAGGCGGTAAAGTACCTTTTGAGTGTGGCGTTGATGAAATAAAACTGATTGGCCGTGCGATAGGTGTTTTCAGCGAGGTTAATTAATGACTGTGCGTAAAAATCCTGGTGGCGGCTGGATTTGTGAGCTTTACCCAAACGGTGCAAAAGGGAAACGCATCAGGAAGAAATTCGCCACTAAAGGTGAGGCACTGGCATTTGAGCAATACACCGTTAAAACTCCATGGCAGGAAGAAAAGGAAGACAGGCGCACTTTAAAGGAACTGGTTGATTCATGGTATGGCGCTCATGGCATTACTCTGAAAGATGGCTTAAAACGCCAGTTAGCTATGCACCATGCTTTTGAGTGTATGGGCGAACCACTCGCTCGCGACTTCGATGCGCAGATGTTTTCCCGCTATAGGGAAAAAAGGCTAAAGGGTGAATATGCCCGCTCAAACAGGGTTAAAGAAGTATCGCCTCGTACGCTTAACCTTGAGCTGGCTTACTTTCGCGCGGTATTTAATGAGCTAAATCGACTAGGAGAATGGAAAGTTGAAAATCCGCTGAAAAATATGCGCCCTTTCCGCACCGAAGAAATGGAGATGGCTTGGCTTAATCACGACCAGATTTCGCAACTGCTCGAAGAGTGTAAACGGCATGAGCACCCTGATTTAGAAATCGTGGTAAGGATCTGTCTTGCCACTGGCGCACGGTGGTCTGAGGCTGAAAGTCTTAAAAAAAGCCAGCTCGCGAAATACAAAATCACATACACAAACACGAAAGGCAGAAAAAATCGCACTGTTCCAATCAGCAAAGAACTATACGATTCTCTGACTGATGATAAAAATGGTCGGTTATTCAGTGATTGTTATGGCGCCTTCCGGTCTGCTCTGGAAAGGACTGACATCGAACTACCGGCAGGACAGCTTACACACGTTTTGCGTCACACCTTCGCCAGTCACTTTATGATGAATGGCGGAAATATTTTGGTCTTACAGAGAGTGCTTGGCCATACAGATATAAAAATGACAATGCGATACGCTCACTTCTCGCCTGATCATTTAGAAGATGCTTTGAGGTTTAACCCACTTTCTCGCCATATTAGTCTTTAAAAGGAACTTTAAATGTCAATATTAACCATAATAAACTGTAAAACTGCTAAAGAGTTTCTAGATCTACTAACACCTTGGAATACAGATTACAAGTTAACTGATTATGTATTTAGGGGGCATACAGATGAAAATTTCAAATTGCACCCCAATATAATGAGAAGAAAAAACAACCCTGATCTACTAAAAATTGCCAAAATGATTATCAAAAAAGGGAAACACCAAAACGCTATAAAAAGTGTTGGCCCAACGAACATCAAAGACTATCATGCCACAATTGAAATGACTATTTTGAGAAGATTTTATAGATCAGCGAATGAAAATGGATTGTATGTACCAAACTCTAAGTTAATGAGTTCTCAAATGGAAATAGATGGTTATATTAACTTCAGCTATGTTATGAAGACATTTAATGTTGATAAATGGTTAAACGATGACTCTATTGAGATAGCAGCCCTAGCACAGCATTATGGACTACCTACTAGGCTGATTGATTGGTCATACAATCAATATGTAGCATCATTTTTCGCCACTAATTTTATGAAAAAACCAGCTAATAACAATAAAATAAGCATATGGATGTTGAACTACAAAAAATTAAAAAACCTATTTCCCTCTCCTCTTTCAGATGTTAAAATATTTAGCCCACATTATCAATGGAACGAAAATGCAAAATCACAAAGAGGTTTGTTTACATTTATTCAATCGAAACATGACATCAAAGAAGGACCTTTATTGGGTGAATATTTAGATCACTTCACAACAAATAACTCATTCAGTACAGACCCAAAATTTGATATTATCAAAACAGATCAACGCACTATGGATATTGCACTTGAAGATGCTATAACCGAATATAATTCAAAGAAAACAGTTCAAATTAACACTGATGACATCTTAATTAAATTAACATTACCAAGCTCAGAAGCACTGAAAGTTAACAACTTCCTTAGAGAGATGCAAATCAGCGAAGCAACTATTTTCCCTGGCTACGGCGGGGTTGTCGAAAACTTGAATTCGAGAATACGATTTTAATTCAATTAATGTGTATTCATTAAGCAAACAATAATCGCTATTTTAACGACTTTTAACCATCATATTTCCAGTGGCGATAAAGTGGCGGTGGAAATGGCTAATAATGGAAAATCATTGGCAAAGACTGGCAATCTATGTCAATGATAAATAGAAAAAACCATTGATTTTCGGCTAATGTAGTAGGAACTCATAATCGCTTGGTCGCTGGTTCAAACCCAGCAGGGGCCACCAAATAAAACAAGGAGTTAGATGAGAAATCGTCTAACTCCTTTTTCTTTGGGCGCGAATCAGGTGATGTAGTGGGTGACGTAAGTGAATGGCTGGGTGACGTAAGTAGTGTGGGTTTAAATGTCTGGCTGGCCGGTTGCCAGAAACCTGATTTCCTTTTTCGAAAAGCCTGACAGCCATCCAGATTCAATCATTAAGACAGCCTTATCTGCCCCCCAGGATTGCAGGACAAAAACAAGCCATGAGTTTCGACGATTCCATTCAGCAATTGCGTAATGAGCAACTCGCGCGCCGGTCTGATACAGAACGCTTCATCAGTGTTAAGACTCTATTTGAACAGCTCAAACAGCGTTATCCAGATCAGAGCTACAACGCCCTGTGCCTTTTAGCGCTGAAAAAGTATCGACGTTCAGAGCATCAGCCTCCGCTGTATTGGTTTAGATATGAAAGCTGGTATGACACTTCACCCGTTGCCCCATACCAGCTCTTGGATAAACATGGCGCACCAAACATCGGTGCTCCTGACTATTATCCTAATGCCGAGGCGGCACTGCGGGCGGTAAGTGATGATGTCATGAATACTGATAAGCTGGCTAATTGTGGTTTTCTGCGGACAGAAATTGCTGACGTGCTTGGAGTTCCGCTTGATACTGCAAGGCCAGAAGCACCGATGTGTGAACAAGATACCTCGGACCTAAAGGCTGAAAATCTAGCACTAAAAGAAAAGATTGAGTCGCTGGAACAACGCCTGACTGCCCCTATAGATAAAGCCGAAACCTATGCAGCTAAACGGGAAGAGTTTCTCATCGCTGTCATAGCCAGTTTGTACGACAAAAACAGGCTCATCTCATCAAAGGATTTACTGCCAAAGGCACCGGAGCTTTTGAGATTGGTCGAAAGAAAGATCTCGCTCTTCTGGCCAGCGGAAGGATGTTTTCCAATGAGTGAAGAGCAATGCCTAAAAAATCTCCGCGAAGCGATTAGCCTGCTTGAACGCGACGTAACTGATCTTCATCAATTGCGGGCCGAAAAGAGACAGATGCAAAAAATAAGAAAAATTAAATCTGCTTAATCAGTAGGATAGCAAAGGTCACTAAGGTATCTTTCCAGGGTAACCACGACATAGACACTCTCGGTTTTTAAGATACGTTTCGTCTTTATTCGTTACCGAGAGGTTTAACATGAAACACATCAATTCTTTATCAACGACCGTCAGTCACCTTCCTGGCCCGCAACGCCTGATTCGTATCTGTGAGATGCTTGACCTTCTGAATTGCAGCCGAACCACCCTTTACCGCTGGGTGATCAGCGGTGAGTTTCCTGCGCCCAAAAAACGTTCAGGGAGAACCATGGGCTGGACAGTCACGCAATATGAACAGTGGCTTGATAACTGCTGCTAAACCTCTAAGTAGGGCTGGGATTTCCAGCCTTTCTTTTATCTGCTGATGCAACCATTTGAAACAACCAGCGCATCAAATCGTTACCAATCCATGATTCTTATACAGCCGTAACCCTATGATAAACAGTAAAACTGGCAGTCTGCATTCAGCCATTCAGGAACCGGTAATTAATAATATTACGCGCAGTACGGTTTATCCGGATATCCGGACTAACGGCGAGTTTCTGTATGACAATATTCTCTGGCCAGTCATGCCTGAAGAGAGTCAGCAGGATGTGAAGATCATGAATTCTCTTTTCAGAGCAGTTGATAGAACTTATGCCAGTTGCTCTCGTTTTCTGGCAATCCGTTATGATTTTCATCTGCCTCAGTACACGGCTGACAACCGCGTTATTACCCGCTTTCATCAGCTATTGATTCCTGCTCTAAGGAAGGAGTATCCCAAAAGCTTTGCTCGGGTGTTTTGGGTCAGAGAACAGAATCAGGCACCAGCACAGCATTATCATTACTTACTGATGGTTGATGGTAACTGCGTGCGTCATCCTCTTAAAATTAACAAGCTGGTGGAAAGCTGCTGGAAAATAGCAACGGGCGGAACGGTCTGGTTTCCAAAGCATGGTTACTATTTAATTCGAAAGAATGACACCGAGGCCATGACCGCATTGTTACTGCGGGTGAGTTATTTTGCTAAGCAGCACTCTAAGGAAGGAATTGCTAAAGACATTGCGTGTTCCGGAACTCGGCATTACCCGTATTTAAAAAAAGCCAAACATACTAAAACTACGCAATTACGTACTCAGATTGCTGATTTTGATCGGGCACAAGCGCATTGCCCTCTTCCCGGAAAGCTGGATTCGCTTTTCAATCCCGCAGAGCCTTCTGCTGGTAAGCCTGCGACATTGCCTCTGAAAGATAGCCAACGATTGGATGAGGCTGCCTTACTGCCAATGAAGGCGCTCAGACGAGCGCTGCAGCGTTTTAGTAAAATCAGGGGCCGCCTGCGTGACGGTAATAGCGTCGTGGCTGGCACTAAACTGAGCCCTCACTGGCACCGTCATTTTGAGCGCTACTATCGCTATTACTGGCCATTCAATATCAGCGTTTCACAGTATTGCCGCTGGTATTACCTAAATCCGTCTACAGCAAGCCGCTATTTGTGTAACTACCCGGCTAATCTGGTTAATCCATGGTTGTTAGCGTGCTGGCTGTAAATATTTTGAAAGTTGATAAAAATGAAAAACAAAATAAGCAGAAACGTTAAAATTTCGGTGCCCCACTCACTTAATCGTAAGATGAAGACTTATGTAGGCGGCATTGACTGGCTAACCGGTTATGAAATTGTGCCGCTGACTGATGAACAGCGGCTGCAAAGAAAGCAGCATCTGCATGCTCTGCCTGCAACGCTGGATGAGTTGTTTGAGCGTTTCCTGCTGCCTGCTATAGAGTGCGACGTGCATTACAAGGACTACAACTTCTGGAGCGATACGTGGCGTATCCAATGGGCTTACCACAAACAAAATTATCGTCGTGAAGCAATATTAAGTGGCATAACGCAGCAGCAATATGCAAAAGCACGTAAGCTCCCTAAACGTGTGATGTATGACCATTTGCATAAATGCGGTGGCGCGGCAATTCGTGTGCTGTTTTGGGTTTATCATCGCCGGCAGTTCCACCAGCAGCAGCGGCTTACGGTTCAGGAATACATTTCTGAGCATCAGCTTCCCCAACGCACAGCGTATCGTCAGTTGTCGCGACAGCCACTGAGTGATATCTGGGCTCAGCATTTTGATAACTATTACAGTGATGCATGGCTGAGGCATTGTAACGTCAGAGAATATGCGGATTTCTATGGTTTGAACGTTACCACTACCCGCCAGTATCTGTTTAACTTCCCCATTGGGCTTTTTGACCCAATGTTGATTAAACCCTGGATGTGATTTTTCAAGACAGTCGCTGAAGAATTTGGTCATGAATTCTGATCACTAGATAGTGATCAAAACCGTCAAACGGTAAACAACGCAATGATCAGAATTTGAAAAGCCTAATATCAACCTCCGTATATGAAATGCGCATGCTTTAGCTGGTGTGGGAAAGACATATACCTTGTGCTTTAACTTAGTGACGGGCACTGTAAATCAGCAGCTGATGGCATTTAAGGTGCTTGACGATGAAAAACATGACTTTGCAGCAACTGACCGTCTGCATAAGGCAGTAAACTACTGGTGGAGGAAAACTCTGAGGCGGAAATCACCAACTCTATTCTGTGAAAAATAAATTTTATCCGATTAAGATAAGAGCCTAATTGGATTTTTTGCCCCGGCGTTATGTCAGATTCTTTGTAAGAATGGCAATGATCAATCAGCCAACGAAAAGAGGCCACTAGTGCTGGGATATGCAGCCCGAAATGGTGAAAAGGAATAAAATGATTACGAAAATATGGACGCTCACGAGATTGATGCGGAAGAAGATACAGGAAATCCGCTTGCCGATAGTCCCGGAAATACAGAACCTGAAGAAAGCCTAGTACCTGCATTGGGACCTCACTTTGATGCTATTAAACACAATAAGACTGACGATTGACTTTTCACCACAATTATACATGAACTGGAGTAGCAGCTGATATTCATGATGCTATGTAAAAAAATGGCTTACATATCACGATTGAACACATATAAAGGGGATATAGGCGTCTAGCCATGTTTACCAGCTTTCTTGTTAATGGAGTCGGCTAATGGCTTGAGAGGTTAAATGGCAGAGACGGAAGGAATTTATAGCAAAGTCTCTTACTTTGAAGTAAGGATGACCAGTTTCACGTTAATTAAAAAATTATAATGTCAGTAATTTCTTGCAAAATTGTGCTACTCGCCTTCAGAGTTTCTTGCCCTGTTGCAGGTCCGCTTAGTGCTAGAAACGGAAGTTGCTAATACCTGGCCGATTTAATCAATATAGAGCCGATCATACTGGCCTAGTATAATGAATAACATGTCGGCATTTAGTTAAAAAAGAGAAAATTCACATGACAATGTTACGCAAATAAAAGGCTGGCTATCATATGAGCCAGCCTTTTTATTTAAAAAAATTATTTGTCAGAAAATGTATTTACGCCTGTCAGATTAGCCGTAAATTTCCACAATTTTAAAGCCTCTTCTGGGTCAACAGCATATTCGCAAACACCAACAAAAGGCTCTGGATATTCAGATGCGAGCGCGGATACATCACAATCTTCACAGTAAAGCCCGCCAAGACCATTCAGTTGAGGACTGGTAGCCGCCCAGACTTCGGTTGCTGCTCCCTGAGCTGTGGATTTGAAAGTGGGATCAATTGGATTTCCATCTTTGTCCATCCATCCTTCTCCAGCCATCTCTTCATTTGTCAGATGTCGCTGCAACGGAGTAAATATTTTTCCAGGATGCAGTGAGAATGCTCGAATATCACGACTCTTACCGTAGCTGTCGAGCTGCAACGCGAACAAGATGTTGGCTGTTTTAGACTGGCCATATGCTAGCCATTTGTCGTACCCGCTGGTGAACTGAATATCGTCCCACCGGATTGGCGAGTTGTGGTGTCCTGCTGATGAGACACAGACTACTCGTCCACCTGAACGAATGTTATTCCAGATTAAGTTTACCAGCACATAATGGCCTACATGATTGGTTGCAAACTGGGATTCCCAGCCCGGCCCTACTCTTCGTTCAGGGCATGCCATGATACCGGCATTACACAGCACGTAATCGAATACATAGCGGTTAGCTGAAACAATGGCGGCCACGTTTTTAACAGAGGCGATATCAGACAGATCCAATGGGAGGATAGTGACATTTTTCTGTTCACTGAGATTTTGGGCAGCTGATTTAACATCTCTTGCTGCCACAACAACATGAACTCCCGCAGCAGAAAGGGCCTTTGTTGCCTCAAATCCCAGACCAGAATGTCCCCCCGTGATAAATGCAGTTTTTCCTACAAGGTCGAGACTTTTGAGCACATCAGATGCTGTTGAGGACGCATCAAATCCTGACTTTACCGGTTTCTGAACTGCCATCTTATCCTCCTGACTTTACTGTAATTCTGCTGTGGCATGAGGGGTGTAAAACTCTTCCAAAGCAGCTATCTCACGTTCATCCAGATTGATTTCGACGCTCCGGATATTATCAGTGAGTTGTTCAACCGAAGTGGCCCCAATGATGGGTGATGCCACACCTGGACGGGAAAGAAGCCATGCGAGTGCAACATGTGCAGGCTTGCATTCTTTATTTCTGGCAATCTCATTGAGTACGGTAATGACTTTCACATCGCTGGCTTTAGCCGACTCATACAGCCATGACTGGACTTTATCTGATCGGGAACGGGCAGTTTCCGCGTTTTTAGCAAGCCTCCCTCGAGCCAGTGGGCTCCAAGGTGTTACACCAATTCCCTCAGACACACAATAAGGAAGCATTTCACGTTCCTCTTCTCTGTTAATGAGGTTGTAATGGTTTTGCATACTGATAAACGGCGTCCAGCCATTATTGCGCGCAACATTTTGTGCCTGAATGAATTGCCATGCCCTCATCGAGGAAGCACCAATATAACGAACCTTGCCAGAACGGACTAAGTCATTAAGTGCTGACATGGTCTCTTCAATTGGCGTATTGGGGTCCCAACGATGAATAATATATAAGTCAATGTAGTCCGTTTGCAGACGCTTTAAACTCTGGTCAACCTGTGAAAAAATTTCTTTGCGTGACAATCCACCTGACTGTGGTGAATCACTCATTTTTTCATAAACTTTAGTTGCAATCACGACATCATCACGTTTTGCATGTCTTTTCAGACATTCACCCAAGATCTCTTCGCTCGATCCTAAAGAATAAATATTTGCGGTATCGAAAAAATTGATTCCTGAATCTAGTGATTCAACAATGATTCTTTCACTTCTGGCGAAGTCAAGTGTCCAAGGGTGTGCTCCCCTAGACGATTCTCCAAATGACATACATCCTAGGGCAATACGAGACACGACCAGGCCTGATTTACCGAGGTGAGAATAAATCAACCGCTACCTCCTTAATTGTTTAATTCTGTAAGGCGTGACCAGGATGTCTCCTGCTCATCTAAAGGTATGTCCAGACTTGAAAGATACATGGCTGTCATCCAACAGTGCCCTGCCAAATGTGTTGCATCTGCAATCTCGCCTTGGGAATAAAATTCGTTAAGCTTGCGAAACGCATCAGGTGAGGCTTTGCCATTATTAATACATTCGGTGATGTAGTGAACCATAGCCTGACGACGAGGTTCCATCGCACTATAATTGCCATTTTCAATATCACTTATTTCTTGCTCTGATAAACCAGCTTTAATCGCTAAAGGATAGTGAATGAGTCGCTCGAACTCACTGTCAACGAGTTTAGCCACACGCATCACAATTATTTCGCGCTCATAATCATTGAGATAACCTTTTGTGATGGCACCTCCCAATGCAAGATGAGGGCCAGCGGAGCATTTTGTGAGAAGCAGACTACGAGTCAGATTTGACGGGAACTTCTCATAAACGCTAAGCTGTTCTTGAGTAAAGTCTTTAACATCTGTCAATTTAACAAGTGGCTTATTCATAAATTATCCTCATGCAGGTTGTTGATTAATTTTACTGTTCAAAATACCGAAAACTTCATTTGAAGTGTTTTCGCTGATCTCTATCAAGTCGCTGATAAATCCATCCGGGCGTACAACGATGCAAACAGACTTACTGGGCAATAGGTCCTTCAATAAACCGAGTACCTTTCCGCTTAAATTTACAAGAGTGGCACCTCTCACGGCCGCTGAAGCTTTTTCAAAGTAGGATAGCCAGTCTGAATAGATGTAATGGTTTCCCGGCCAGAATAAAACCGTATGCGTTGTCAGACTCAGATGCGGAGAAAGGAAACTACTACGCCATTCAAGAGGTACTCGTCGTCCTATTTCCAAGCGGTTTTTACCTTCAGGAAGTTCACCGTGTGGAATATCGATTTGAGCAATTCGAGGTGAAAGGAATTTATCAACTAGCCCGGTTCTGGAGGCCATTCTGAATGCTACGTCACGTGCAAATATGGCCTGACGATTTTTATACAGGCTGACGTTGGCTAGGAATGTGGAAAGTTTAGATGTGCGGTTAATCCCATTCATTCTTTCCTCAGAATACGACTCAAGAAGTGATGGATTGTATTCACCGCGGATGACACCGGCGAGTTTCCAGCCAAGGTTTACCGCGTCCTGAAAACCACTGTTCATCCCCTGCGCACCTGAAGGACTCATAGCATGCGCCGCATCCCCCACAAGAAAGACATTCTCATTTCTGTAAGAGGATGCAGAGCGAACATTAGCGTTAAAAATTCCGCAGAAATTCATGTGCCCCAGTGTTTTGTTTCCAGGAACACGGTCTCCTAAAATTTTTTCGAAGAACTCACGATTGATCTCACCTTGGTAGTCAGCAGGCACACTTGCACCTACTCGGAAAAGGCCATCACCTATTGGAGCCAGCACCATGTTTCCCTTGCGATGCAGGTAATATCCTACCTCACGGCTAGTTGATTCACTGACCAGCTCCGCATCAGTGATAGCAAGTCTGGTTTCCATCTGAAAGCCATCAAAAGTGAAACCAAAACACTCCCTGACTTTACTGGAGTAGCCATCTGCACCAATCACCCATGCAAAGGATTCGTGAGTTATGTTTCCATCCGGATTGCGCAAGGTGACATTAACGCGCTCATGGTCGTTATGGCCGTCGATAAATTCACATCCGTATTCAATTTGGATTCCTTCTTCATTGAGTTGGTCTTCCAGAACCTTTTCCGTTTTCCACTGAGGTATCGTAATTCCATAGCGGTAATTAGTGAACTTCAAGCGATCGAAGCAGATATTGCCGATCATCTTCTTGTTTGAGTAATAATTCATCTGGTCAAAGTAATGACCAGACTGGATGACACCCTCTGAAACACCGGTGCGGGATAGCAACTCCAGCACTCGTGGCCATATAATCGTCGCTTTTGAATGCGGTGAATATCGCTCATGCTTGGAAATAATCCTTGCCTTGATTCCAAAAAGCGATAATTCCAGCGCAGTCAGCATTCCCACTGGGCCACCACCAACAATTAATACATCACCTTCATTCTTTTCAGGAAACTTCATTAATTTGATCCCCCTTTTTACTAGCATGATAAAGATTAATAATCATCACAGAAAAGATAAGGCACAGTGCTGATATAGCCATGAGTAATAGAGATGCAGATGTAATGAAGATTTTATGCGTGCTGTCAATTACATTGTCACCTATAATGAAAACATGCTCAAGCCGCCCACTAAAATTGCCATTCAACAATGTAGCCATTGAAGAAGTTAGAGGAATGAAAATAGACTCGCCACCTATCCTGAAAGTATTAAATGTTCCTGCTGCTAGCCCGGTTTGATGAGATGGAACAGAGTTGACGGCCACTCCATCAATATAGGAAAGAGATATACCAAAAGAACTGCCAAAAACAAACATTGCTATCTGGTGAAGGAGAACGCTTTCACTACCTAACACGGCCGTTAAAATAATCGGTGCAATAACAATCGATAGAAGAGTAATCTTCAATAGAAATTCGTCGCTGAATTTCATTCTGAATTTCGCAATCACTGGCGGGAATACTAGCGACGGGAGTGTCGCCACAGTCATAATAGAGCCAATTTGAAGAGTTGAGAAGTCGGTCGCCTTACTCAGATAGAATGGAAAATAAAACAGCACACTTATATATCCAAAACCAAGGAGTAAAGACGTGATGCTCATTGCTGAGAAATCCTGATTTTTGAAGATACGAATGTCAATCAATGGAAATTTTGATTTTTGCTCTACACGGCAAAGCAAAAATCCAAGTAAAACGGATGTGAACAGTAAAACTAGCGTTCTGGGATCGCTAATCGTCCAGTCAGAAAGGAATGACACCATCATTACAGATGTCAGCAAAAACATGGTCAATAGTACCCCGCCAGCCCAGTCAAAAGGATGGCTTGCACGATGCGCTTTTGCAGAAATTAAAATCAATGAAATGAACAGGGCGATCAGTATCAGAGCCATGATCGTACTGAAAATCAGCCATCCATGCTCTATATAGTTTAACAAAGATGCAAGCAGTGGACCGCTAATCATTCCCATTCCCAGAAAAACACCAAAAATGGAAAAAGCACGTGCTTTCTTCGTTTCATTAAGATGAGTCGCCAGCAGAGCGGTTGCTGAAGTTGTGACCGCGGCCGCAGCTACACCACTAATGGCACGGCATGTGAGCAGAAGCACATAGTCATTCACAAGCCCCCCTGAAAAAAAGCCAATGGAAAAAAGGAGAAGGCCGAACAGGAACACATTTTTTTTACCAATATAGTCAGATAGTGATCCTGTTACTGGAAGGAATGCAGCATACATGACCATGAATATATTAATAAACCATTGCGCTTTCTGATAATTCAATGCGTAATCTTTCATAACTGAAAGATTCAGAATGCTAGAAGACGTAATTGTCAATGGGATAATGAACATAGACAGGCATACTGTCAGCAGTACATGTAATTCCCTTCTGTTAAAACTGACTTCCGCCATGCTAACCTCTCACAGTAATCGCTAAATATTTTCCAGTTTGAAAACTTCTGTTTCTTCAAGATGCGCTTTTGTCTGACGGATAAATTCTTTTGTGTACGCTTCTTCCATATGTGCATCAATGGCCGCCTTGTCTGCCCAGCGTTCAATCAATACATATTTGTTCTCAAACCTGTAGAAATCGAAAATGTCACAACCACTTTCTCTTAAGGTCATTTCTTTCAGAGCTGCAAGTTTTTTTCCAAAATCTGTGAAAAAATCGGCTTCTGGTTTAATAAAAACCACGATATTAAGGCTCATATATTTCCTTTTAAAATGATGTATTCAACGTATTAACGAAAAACTGCTGGCCCGGTCCGGCAGTCAACGTGTGAAAAGCACAGTTGTCCAGAAATGTGAAATTAGAATCAACCATCATGACATATTTCATAAAAAGTGAGATCACTCCGCCATGAGAGATAATTAAAATATTGCCAGCATGCTCCCTCGTCACAAGTTCTAGCGCCCGTGAAAACCGACCTATACAAGCATCAACAGATTCACCCTCAGGCGGTATAAATTCCTTTTCTCCCAACATGGCAACCAGAGCAGAAAATTCCGGATTGTGTTTAAACTTCCCATCCATCACCCCTAGATGTCGCTCTCTAAAATCCTTATGGATACTGAAAAAGGTATCCATGGAAGATGCCAAAATATCAGCTGTCTGAAGAGCGCGTAGATAAGGTGAGCTGAAAATGAAATTTATATTCAGCTCTGCAATCGCACAGGCAGCCTGCTTAACTTTTTCAACACCGATTGGGCATAACGGGATATCTGTTTGCCCCAACAATCGGCCTTCAACGTTAAACAGAGTATCACCATGCCTCATCAGATAAATCATGCAGCATCCGCATTGTTACCAAGAATGACACTCACTGAATGGCCAATCGACATTTCTGATTCAACAAGTCCATCAGGTATTTTAAGGTCAAATTCTTTTTCTAAAGCGACTGAGATTTCCAGCAAGACTAGTGAGTCTAGTTCAAGATCGTCATACACAACCTCGGCTGTTACTTTTTGGGAAGGCACGTAATACTTATCAACTAGCATTTCTTTGATACGGCTAAATATTTTATCTTCCATTTTTCTACCTCTATTTTTCGCTAATATCAGCATTGATTTTCTCATTGGGCCACCGGAGTACTACTGCTCCCCAAGTAATGCCTCCTCCAAACGCAGTCAAAACGATTTTTTTTCCAGAATTGATTGTTCCTGCTTTAACATGTCGTGCCAAAGTAATGGGAATTGAAGCTGCCGATGTATTTCCATAATCTTCAAGACTCGTCAACGCCTGGTCTTCTTTTAGATCAAAAAGTTGACTGAGAGTGTCGATAATCCGCTTATTTGCCTGATGGGGAACCAGATAGTCCATGTTTTCTTTAACCAGGCCACCCCTCTTCAGCACTTCATTAATCGACTCTTTCATTTGCGAAATAGCTTTGGTGAATACTTCTCTGCCCTCCATTCTGAAAAAAACATCCGCACCGTCATTATCCTGCTTGAGCGCTGATTCCGTACCGCCATCAGGAATGGTGATAAGGTTTTCATATTCTCCGTCGCTGCCTGTGAAGGTTGCAAGAATGTTGTCATCGTCACTGCGGGTTAAAATCATGGCGCCTGCAGCGTCACCAAACAAGGGATATGTCGTTCGATCCTGCTTGCTTAAAATCGACGTAAATACATCGGCACCAATCAGCATTAGCTTCCTTGATTTGCCAGACCGGATTAAGGCATCAGCAAGCTCTAAGCCGTAGACGAACCCTGTGCATACTGCATTGATATCAAAAGCACTGATTTTTCCTAGGCCCAGCATCGTAGCAACTTTCGGGGCGGTTGCTGGGCACTTTCTGTCAGGAGTAGAGGTGGCAACAATTAGAGTGTCGATGTCACTGCTATCATCATGGGTGAGACTCTTCATTGCCGCCTCGCCAGCTTTGTATGCGAGGTAGCTGGTTGTCTCAAGTGGAGAAGAATGGTGTCTCCTTTTTATTCCAGTTCTCGTTGTGATCCACTCATCACTTGTATCAAGGCTCTGAGATAGCTCTTCATTTGTCACTGATTTCGTCGGTACAGAAGCACCAAGTCCGATTATTTTCACGCCCATAATGACCTCAGCGATTTAACTGGTGAGTAACTGAACATTTGACTTGGATATGATTTAAGTTTGCAACGATATCTGCACTTCGCCATTCAGCATCATGTTTTCGTATGAGTGTTGTATTTTCCAGAACAACATCCAAATGGTTTGAATTCGATGTGGTTTCTTTCGAATGAAATTTAAAATTGACACTCCTCATCCAAAGATTATTGGACCCTTCTCGGGTTATATCATCGAGTTCGTATAATAGTATTTGGCCTAGCTGGAGACCTGAAACAAAAGCATCAATGTAATCGAGTTTTTTAGCTCTTTCACCATTAATGGTTTTTATGACGAGTGCTTCGCTTTCAAACTTACTTTTAATCCTGATGTTTTTAATAGACTGAACTGAATGCTTGAACCCTTCAATATTAAAAGCTGGAGATAGTTGAAGATCGTGTTCTTCATGTCTGATAACTTCGAGGTTGACACTCATATTTCCAACTTTCCCGGAAAAAAAGAGCGTATTCTCAGACTCAGATATAACGTCAAAAATTATTTTGATATAATCGAGTTCCTCTATTGGTTTCTTTGAGGCCCGGATAGTTATACATGATATTTCGAAATTAAAGTTATTTCTTGTTGATAATATTTTTCCGCACGCGCGTGCGGACATAAGCATGACGTCAATACTACTCAGATGAGGTCGAAGCTTATTCTTCTTGACGGACCAATCTTCAGGGTAAATAATTTTAAAGCTAGATGCATACCCATTATCTCGGGCTGACTCATCCGCAATATCATAACTGACCCTTTTGTATCCAGAACTAAAAAAACGATTTCCCGATGGTCCCAGATATGCATCAGCATCTGCGATTAATGTCATGGTAAGTGGTCCTTTTATATCAATTACGAAATGAAGCAGGCTACTTCCTTTGATTTATTTCTGAAGTAAAAGTGGTCACCTTTAAATGTCGTGGTTTTGAACTCGTTCAACGTATAGTTTTTCCAGTTCAACATTTCCTTATCTGATGCAAGTGAATCATCGGTTGCAGCCAGTGCATGAATCGCGCAATTAATTTTGGGGTAATCATCTCTTTTGTAGTTGCCAAGTAACTTGAGATCATTTGCCAGTTTGGATTTTGCTTCTTTAAGCCGTGAAGGGCTTTCAGCAATAACCTGCGGGATGCCCCCCAGTTCTACGATATTGTTGAACCCATTGTCAGCACCTGTACTGAAGATCTTGGAGTTCACAAGCAACTCTGGGGGTTTACAGGCTGACACGACCAGCTTTTTTATGTTGAGTTGGTTGCTAAGTATCACCGCCATTTCATACGCAACAATCGCCCCCATGCTGTGCCCAAAAAACGTAATGGGCGCCTCAATGCTATTTAGCTGTGATTTCAGCCCCTCCAGCATGCGGTTGAAACAGTAAGGTGATTTTGCCAGCTCGATATCGTTCTTTTTGCCTGAATAGGTCAGTGATAGCACTCTTGCACCATATGTAAAATGTTTCTTAAGTATATCGAAAGATGATTTACCACCACCGGCATACGGAAAGCACACAATCACATTTTCCTTACTCATGAACACTCCTATTACAACAATAAAATCAATAGGGAATTCGCACCAACAAAATCACCTCATCTTCTACACGACAAATCTTTACATTTGTTAAACACATGCGTCAACCTTCAATCATTAGCCGCAACGATTAATTCACGAATACTTTACAAAAATTTTCGTGAAATTGCGGTTGATTTGACTTCTTTATAAATTTACTATTATTATCAAAAGCTTAAGTGATTTCGCTCGTTAAATAATTTTTTCATATACATAAGATTATTATATTAATGATTGGCGCAATGTTTTATGGCAGGGCTTTAACTGCGCGGCATTGTGCACGATGCGCTGGCTTCGATTATCAGTAATCGATGGATCTGGATCTTTACTCAATACAGACTCTTACTGACAATGCCTTACAAACACCCGAATTAAACTCATGCCATTGAAAAATATATAAAAAAATTAATTTTATGCTTTTTTTTTCGTAAACTTTTAAAAATGGAAAATTTTCTCCATGAATTAAGTTCCAACATGCAAAACTTGCAGACTACATTCTTTAATAAACCTCAATTAGCCTAGTTGTCCGCTCCTAGCTCATAACAGACGTTCAAGAACACAGATCCGCTTTGTGCCATAAGCGGACACTGCTTACATCGTGATAGGGTGATTTATGTGGAGAAGTAAGCGAAAGTAATGCCTTCAGGTAAAAACGGGTGTCGGATGAACTTAGAAACTGCGCGTTTAAGGCTTGAGCCCTATCATGACTCACACTATGAAGACTTAAGGGTAATGGAAAACGACTCCGGCGTGATGCGGTATATCAGCAACGGCATTGTTAAAACACTAGAAGAGACTTGGGAAAGTATCAGGCGTGTTTAGGCCAGATGGCAGAAATATGAATTTTCGTGGTGGGCTATTAAAGAGAAGGCGTCCGGGGCCGTAGTTGGGGCAGCATGCCTCTAATATCTGGCAAACGTTGAAGGTGCCCACTTAGAGATTGGCTGGCGGCTCGTCCCGGAACACAATGGCAAAGGCTATGCAACAGAAGCTGCTAAAGCGATTACTGATTTCGCAGCAGAGCAGATAGGCGCGACGTATTTAATGGCTGTTGCCGACCCTGAAAATGCGGCTTCTCAACAAGTGATGCAGCGATTAGGCATGACTTACAAAGTAATAGAACAGCATTATCATGTGCCTTACGTAGTCTATGAAATCAGCATTCAGCCCGCTCAATCATATTGAGAATATGAACTCCCAGCTCATAGCGGACGTTAGCCTGAACCCAGTCCGCTTTGTGCCAGAAGCAGACTTTACTAGTCTTCGTCTATGTTGATTAATAGGGACAAGATCAGCCGGTTACTGCCGTCGGGCTGACGACCCGGCAACGCTAGGGAGTTGAAGAAGGAGAGTAAAATCCGCTTGTCTGAAAGATGAAAGAACCCGCGCTGAAACTCAGCTCTTAAAAAGACAGAGACAGGCTTTGCAGTTAAGAAGCTAAGGATATGCATCGAATATTGGCGGGAATAAACATTAGAATGGCACTGAAATTTTTTGTATTCTGAAAACTTACTGTCCTTCACTTGGATGCATACTACAAATGCTCCTTCTTCTGAAATTCCTTCATCCTTATTTGATGTTTTCAAATCTGGCGGCCTGGGGCCTAGCTCAGAACCTTGAGGGCCTCGGGCTCTTTCACTCTATAAATGACCTACCTTTACAGGTCGGAAATGACGTTATCTATCCCTGGAATCTAAGCCCGACGCACGGCGTTAATGGATTATCGGGTTTAATGACTATCTTGCTCCTCCCAATCGCCCTACTGAATATCCGTGCCGGATTTTACCTTAATCGCAGCATGGGCTGGATAAGCCTGTTTTTCTGGATCTCGCCAGGGACGTTCAGCCTGATGGGTTATGTTCCTGACTTTAATAGTTTCGGTCCTGATGTGTTCCGGTTTGGGAGCGACTTTACGGGCAGTGTGTCTTCTGCGGCAGCCAATCTGCTTATCTCAATGGTTGCCGGGTGGTCCATCATTATGCTTGTCAGCGCGCTCTGGAAGAAAAATACCTTCAAAAATGCTTATGACCACATCTGGTACGTCTTGGGTCTTATCGCAGCTCTTTATTACGTTACGGACAGCGGCCTGCCCTCCTATAAAGAGGACCTGTCAGAAGCTGGTGAACGCACCACCCTGATCATGCAGCACTATCGCAACGGCGAGCAAAACCTTGGATATCTGTGTAAAGAACCGGACGTGATAAATCAGGTTCCAGATTTATGCAACCTAGCGTCTGAGATGCGGTGGTCGCTACAGGACAGCTTTGCTTTAAAAGATATTTTGCGCGCCAGAATAGATTTACCCGACTGGGTGACAAGAGTTGCGTACGATCGGGGCATCGGCAAACAGATTGAGACGTTCAATGCTCTGGCATGTTCTGCGCATGCGTTCAGGGGTAACTGTGAGGTTGTCCCCATCGAGATGGCTCTTAACGGGGTGGATTATAAAACGCCCGGGGCCTTTCTAGCCCCAGTCTACGCCCAGAGACTTCTGCGACTGCATGAATCCATGCAAAAAGCCGACTCACGCATAAAAGATATCGAGCAGGGACATAACACGCGCTATTTTGTGTTTCTTATGCTGGCCTTTGTCGCGGGGGGTAAACTTGCAAATACGTCCAGGTCGATGGTCGGCCATGATACGGTTCGCCCTCGCTCATGGCTGCTTTCCGGTATAAGGTTTATCATTCACAACACGCTGCTGGTGATAAAGTTCCTTATAGCAGAACTGGTCTTGCCGCTTCTGCAACGTATGGTACAACGGGTTAAATGGCATACCGCCCGGATTAAAACCAGAACGCCCAAAAGCGCGGTAGAACATGATGCCTCCTCCGGTAAAGGGTAACCAGTTGACGATCGTGCTGTGACCTGGAGCTGGTGCGAGAAGAGCAGACCTACAACGTATCCCAAGCGACTTGCCTGACAGAGACCGGTCTGATTCCCATCAGGTCAAGTTTGCGAGACTTTTCTATCCACTCCTCTTCGCTGCGGCACGCTATGGACCACTGTGCCGCTGCAACGGATTTCTGAAGAAAAAGATATTTGAAATAAGCCTCATCCACTTTAGACAGAGAATGGCCCAAAATCATCACTTGATTAACTCCGCTCAGTCCCTCGAAAAAGTGTCGGTGTTTAGCGATAAGTTCCTGTGAGGGTTTAAATGTCGCACAGAAATAGTCATCAATGATGCTGTTAGCCTCCATGAGCCGCGTATCCATATCTGCAATATCTGCAATATCTGTCATGTCGTTGAGAGAGGCGCGGGATTCAGGCTCCCAGGCATGTCCAAGGATCAGTTCATCGTCCCCTGCTTCGGCGGAACCATGGATGTGGAGCACACGATCTGTCCCGACGCCATAAACGCGTTTCAGTGTGCTGGTGTAGTTAAAGGTGAGAAAAAGTGCCTGCGAATCCAGTTTAGTCAGGCGATTAAGCGAACTTTCACCAGAGGGTATCGGCAATTGACGGATCCACTGACCGAATCGGCTACGCATGCCCTTTGAGAGGCGTCTGACAACCTGATCCACCTCATACTGGAAATCATGATGACCTGCGTCACTCCAGTCCTCATCACCGTATGAACTCATGAAATGGCCGAGGTTGTTGATGAGCATGTCGGCATCGAGGTATGCAAGCGCGGTTTCGAGGTCACACCAATCATCATCCACTGGAAGGTATTCTTCCACGTCCCAATAAATATCCGAATCCCTGGCCAAAAGAAATTCCTTAAAATGCCACAGGCTAGAGGGGATGTTATGCCTGAGATCGAAGCCATTTCCAATGACATAGAGTGTAGTTGTCTGCATAGCCCCTCTCACGACAGATGACCTGTTTGCGTTGAAATACCAGAATATCTCGTGTTTTATAACAGCAGATATCTTATATCCCCGGAAAATTATGGAAAAAATCAGCCCCGCAACAGTTCAGTTCATCAAACTTGGTGAGGCCGGTGAATGGGAGCAGCAGTGCCTATCGGAGGGCACGCTTCGGTTTGGTTATCATAAAACCCCAGACAATCTTTGCGTTGACGACCAATGGGAAGACGTTCACGAGATATGGCTTAAAGAGCGGAAGGGAAATAAGGTCAGCGCCAGCAGTGACGTCAGGCAGATCAAAACTTTCTACACGGCAGATGAAGATACACTATTCATTACCATCAGGGGGGATTTCGTTACTGGTGTCGACCCACGGGGCCGGTTGAGGTACTGGCAGATAGTAGCCGGATCAGAAAAACGATAGAGGGGGTGGCAAAACACCAGTGTTGGGCGCGCGCGATTAACCACGGATCACCTGAGCGGAGACCTGTTAAAGGTTCAGGGGTATCGGGGTACGATCTGTAACGTAAGCGCACATGATTACGTTGTACGAAAAATCAATGATGAAGATCTCCCTGCGGTGTCTGATGCTAAGCAGGCTGAAGCAACGTACTTGGTCGCGATAAAAAATCTGTGCCAAATGCTGACCTGACAGGATTTCGAGCTACTGGTAGACCTTGTTTTTTCAACCAGCGGATGGCGGCGCACCAGTATTGTCGGTAAAACCCAAAAAACGCTGGATCTTGAGCTTGAATCCCTCACCACCAGCGAGAAAGCTTTTGTTCAGATTAAATCATATGCGGTCGCATATTCTTTCAGCGATTACGCAAAACGGTTCAGAGAAACCTGTGCCTATGAACGGATGTTTTTTATCTGGCACATCGGACCGTTATCCGAAAGTATCAAAACCGAAGGCATCACGTTAATCGGTCCCGACAAGTTAGCTGGACTCATTCTGGACAGTGGTTTATCAAGATGGCTTCGTAAAAAAGTTTCATGATATTCCGGCTGTTTCTTCAACTCATCGGCAATAAATCAACGTGATAAGGCTCCGCAAACGGGCTTTACCTGGAAGCTATCGGACCTCAGCCGCAGGCGCGAAATGCCTACTCAAGCAGTTCGGTGAAATTTTCCGTCCTACCGGTAAGCGCAGTCGGGCTGAAGACCCGGGGAGACGAAGGGGGCACTAGGTATGATGACTGTAATGACTCTTGTGTCTTGAATAGACAGTTAATAGTTACACCGTTGATCAATTTCATATTGTTCAATAGTTGATCATCCTGCAGGAGTCTGTAGTTAAATGCTCTTTTTCAGGCATCGTATAGGAATTAAAAAAATTTTATTCTTCAGTTTAACTGAAGTTTGATTGATATAATTTATTACAACATCAAATTTAATCCTAATATCAATTATTTAAATACAAATTAACCATCAACGAATCCCAAAACCCGCAATAAAAACTGTCTACTTGAACAGTATTCTCTTACGTTATAGTTTCAAAATATTACTGTTATTTGGGAGGAATCTTATGGCGACTTCTGTATTGGCTAACTGGCACGGTCATGATTATCAGGCTCGGTATTTCTGGATTGAGGCATCCCGGCTTAAAAATCCCCAACAAGATTTCGTCGTAGAAGTTTCCTATGAAGCCGACGGCCCTAAAGCCTTTGATGACGTGATTACGCGTTATAATCCCCCCCGCCGCAGCACTGGGCCCGATCGGATTCAGGCTGATTACTATCAAATCAAGTTTCACGTTACACAGGCTGCTAGTTTCGGATACGAGGATTTGATTGACCCTACCTTTATTGGTGCTGAGACCTTCTCAATCCTTGAAAGACTAAAACAGGCAAAAGGAACTGAGCCTGCCAACTCTGCTTTTCATCTTGTCACGACAGATAGAATTATCGATGAGGACCCACTTGGTGAAATAATCAGCAATGTGGATGGCTCAATACGACTCGATAAGTTGTTTGATGGCACGACCGACAGGAGCCGTAAGGGAAAGGTTCGTAAGCTCTGGCGCCAACATCTCAAGCTTTCCACTGACCAGGAACTGGAACAGGTACTTTCTGGTTTTCACATTCAGCAGTCGCAGCCCACACTCGAAGCGATGCGTGAAAAAGTTAATACCAGCTTTCAGATCATTGGCCTGATTACCTGCGAAACCAATTCAGAATTCCGTTTCGATGGCGCTGCGCGAGCTTTACGCAGTCAGGAACGTTATCGGTTTACCCGAGAGCAATTCACAGCCCTTTGCATGGAAGAGAACTGGATCAGATCGGAAGCACCTGAAAGCTTCAGAAATGTTGCACTACGCTCTTTCAGTGATGGGCCACTGGACATCATGGATGCGCTTCCGGAACAAACACTCTCCCTGCTTTCTCTCTTCGAAGGTAGATTTCCCTCCCCAGGCATTGAGTGGAATGATGTTATTAAGCCCCAGGTAGAAACCTTCCTCACAGGTATCAGGCAGACGGAGCGTAAAGTTCGGCTGTATCTGAATACCCACAGCTCCATTGCATTGCTTGCCGGTAAATGTCTTGGTCACAAGTCAGGCGTAGAAATCGAACTGGTCCAGAAAGGGAGATCGGGCGACTCCATCTGGTCTGAATACGAACCCCATAACGAACCTGCTGCGGTTATCGAGATCGAGACTGTCGGAACTGGAAGAGATGTCGCAGTAGTGCTCAGCATGGCGAGAAATGCGCTGCCAAAAGCGCACGCTTACATACTCGCAAATCAGCCTGACATAGGACGGATCATTCATGTCACCCCTGCATACGGGTACGGGCAACGATCTGTGAAAAACGGTTCACATGCCGTAGCGCTTGCCGAACAGATATCCGATGCCGTCACTGATGCAGATTTACCGGTTGAGGCAAGCCTGCATATTTTCAGCGCTGCGCCAAATGCCGTTAATTTTTATCTTGGCCAGCACACCGATTTTTTGGGGACATGCGTCTTTTACGAGTTTGACTTTCAACGCCAGCGAGATGGCTCCTACATTCCTTCATTTAAGGTTTAATCACCATGGAACTTCAACCTCAGTTCAACGAATTTTTAGCAAATATCAGGCCCACTGATACACAGAAGGAAGACTGGAAAAGTGGTGCAAGGACACTGCGCGAGCGCCTGAAGAATTTCGAACCTCTCAAGGATATTGTCGTATCAACATTCCTTCAGGGAAGCATTCGTCGTTCAACGGCAATCCGTCCGCTCGGCGATAAGCGCCCTGATGTTGATATTGTCGTGGTGACCAATCTTGACCATACCCGGATATCTCCCACTGATGCAATGGACCTGTTCATCCCATTCCTCGAAAATTATTACCCGGGTAAATGGGAAACTCAGGGACGCTCTTTTGGTATTACCCTCTCGTATGTCGAACTGGACCTGGTGATCACCGCCATCCCTGAGTCAGGTTCAGAAAAAAGCCATCTTGAGCAGCTCTATAAGTCAGAGTCAGTCCTAACTGTTAGCTCTCTGGAAGAGCAAACTGACTGGCGCCTGAATAAAAGCTGGTCCCCCAATACGGGATGGTTGTCTGAGAGCAACAGTGCGCAGGTAGAGGACGCCCCCGCTTCAGAATGGAAAGCGCACCCGCTAGTGCTGCCTGACAGGGAAAAAAATGAGTGGGGCCGGACGCATCCTCTCGCGCAGATCAGATGGACCGCTGAGAAAAACCGCGTTTGCAACGGTCACTACATCAACCTTGTCAGGGCGGTGAAATGGTGGCGACAGCAGAACAGCGAAAACCTGCCGAAATACCCTAAAGGCTATCCGCTGGAGCATCTGATTGGTAACGCGCTGGATAATGGAACCACCTCAATGGGCAAAGGTCTGGTTCAGCTGTTGGAGACTTTTTTGTGCCGTTGGGCAGACATTTACAGCCAGAAAGGTAAACCGTGTTTGCCGGATCACGGCGTTGAAGAACATGACGTGATGGCGCGCTTATCAACCGAAGATTTCTGTTCATTTTATGAGGGTATTGCGGGTGCGGCGGAAATTGCCCGTAACGCGCTGGCGTCTGAGGATGCGCAGAAAAGTGCAGAGCTCTGGCGCCAACTGTTCGGATCCAAGTTTCCTTTACCCGGCCTTCAGGGCGGCGATCGCAATGGTGGATTTACAACGCCAAGTAAACCAGCAGAACCACAAAAAACCGGACGCTTCGCTTGAGTACAGTCGTTCAGCAGGTACCTGGAGAGCTGCAGGCAGCGTTCACTCTTATCAATAATGATCCCAGGATGCGGACGAACAATGCCTGGGTGCTCTCTGCTGACAAGAAATGGTCGCTTAAATTCACCGCTGAGCTTTCCATACCCTGCTCCAGGTTCATGCCACACAACAGCGTCTGGCATCTGGTCCTCTGGCAGGAAGAGGCTCAGATACGCATAGAGCTCTATCCCGATAAATCGGAAGGTATATCAGCAACGTTTCGGCACCAGAACTACAACTTGTCGGATGCGTCTAGCCGCGAATGGACATCAGGAAATCCGTGCCTTGAGAATACGCCCGCCGCATTTGGTCGTAACTTATGGGGGCAGGAACCCGAAGCATTACTTGACAGAATCAGCTGGCGACTCAGTAGGCTGCTGCTCTGGATTGACGCCGCTGCACAGGAGAATCTGGCCACAACCGGGGATGCTGTTGAACTCCCCGCCTTCCCCGGTCAGTCAGCCTTTACCGTGATCGGTTTTAGCGAACAGACTGATGATCTTCCTTTCTGGGCATCGAAAACAGGAGAATGGGGGTTTGCAAGCAGCACTGGATTGCTTGGCGCGCGTGGTACCCGCTTTTTGCGTGAGTTTTTTGATAACAAGGGAAAGCTTATCCGGGCAACCAAATGGTCCCCGTTCATGCGCAAAGGCGCGAGAACAACGAACGCAGTTTGGTCTGTATTGCCTACCCTCCCCGTTCTGGCTCCTTGGCAGGCACCCAGGACCTGGCAGGAGCTCAGCTATTGCTTCGCACAATCCGGGTTATCACTGCAGGACCTCTTTTCAGACATTGGGCGTTCTGTCAGAGATCTGCGCAAGCAACGCTCGCCTGGATTGCTCTTGCTGGGTTTTCCGCTGGAAAACAAAATTGGAGATGAGCCAGCGCGCATTCACTGGCTGGCTCTGCGTCTGGCCGGTCTCAGTAATAAAATGACAAAACGCCCCGGATTCCGCCCAACGGAACGGAATCGCAGAGCCTGGGATCGCGAACAGCCACTTTCACAGGAGCCCATCAGGTGGGTGAGGACGCAGAACTGGGCTGCCGACCAGCTCAGAACACGTGGCGAAGCAGCCAACGACATTCGCAGCAAAAAGATGCTGATAATCGGTGCAGGCTCACTGGGCAGCATGATTGCAGAAAACCTGATGCGCATGGGTGTTGTCAGCCAGGGCATTCTGGACGCAGACCTCCTACAGACCGGAAATCTGAGCCGTCACGCCCTGACAATAACATCAGTTGGCCATAACAAAGCGGCCGCGCTGGTTGAACATCTGAATCGCATTCTGCCCGACGCAAGTGCACGTTCATTTAGCTGCGCGTTTCCCCCTGAGAGTGAGGTCGCAAAAAACTCACTGCGTCAGTACGACGTCATCATTGATTGTACCGGTGATGATGGTGTTCTTAAGTCATTGGCGGCATTTGACTGGCAAAGTGAAAAAATATTTATCACCCTGGCTATGACATGGCGGGCTGAAGGTTTATTTGCGTTTGCTGCCAGTGAAACAACGTTTCCGGTGACGGATGCTTCCAGCCGCTTCGCCGCCTCGGCGTCACCTGAGATCGACATGGATGAGGCGAGAATAGAAGGGATCGGTTGCTGGCACCCCGTCTTTCCGGCCCGAGCCGATGACGTACAGTTATGGGCGGCCGTTGGTACAAAATTCATTTGCAGGGTCGTCAGCGCGCCAGGGAGAATCTATGAATATTTTAAGCAGATGCCTGATGGCACTGTCGAGAGAGAGCCGCATGAGTATTAAAGATGTGACTTTTTCCAGTGAGGATGCACTTTATACGGTCGTTCTTAACGCCTCAACCATTGAGCAGATGGTTTCCGAATGCCTTAAAGCCGGCGTGAATGAAACAGGCGGCATTCTGATTGGCTCATACAGTGATGACAGTTTAACGGCTATGATCGTGGAGGCCACAACCCGACCTGCGGATTCACTCGCTGGCCGGACGACATTTCAGCGGGGTGTCAAAGGGCTGAGGTCTTTACTTCATACCCGCTGGAAAAAAGGATTGTATTACGTTGGTGAGTGGCATTTTCACCCAAGAGGCTCATCCGAGCCCAGTGGTGATGACTTCAGATCCATGACAAGCATTGCAGCGAACCCTGACTACCAGTGCTTGGAGCCTGTAATGATTATACTTGGAGGGGATCCGGCAGGCTCATACAGTCTGAGCGCCAGTGTTTTCCCAAGGGGAGACGCCCCCATCAGACTGCGAGAGGTACCGATTTAATATCCGTCCCCTTTGTTTTCGATCAGACCATGGTCTTCAGGCCCGAAACGCCACTTTTTACGGCCCGGCGGAGCCGCGCTCTGCCGGTTAGCGCAGTCGACAGATACTTCAGGCTGGCCAGCGAGCCGAAGCGTTCGTTATGTGCGGCGTCACTTAATCATCGGTCCCATGAACGATTTCCGTTGAGATGCTTAACACAAACCACACACGCTTATAAAACCGCTTTCCGGAACAAGAATAAGCGGCATTGCAGGGATGATTTCTTTCAGAGCGACCATTACCAGACCATAAAGCCTGTGTCATTACCATCTGCCCCGCCGTTGATTCAAAAAGAATGCTGTCATCACTGTCCGCTTTCGCTCAAAGCGGACAGTGCCTGAAAATCATTATACTTTTCGTCAGAAATGGACATAGCTCACACGTCACAAACTAAATTTTTTTTGGACATAATCTAACTTGTTATTTCTTTCAACATCCAATATACAAACATTGAAGGTTACCTCTAAGAAGGATGGCAAACATGGGTCTCAAACCTGGTCCAAAGCCGATTGCAAAATCGACCGGAAAACCTGATCAGCGCAGACGTGATAACAAAGATACTCCGGGCAACACTCCGGGACTAAACCCGAGTAAGTCCTCAGGTAAGTGAATAGGTGGGTATAGATTATTTATCTATGCCCATTCTAATAATAAAATGCACCTAAATTTTTTTTACCGCTGAATGATAACGTCTTTCATGGAGCACAATTCAGGGCTTGTGATTTAGATATATAACGATATATCTGAAGAATTACGCATCAGCTAATTTTTGCTAAAAGTTAATATTATGCTCAGCCGGTTATTTATGCTCTCTGGAACAAATTCACCACATTGCTGGTGGCTTGTTCAATCCTATTAACGCGCCTCTCCCATAACTCAAGTGCCTTACGCTTCTCACTAAGGTAATCATAACGGTCATAATGCTTCGAGCTGACATCCTGCAAAGCATGGTTTTGAATGCGGTCGCGCAACTCTTTCGAAACACCGATTTCGCCCATCAGCGTTTTGCAGGTCCGCCGTAAATCCCTCGCAACAAACACCGGATGATCAGGAAAGTGCTCGCGATAATAGATAATTGCCTGCGCAAAGCTGTCAGTTCGTAGATGCTTGCCCGCATCCAGTCGCTGCGGGAAGATAAACGGACTATCGTTAACGTTTTCCACCTTCAGCCTTTCCAGCATTTCGACCGCTGAATCCGTTAACGGCACCAAATGGTCGCGCTTGTTCTTTGAGACGTCAGCAACAATCAACAGTGTTTTCTCTTCCCAGTTCACGGCATCCCACCGACTGGAAGCCAGTTCATGCGGGCGCTGCCCACCAGCGTAAACACATAAATTAAGCAGCAAGCTCACCGTGCTGCCAACGCTTGGCGTTTTGGGAAAGTCATCCATCAGCTGTTGCAGCTCATTCAACTTCAGCCAGTTGGTTCCCGCTTTCTCTGCAGCCGACTGCTTAGGGATGACGCTCACCGGGTTCATCTCAAGCCCAAACATCACGTTCTGCTGATGGTTGGCCGGATCGTTATCCGCTTTAAGCCCGTAGTTGAAAGCTGCCATCAGATAAGAGCGCACACGGTTCGCTTCAACGCTCGCCCCGCGATGAATGATAGCGGACAGAATCTGTTTGATATGTAGCGGTGTGACTTCGTTAGCTTTCGTATCTTTGGCGATGAAGGAATAGGTTTCCTTTTCCAGACGGTACAGCACCTGCTGCCATGTCCGCTTTCCATCTTCCCGCATTTTGTTGGTGTAGCCCTGAATAAGCTGCTCGATACTGCCCTTTAACTGTTCGGCACGCTTTTGCTTTTCCAGCGCGATTTCCTGTTCAGCCTTTTCGACCTTAGGGTTCTTCCCTTCCTTAAGCGTACCGGCATAACCTTTTGCAAGCTGACGAGCTTGAGCTAACGACATTTCAGGGTAACGACCCAACTGAATGAAGTGGCGCTTAGCATCCCAGTAGTATCGATAGTAGAAAACCCGCTGCCCGGATGGCTCAACTTTCACGCCCAGTCGCCCAGCCCCACGCTCACCACTTTTGTCCCAAACCTGATAAGCCGAGTCGCGAGCTTTAAGGCCGCGTACCAGTGAGTCCGTTAAATTATCTGCCAAAAGAGAGTCCTTACGAGTATTTTCTTGCCGTTTTCTGGGTGATGTAGCAGGTGACGTAAGGATGATACTGAAAGCAAATAGCCGGAACAACATGAAACGAAAGAACAAACATAACATTCTGTTTTTAATGAATTAATGTATAAGAGTGGTTAAGATTGGAAAATAATGAAACAAGCTATTCATATGACTCATAATCGCTTGGTCGCTGGTTCAAGCCCAGCAGGGGCCACCAAATTTTACCTGTTAAATCAGCATATTGAAGCTAGCTTTCAGGGTGGCTTTTTTGTTTATCCTTCAAATCCCCCTTCCTTGTTTCTCTCTTCCTATAAAAATCTGAAATTTTTCTGTTAAGCCACCGCCAGCTAACCCGGCAGGCCGGAAATCTGCTGATTGATGTCCGATTCCATCAGATGGAAAGTTCGGCCTTTCGCGAACTCAACAGGCGGCGTGGTGATGCCTTAGTGCGCATATCTCCACTGGTCGGGGCCGTGCCGGGTAAACTACGTCAGGGAGATGAAGGCTTCAGTATATTGCCGACTCAGCCGTTTCACCTCTCCCTTTCCCTGATTAACCTCACATTCTCTTACCCACCATTTTCCCTGTAAAAGACGCCACTCATCCCCACTCTGATAACCCGACTGATACCCCGGAGTCACTTTTTAATCCTGCAGAGGGTGTATCAGATTATTTTCATAAACCCGCTATATTTACGGATATGAACAAATGCAGTCCAGACGGGCCAATTGAAATCTGCAAAACGTGTGCACTGAGGTCAGATTCACAATTCTGCAGATTAATTTATTGAACAGAAGAGTATGAATAGATTAGAGGTTTATCATGAAAAGTTCATCGAGTGCTGAACTCTGCTGCCGGGTAATTCGTGGAAGAACCATCATGCCGCTGAAGAAAGTTGCGTTGTATCAGGTCGAATTTGAAAATGGCAGATTTGCTGTGTTACGCATTAATAATCTTCTGACGCTTCAGGAAGGCGATATTATCTCAAGAGTTAATGAAGTGTGGTCTGCAGGACCAGATATTATTCAACTTTCATCATTCGAATTTCTCGACCAGGGCGAATCACAGCGTTATTTCACCGAGTACGAAAGATAATGCAGATTTATCAGCACATTGTAATTAATGTTACGAAGATATTGTCTCAATGAGAGATAAGGTTAAACAGTATGACTTGCTGCTGCCTGTTGATCGCAACATAAAAAGACGACGGACTTTATATAACATACAATGACTTACAGTGAGGGCATAAGACTGCCTGTCCTTTATTCTTTTTAGCTACAGACTGTCTGGAAAACTTTTTACACACCGGGCACTGTGTATTGGTTTCGCTGCTGTGTAGCGCGTCGAAGAGAAAGCTCAACCAGGTCATGTCGTTATCCTCTGAAATGTTGCCATCAGCGTAACACAGTGCAGGTAAATTAATTTTTTTATCTGTCGGCTCTGATGTTAAAAAGGGCTAAGGTGAGGAGAAGGCAGCTATTTATTTTTTTAACTTTATTTTATCGCCATAAGAGAACGCCAGACGGTTAATCAGGATAGCTACGAATAACGGAAACAGGACTATAATCAATATCATCTACACCTGTTTATCACCTCCAGCCCTTCTTTTGGCTCCTTTTTTGTCATCCTTTTTTTTTCCGGATCCAGCTGCTGCGCAAGCGCAAGGAAATGAGTGTGAAAATAAAACTGACGACGTGGTTCAGCCGGGAAAGTGAATTACCCGATGAACATTTTCCTTTGTTCCCGACAGAAGGTATTTATCAGGCCCACCGGCCAGATATTTTTTCGGCTGAACAAATGGATAACTACGGCGAAAAATTAGCGAAAACGCATAATCTGTCGGGTGGAAAATGGTCCTACCGACTGTTGCAGCAGCTGGCAGATAATGAACTGTCATTGACGCGCAGCGCAGAGATCCTGAGTGAAGGCGATAAACGCAGCCAGACACCGGCGGCCGTCTGGATACTGGATAATTTTTACATCATTGAAGAGCAGATCCGCCTGGTCCGGCACCTGTTACCGGCAAAATTTGGTAAAGGACTGCCCATGCTGGAGGAGTCGGCTCATTACCTGCGCATCCAGGCTATCGCCGAGGAGATGATTAAGCACAGTGATGGCAGACTGGAAACCAGCGTCCTGCATCCTTTTATCGCTGCCTACCAGCGCGTTACGCCCCTGCTGCTCGGCGAACTGTGGGCCATGCCTGCCATGTTACGGTTTGCGCTTATCAACAATCTGGCCCGGATTGCGGCTGACGTCGCCAGGGTACATCAGGAACGTAATAAAGCGGAGCAGTGGATCAGCGATATCCTCTCCACTGCCGCCGAAGATGCGTCAAAAGTTATTCTGGTCATCGCTGATATGGCCCGCCAGAACCCGCAGGTTTCCGGCGCTTTCGTCGCTGAACTTGAACGGCGCTTAAGTGGCCAGAACAATACTCTGGCGTTAACCTGGGTCGAACAACAGCTGGAAAATACCGGCCGGAAAACCTCGGAAGTCATTGAGCAGTTCAACCGGCAGCTGGCCCTGAGTCAGCTCTCTGTCAGCAACAGTATTACCGGCCTGCGACAACTCGGCGAAATTGACTGGCAGGCCTTTGTCGAATCCGTCAGCCTGGTTGAGAAAGTCCTGCAGCAGGATCCCACCGGGACATACCCGCTGATGCATTTTGACAGTCGCGATGACTACCGCCACGTGATTGAACGTCTGGCGCGGCACAGTCGGTTTGATGAACGTGAAGTCGCCCAGGCTGTGCTGACGCTGGCAAGCCAGCCTGATCTTCCCCTGCGTCAGCAGCATGTCGGCTATTACCTGCTGGATAAAGGATTTCAGCAACTGGAACAGCAGCTTGACGTTAAGGTGACGTGGCTGAACAGGAGCCGGCAGCATCTGAGTCAGACCCCTTTACTCTCCTGGTTAGGCAGCCTTTTACTGCTGACAACCGCGTTTACCGCCGAGATGCTCTACAGCACCCATCAGGCGGGCATGGCATCTTTATTGTGGTTGCTGGTGCTGCCCGCCATCATTGTCAGCAGCCAGCTAGCCTTGCAGTTGCTGAGCGAGTTAACCACCCGTAGCCGCCATCCCCTTCCCCTGCCCCGACTCGATTATTCTCTGGCGGTACCGGAGCATGACCGCACACTGGTAGTTATCCCCTGTTTACTCAGCAGCAATGAGGGAACAGACGCCCTGCTGCGCTCTCTGGAAATCTGCTATCTCGGTAACGCCTTAGCGAATATCAGTTTTGCGTTACTGACCGACTTTACCGATAGCGCCGAACAGGACCATCATCATGACGCCGCGCTTATCCGTTACGCCGTGCTGAAAACGGAAGCGCTGAATCGGCGCTACAGCGGGGGTAAATCGGATATTGCGCTCTTCTCCCTTTTACACCGTGACCGCACCCATAATATTTCTCAGGGCGTCTGGATGGGGTATGAACGCAAGCGCGGTAAGATCCATGCCCTGAATCGCTGGCTTCAGGGTGAAGAAAACGCCTTCAGCGTCACGGTAGGTGCCACGCAGACGCAGCTGCACAGCGTTAAATATGTGATTACTCTCGACAGCGACACAATACTGCCGCGTGAGACAGCGCATAAGCTGATTGGCGTCATGGCCCACCCGCTCAATGCGCCGGTGTTCGATGATGTCAAAAATCGGGTGGTTGAAGGCTATGCCATCCTGCAGCCTCGTCTGGCTGAAGAGATACCGGTTAACGGTCAGAGCCGCTATGCCCGGCTGTGCAGCAGCATTCCGGGGAATGATGCTTACTCCTCACTCTCATCCGATATTTATCAGGATCTGTTTGGTGAAGGCTCATTTGTCGGCAAGGGTATTTACGATGTCGCTGCCTTTAGCCGGGCGATACGCAATACCTGTCCGGAAAATCTGGTGCTGAGCCATGACCTGCTTGAGGGGTGCTATGCCCGCTCCGGTGTGGTCAGTAACGTCGTCCTGTATGAACAATATCCGGATAGTTATCTGAGCGATGTTGCCCGACGATTTCGCTGGGTGCGGGGCGACTGGCAGCTCCTTAACTGGCTACGGTTGCAGGTGCGGCAGGAAGATTGCAGTCGTCAAAAGAACCCGCTCAGTGCGCTTTCCCGCTGGAAATTAACAGACAACCTGCGCCGCAGCCTGGTGGCGCCTGCCCTGCTGATGCTGGTGTTTATGCTGTGTACGATAGTACCGAATCCAATATTCTGGGTCGGGTGCATCATGCTATTTCTGCTGCTTCCAGGACTGCCAGCGTTGGTAATCGACGGGGTGACGAAAAGTAAAACGCGTGCCTGGCGGCAGCATTTATCCATGCTGGTCACCGATGCATTTAACCGCCTTTCCCGCGCTGGCCTGGCGCTGGCCATCCTGCCTCACGAGAGTTACTGGTCGCTGAAGGCGATTATCGTGACCTTATGGCGCCTGACTATCAGCCATCGCTACCTGAACGAGTGGAAGAGCGCTTCATCACTGAAACCTGTCGAGCCTGATGTGCGCCATTTCTACCGCCGCATGTGGATTAATCCGGTAGCAGGCGCGGCTCTGGTATTCCTGACCAGCCTGAGCATGCCGTCGATGACGCATGTCGCACTGGCGCTCGCTTTATTGTGGGCGGTCGCCCCCGCGTTACTGAGCCGCATGAGCCAGCCCAAACGCGCTCAGCCAGGCAGCCTTTCAGCGGAACAGCGCCTCTTTTTGCGTCGCACCGCGCGTAGAACCTGGGCCTGGTTTAACGAATTTGCCAGCAGTGATAACAACCATTTGCCGCCGGATAATCTGCAGGAGATTCCGGAGTCGCGGGTGGCCAACCGGACCTCACCGACCAACATTGGCCTGTCGCTGCTGGCAAACCTGACGGCATGGGATTTTGGTTATATCAGCCAGAATCGGGTCATCAGCCGGACGCTCGACACCCTCGATACCCTTGATCGAATGGAGCATTTCAGAGGACATCTTTATAACTGGTATGACACCCAGACGTTAAAACCACTGAACCCACGCTACGTCTCAACGGTAGACAGCGGTAATATGGCGGCTCACCTTGTGACCCTTCAGGCTGGCCTGGCGCAGTGGAAATACCAGCCGGTGATGTCTCTCCCCTGTATCCTGGAAGGTCTCTCCGATACCTTCTCACTGCTTAAAGACCAACTGAGCGACACCCGCAGCGACATTGTGGAACAAATCGCAGCTAAGCTAAGCCTGATGCAGCGCGCTTCACCCACCGATTTTCACGCCGGGATGCAGGCTCTGCTGGCATTAAGCGTATTGGCAGAACAGGCTTATCTTCCGACAACGCGGGTAAACTGGCCGGCGCTTTTCCATCAGCAGCTGGTGGATTTTACTCAGGAGTGGTCCCTCCTTTTCAGCTGGGTTAGCCCGGATGCGCCACTGCCTGCCGACATTCCGTCATTGCTGTGGCTCGCTGAGTTGAACCTGAACCGCCCCGGACTCCCGGAAAAACAGGCAGAGACTGCGATATGGGCCGCCCGCGAACGAATGGCTGCCCTGCTGGAGCTGGACAGCCGCCTTAGCGATCACGCCAGTATGGACTTCCGCTTTCTCTATTATCCGGCCACGTCTTTACTCAGCGTGGGCTATAACATGGACAGCGGTCTGCTGGACGCCAGCAAATATGACCTTTTCCCTTCAGAAGTCCGCCTGACGCACTACTTTGCTATTTCCACCAGTCAGCTTCCGGCCAAGAGCTGGTTTGTACTGGGGCGCTTATTTACTCAGCTTAATAACCAGCCCGCCGTGATGTCATGGAGCGGCTCAATGTTTGAATACCTGATGCCGCACCTGGTCATGCCGGTTTACCCCGACACGCTGCTGGAAAAGATGGCGTTATCGGCGGTCAGGCAACAGATTGCCTCGGGTAACAGCACCGATACGCCCTGGGGCGTTTCGGAATCGGGTTACGCTGCGTTTGACGTCAATCATAACTACCAGTATCGGGCATTTGGTACGCCAGAACTGGGTCTGAAACGCGGCCTGAATGACAATCATGTTGTTGCGCCCTATGCGACGCTGCTGGCGCTGATGGTGCTGCCGCAGGAGGCGACGGCTAATCTGATAAGACTTAAAAAAATGGGTGCCAGCGGTGACTACGGTTATTACGAAGCGCTGGATTTCACCGCGGATCGACTGGCTCCCGGTCAGCCATTTGCGATCGTCAAATCGTATATGGCTCATCATCAGGCGATGGGATTGCTAGCGCTCTCTCACCAGCTGCTGGATGCGCCCATGGTCGCGCGCTTTATGTCCAGCGCACTGTTTCAGTCGTCGCGTTTGCTGCTGCAGGAAAAAGTGCCTGATGATATTGAGCTCTATACCCCACGCCGCAGTTTTGTCGAAAACAGTGACCCTAAACAGCAGCGCAGCATTCCCGACCAGCGTGAATTCAGTGGTTCAGATCCGCGCCAGCCACAACTTCAGCTGCTTTCCAATGCAGATTATCATCTGATGGTGACGCACGCGGGGACAGGCTACAGCCAGTGGAAGGGGCTGGCACTCACCCGCTGGCGTGCGGATAGCACCAGCAACAACTACGGAACGTTCTGTTACGTTACCGATCAGCAATCCGCCGAAGTGATTGCTCACAGCTATCAGCCGACCTGCTGCGAGCGTCCGCATTATAAAACCCGTTTCAATGATGCCGGGATTGAGTTTGACGCTTCAGGCACCACCTTCAGCATTCACACGCATATCGTGGTCTCCCCGGAAGATGATGTGGAGATCAGACGCATCACGGTCACTAACCGTTCCCGTCAGACCCGCCCGTTCGATATCACCAGCTACACCGAAGTGGTACTGGCGCCAGCAGCCAGCGATATGGCCCACCCTGCGTTCAGTAATCTGTTCGTCCAGACTGAGATCGTTGACAGGCTGGAAGCGATTCTGGCTCACCGTCGGCCACGTGAAGAGAAAGAAGTGACGGCATGGATGTTTCACGCGATGGCGATACATGGCAATACCGGTCGCCAGACCTCTTTTGAAACCGACCGGGCTCGTTTTCTCGGGCGCGGCAGGACCCCAGCCGATGCTCAGGCGCTGATGCCGGGCAGTGAATTAACGGGTCAGCAGGGAGCGGTGTTAGATCCCGTGTTATCAATTCGCCAGTCAGTGACGTTAAAAGCGGGAGAGACCGTCACCATCGATATGCTTTACGGTGTGACACTTCAGCGTGACACCACTATTGCGCTGATTGAGAAGTACCGTAACCACATCAGCGCCGATCGGGTATTTGAACTGGCGTGGTCCCACAGTCAGGTCGCCTTGCGTCAGTTGAATATCCGCACCGAAGATACCAGCCTGTTTAATCAGCTGGCCAGTGCCGTGCTGTTTTCCAGTGCCGAAATGCGTGGCGAATCAGACGCGCTGATGCAGAACCGGCTGGGCCAGGAGTCATTGTGGCGCCATGCGATTTCGGGTGATCTGCCGATTCTTCTGGTTCGGATAGAAAACATTAATCAGCTCGACCTGGTCACCACGCTCATTCAGGCGCACCAGTACTGGCGACAAAAAGGGCTGACGGTCGATCTGCTTATCCTGAACAGCGACCAGGGCGGCTACCAGCAGAACCTGTTCAATCAGCTCACGACCCTGATCCCTGCCGGAGATGAACGGCAGCAGGCGGACAAACCTGGCGGCATATTTATCCGCAAAAGCGAAAGTTTTTCCGCTGACGATCTGCAACTGTTGCTGAGCGTCGCGGCTGTCGTGCTGGAAGGCCGGAACGGTAGCCTCGCCGATCAGCTCAGCACGCTGTTAAAACCGGTGCGCACCCCGCCTGCTTTTGCGTTTCCATCGGTCAGTAAGACGCCGCCGCCTGCAGCCGTCACCTTTTCGCCGGAGCGGTTGCAGTTTTTCAATGGCACCGGTGGTTTCAACGAGGACGGCAGCGAATATCACATCATTCTTTCCGGCCAGCAGCAGACACCTGCGCCGTGGTGCAATGTGCTGGCCAACAGCCAGTTGGGCACCGTCATTTCCGAGAGTGGCCAGGGCTATAGCTGGTATGAAAACGCGCATGAATATCGTCTGACGCCCTGGCACAATGACCCCGTCAGTGACAGCTCTGGCGAAGCGCTTTATCTGCGTGATGAAGAGACGGGTGATGTCTGGTCGCCCACGCCGCTTCCGGTTCGCGGCAAGGGCGATTATCTGACCCGTCATGGCTTCGGTTACAGCACGTTTGAACACACGGAGTATGGCATCAGCAGCACGTTAACGGTGTTCGTGGCAGAAGAGGCGCCGGTCAGACTTTCCCTGCTGACGCTGAGTAACCTCTCTGGCAAAACGCGTAATCTGTCGATTACCGGATACGTCGAATGGGTTCTGGGTGAGCTGGCGAGCCGCTCCGCAAGGCATGTGGTGACGTCCCCTGCCGCTATCGCCACAGGCAGCGCGGTTCTGGCCAGAAACTTTTATAACAGCACGGGCTCTGCGCGGACCGCTTTTTTTGCCGTCACAGGTACCCGGATTGCGTACAGCGGCAACCGGCTTGAGTGTCTGGGCCGTAACGGCACCACACGGCAGCCCGCGATGATGAATGTTCGTGGTCTGTCAGGTAACACCGGGGCAGGAATGGATCCCTGCGCCGCGCTGCAGACGCTGACGACACTGATTGACGGCGACAGCCGCAGCTTTGTTTTTGCCCTTGGCGTCGGTGAGGATGAGAGTGCAGTGACCGCGCTGATGCAGCAGTTCCTCTCCACCGGGGAGGCTCAGAACGAGCTGTCCAAAGTTAAACAGCACTGGCACCAGCTACTGACTAAAGTGCAAATCCAGACACCGGCAGCGGAGGTCGATTTACTGGCAAACGGCTGGCTGCTGTACCAGACGCTGGCCAGCCGTTTGCTGGCGCGCAGCGGATATTACCAATCCGGTGGTGCCTTTGGTTTCCGCGATCAGTTGCAGGATACGCTGGCGCTGACCCACGCTGCCCCTCAGCGCCTGCGCGATCAGCTGTTGTTGTGTGCATCCCGCCAGTTTATCGAGGGAGATGTACAGCACTGGTGGCATCCGCCTGCTGGCCACGGCGTCAGAACCCGCTGCTCCGACGACTACCTGTGGTTGCCCTATGCGCTGTGCCGCTATGTGCAGGCAACCGATGATATTGCGCTGCTGTCACAGCCCGTCAGCTACCTTGAAGGTCGCCTGCTGGCAGAGGACGAAGAGTCTGTCTATGAGCTTCCGGGCGTCAGTAAGATTAATGAACCGCTATGGCAGCACTGCGTTCGCGCGGTTAACCACGCCCTTAATTTCGGCCAGCACGGCCTCCCGCTGATGGGCTCAGGGGACTGGAACGATGGTATGAGTACCGTCGGGATTGCCGGCAAGGGTGAAAGCGTCTGGCTCGGCTTCTTCCTCTATACGGTTCTGGACCGCTTTGCCGCGCTGGCTGTGCGGTTCGGCGATACCGATACCGCCCGCCACTGTCAGGAGCACGCGCAGACGCTCAAAACCGCGCTTAACCATGCGGCCTGGGATGGCGAATGGTATCTGCGCGGCTTTTTTGACAGTGGCCAGACGCTCGGTTCACATGCTGACAGTGAGTGCCGGATAGACGCCATTGCCCAGAGCTGGTCGGTACTCTCTGGCGCAGGCGAGGACGCCAGATGCCGGTCAGCAATGGCGGCGCTTTATCAGCATCTGGTTGATAAGGATAACCGGCTGATTAAATTGCTCACTCCGCCTTTCGATGGCGCAGGGCCAAATCCGGGCTACATTCGCGGTTATTTACCGGGCGTCAGGGAAAATGGCGGTCAGTACACCCATGGGGCTCTGTGGGCGATTATGGCCTTTGCGGCGATGGGTGAAACAGAGCGCGCCTGGTCCCTGCTCTCTATGATTAATCCGGTTAATCATAGTGGCAATCAACAGGATATGGCGATCTACAAAGCAGAGCCTTATGTGATGGCTGCGGATGTGTATGCGGCCGAAGGCCACAGCGGGCGAGGCGGCTGGACCTGGTATACCGGTTCGTCAGGCTGGACCTATCAGCTTATCAGTGAGAGTCTGCTTGGGATAAGCCGGCGCGGCAACGCGCTGTCTCTTCGCCCACAGCTTCCCGCTGACTGGTCAGAGATAAAAATTGTCTACCGTGAGGGAGAAGGGATCTACAACATCCGGGTTACTCGCGGTGACAGCACCTATCAGCTGTGGCTGGATGGCAAACGGTGTGACGGTGACGAAATAGCGCTGGAAAGCCATCGCCAGGAACATCAGGTTGAAGTCAGGCTGGGCTCTGCATCAGGTTAAGTTAAACCAGACACCCCGCCTGCATCAGCTTAAAGAGGAGATTAAGTGGCCTTTGCGAGCGGGCCGTTGAGCTGCCACCCGCGTCAGGTCGGGCAGCTCAACGGCAGCGTTCTGGTGAGTGGCGAGGGTTAATCGCCTGCTCACAATTATCTGTCGCCCTGCCCTGTTTTCCCTCGCGAAGCCCATGCTATCTTGTGGTTTTGATTTTTTCAGTGGGCAAAATTGATGACAAAGTTGCGGGTAGGGATCGTGTTTGGCGGGAAATCGGCTGAGCATGAGGTGTCGTTACAGTCGGCCAAAAATATCCTTGAGGCGATCGACAAAACCAGGTTTGACGTGGTGCTGCTGGGCATTGATAAGCAGGGACACTGGCGTCTTAACGATGCTTCAAACTTCTTACTTAACGCTGAAAATCCGGCGCTGATCGCGCTGAATCACGCCGCTGAAGATGTGGCGCTGGTGCCCGGCACAACTCAGCAGCAGATCATCACCCGTCATAACGCCCATCCGCTGTCGCAGATCGACGTTATCTTCCCGATCGTGCACGGTACGCTGGGTGAAGATGGCTCCCTGCAGGGCCTGCTGCGTATGGCCTCGTTACCCTTCGTCGGTTCCGACGTGCTGGGCTCTGCGGTCAGCATGGATAAAGATTTTACCAAACGCCTGCTGCGCGACGCCGGCCTCAACGTCGCGCCGTGGGTGAGCGTCACCCAGGCCCAGCGTGCACAGCTGGACGCCAGCGCAGTCATTGCCCGCTTTGGTCTGCCGCTGTTTATCAAACCCGCCAACCAGGGTTCATCCGTGGGCGTCAGCAAAGTGGATAGCATTGAAGAGTTTGATGCCGCGCTGGCGCTGGCCTTCTCCTTTGACCGCAAGGTGCTGATTGAGCAGGGTATCAAAGGCCGCGAGATCGAGTGTGCGGTGCTGGGTAACGATGCCCCTGAAGCCAGCCCCTGCGGTGAAGTGGTGGTGCATGACGCCTTCTATTCGTATGACACCAAATATATCTCTGAGAGCGGTGCGCAGACGGTGGTCCCGGCAGCCATTTCATCGGAAACCAGCGATGCGATTCGTGAGGTCGCCATCAAGGCCTTTACCGCGCTGGAGTGCTTTGGCATGGCGCGCGTCGATGTGTTTTTAACTGACGACGGCGAAATTATCGTCAACGAAGTGAATACCCTGCCCGGCTTCACCAATATCAGCATGTATCCGAAACTGTGGCAGGCGGCCGGACTCAGCTATCAGGACCTGATCAGTCGTCTGATCGACCTGGCGATTGAACGCCACCAGCAGGCCAGTACCCTGAAAAGCAGCGTCAGCTGACACAACCCGGCGGCGTGGCGTTATGCCACGTCGCTGGTGATGGCACGGTAGTTAACCGGCGAGGTCTGATTGCGGCCATTGCGTTTCGACAGATAGAGGTTTTTATCGGCTGCGGAAATCAGCCGGTTGATGACGCGGTGCCACTCCGTCGCCTCACCGGCATTGCCATGCGCCAGCCCCAGACTGACGGTTACCGTGGCCGTACTGCCCTGCAGCCAGAACTTCTCTTTCGCCATCTTCTGCCGGATGCTCTCAGCAAGAAAGTAGAGCTTTTCCGGATTCTGGTCGAACAGCACCACCGCAAACTCTTCGCCGCCAAAACGGCAGATGCGCCCCTCTTTACCCACAACGCGCTGCATACGGCGGGCGATCTCTTCCAGTACGCTGTCACCCGCATCATGACCAAAATTGTCATTAATCGCTTTAAAGTAGTCGACATCCAGCAGGATCACGCCCACCCGGCGGTCCGGGAAGATCGGCTCAGCACGCAGACTTTCATAGAGGCCGGAACGCGACAGCAGCCGGGTCAGGAAGTCATAGTTGGCGCGCAGCGCCAGACGCTGGTTGAGCTGGCGAATCGCATCCATGCTCACCGCCACAATCAGCGGGCTGATCGCAATGGTCGCCACGCCCAGCCGTGCCGAGGTCAGATGGGTGATCGGCAGCATATTGTCATCGCCCTGGATATTCATCACGCCATGCGAAACCAGAATGATTTCGCTAATGCCGGTCAGCAAAATCACCAGGCTGGTGAGCGGCATCGGCAGCACGATGGCGCACCAGACCAGCGCCGGAACCGGGAACGTCAGGCTGCCTGCGCCGCCCATCATCGCGCCAATCATCAGCGAAAAAATCACGGCGACAACCGGTGCCAGCTTGCGCATCTGCATAAACTGCCGGGGCGACAGCGACGCCCAGTCGCGCGTCAGCAAAAAGGGCAGCAGCATCAGCCCGGTTGAGAACTGTTCGCTGAACCATTCGCCCCAGGCCGTCACCAGCCCGCTGTTAAAATCGGCCTGCTGCGCCAGCGCCCCCCAGCTGGCGCAGGCCAGTCCGGCCAGCAGACAGGCCGGAAAAATGCGCAGCACGCTGGTTATACGCTCGCTGCCGGAGTCGTGCTGAAGATGTTTTACCAGCAGCGTCACCGCCACCAGCACAAACAGAAGATTCGCCATGTTGAGGGTAAAAGCAGAGAGCGCCCAGCCTGAAAAAACGATGTCGTTAAACACCATCGCAGCAAAGGTGGCCAGGTAATAGCGGGTCTGATGCAGAAAAGGATTCCGGACGATCACGCCAGTGACAATCGCATTGACCGGCCAGAACAGCGACAGCTCCTGTGGAAAGCGCAGGTGTCCGCCGATAAAGCAAAACAGCAACGTGATTAAAAACAGTGAAAATGCGTTCTTCTTAACGTTGTGCTCTTCAAACAGCTGTATGCGCATACATCCGGACCTTGTCACAGAGAGGCTGGCTGTCCACGCCAGCCTGGACAGGCGCGTGGTGTCAGAATGATTAAATCCTGAATCTCCTCAATGTCATCCGGCGATAAAACCTCGTTTCATGGGCTAACTCAGAAAAGTTACCGTTTTGAGGCTAAACCCATCAGATGACAGCAAAAACTGGGGCTCTATTATGCATCGCAAATAAAAAAATCGGATATCCGAGATATCCGATTTTTGCTGTTCTGACGACTTTACCGTTGCGCTAAACGCTATTTTACGGCAACCGGCCACTGACTCAGGCGAATGCCGCGTTTGTCGGCGTTATCGCCAAAATCTTTCAGCACCGCTTTGACGTCGGGATCGATATATTCCGCATTGTCGTTATCGACGATGACGACGCTGTTCTCCGGGATCTCATCCAGCAATCCCTGCAGCTTTGGATTGTGCATAAAGGTCAGGTTCTGCTGAAAGCGCAGCACGTAGTGGTCGTCATAGCGGGTGAGCTGCAGCGCGTTGCGATGGCTCTTATAGATGCTATAGAGGATCTGCGTGGCGATGCCGATACCAATCCCGACCAGCATGCCCAGCGTGATAATACCGACGATGGTGGCCAGAAACGGCACGTACTGCTGCGCGCCCATCCGGAACTGCTCAATAAACAGTTTGGGTGTCGCCAGCTTGTAGCCGGTATAGAGCAGCACGGCAGCGAGGCTGGCCAGCGGAATGGCGTTCAGCATCTCACTGAACCACATACCGCAAATCAGCAGCAGCACACCGTGAATGAAGATCGACAGTTTAGTCTGCGCGCCCGCACTGACGTTAACCGAACTGCGCACGATCACCGCCGTTATCGGCATCGCGCCAAGGAAACCGGCCGCCAGGTTACCGATGCCCTGCGCGAACATCTCTTTGTTGGGCGACGGCGCGGGCGTCTGAGGACGCAGTTTTTTCAGCGCCTCCTGACTCAGCAGCGTTTCCAGACTGGCGACCAGGGCTAAGGTTACCGCAACAACCCAGACCTGCGGATTCTGCCAGGCCATCCAGTCGGGCGTTTCCAGCTCTGCTACCAGCGCGGAAATGCTGTCAAAAGCGGGCAACGAAATACGCGCCAGACCGCTGGTCATCTCCGGGAACAGCCGTCCACCCACGACGGTAGCAAGGCAGCCTATCAGCACGGCAATCAGCGGCCCAGGGATCCAGGCCAGCGCTTTGATCCGCTTCACCGGTGCGGTGGTCCAGAGACATAAAATGGCCAGGCCGACACCCGCTACCGCTACCGCAGGCAGCGAGAAGGCCATCTCACCGGTCACCAGTGAAACCAGCTCCGCATCGCCCGCGGCACCCAGCGCCACCGGGATCTGCTGCATGATCAGCAGCAAACCGATCGCCGCCAGCATCCCTTTAATGACGCTGCCCGGCACCAGCGAAATAAACCGTCCGGCACGCAGCAGGCCAAACAGACATTGCAGTGCTCCGGCGATAATCAGCGCGGTGAGAAAGGCGGAAAAACTGCCCAGAGACGCCATTGAGGCAACGACGATGGTGACCAGGCCTGCCGCCGGGCCGCTGACGGCAAACCGGGACGGACTCAGTGATGTGACCACCAGGCCGCCAATCACACCGGTCAGCAGACCGGCAAACGGCGGTAATCCGCTGGCCTGTGCGATGCCAAGACAGAGCGGTAAGGCGACCAGAAACACCACCAGACCCGCAGGAATGTCGCGACGCAGGGTATCGAGGTTCATAATGAAGGTTCCTCTGCAGATTGATGAATCAGCTCTTTAAGATGGCCGGAGCGCAGGTCATACACACAACCAAACACCTCCAGTTCCTGGCCCGATTGCCAGATTTGCCGGACCGGTTCAGATTTCACCAGTCTGGCGAATTGCGCCTTAACGTTGGCCTCAACCAGCCGATCGAGCTGTTCACCCGGCTCCGCGTCTGAAGGGGGGCTTTCCGCCAGGCCATGCTGAATATCATGACGCAACGTCTGAATGCGTCTCGCCAGCGCGCTCTCCTGCCCGTCCAGCACGCTACCCGGCAGATTCTGCGCGGCTTCCACCCCACCGCAGCCATAGTGGCCGCTTAATACAATGCGTTTTACACCGAGAAAGAAGAGCGCGTATTGCAGCACGCTCAGTAAATTGTCATCGTCCTCAATCACCATGTTGGCGATATTACGATGCACAAAGAGTTCGCCAGGATGGGAGCCGGTTAAGACTTCTGCCGGAACGCGACTATCAGAACAACCTATCCAGAGTGAGTGCGGCTTTTGCTGATGAAGGAATTTTTTAAAGTAGTCTGGATTACGCTGGCGGCGCTGTAATGCCCAACTGCGATTTTTCGCTAATAAGGGTTTAAGTGTCGTCACAATCATCTTCTCTCTACTACCGGGATGTCGCATCCTGGCTAACCACAAAGTGTATCGGCTCACAAATAAAGCGTGAGCCGCCAGGCAAATAAGAACTGAGTCACAGAAAAAGGTTATAGCCGCTAACCATTACCAATGCACGAGCAATATTTCACAGCACTTTAACATCATGCTATTTGTCAATCTGGCGTCAGTAAGAGTCAGGGGTAAGTAAATTTAATTAAGCAGCAGAGAAGTGAAATAATTAGCGGAAACTATTTTAAGATCAATAATATCAATAGATTAAAATATAAAATATAATAAACTAAAGTTATTGCTGACAAAAAAATACAATCATTAACCAAGGGGATATTCACTGCCATACCAACCGGCCTGCTTTTTACCAGGAATACTCTTAATTAAAAAATTAACCATTAGCACGATCAACCGGCTTAATTGCTGATAGCCAGTCAGATATGCCTGATTTTAGATAAGAATGAAGCAAGAGATAATTAATTTAATTTGCAGCAAAATAGTGACGGGAGAAAGTAAATCAGGACCATGTTTTAACAGAGCCTGACACGGTCAGGCTCTTTTTCTTGACGAATTATTTACCGTTCCAGCTTTGCAGGCGCGATTCCCGCACAGACAGCTGCTGTTCGGGCGTCAGTTTATTGTAGTTTTCCGCCATTCCGCTCTCCCAGTCGCCGTAGAGCGGATTCGGCAGCACGATGAACTGCGTTCCAAACTGCTGATGGTTAAGATTCACAAAATCACGACGCGTCTGATTACCCTGATGCCAGGTCGCGCCACCAAAATCGTTGAGGTTATCGCCAACGTAGAGCACCACGTTATAACCGGCATTTTTAATGGCATCGAAACGCGCCTGCTTATTGGAGCTGTCAGTATTCAGACGTACCGTTTTATCGCTGACGTTGGGGAAGCCAAGCTGCTGCATGTTAGCGACCGTGGCCGCGTAATCTTTCTGATCGCGGTTCGACACATAGAACAGCGTGCCGCCATTCTGTGTGACATGACGCGCAAACTCTATCGCGCCCGGCACCGCTTTCGCCTGCCGCGCCTGTGTCCAGGCTGACCAGGTTTTGCTGCTGAACGGCTGGCCGTTCTTCGCCTGCCACGCGCTGTAGGCACTGTTATCCAGCATCGTCTCATCCAGATCGACAATCACCGCTTTGGGTTTGCCAGTCAGCGAGGGGGCCTGATCAAACGCCATACGCGCGGTATTAAATGCCTGCCAGGTCAGCGCCTGATATTCACCAGACTGCTGGAACCAGTTTACCGCCAGCACCGATTGCTGGCCGAGTTGCTGCTGCGCGGTCTGATGTGTCGACGAGGCGCAGCCGGTAAGCAGCAGCGCGACCAGTCCGGATGCAGCCAGTTTTGCGGAGGTTTTCATCATTTCATCCTTAAGGTGAGAAAGGTCTGAGGAGAAGCTTCAAAAATGTAGCAGTTAACGTAAGCTGTGGGCAGCCCAACGCACGCTGTTATAACAGGAGATTCCTATGGCCGTGATCCCGCGCTCGCCATTGCTCGATTCGCTGGAGTGGCTCGAATATGCGTTTCAGCCAGCCGGAGAGCCACCACCCGCTGAGGCCGCCTATGGACATCAGCGCCACAGCGCGACCGTGGTCACCGATATCGAGAACATCCCACCCAAAAGCTGCGAGTCTGATGGCGTGATTGGCAGCGGGACGCGCCCGGTGGCGGTCTACACCGCCGACTGCCTGCCAGTGCTGTTCGCCGATCACCAGCAGCGGATCGTGGCCGCGGTTCATGCCGGACTCAAAGGTACGCTGGCGGGTGTGCTGACCCGCGCGGTTGAAAAACTCTGCGAGCAGGGCTGCGAGCCGCAGAACCTGATGGTGGCGATCGGTCCGGCGATGGGCCCCTGCTGTTATGAACTGGCCGAACCGCAGCTGGCGGAGATTGCGCAGAACCCGGCATTGGCCAGCGGGCTGCGCTGGCACCAGAACCAGCCGGTTAATCCTCTGGCGCAACGTCCACAGGCCGCTGCCCGCCAGCAGGGTGTCTGGTTCGATCTGCCTGCGCTGGCGACGCAGTTGCTGGTAAACGCGGGGGTGCCGGCTGCGCAGATCGATAACGTCAATGTCTGCACCTACTGTATGGCCGAAAGCGGTTCAAGCTACCGCTTTAATACCCACCACGGCAGCGGCTATCACTCCCGCTATTCATGGATCCGTCGACGTTAATGGGTTTTCTGGCACCGCGCTGACAGCATGTAGTGGAATCTGAACTGCGACGGGCGCTGACGCCTGTCGCAAAGCTACGCGGGCCACGGATGGCGGTCTTAACCTCTTTGCGCAAGGCACGGGCTACCTCCGCCCACTCTTTGTTACTCACCTCACTCCCCTGCCGTTGTTTATGATTTCACTCACACCCTGACATTCTTTCACTTTTTTTTAACGCAGAAGTGGCTAGAGTGAACTCATCCGACCACTTTACCGTGAGTGACTATCATGTCCGTCAATCCTGACTATCCTGCGCTGTTTACGCCGCTGGACCTTGGCTTTACCCGACTGAAAAACCGCTTTCTGATGGGGTCAATGCACACCGGACTGGAAGAACACCCGGATGGCGCAGCCCGGCTGGCGGCTTTCTACGGCGAGCGGGCGCGTGAAGGCGTCGCGCTGATCGTCACCGGCGGCATCGCCCCCAATGCCCAGGGGGTCACCACCGCGCATGGCGCGATGCTCACCGACGAGACGCAATGTGACTGGCACCGGCAGATCACGGAGGCGGTACATCAGCATCAGGGCAAAATCGCCCTGCAGATCCTGCATACCGGCCGTTACAGCTATCAGCCCGATCTGGTTGCGCCCTCGGCACGCCAGGCGCCGATTAACCCGTTTACGCCACAGGCGATGAGCGAGGCGGCGATTGAACAGACCATTGATGACTTTGCCCGCTGCGCCCGACTGGCACAGCAGGCGGGCTACGATGGCGTGGAGATCATGGGTTCCGAAGGCTACCTGATTAATCAGTTTCTGGTAAAGCACACCAATCAGCGCACCGACCGCTGGGGTGGCGACTTCCGGCAGCGGATGCAGTTCGCGCTGGCGATTACCCGCGCCGTTCGCGCCGCGACCGGTGACGCCTTTATCATCATCTTCCGGTTGTCGATGCTCGACCTGATCGAAGAGGGCAGCACGCTGGAGGAGACGCTGTTGCTGGCGGGCGAACTGGAGCAGTGCGGCGTCACGCTGTTTAATACCGGTATTGGCTGGCACGAGGCGCGCATCCCGACCATCGCCACCTGCGTGCCGCGTGCGGCCTTTGCGTGGGTGACGCAGCGCCTGCGTGAACAGGTGAAGGTGCCGGTCATCGCCACCAATCGCATCAACCATCCCGCCGTCGCCGAGCAGCTGTTGCAGTCCGGCTGCGCCGATATGGTGTCGATGGCGCGCCCTTTTCTCGCCGATCCCGCCTTTGTCACTAAAGCACAGCGCGGTGAACCGGACAGCATCAACACCTGCATTGCCTGTAATCAGGCCTGCCTCGATCAGGTGTTCGCCGGTAAAATCACCTCCTGCCTGGTCAATCCGCGCGCCTGCCATGAGTCGCTGATGCCGGTCATCGCCAGCACCGCCCCGCGCAGGCTGGCCGTAGTGGGTGCCGGTCCGGCCGGCATGGCGTTTGCGCTACAGGCGGCGCAGCGCGGCCATCAGGTAACCCTCTATGAGGCCGCGCCGGAGATAGGCGGCCAGTTCAATATTGCCCGGCTGATCCCTGGCAAATCGGAGTTCAGCGAAACGCTGCGCTATTTCCGGCATGAGCTGGCGGCCGCAGGCGTGACGGTTCAGACGGGCTGGCGGGTGACGGCGGATCAGCTGAGTGACGCCGATGAAGTGGTTCTGGCGACCGGCATTCAGCCGCGTACGCCCGATATTCCGGGCATCGACCACCCCAGCGTGCTGAGCTACCTGGAGGTGCTGCGCGATAAGCGCCCGGTGGGGAAACGGGTGGCGATTATCGGCGCAGGCGGTATTGGCTTTGATGTGGCGGAGTATCTGTCACAGCCATCCCATGACGAGGATCTGGCGGCGTTTTATGCCGAATGGGGCATCGACCACAGCCTGACGCAGCGTGGCGGCGTGATGAAACCCGAGCCGCCTGCCGCGTTACGGCAAATCTGGCTGCTGCAACGCCGATCGGGAAAACCGGGTGCCGGGCTGGCAAAAACCACCGGCTGGATCCATCGCGCCAGTCTGCAGGCGCAGGGCGTAGAGATGTGGGGCGGCGTTGAGTATCTGGCGATTGATAACAGCGGCCTGCATCTGCGGCGCAACGGCGAAACGCTGCTGCTGGAGGTCGATAATGTGATTATCTGTGCCGGACAGGAGCCGCAGCGCGAACTGGAAGCCGCGCTGCGTGCAAAAGGACAGAGGGTGACAGTCATCGGCGGTGCGGATGTGGCGCAGGAGCTGGATGCGCGCCGTGCGATTGCGCAGGCGACGCAGCTGGCATTAACCGTCTGACTAGCGCATTTTCACCGCGCGCAGCACCACAAACTTCTGGTTAGAGGCGATCAGCGTACAGTTACCAAACAGCTTCTTCAGCTTGTGGTGATAATCGAGGTGGCGGTTGCCGACAATGCGCAACTCGCCGCCATACTGAAGGCAGCGTTTGGCATCACGGAACATCTGCCATGCCAGGTGATCGGTCACCGCGTGCTGCTGGTGGAACGGCGGGTTGCACAGCACCGCGTGCAGCCGATCTGACGGATAGCCACTCAGCACGTTGTTCACCAGGAACTGACAGCGTGACAGATCCTCAGGACGGTTCACTTCCACATTAAGCTTGCTGGAGGCGACCGCCATGTAAGACTCATCAAGGAAATGCACCTCGGCCTGCGGGTTCTGCTCCAGCGCCACCAGTCCCACCACGCCGTTACCACAGCCGAGATCGACAATCTCGCCCTCAATGTTTTCCGGCAGATGCTGCACAAAGAGCCGTGCGCCGATATCCAGCGAAGCGCGCGAGAAGACGTTGGCGTAGTTGTGAATCTGATAAGGGGTGCCATCCAGCGGCCAGACCAGCGTCGGCGTGGCCTCGCGCAGTGCAGGCTTGCTGAACTGGCTGTAGATCAGACGCGCTTTTTTCCACGCCAGAGAGGTTTTGGTTTCACCAATGATCTGTTCGAACAGCTGCAGCGTAGAGTTATGGATCTCTTTGGCGCGCGCCGCCGCCAGAATCACCGTATCAGGCGTGACGACTTCGCGAATGGCGCGCAGCTGGTGCTCCAGCAGCGCCAGGGTTTTAGGCACCTTGATCAGCACAGCCGCAGGTGAAGCAGGCAGTTCAGCCAGGCTATCAACAAAGTGAACGTCGCTGTCATCCAGCCCATTAAAGGTCAGGTTCTGACGGGCGGCCTGCTGGCTCAGCCAGGAGTCGCTGACGTGCCAGACGGTACGCGGATTCAGGGCGCAGGTTAATGCCCCGAAACTGTCGTTGAAGACCAGCACCGGCCCCTCTGGCAGCGCCTGCTGTAACAGATATTCATCAGCCGCATCCCAGGCTTGTAATGGACTTTCGTCACGCATCTGCGGGAAGCGATGCAGGATCAGTGTGCGATCGTTCAGTTCAAGTTGGCTCATGAATTCTCCGGCGTGGTACACTTTGGTTGATTTTCGCCCCAAAATCGGGGGCGCAGTATACTGTCTTTCGCCTGGAATCCCTAATGTCCTCACTGATCTACCTTCAGGGTTATCCTGCCCCCCTTCTTGAGCAGGTTCAGTCGCTGATCGCCCATCAGCGCTTAGGTGCGTTCCTGCAGGAACGTTATCCCGACACCCACGACGTGATGAGTGATAAAGCGCTGTATGACTACACGCAGGCGCTGAAAAATCGCTATATGCGCAATGCGCCGCCGATCAGCAAAGTGATGTGGGATAACAAGATTAAGGTGATGAAGCATGCACTCGGGCTGCACACAGCCATCTCGCGGATTCAGGGCGGTAAGCTTAAGGCGAAAGCGGAAATCCGTATCTCGACCTTTTTCCGCCTCGCGCCAGAGCCGTTTCTGCGGATGATCGTGGTGCATGAGCTGGCACACCTTAAAGAGAAAGATCACGATAAGGCGTTCTACCAGCTCTGCTGCCATATGGAGCCGGATTATCACCAGCTCGAATTTGATGCGCGACTGTGGATGACGGACCAGGCGATGCGCGGCAACGCGGCTTAAAGAAACTCCTGCGCTTTCTGAATCAGGCTGGTTTTGGTCAGCGCGCCCAGAAAGCGCCGTTCCTGCGGATTGTTGAGCACCGGCAACCGCTCCAGCGTCACCGCCGCAAAGGCTTCCCATCCCTCACGCATACTCTGATTCTGATACACCACCGGGAAATCCTGATCCATCACGCACTGCACCGGTGAGTCGAGGGTGATCTCCTGGGCCAGCACCCGGCGCGAAATTTCATGAATCGAGACCACACCGAGGAAAGCGCCCGCGGCGTTGATCACATAAACATAGCGTTCACGCTTCAGGGAGCTGACCGCCAGCGCCTGCCCCACCGACTCCTCCGGCTGCAACGCCGCACCCGCAATAATCAGCTCGGCAATGCGCATGTTATCGAAATCATATTTCGCTTCTGAACGGCTGAAGTGATGACTCACGACCGGATAGGTACTGGCGGATTGCAGGCGATAGACCACCATCGACGCCAGCACCGTGGCGATCATCAGCGGAAACAGCAGGCTGCTGTTGAGCGTCATCTCCAGCACCATCAGCATCGCCATCAACGGCGCCTGACTGACCGCCGCCAGCACCGCCGCCATACCAATCGCGGCATAGAGCAGCACATTGCCGAGCGGCAGATGCAGCGCCGCCCCCACCGTCGCGATGATCACCCCCAGCAGCGCGCCAATCAGCAGCGAAGGGGTAAAGAGTCCGCCGACGGCGTTCGACCCTACCGACAGGCTGGTAGCGAGGGTTTTTAGCACCAGCAACAGCAGCAGACCCGGCAGCAGGTAGTGCCCGGCCATCACTTTGACGATCACCTCGTAGCCGTTGCCGAGGGTATCAGTGGAGATCAGCGCCAGTAAGCCGACCGCAAAGCCGCCCGCCCCGAGGCGCAGCGGCAGGGAGGCGACCCGGCTGAACAGCACTTTGCTGCGGGCGATGCATTTAATCACGATCCAGCCCGCCAGACCGGCGCACAGACCAATCACCACCGTCATCAGCAGGCTGCTGAGATCCATGGCGAAGTTCGCGTCTGCCAGCGGATAGAGCGCGCTGCGAAAACCCAGCGTCCACATGGTCATCACCGCCGTGGCGGCAGCGATGATCAGGGGGATCAGCCGCTGCAACGCAGAAATGCCGAAGGCGATTTCCGCCACAAAAATCGCCGACGCCAGTGGCGCATGGTAAACCGACGCGAGGCCCGCCGCCGCCGCCATCGCCACCACGTCACTGTTTTTCAGGTTAAGTGAGGCCGGTAACAGGCGACCAATCGCACTGCCGCATAGTGCCGAGAGCTGCACCATCGGCCCCTCTTTACCTATCGACGCGCCGCTGCCGATACTGGCAATCGACGATAAGGCACGGAACAGTGAGGTCCGGGTCGGCACCGCATCCAGCCGGGCGTTGATCACTTCAAGGTAATCCGTTTTCACCGTCTGCTGCTGCTCAATGGCAACGGCATAACGCAGAAAATAGCCCGCCAGAACGCCGCCCGCCCCCACCAGCAGCGGCCAGAAGATCCACGGCCAGAGATGCAGGGATTCGGTTATTTCGCCACTGCGGGCAAACAGCAGATGGTTGATCAGTTCAATCACGCCGCGGAAAGCCAGCGTCACCAGCGACGCCGCACACCCGACCGGAATGGCGATCAGAAGTGTGGTCCAGTTTAATGCGTGCTTACTTGCTTTCACCTGCGCTCCCTGGTTGGTACATAAACATCATCGCTTCCGCATATTATTGGAATGCGGATCGCAGGATCAATCCCTGCCCGCCCGGCACCATTGCACAGCGTGGGTGAGATGTTACTCTGCCGCTTTACAGCTGCCGGAGAGATGACGTGATTCGTTTTGCCATTGTGGGAACAAACTGGATTACACGCCAGTTTATTGATGCCGCTCATGAAACCGGAGCGATGAAGCTCTGTGCGGTCTATTCACGCAGTCAGCAGCAGGCTGAGGCCTTTATCGCCGATTATCCCTGCAAACAGACCTTTACCTCACTGGAAGCGCTGGCCGCCAGTCCGGAGATCGATGCGGTCTATCTTGCCAGCCCCAACGCCCTGCACTGCCAGCAGGCGCTGCTGTTTATGTCGCACGGCAAGCATGTGATTTGCGAAAAACCGCTGGCCTCTAATCTGGCAGAAGTGGAACAGATGATCGCCTGCGCCCGTGAGCATCAGGTGGTGCTGTTTGAGGCGTTTAAAACTGCCAGCCTGCCGAATTTCCTGCGGCTGCAGCAGGCACTGCCTGACGTGGGTAAACTGCGAAAAGCGCTGCTGAATTACTGCCAGTACTCCTCACGCTACCCACGCTATCTCAACGGCGAGAACCCCAATACCTTTGATCCGCGCTGGTCGAATGGCTCAATTATGGATATCGGTTATTACTGCCTGGCCTCGGCGGTGACGCTGTGGGGCGAGCCAGATCGCGTGCAGGCCAGGGCGACTTTGCTTGCGAGCGGCGTGGACGCGCACGGCGTGGTGGTGCTGAGTTACGGTGATTTCGACGTGACGATTCTGCATTCTAAGGTGAGTGATTCCAGCCTGCCCAGCGAGATTCAGGGTGAAGCGGGCGCACTGGTCATCGAAAAGCTATCGGAGTGCCAGCAGCTGACGTTTGTGCCGCGGGGCGCGGAAAAGCAGACGCTGAGCCAGCCGCAGCATATCAACACCATGCTGTATGAGGCCGCCGCTTTTGCCCGGCTGGTTGAGCAGCGCCAGGTGGACCACCCTTCGCTTGAGGTTTCGCGGATTACTGCGTCGCTGCTGACAGAGATACGCCGCCAGACCGGCGTGATCTTCCCGGCCGACCAGGCTGCTGTGTAAATATTTCTAAATATGTCTGAGAGATGTTGCTTCCTGTGCGGCTAAACCGTAACTTACCCTCCTGCAAAGGGGAGTAACTTGTAAGCTGATTGATCGTCATTACGATGCGAAAGCATCCGGTCATCAGGCAACCCGGAATCAATTTCTGTGTTGTAAGTGAGACCTTGCCGGAAGGCGAGGTTTGCTTACACAAAAATAAGCGGCTGACGTCTTCTGACTTCAGCCGTTTTTTTTTATTTTTCGGACAGGATACGAATATGCAAACTGTGGGTACGCCTTTACTGTGGGGCAGCTTTGCGGTTGTGGTGCTTATCATGCTGGCTATCGACCTGCTGTTGCAGGGACGCCGTGGCGCGCAGACCATGTCTTTCAAACAGGCGGCCGTCTGGTCGCTGATCTGGGTTTCAGTCTCACTGCTGTTCAGCGCCGCCTTCTGGTGGTATCTGGAGGGCAGCGCGGGACGTGAAGTCGCTAACACGCAGACGCTCGCCTTCCTGACCGGTTACGTGCTGGAAAAAGCGCTGGCGGTGGATAACGTCTTCGTCTGGCTGATGCTGTTCAGTTACTTCTCTATTCCGGCAAATCTGCAGCGCCGGGTGCTGATCTATGGGGTATTAGGCGCTATCGTGCTGCGTACCATCATGATCTTCGCCGGTAGCTGGCTGGTCACGCAGTTCAGCTGGATCCTCTATGTGTTCGGTGCCTTCCTGCTGTTCACCGGTGTGAAAATGGCGCTGGCGAAAGAGGATGACAGCGCGGTGGGCGAAAAACCTGTGGTGCGCTGGCTGCGTAAGCATCTGCGCATGACTGACGATCTCGACGGCGAGAAGTTCTTCACCCGCAAAAACGGCGTGCTGTTTGCGACGCCACTGCTGCTGGTGCTGATCATGGTGGAAATCAGCGACGTGATCTTTGCGGTAGACAGTATCCCGGCGATCTTCGCCGTGACCACTGACCCGTTTATCGTACTAACCTCAAACCTGTTCGCTATCCTGGGTTTGCGTGCCATGTACTTCCTGCTGGCAAACGTGGCGGAACGGTTCTCGATGCTGAAGTATGGCCTGGCGATTGTGCTGGTGTTCATCGGCTTTAAGATGCTGATTGTCGACCTCTACCATATCCCGGTCGGTATCTCGCTGGGTGTGGTCGGTGCCATTCTGGCATCAACCCTGCTGATTAATGCCTGGGTTAACCGCAAAAGAGACCAGAAAAAGCTCGCACCATAATTACCTGCAGGGGCAGCCGATGCCCCTGTTTTATTTTGTGGCAGCCTGTCACGCCATTTCATCCCTCTGTCACACTTCCACTATCCAGCATAATAAAAATCTGACCTGCTCCACAGTGACAGAACTTTCTCTTTTCTCGTCCGATCTTTTCCTTATACTCCGCCGGGCAAACCGTTTTAGCCGATGCAAAACATCGCGTCTGAAACTACATCCGCGACAAAATATAGAAAATATTATGCAGAAAACTCTCTCCGCACGTCTGGGCACGCTGCTCGCCGGAAGCCTGGTGAAGCAAATCATGATTGGGCTGATCGCCGGTGTGGCGCTCGCCTGGATTTCACACGATGCCGCTATCGCGGTCGGTCTGCTGGGTGAACTGTTTGTCAGTGCGCTGAAAGCAGTCGCGCCATTGCTGGTACTGATGCTGGTGATCGCCTCGATTGCCAACCACCAGCAGGGCCAGAAGAGCAATATCCGGCCGATTATTATGCTTTATCTGCTGAGCACCTTTTTCGCGGCGGTCGTCGCGGTGGTCTTCAGCCATCTGATCCCGCAGACGCTGACGCTGGCGGTGGGCACCACGGAAATCACACCACCATCCGGCATTACCGAAGTGTTACGCGGACTGCTGATGAGCATGGTGTCGAATCCGATCACGGCCCTGATGAACGCCAACTACATCGGCATTCTGGTGTGGGCAATTGGTCTCGGGCTGGCTTTCCGTCACAGCAGTGACACTACCCGCGCCTTTCTCAATGATGCCTCTCATGCGGTGACCTGGCTGGTACGCTGCGTGATTCGCTGCGCGCCGATTGGTATTTTCGGTCTGGTGGCCTCGATCCTCGCGTCTACCGGCTTTGGCGCGCTGTGGCAATATGCGCATCTGCTGGCGCTGCTGCTGGGCTGTATGCTGCTGATGGCGCTGGTGGTGAACCCGCTGCTGGTGTTCTATAAAATCCGTCGCAACCCCTATCCACTGGTCTTCACCTGCCTGCGCGAAAGCGGCGTGACCGCCTTCTTTACCCGCAGTTCTGCCGCCAACATTCCGGTAAATATGGCGCTGGCGAAACGTCTGGATCTGGATGAGGATACCTATTCGGTGTCGATTCCGCTGGGTGCAACTATCAGTATGGCGGGGGCATCGATTACCATTACCGTGCTGACGCTGGCGGCGGTGCATACGCTGGGGATCAGCATTGATGTGCCGACGGCAATTCTGCTGAGTCTGGTGGCGTCACTCTGTGCCTGTGGTGCATCTGGCGTGGCGGGCGGTTCGCTGCTGCTGATCCCGGTGGCCTGTAACATGTTCGGCATTCCGAATGATCTGGCAATGCAGGTGGTGGCGGTCGGCTTTATTATCGGCGTCCTGCAGGATTCGGCGGAAACCGCGCTGAACTCCTCAACCGATATTCTGTTTACCGCCGCTGTCTGTCAGGCAGAAGCGGAGCGCGAAACCAGTCGGGCTTAACCTTTCAGATAGCTCAAAAGCTCAAAGAGTGGGTGGCAGAGTCCGAAGAGCAAAGCGTCCCGCGCCAGGGAAGGCGCGGGCCGAGCGAGCAGGGATGCTTTAAGCGACTTTGCGATCGGACTCTGCCACCCACGAAGGGCACAGGATTAACCGACGGTAATGACAACATCAGGATCGCCATTGTTTGCCTGACAAACTATAGCGTCACACCGCTTTTGAAAATCGCCAGCTCGCGGAAATCGTTCTTCTCGTTGTTGGTCGGCTGACCGCTGGCAATCGCCACAATGCTGTCGACAAAGTCTTCCAGCATCGCATCCATACTCATTCCCTCGATCAACCGTCCGGCATTAAAGTCGATCCAGTGCGGTTTCTTCTCCGCCAGCGGCGTATTGGTGGCCAGCTTCACCGTCGGCACAAAACCGCCATAAGGTGTGCCGCGTCCGGTACTGAACAGCACCATGTGGCAACCGGCTCCCGCCAGCGCACTAGTGGCGACCGCATCATTGCCCGGCGCACTCAGCAGATTCAGCCCCGGCGTTTTTAACCGTTCGCCATACTTCAGCACATCGACCACCTGGCTCTGCCCCGCTTTCTGAGTACAGCCCAGCGACTTCTCCTCCAGCGTGGTGATACCGCCCGCTTTGTTGCCTGGTGACGGGTTTTCGTAGATCGGCTGCTGGTGATCGATAAAATACTGTTTGAAATCGTTGATCATCGCCACCGTTTTGCTGAAGGTCTCCTCGTCGCGACAGCGACTCATCAAAATCCGCTCTGCGCCAAACATTTCCGGCACTTCGGTCAGTACGGTCGTGCCGCCATTGGCGATCATCTGGTCCGAGAAACGTCCCAGCAACGGATTGGCGGTGATGCCAGACAAACCATCCGAACCGCCGCACTCCAGACCAAACTTCAGCTCGCTGAGTTTGCCCGGCTCGCGCTGGTCGTGACGCATTTTTTCATACAATGCGTGCAGCCGCTCCAGCCCGGCTTCCACCTCATCGTCATGCTGCTGGCACACCATAAACTCGACCCGGTCGCTTTCAAACGCGCCGAGGGTGTCACGGAAGGCATCAACCTGATTGTTTTCGCAGCCGAGACCAATCACCAGCACCGCGCCAGCATTAGGATGGCGCACCATGTTCTGCAGCATGGTGCGGGTGTTTTCGTGATCCTGCCCCAGTTGCGAACAACCGAAGGTATGGCTGAACAGGAACGCGCCATCGATGTCTTCTGCATCCTGCGTCTCCTTCAGAAAGCGCTGCAGGATCTGACGCGCAATGCCGTTGACGCAGCCGACGGTCGGCAGGATCCACAGCTCATTGCGGATGCCGACCTCGCCGTTAGCACGACGGTAGATCTGCACCTCACGGTCACCCGGCTGCGGCGGCAGCGTCACAAACTCGGGCTGATACGCATACTGATCCAGATCGCTGAGATTGGTGCGGGCGTTCTGCGAATGGATTAACTCACCGGCGGCCACAGGCTGCGTGGCATGGGCAATCGGCAGCCCATATTTGATCACCAGCTCATCCTGCGCGATAGGCTGCAGGGCAAATTTATGCCCGCGTCCGACCGCCTGTTGCACCGCCACACTCAGTGGCGGCAGCTCTATCATGGCGCCCGCGTCTAAATCACGTAACGCCACGGCGACATTGTCGCGGGGATCAATTTTAATTGCGTCTTGCATAGCGTTATCTCAGTTGGCTCAGCGCCTCACGCATTCCGTGGGCGATGATATTTTGCAGGTGTTGGGTGACAGCCGCAGCCAGTCCGGGCTGACGGGTTAAATCTTCACCCCAGTGTTGCGCGTCGCTGAGTACGCCGTTCACCAGCTGTTGCGGTGACAGCTGATCCGCATCAAGTGCTTTCCAGGCGTCGGCGTAGCGCTGTAACCACTGCGGCTCGTCCTGCAATGGCCAGCTTTTGCCGGCTGACTCGCCGCGATAAAAAGCGATCAGCGCGGCCAGCGCAAAGGTGATGTGTGTCGGCCACTCGCCGGTTTGCTGATGCGCGGCAAGGAGTGGGGTCAGCAGACGGGTGCGGAATTTGGTCATGCCATTAAGGGCAATCGACAGCAGCGCGTGGCGAATAAACGGATTGCGGAAACGACGCTGTACCGCATCGGCAAACGCGTGCAGTTCATCGGCAGGCAGATCCAGCGTCGGGATCACTTCGTGACGCAGCAGGTTATCCACAAATCCGGCGATAGCCGGATCGGCCATCGCCTCTCCCACACTCTCAATACCGGCCAGAAACGCGACCGGTACCATTGCAGTGTGCGCGCCATTGAGAATGGCCACTTTTTGCGCTTTATAGGGCGCAATGTCATCCACATGCCGAACCTGCGGCGACAGCGCCGCCAGCTTCAGTTCATTAAACAGCGCCGACGGCCCCTGAATCACAAACTGATAGTAGACTTCGCCCGCCACCAGATAGCGATCTTCATAACCCAGCTCGCGTTGTAGCTGCTCGCTTTCCGCCGGGAAGCCGGTGACGATGCGGTCGACCAGGGTGTTATAGAACGCGCAGTGCTGATGAACCCAGGTTTTAAATTCGGAGGGCAGATGCCACTGATCGGCGTAGCGCAGCACCAGATCGCGCAGCGTATCGCCGTTATGGTCAATCAGCTCGCACGGCACCACCAGCCAGCCCCGGTAGCTGGCGCCATTGAAGTGGGAATAGCGCGCCCACAGCAGCTGCGTCAGTTTGCCGGGGAAACTGCTGGCGGGCTGATCGGTGAGCTGATCGGTGCCGACAAAGGCGATGCCCGCTTCGGTAGTATTGGAGAAGACCATGCGCAGATCCGGATTACGGGCCAGCGCCATAAACTCGCCGAACTGCTGCCAGGGCTGGATTTCACGGTTGAGGCTGCGGATCAGCCGGGTTTCGCTGACCTGCTCGCCCTGATCGTTCAGCCCGCGGATCAGCGTGGTATAGAGACCATCCTGCTGATTCAGGCTGTCGCTGACTTCACGGTTGCGCGGCCGCACCACCACGATCCCGGCATCGGTGCCCTGATGTTCATTCAGCCAGTCGATCTGCCAGTCAATAAAGGCGCGCAGGAAGTTGCCTTCGCCGAACTGGATCACCCGGTCGCGATAGACGGCGCCCGGAAAGTCGTGACGGTTTAGCCTTTTCATTATCAGGCTCCCAGCTCAATGCCGAAGTAATCGCGGGCATTGTTGAAGCAGATGTTCTGTACCATCTGGCCTAACAGTGCTTCATCGGCTGGCGCTTCACCCTGTTCCACCCAGCGGCCTATCATCTGGCACAGTAGCCGGCGGAAATATTCGTGGCGGGTGTAGGAGAGGAAGCTGCGGCTGTCGGTCAGCATGCCGACGAAACGGCTCAAAAGACCAATCTGCGCCAGCTGCGTCATCTGACGCTGCATACCATCCAGCTGATCGTTGAACCACCAGGCTGAACCGAACTGCATTTTGCCCGCCTGACCTTCGCCCTGGAAGTTGCCCGCCATGGTGGCCAGCACTTCGTTGTCGCGCGGGTTCAGGCAGTAGAGAATGGTTTTAGGCAGCGCATTATTGAGATTCTGCGCGCCCAGCAGGCGTGCCAGCGGTTCGGCCAGCGGCTGGTCGTTGATCGAATCGAAGCCGACATCAGGCCCCAGCAGCTGGTACTGGCGCGGATTGGTGTTGCGCAGTGCGCCAATGTGATACTGCTGCACCCAGCCACGGCGGGCATATTCGCTGCCCAGCCAGACCAGCACCGCCGTTTTAAACTGTGCCGTTTCCTGCGGGTTGGGCGCGGCACCGCTGCGACGACGCGCCAGAATCGCATCCAGCGTGGCGTCATCCGCCTCGGCGTAGCAGACCACATCCAGCGCGTGATCGGAGACTTTACAGCCGTGCGCCGCGAAGTGATCCAGCCGCTGATGCAGTGCGCTGCGCAGATCGTCAAAACGCTGCACGCTGATATCCGTCAGCTGCTCCAGCGTCTCGATCCACGGCAGGAAGGTTTCCGCTTCGATATTAAACGCTTTGTCCGGACGCCAGCTCGGCAGCACTTTAACGCTGAAGCTGGCATCGTCTGCCAGCGCGCGGTGATGGCGCAGGTCATCCAGCGGATCGTCAGTGGTGCCCACCATCTTCACCTTCATCTGCTGCATGATGCCGCGCGTGGTAAAGCTATCCTGCGCCAGCAGTTCATTGCAGCGATGCCAGATGCTGTCAGCCGTTTTCTCAGAAAGCAGCGTATCGGTAATACCGAAAGGCCGGCGTAACTCCAGGTGGGTCCAGTGATAGAGCGGGTTGCCGATAGTGTGCGGCACGGTGCGCGCCCAGGCGTCAAATTTTTCACGATCGCTGGCGTTACCGGTACAGAACGCCTCAGCCACACCGTTGGCGCGCATGGCCCGCCACTTATAGTGATCGCCCTTCAGCCAGATGTCATAAAGGTTGGCGAAGCGATAATTTTCAGCAATCTGCTGCGGCGGTAAGTGGCAGTGATAGTCGAAAATCGGCTGATCCTTTGCATAGTCGTGATAGAGACGACGGGCGAATTCGGTATCCAGCAAAAAATCTTCGGTCATGAAACGTGACATACATGCTTCCTCATCGACTGAACCACGGATGGCCCAAAGTTATCATACCAATTTTAGTCCGTTACGGATTTATTTGCGATCCTGCTCACATAAACGGCGGTAGCTGGCTGCCGTTATGGACGTTTTTGTCGCCCGCATCGCGCTAAATGGCTGTCATTACGCAGGTTTCCAGTATCCCACAGTGCAGAAAGGGTTTTTGTGATGGCTCTCAACTTTTAAAGTTGTATAACAAGTTAGGCTCTCGCCCCATCGTGAGGTCGTTAGCGACTCACAAATGGCAAGGTCATAACAGGGTTGCTCATACAGAACCTGCGGGCGTGAGCAGAGCTGCATCACGTGCTGTCCCGCTCCAGATAACAACAGCGGCAAGACCGCATACAGAACTGGAAGAGGTAGAGGATGCGTAAGATCAAAGGGTTACGCTGGTACATGATTGGACTGGTGACGCTCGGTACGGTGTTGGGGTATCTGACCCGTAACACCATTGCCGTGGCGGCCCCGACATTAATGTCAGAGCTGCATATCACCACGCAGCAGTACTCCTACATAATTGCGGCCTATTCAGCCTGCTACACGCTGATGCAACCGGTGGCAGGTTATGTACTCGATCTGCTCGGCACCAAAGTCGGCTACGCGGTGTTTGCTATTATGTGGGCGATTTTCTGTGCCGCTACGGCGATGGCGGGCAGCTGGGGCGGACTGGCGCTGGCACGTGGCGCAGTCGGTGCGGCTGAAGCGGCGATGATCCCGGCCGGATTGAAAGCGAGCAGCGAATGGTTCCCGGCTAAAGAGCGTTCGGTCGCCGTGGGCTACTTTAACGTGGGTTCGTCTATCGGTGCGATGCTGGCTCCGCCGCTGGTGGTCTGGGCGATCGTGGCGCACAGCTGGCAGATGGCATTTATCATGACCGGTGTGCTAAGCATGGCCTGGGCACTCAGCTGGCTGGTGTTTTACAAGCACCCGAAACAGCAGAAGAAGCTGAGCGATGAAGAGCGCGACTATATTATCTCCGGCCAGGAAGCGCAGCATCAGACCGGCAACACCCGCAAAATGTCAGCACTGGAGATTATCCGTAACCGCCAGTTCTGGGGTATTGCCCTGCCGCGCTTTCTGGCAGAACCGGCCTGGGGAACGTTCAACGCCTGGATTCCGCTGTTTATGTTTAAGGTTTACGGCTTCAATCTGAAAGAGATTGCGATGTTCGCCTGGATGCCGATGCTGTTCGCGGACTTCGGCTGCATCCTCGGTGGCTATCTGCCGCCGCTGTTTCAGCGCTGGTTCGGCGTTAACCTGATCGTCTCCCGCAAGATGGTAGTGACCATGGGTGCGGTGTTAATGATTGCGCCGGGCACCATCGGCCTGTTCACCAGCCCCTACGTCGCTATTGGTCTGCTGTGCATCGGCGGGTTTGCGCATCAGGCCCTCTCTGGCGCGCTGATCACCCTCTCCTCAGACGTTTTCGGCCGCAATGAAGTTGCCACGGCTAACGGCCTGACCGGCATGGCAGCCTGGACCGCCAGCACCATGTTTGCGCTGGTGGTCGGTGCACTGGCCGATACGCTGGGCTTCAGCCCACTGTTTGCCGCGCTGGCGGTGTTTGATCTGCTGGGTGCCGTCGTTATCTGGACGGTTCTGAAAAATAAACCCATTTCAGAGCTGAATGCCGAAGCCGTTATTCCGCAGGCCAGCGCCGTTCGCAGTTAATCTGCCGGGCTGGCGCAAGCCAGCCCATTTCCTCGCACCTCCTGAAGTGGTATAACAACTTATCTGTCTGCTACCAGGATTGTGCTATGGACTTCACTGAATCCCGTCGACTTTATCAACAGCTGGCCAGCGAGCTGAAAAGCCGCATTGAAACCGGGATCTATCCGGTGGGTGACAAACTGCCTGCTGAGCGCCTGATTGCCGAAGAGATGGAAGTGAGCCGCACCGTCGTACGTGAAGCGATCATCATGCTGGAAGTTGAAGGCTATGTTGAGGTCCGCAAAGGCTCGGGCATCCACGTCATTGCCAGCCAGCAGCAGAACCGCATCGCTTCCACCAGCAGTCAGCTGGAGTTCGCCACGTTTGGCCCCTTCGAACTGCTCCAGGCTCGTCAGCTGATTGAGAGTAATGTTGCCGAGTTCGCTGCGACGCAGGTAACGCGTCAGGACATTATCGACCTGATGGCGATTCAGGAAAAAGCCCGCCAGGAGGATCACTTCCGCGACTCCGAGTGGGATATGCAGTTTCATGTACGTATCGCGCAATCCACCCAGAACAGTGCCTTAGCCGCCATCGTTGAAAAAATGTGGCTGCATCGCCTGCACAATCCCTACTGGCTCAAACTTCACGAACACATCGACCAGCGCAGCATTCTCAGCTGGTGCGACGACCACGATCAGATTCTTAAAGCTCTGATGCGCAAAGATCCCGCCGCCAGCAAACTGGCGATGTGGCAACATCTGGAAAATACTAAACAGATGCTGTTTAACGCGACGGCGGATGATTTTGAATTTAACGTGGATCGATACATGTTTGGTGAGAATCCGGTCATCCTGCCTGATGGGTCCAATAACGCCCGCTAAAAGTGCCTGAAAATGCCCTGAGATGGTCAGTTAATCTGCAATAGTGTCAGGTCATGTAAAGCTCCTTTTTACACGCCGTTTCACAAGGTAAAACTCCTGTTCGCAAGAGAGTTTTCCTGTCTCAGACAGGCGATTTTTGTTACAGTTATCGCCCTTTTATTACCCTTTGCGACTGGGGGTTATAAAGTCGCTGATTTAACAATCAATTCTGGAAGGATCCGGAAAATCCCGCCCAGGCTGCGCTCCTAAAATTTATAACGAAATGCCGGTCTGCGTTTAAGTCCCTGTGGGACATGTTTAACAATGATGTTCAGGAATGAATTGATGGATATTTTGCAATCGTTGCTGCATGCCCTCTGGCAGCAGGACTACGAAACCCTCTCCGATCCCACGCTGGTATGGGCCATTTACGGCGTGCTGTTTATGATTTTGTTTTTAGAAAATGGCCTTCTTCCCGCTGCATTTCTGCCGGGTGACAGTCTGCTGATTCTGGTCGGCGTACTGATTGCCAAAGGCACCATGAGCTTCCCCCTGACGATTCTGGTTTTAACGACCGGTGCCAGTCTTGGCTGCTGGGTGAGCTACTTACAGGGCCGCTGGCTGGGTAACACGCCCACGGTACAGAAATGGCTCTCCCATCTTCCCGCCCAGTATCATCTGCGCGCGCACAGCATGTTCCATCGTCACGGCTTATCTGCCCTGCTGATTGGTCGCTTTATCGCGTTTGTGCGGACTCTGCTGCCTACCATCGCCGGATTATCAGGCCTCAGTAATGCCCGCTTTCAGTTCTTCAACTGGGTAAGTGCGTTCCTGTGGGTGGTGATTCTGACCGTTATCGGCTTCGCGCTGGGTAAAACCCCGATTTTCCGTCGTTATGAAGATGAAATGATGTTCTTCCTGATGATGCTGCCGCTGGCGCTGCTGGTGTTTGGTCTGGTGGGATCGCTGGTGGTCATATGGCGTAAGCGTCAGGCGAATCAGAACGGGAAAGCCGAGTAATGAAACTGCTGCAGGCTATTCCTAAACGGTGGTTACCGTGGTTGATCGCTGGCGTCTTTGCGCTGGTCGCGCTTTGTGTGGTCCCCGGTCTGATGAAGCACGAGACGGTGGTGCAGATTCGGGTTTCCCATGCTGGCGCCACCCTGCCCGATGGTTTTTATCTCTACCAGCAATTAAGTGCGCAGGGTATTCGTATCAAAAGCATTACGCCTGCGGGTGATGCACTGATCATCCATTTTGATAGCGAAGAGCAGAGCCTGGCGGCCCAGAAGGTGTTACGCCGTCTGCTGCCACAGGGCTTTATTGTGGCGCAGCACGATCACTCTCAGCACCTCTCACTGGCGTAATCCCCCGACTCCCCTCTCCTTTTCAGACCGTCGCGCCATCGCTCGGCGGTCTGAAAGGCGCTCTATCTCCCGGTCTTCTTTGAACTTTTTACTATGGGTGTCTATGCTTAAGCGAGAGTCGATTCTTAGCACCCGCAGCCATATGATTACGCGGGTGATGACGGATCAGGTCGCAATGGAAGGGTCCAGGACCAATGAAATATCAAGTATTACTGGGAGTCGCGCTGTTTTCGCTGTCGGGATCGCTGCTGGCGGCAGAATCGCTGTGTGAGCAGAAAGAGCAGGATATTCAGCGTGAAATCGGGATGGCGCAGAAGCATAACAACCAGCGCCGGGTTAACGGTCTGGAGCGCGCGCTGACCGAAGTCCGGGCCGATTGCAGCGACAAAAAGCTCGAGGCCGCCCATCTGGAAAGAATTAACGCTCAGAAGCAGAAAGTTGCTGAGCGTGAGCACGCACTCAGGGAAGAGCGTGAAGAGGGCCATGACAAGGAGAAGATTGCTAAGCGACAACAAAAACTGGATGAAGCGCGCCGGGAGCTGAAAAAGTTACAGGCGGAGCCCTATTAATCGGAACTAACCAACTGATGTTAAAGGAGTATTTTATGTCTAAAGACACATCATCGGAACATTTGCGTGCTGAACTGAAAAACCTGGCTGATACCCTGGAAGAGGTGCTGAGCAGCAGCACTGAAAAATCCAAAGGCGAGCTGGATAAACTTCGCAATAAAGCGCGTGTGGCGCTGGATAGCTCACGTGAACGTCTGGGCGAATCAAGCGAGCGCATTGCTGCGACCACCCGCGAAGCGGCGCAAAAAGCCGAAGGCTACGTGCGTGAAAATCCATGGCATGGTGTGGGTATCGGTGCAGCGATTGGCGTCGCACTGGGCATGCTCATTTCGCGTCGATAATTATGGCTGACTCACAGCATAACCACGGCCCGGCTAAAGGGGTCATTAACATCGGCCAGCGCATTGTTACCACGCTGGTTGGCATGGTCGAGACACGCGTTCGTCTGGCAGTGGTGGAACTGGAGCACGAGAAAGCTAACCTGATTCAGCTGCTGTTGATGGTTGGCCTGACAATGCTGTTCACTGCATTTGGTCTGATGAGCCTGATGGTTCTGATTATCTGGGCAGTGGATGCGCAGTACCGTCTGATGGCCATTGGCATCACGACCGGCACGCTGCTACTGCTGGCGGTTATTCTGGGGCTCTGGACGCTTCACAAATCACGTCAGTCCACGCTGTTGCGCCACACGCGCAAGGAGCTGGAAACAGACCGGGATTTACTTGAGGACCAGCGCTGATGAGCCGCCGCGAGCGTGAAGAACGCATCCATGAACTGCTTAAGCATGTGCAGCAGCAGCGGCTGGATTTAAGCGCTGCGCGGCGTGACTGGCTGGAAGGCACCGCCCATTACGATCGCGGCTGGTTCACCTTCCTCAGCTTACGCCGCTACCTGGCCATTGGCAGCAGTGCGCTGGCTATCTACTCCGTTCGCAGTCCCAACATGCTGTTACGCTGGGTAAAACGGGGATTCGGCGCCTGGAGTACCTGGCGCATGATCAAGTCCGCTCTGCCACCGCGTTAATTTTGCTAAAAGCCGGTCCTGAAAAGGCCGGCTTTTCTTCATCAGAATTTCTGAAAAACACTGACAGTATATCTCGCTTACAACCTTTCCACTCCGCGACTATCATCTCCAGCTATCAACCCAATGAACGCAATACTGCTTTCAGCGGGCATAAACCTTGCGGGCAGCTTGCCCTGCATCCCTGATAGCGCTGGAGTAAATGATGAAAAAATTCGAAGACGTTGGTTTGTTACTGGCTCGCATCCTGATGCCAATCCTGTTCATTACGGCTGGCTGGGGCAAAATCACCGGTTATGCAGGTACTCAGCAATATATGGAAGCAATGGGCGTCCCGGGCTTTATGCTGCCGCTGGTTATCCTGCTGGAGTTTGGCGGCGGTCTGGCTATCCTGTTTGGTTTCCTGACCCGTTTCACTGCCCTGTTTACTGCAGGCTTCACCATCCTGACCGCGTTTCTGTTCCACAGTAACTTTGCCGAAGGCGTGAACCAGCTGATGTTCATGAAGAACCTCTCTATCGCCGGTGGTTTCCTGGTGTTAGGTCTGGTGGGTCCTGGTGCATACAGCATTGATCGCCTGATCAGCAAAAGAAAAACACAGCCAGCGATTGCGCGCTAATCTCACATAAAGCGTAATGCCACATATACTTAGCAGGGCGGGGACATTTCCCCGCCCTGTTTGCATTGGAGCCATTATGGGACAGTTAATTGACGGTGTCTGGCATGACACCTGGTACGACACCAAATCTACCGGCGGACGCTTCAAGCGTTCAGAGTCGGCTTTCCGCAACTGGGTTACCGCGGATGGCAGTGCTGGCCCGGTGGGTAAAGCGGGATTTGTCGCCGAACGCGACCGCTATCATCTTTATGTCTCGCTGGCCTGCCCCTGGGCGCACCGCACGCTGCTGATGCGTCAGCTGAAGGGCCTGGATAGCATGATTGATGTCTCCGTGGTGCATCCGCTGATGCTGGAGAATGGCTGGACGTTCGATGATAGTTTTCAGGATGCGACCGGCGATAAGCTCTACCAGAATGAGTTCCTCTATCAGCTCTATCTGCACGCCGATCCGCAATACAGTGGCCGCGTAACCGTGCCGGTATTGTGGGACAAGCAGCAGAACACCATCGTCAGTAATGAGTCTGCCGATATCATCCGCATGTTCAACAGTGCGTTTGATGCTGTCGGTGCCCGTGCCGGGGATTATTATCCTGTTGCACTGCACGAAAAGATTGATGAACTGAATAGCTGGATCTACGACACCGTGAACAACGGCGTTTACAAAGCGGGCTTTGCCACTTCGCAGTCCGCTTACGACGAGGCAGTCACTGCGCTGTTCCATTCGCTGTCGCGGCTGGAGCAGATTTTAGGCCAGCATCGCTATCTCACCGGCGATCAACTGACCGAAGCGGATCTGCGGTTGTGGACCACACTGGTGCGATTTGATCCGGTCTATGTGACCCACTTTAAATGCGATCGCCATCGCATCAGTGACTACAGAAACCTGAGTGGTTTCCTGCGTGATATCTATCAGATGCCTGATATCGCAGAGACGGTTAATCTGCCGCATATTCGTCATCACTACTATTGCAGCCATAAGACCATCAACCCGAACGGCGTCATTTCACTGGGCCCGGCGTTTGACTGGGACGAGCCGCACGGCCGCGGTTAAGCTGCCTGCATATCGCGCAGGGAGCAGATACAATCTGACCGTAATGACAATCTAAACGCGAAGGGAACAGGGTCAGAAGAGGAAAGCGTCCCGCGCCAGGGATGGCGCGGGCCGAGCATGTCAGGGATGACGGATTTTGCGACTTTCCGATCTGACCCTGTTTCCTGCGCAGGCGCGATCTCCCAGCCAATCATTAACCGCACTCTTTCAGGAATAAGCGTCGTGGGCAGTCATTCATCCTGTCACCGCGCGTCACAAAGCAAAAACCCCGCCGAAGCGGGGTTTTGATAAAAAGTCGAAGCTGACCGTTAAGCCGGGTTCTGTCGTGGACAGTCATTCATCTAGGCCAGCAATCGCTCACTGGCTCAAGCAGCCTACCCGGGTTCAGTACGGGCCGTACCTTGTGAACCCCTATTTGGCCTTGCTCCGGGTGGAGTTTACCGTGCCACGAACTGTTGCCAGTCGCGCGGTGCGCTCTTACCGCACCCTTTCACCCTTACCTGATCCCATTTCTGGGCCATCGGCGGTTTGCTCTCTGTTGCACTGGTCGTAGGCTTGCGCCTCCCAGGCGTTACCTGGCACCCTGCCCTATGGAGCCCGGACTTTCCTCCCCTCTGCCCGTCTCCCCACAAGTGAGGACGACGACAAAGCGGCGACTGTCTGGTCAGCTTCGGCGCGGGATAATAGGACATTCGCCGGCGTTTGTCACGCCTCTTGCTGCTCCAGCGCATACTTATAAAGCGCATTTTTCTTCACGCTGTGGATCTCAGCGGTCAGCGCAGCCGCGCGTTTCAACGGCAGCTCTTTTTGCAGCAGCGCCAGCGTACGCAGCGCATCGGCCGGTAACGCATCTTCATCATCGGTCTTGTAACCTTCGACAATCAGCACCATCTCGCCTTTGCGACGATTCTCATCTTCTTTTACCCACGCCAGCAGCTCGCCGACCGGTGCACCGTAGATCGACTCCCAGGTTTTGGTCAGCTCGCGCGCCAGCACCACGTAGCGTTCGGCACCCAGCTCACTCACCATATCCTGCAGGCTGTCGATCAGACGGTGGGTCGACTCATAGAAAATCAGCGTGCGCGGCTCCTGCACCAGCGCCCGCAGGGCGTCGCAACGGCCTTTGGTTTTGGCGGGCAGAAACCCTTCGTAACAGAAACGATCGGATGGCAGTCCTGCAGCACTTAACGCAGCAATGGCAGCACAGGCGCCCGGCAGCGGCACCACACGAATCCCCGCTTCACGGCAGCGACGCACCAGATGGTAGCCTGGATCGTTGATCAGCGGCGTGCCAGCATCAGAAACTAAGGCTATGCTTTGACCCTCCTGCAGCTTCGTCAGCAGCAGTTCAGCCTTGTGCTGCTCGTTGTGGTCATGAAGTGAGAAGAGTCGCGCATTGATGGCGAAATGTTGTAGCAACAGTCCGGTATGACGTGTATCTTCCGCAGCGACCAGATCGACGCTCGAAAGCACCGTCAGCGCCCGCTGGGTGATATCACCCAAATTACCAATCGGGGTTGGAACGATGTAGAGCGTGCTGGCAGAAATCTCTGCCCGATCGAGTTGTTTCATTGTTTCATCCGAATTGCCGATTTAATATTGAGCATCTTGAAAAAAACATCACTGGATACAGTATGCTTCCTTCAAAAGTCGTTCGTCATAAAGCAGGACGCTTTCTGCCTGTCATTCTTGCTGGGCTGATTTTAGCCGCATGTAGCGGTCAGGGGCCGCAAACCTCAACCGTCAATATTCAGGGGCCCGTCACAGCCAGCTCCGCTTACTATCTGCAGCAAGCGCAGCAAAGCAGCGATGATAGCAAGACCGACTGGCAATTACTTGCAATCCGCGCCCTGTTGAAGGAAGGAAAGTATCCTGAGGCGACTCAGCAACTGAGCCAGTTGCCGCAGCAGCTCTCTGAGACGCAGCAACAGGAATCCCTGCTGCTGAAAGCGCAATTGCTGATTGCACAGCAGAAGATCAAAGACGCCGAACCGCTGTTAGCGGCAGTGAAAACCGGCGCACTGTCGCAGGATCAACTGGCGCGTTACTACAGCCTGCAGATCGCCAGCGCACAGGGTCGCCCTTCACTCTCGCTGCTGCGCAACTATATTGCCCAGGAGCCGCTGCTGAAAGGCACCGATCATCAGGGCAATATCGACGCCACCTGGCAGACACTGACCCAGATGTCGCCGCAGGAAGTCAGCAACCTGGTCATCAATGCCGATGAAAATGTGCTGCAGGGCTGGCTGGATCTGCTCGCGGTCTGGCGCGCCAACACGCAGGATGCCGAGATGCTCAAGTCAGGCATCAAAGACTGGCAGACCCGCTATCCGCAGAACCCGGCGGCCAAAACGCTGCCGACGCAGCTGAGCCAGATGCAGAACTACACCAAAGCCTCAACCAGCATCATCGCGCTGCTGCTGCCGCTGAATGGCCAGGCTCAGGTATTCGCCAACGCGATTCAGAAAGGCTTTAATGATGCGAAGAATGGCATCTCCGCGCCGGTCGCTCAGCCTGCGGCAGCTCAGCCCGCCGCTGCTGATGCAACCGCCAGCACCCAACCCGCTGCCGCTGCTGGTTCTTCCACCGATCCCATCAGCGCGCCGCAGCAGCAACAGCCTGCCGACGCGACGCCACAGCCTCAATCACAGCCTGCTGCCGCAGAACCGGCCAGCAACGCACAGATCAAGGTCTATGACACCAGCAGCCAGCCGATTGAACAGGTGATGCAGCAGGCACAGCAGGATGGCGCCACCATCGTGGTCGGTCCGCTGCTGAAGAGCAACGTTGAGAAGGTCGCCAACAGCCAGACGCCACTGAATGTGCTGGCGCTCAACGAGCCGGAAAAGATCCAGAACCATCCGAATATTTGCTACTTTGCGCTTTCTCCTGAAGACGAAGCGCGCGATGCGGCGCACCATATCTGGGATCAGGGCAAACGCCAGCCGCTGTTGCTGGTTCCGCGCAGCGGACTGGGCGATCGCGTCACCAACGCCTTTGCTCAGGAGTGGCAGACGCTGGGTGGCAGCACCGTGATGCAGCAGCGCTTTGGTTCGACCTCAGAGCTGAAGCAGGGCATTAACAGCGGCGCGGGCATCAGCTTATCCGGTACGCCAGTGAACGCTGCACCTGCCGAGCCGCAGGGTGTTACGATTGCGGGCCTGACTATCCCGGCACCACAGCAGAACACGCCAGATGTGGTCAGCACCAGCAGCGGTGGTGGTGTCGATGCGGTCTACATCGTCTCAACGCAGGACGAACTGCAGCTGATCAAACCGATGATCACCATGCGCACCGGCAGTCGCAGCAATATCTCGCTCTACGCCAGTTCGCGCAGCGCGCAAGCCGGTGCCGGCCCGGACTTCCGTCTGGAAATGGATGGCCTGCAGTTCAGCGATATTCCGCTGCTCTCCGGCAGCAATCCTGGCCTGATGCAGCAGACGTCGAAGTCATTCAATAATGACTATTCGCTGGTGCGTCTCTATGCCATGGGAATGGATGCCTGGACGCTGGCGAATCATTTTAACCAGATGCGTCAGTCACCTGGCTTTACGCTGGACGGCAATACCGGCAAGCTCAGCGCCGACACGGATTGTGTGATCAACAGGAAGTTGACATGGAACCAGTATCGTCGGGGCGAAATCGCACCGGCCAACTAAATCGGCGTCAGACTGGCGCCAGGTATGAAGAAGATGCCCGGCGCTATCTGGAGCAGGCTGGCCTGATATGGGTCGCCAGTAATGTTCACTTTCGCAATGGTGAACTTGACCTGATAATGCGTGACGGGCACTGTTGGGTGTTTGTTGAAGTTCGCTACCGACGCGATGCGCGTTATGGTGGCGCGCTCGCCAGCGTAACCCGGAATAAACAACAAAAGCTGCTGCGCGCTGCCGCTCTCTGGCTGGCGCAACGCGGCGGCAGTTTTGAAACAGTGAATTGCCGTTTCGACATCATCGCCATTACCGGCACGGCGCTCGAGTGGCTGCCGAATGCCTTTAATGCAGACGTTTAGAACCAGGTGGTCGTGTGCAGGACAGAATTAAAGCGTGTTTTACCGAAAGTATTCAAACTCAGATTGCCGCAGCCGAAGCGTTGCCCGATGCCATCTCCCGCGCCGCTATGACGCTGGTGCAGTCGTTACTGAATGGCAATAAAATCCTGAGCTGTGGCAACGGTGCCTCATCCGCCAATGCACAGCACTTCGCCGCCAGCATGATCAACCGTTTCGAGACCGAACGCCCAAGCTTACCGGCGCTGGCGTTGAGCGCCGACAACGTGATGCTGACCGCGATTGGTAATGACCGCCTGCACGATGAAATCTATGCCAAGCAGGTGCGCGCTCTGGGACACGCAGGCGATGTGTTACTGGCTATCTCAACCCGTGGCAACACCCGTGACATCGTTAAGGCCGTGGAAGCGGCGGTAACACGCGATATGACTATCGTTGCGCTTACCGGGTATGATGGCGGAGAGCTCGCCGGACTGCTGGGTCCGCAGGATGTGGAGATCCGCATTCCGTCGCACCGCAGCGCCCGTATTCAGGAGATGCATATGCTCACCGTTAATTGCTTATGCGATCTGATCGATAACACTCTCTTTCCCCATCAGGAATGACCGAAGGAGCACGAATGAAAGCATTGAATGCTATAGCTATTCTGTTAACCGCCATGCTGCTGCAGGGCTGCGTTGCGGTTGTGGCGGGTGGCGCAGCAGTTGCCACTAAAACGGCCACCGATCCACGCTCGGTGGGTACGCAGGTTGATGACAGCACGCTGGAGCTACGCGTGACTAACGCGCTGGCTAAAGATCAGCAGATTAAAACCGATGCCCGCATTATCGCCACGGCCTATCAGGGCAAAGTGTTGCTGACCGGTCAGGCGCCTTCGCAGGAGATCGCCGGTCGTGCCAAACAGATCACCATGGGCGTTGATGGCGCAACCGAGGTCTATAACGAGATCCGTATCGGCCAGAAAGTGACGCTGGGCACCACGTCGTCAGACACCTGGATTACCACCAAAATCCGCTCGCAGCTGCTGGGCAGCGATCAGGTGAAATCTTCCAATGTGAAGGTGACGACGGAGAATGGCGAAGTGTTCCTGCTGGGTCTGGTGACACCGCAGGAAGCGCAGGCAGCGGCTGATGTCGCCAGCCGCGTCAGTGGCGTGAAGCACGTCACCACGGCCTTCACCATGCTGAAGTAGTACGCAAAACGCAAAAAAGGCGGCCATGGCCGCCTTTTTTATTGCCCGATGTTCAGACGGGAATGTCGATGACCAGTGCGCGGGTCGCGGTTTTCGCCGTCAGTTGCAACAGCTTCTCTTCCTGCAAAAAGGCACCATCGCCACAGCCCAGCTTCTCCTGATGATCCGTGCCGGACATCGCTTCCAGCGAACCGTGAATCGACTGCAGATAGGCACGCGGCCCCTGTAACCGCAGCGCATGCTTTTCGCCTGGTGCCAGCTCGACCTGATGAATCCACACCTGCTGACGCAGTTGCAGACTGTCGTCCATGCCATCCGGCGAGGCGATCAGCTGGGACAACCGGCCATCCGTCAGGGCAATTTTCTGCATCCGCGGATTTTCACGCTCCGGACAGGCGGCCAGCCAGAGCTGCATGCGTGTCAGCGGTCGATCTTTGCTCAGGTTCATTTCGGTGTAACTCACGCCCGGCTGGGCAGAGAGCAGCAGCGCCTCCCCTTCCCGCACGCTGATGGTGTTGCCTTCGCTGTCGCGGTATTCAGCTTCACCCTGCAGCACGATGTTCAGGACATCAACCTGTGGATAGGTGCGCGGCTGAAAAGCGGCACCCGGCGCCAGCACTTCCTGGTTCAGTACGCGCAGCGACGCGTACCCCATCAGTTTGGGATCAAAATAGTGGCCAAAAGAGAAACTGTAGCGCGCCTGTAACCAGCCGAAATCGGCCTGACCACATGCGGACGCACTGCGTGTCGTTATCATTGTTTACCTCCAGCATCCGGTGACGAGGATCGGCCACGGACTATATGCTCCCATGGTAAAAGTCTGGACGCCGGATTGTTAGCCAGTTAATCTGCCGGGCATGTTCAAATTTCCTGACAGAGAACCGGGATGGCTAAAGAGCGTGCGTTAACCCTTGAATCTTTACGCGTAATGGATGCGATTGATCGGCGTGGCAGTTTTGCCGCGGCGGCGGATGAACTGGGGCGCGTCCCTTCCGCCCTCAGCTACACCATGCAAAAGCTGGAAGAGGAGCTGGATGTGGTGCTGTTTGACCGTTCCGGTCACCGTACCAAATTTACTAACGTGGGACGCATGCTGCTGGAGCGTGGCCGGGTGCTGCTGGAAGCAGCCGATAAGCTCACCACCGATGCGGAAGCGCTGGCACGTGGCTGGGAAACCCATCTGACCATCGTCACCGAAGCACTGGTACCTGTTGATGCGCTGTTTCCGCTGGTGACGCGGCTGGCCGACAAGGCCAATACGCAATTTTCGCTGGTGACGGAAGTGCTGGCGGGCGCATGGGAACGGCTGGAACAGGGCCGGGCCGATATCGTGATTGCCCCCGATATGCACTTCCGCGCCTCCACCGAGATCAATACCCGCAAGCTCTACACCATGATGAGCGTCTATGTCGCCAGTGCCGACCACCCGATTCATAACGAGCCTGAACCCCAGTCTGAAGTGACGCGGGTGAAATACCGTGGCATTGCGGTCGCAGATACCGCGCGTGAGCGTCCGGTGCTGACCGTGCAGTTACTGGATAAGCAGCAGCGCCTGACCGTGAGCAGCATGGACGATAAGCGCCGTGCGCTGCTGGCTGGCCTGGGCGTGGCGACCATGCCCTATTCGCTGGTAGAGCAGGATATTGCGGAAGGCCGTCTGCGGGTGGTGAGTCCGGAATATACCCGCGAGGTCGATATTATTATGGCGTGGCGGCGTGACAGCATGGGCGAAGCCAAATCCTGGTGCCTGCGTGAGATCCCGCGCCTGCTGGCGAAGAAAAACTAAAGCGCCGATTCAGGGCGAGGGCCAGGAGCGGCTCAGGCAATCCATCGCCACTGCCCTGAAGCGGGTGAAATCGGTGCTGTCCCGCAGGCGGGTCATCGCCCTTTCACGCAGGAACGTCACAAACAGATCGTATATCGCCATCGCCTCTTCATATTCACTTTTGCTGATCGCCAGCAGGAAAATGACATAGGCGGTATCGTCTCCCCAGGCAATGCCGTGCGGCGCCAGCACGGTGTAAACCACGGTTTTCTTTGCCAGCAGCCCCAGCGAGTGCGGCAGCGCAATGCCTTCGCCGAGCATGGTGCTGACAATCGCTTCGCGCTCTTCAACCGACGGATAGAACGCCGCATCCACAAATCCCTCCGCCTCCAGTTGATCGCACAGCTGGCGAAACAGTTCAGACTGGGTCATCGGCCTGTCGACGATATGAAAGTGCTGGGCATCAAAAAATTTCGCCAGCATATAGGGCCGGGTACGGTCCACCAGCACCAGCTTGCCAATCTGTTCCAGCTGAAAACCGGTGGGAAACGGCGACATCACCACCACCGGCTTCTCTTTTTCGCTGAGCCGGATGGTAGAGATAACAAAATCTTCGTCGATGCGGCTGCGCGCCTCATACTCGCGCTGCGACAGGCGGGCCGTGACCTGCAACTGCGGATATTTGCGCAGCAGCATCGCCTCAATCATTCGCAGCGTAGAGTTACCGCTGTCGCAGACCAGCAGCACCTGCGGATGACGCTGATAACCGACGTCATAGTGGCGCTCCAGCCCGACACCGATATGCAGCACCAGAAAGCCAATCTCATTCTCGGTGATGACGTAAGGGGTATATTTTCCCCAGCTGGTCACCGCCGCTAAGGTGACATCATAGGCCATGGGATAGTGCTGTTTGATGTTGCTGAGCAGCGGGTTGGGAATATGAATCTGATAGCGCACCCGCGTAATCATGGTTTTGATGTGGGTGAGCAGGTCAGCACGCAGCTGCTGATCGTTTTGCAGATTGAAGTTGTAATGCGTGTTGATAAAGCTGAGCAGATAATCCACCAGCGCGTCGGCGTCATCAGCATTGATGGCGCTGGGAGCAATCGCCTGAATGCGTCGCGCGGCGATATTGACCCGCAGCCAGTTCTCTTCCGCCGGTGAAATCGGTTTGCTGACCAGCGGACGCATCAGATTAATCAGGTGATGGGCCGCTTCACGCACCTCATCACCAATCTCCTCTGCACCCGGATCGTTAAGCGGATAGCCTTCACTGATGCGCCGCACCGCCACGGCGCAGTAAAGCCGCAGATAGCGTTCACCCTCATCGCTGAGCCGAATGTTGTGCTGAGCAAAACAGCTTTGCAGCAGCGGGCGCAGCGTCTCCAGCATGCCGCTGTTCAGCGCTTCGATAGTGAGCAGCGGGCTCTCGGGCTGCGCCTGATCAATTTGCCATAACAGGTCGGTCAGGCAGGTACGAATTGCCACTTCGCTGCCAAACAGCTTCATGCCGTAGTGGGGCTTGCTCTCAATGGTGAGGTGATAGCGCCCCAGCCATTCGCGCACCTCCGCCATATCATTCTGCAGGGTGGCGCGGCTGACAAACCACTCTTCTGCCAGCTCTTCAAGTTTCAGGGAATAGGCGGCGGTAAGAAAGCGGGTCAGCAGGTAGCGAACCCGATCCGGCGAGGTGCGCGGCACCCGTAGCGGCGACGCGGTATGCTGTTGCAGATGCTGAAAGCGCTGAGCATCCTCAATCTTCAGCTGATAGCCCGCGCCGCGATTGAGGACAAACTGCGCGCCATGTTCTGCCAGCAGCGCATTCAGCGCCGTGATATCGGTACGCACGGTGCGTGTCGAGACGGCGAAACGCCGCGCCAGCTCATCCTGAGGCAGCGTTTCGTTTTGCATGGCATCGAACAGTTGCGCAAGGCGCTGATTGGGAAATCTCACAAGCGTTACCTGTTTGCAGACAGAAATAGGGAACATCAGCCTACGGAGATCGTCTCGCAACGTCCATGTTGCGCGATCTGCCTGTAACAGGCAGATCGTGTTGATCTCTAAGCCAGCAGCGTTTTACAGATGGCCAGCAACTGCTTCACATCTTCAACGCGGGTCTCTCCGCTGGCTTTGTCGATGATCGAACTGTAGACGTGCGGGATCACTTTGCTGACGCCCGACTCCAGCGCTATGCGCACGATCTCACCGAAATTTTCCAGATCGATGCCGCCGGTTGGCTCCAGCCAGAAATCCAGCTTTGCACAGGCTTCCGCCACAGCGCGATACTCATCCACCGCCTGCAGACCGCCCATCGGGAAATATTTTACCGAGCTGCCGCCCATATCCTGCAGCATCGCGATCGCCGTTTCGACGGGCACAATCCCATCACGCTGTTTTGAGCTGCGCGGTCCGGTGGAGATTTTCACCTGACCTGGCGTGCCGGTGGGCGAGATCAGACCGTTCACTATCGTCTGCGACTGCCCCAGCAGCGCACGGCTGGTGGCGACGCCGGTAAAGACCTGATTCACATGCTGCGGTTGCAGCACTGCCGCGAGCTCACTCACCATCTGTGACTGGTTGGGATCGCCCGCACCCAGACCAATCGAGAGCGCATTATCGATCAGCGCGGCATACTCGCGCATATCGGCGATAGCGGCTTCATTGCTGGCGTAGTTTTTCGACAGCACGCCGACCAGCACATGCCCTTCTGCCGCCTGCCAGATGGCGCGCGCATTCTCTTTCGATCCCGCCAGTACGTTAAGGCAGAGACGATCCTGATAGAAATTGGGGGTCAGCGTCATGCGTTTTTCTCTCCGTTTAACAGTACCTGAATGCGGGTGAAAATAGTGTGCAGTTGATCGGCGCTGACGCTGCGCACGTCCGCCTCAATGATCCCTTCGTTGGCTTTGTAGCCACGGAAGTAGATCGCCACCTCGCCGTTTTTCAGCGCCTGTACCAGATCGCCGGTGCGCTGCTGGATCGCGGCTTCGTCGAACTTGATCTCAGCACGGGCGATGTCGCGTCCGGCGGCATCCCACACTACCCGGGCCGTCACGCCATTCAGACCGTTGAGCTGTTCAATGAACGGCGTCATTTTTTCCACCATCTGCGCACCACTGATTTTTGGCTGCGTCAGATAGTTTTCAATCGCCTGGGTCAGCCCCAGGATCCCCTCTTTGCCCACTTTCATCGCGCGGCCAATGCCGTTGGTCTGGCGTTTGACCCACTCAACGTAGTGGTGTCGGCCAATTACCAGTCCGCTGGTCGGCCCTTCAATCGCTTTTGCTCCGCTGTAGATCACCAGATCGGCACCCGCCTGGTAGTAGCATTGCAGATCCTCTTCTGCCGCCGCATCGACGATCAGCGGGACGCCATGCTGGCGCGCAACGGCCGCGGCCTGCGCCACATCGAGATGGCTCTTCTGCACACAGTGGTGCGATTTTACATAGAGGATCGCCGCGGTCTGTGGGGTGATCGCCGCCGCCAGCTGGGCGGGTGAGCACTCGTTGCTGTAACCCGCTTCCACCAGTTGCCCGCCACCCAGTGCCACCATGCTGCCGACCGGTGCGCCATAGTTCACGTTGTGCCCTTTCGGCACCACAATCTGATGCGGGACGGTCAGCGGCGCGGCATGCAGGTTATCCACCAGCCAGTCGTTGTCTTTCACAATCACCGCCGCCACGCTCTGGGCGATACCGGCCGAGGCGCAGGAGACCACCAGCGCGTTCTCCACCTTCAGCAGACCGGCGATATAAGCACCGGTCTTATCCACCAGATCTTTCATTTCGAAGTAGTGATCGAGGCCATATTTCACCGTATCGATCACCTCACTCGACGGCGTAGAGACGCCGAGGATCGTCATACGGCCAGAGGCGTTAATCACCGGCTTCAGGCCATACTTTTCATATACCGAGGTCATGCGCTTTTCCTTCTTCAGTCGCGATCCACGTACCAGCAACGACGGCCGCCAGCGGGACCAGATGCTTCTCACCTGCGACCTGTTCACCTTCTGAATCGATGAATGGCCGGGTTTCCTCTTTGACGCTAAACACCGTCAGATCGGCGTCGTAGCCCACTTTCAGCTGGCCCTTGCGCTGCAGGCGCAGTCCTGCCGCCGCATTGAGCGTTACGCAGTCAATCACCTGCGGCAGGGTCATACCGACACTGAAAAATTTCGACATCACATGCGCCAGGTTGTGAACCGGTCCGGCCAGACGATTGCGGCAGTAGATGTCAGAGCTGATGGTGTCGGGCAGAATGCCCTGCGCAATCGCCGCGCGGGCGACTTCAAAGCTGAAGCTGGCACTGCCGTGGCCGACATCAAGTTTGACGCCACGCGCGATAGCCTGTTTTACCGCCGCTTTGAGTTCGCCCTGCGGCGTCAGGATACGGTTGGGTTTGCCGTTAAAGCAGTGCGTGATGATATCGCCCGTGGTGAGCAGATCCGCAATCTGGTCGAGATTGGGCGGATTATTGCCAATGTGAACCATCAGCGGCAGCCCGCCGGTTTCCTGCTGGATCGCCTTCGCTTTAATCAGCGGCTGCACACCATTCTCGCCCACCACGCTGCTGCTGATGCGCGCCTTGAGGCCGACAATAAAATCGGGCAGCCGCGCCACCGCCTGCTGCACCGCCTCGCCATCTATCTGCGTCATGTCAGCCAGCTCATTCTGGGTGACGATGCCGGTGCGGGCGATATTGATCAGCGCATAAACCTGGGTCTGTGCCGCGCGTGTCAGCCGGTAAAAGTCATCAATGTGCTCTGCGCCGGTGCTGCCCGCATCGACAACCGTGGTGACGCCATGCGCTACGCCAATCGCATCCGCTTCATCATGATAAATTGGTGATTTGGGATAGCAGTGAACGTGGGAGTCGATCCAGCCTGCGCTGAGGTAGTAACGGCCAGCCAGATCGCGCTCGTGCTGCGCGTTACCCTGCACCTTGCCTATGGCGGCGATACGGCCATCCTGCAGCGCAATGTCGACCACCTGCTCATCGCTGAGACGCGCACCGCGAATAATCAAGTCGTACATGGTTTCTCCTTAACGGCAGCCCGCTGCCGGGCTGCCGGTGAGATCAGAGAGCAATCGGAAACAGTGCCCCAAGGATCATCGCGCCGAGGATGGCGCCGCCGGTAATGGGCTTGTTCCAGAGATAGAAGAGCAGCGCGCCCAGCAGCGAACCCAGGCCAATCGGAATGGATGCCGCCATGGCTGACAGGATGATCAGCGGCCCCAGAAAGCGCCCCGAGGCATTACCCGCACCCATCATCACGTCTGCGCCGTAGGTTGAGTCGCTCTGATTGATGGTGAATTTACGCGCCAGAATAATCAGGTAGCCAATCGCCACACCAATTACCAGGCCCGTCGCCAGCGAGGCAGCGAAGTTCGCTACCGGGAAGACAATGCCCGCACCCAGCAGCAGTGCCGGAACGCCCAGCCCGACGCCGGTCTGAATCGCCCCGCCGATATCCAGAATGCCCACCAGTGAGCCTTCGATGATACGGGCGAACAGGAAGCTGGCACCAAAGGCGGCGACCGCGCCGTAGACGCCGGTCTCCATGCCTGCGCGCAGCATCGACACAAACGCCACTTCGTTGAACGCGCCGATACCATAGAGGTAATACATGTGAGTTCCGGCAAAGACGCCAGAAGAGAGCAGGCCAACAAAGATCGGGAAGGACCAGTCGGCGTACCAGAAGCCTTTATTTTCGTTCATCGCATCGCCTCTTATTTGCCGCTGACTGAGTTATGGATCATGTCGAGCCAGCCGGGAATGCCGAGCTGGAAGGACTGCAGCAGCTTCATATCGAAACCACGGAAGAAGCCGCTCAGCACAAACAGCAGCACGATGGCGGTCATCATGACTTTGGTGACCCGGTTCCAGCCGCTCTCTTCCACGCCTTTACCGATCAGGATACCCAGCACCAGCCCCGGCACGGCGTTGCCCATGATCAGCTGCGCCAGACCGCCAAAAATGGTGGCCCAGAAACCTGACTTTCTGCCCGCGTCGATCGCCGCCAGCCAGAAGATCACCGGCATGACGGTGTTCACCAGCAGGTTAGCGGCGGGCACCAGCACTTTGACTGCCGTGACCTGCAGCGCAGCCGGAACAGCCGAGGCGGTGGAGTTGAGGAAGGCGACCACGATCATGCCGATGATGCCGCAGGCGATGGCCATTTTTTTCGGATCGTGCAGCGTCTCCGCCACATTACGATTCTTCACCATCAAGGCGGCCGCACCCCAGTTTGGAATGATGCGATGATCCACATCCTGAGTGAATGAACCGGCTGCAACCGACGATGCCCAGGCATTGAAAAAGAAGCCAAGACCAAAGGAGAAGTGGGATGCCGGATCGCCCTCGCACGAGTTCAGCTCGCCCAGCGTACGGAAAGCGCCCATGCCCTGAGTGGTTGGCGCGTGGAACATGCGCGCCGCACCCGCACCGACGCCGACCCCTACCAGCCCGCCAATGATCAACGACTTAAACAAAATGATTAAAAACATGTTGTTGTACCTTGTTGTCGTTTTTACCTGCCCAATCGCACGCCGCCGCATCGCCCCTGCCTGATCATCGCGATGTCGCGACAGCAGAGCATCGGGCAAACGGCTGGCTGGCGTTAACAGGCTCTGTTTTACGATGCCGCCGTGAACGCCACCTGTTCGGTGTCGAAAACGGTGACGCTGACGGTGATCTCCAGCGTGACGCTGAAGCTCCGCCGTTGGCGCGCCAGAAAGAAGAAGAGAAACTTCTCGGTTTTGACGCTCTCCTGCGCGCGCAGCACCCGGACATCCTGAGGTTCAATGCGCAGCAGAATTTTTTGCGTCGCGCGCAGAACCTGGTTCTGCACACGACTCAGGGCATCGGCAAAGGCTTTCGCTTTGGTGTCGCCTTTGCCCTCGACCGTCACCTGGGTAACGTATTGTTCTTTCATAATCAGCTGCCGTGCTTCTTGTTCCAGGCCTGCACCAGCCGCTCGCCTAACTCTTCTTTATCCATAAAGCCGAAGCCCAGCACCGTGGCACCTTCATTAATGGCGGTGACGCCTTCGTCGACAGAACGCATGCCATGTTTTGCTTTGTAGCCATATTTGTTCTGAGCGGTGATAGCACCGGCGCCGCCGCTGCCGCAGAACGAGATGCCGAAATCGGCGTTTTCCGCCTTCATCACGTCACCCAGTTTCATGTCAGCGGCGACACCTGGCACCACGACGGCACGGCCACCCGCTTTTTCGATGCCCGCAGCCACTTTCTGTCCTTTACCTAAACGATCGCCAATCACTACTGTTACCATCTTATGTTCCTCTCTGGTTGTTTGATCGCGCGACTTCAATATGCACTGACAGCAGCCAGGCCTCTTCGCGGGGCAGATTGCCAAACAGATCGACGACCTGCTGCGCCAGCGCTAACGTTTCCGGCGGAATATCCTCAAACAGCTCCGCTTCCACTTCCGGCAGCGGCTCACCGCTCAGCGAGCGTGACGCCATGGCACCGACATGCGATTGCAGCATCTGCTGCTGAACCGCATTGGGCTGAATACCCTGCTGCTGATAGATCGCAGCAATCTGCGTCATCACGCTGTCAGCCAGCTGTTGCACTTTCTCAGGTGCCGCTTCATACACCGGGACGCCGTTATTACTCACCTTGCTACTCCTGTTAAACCGGATAATTCGCGTTAAAAACAAATTAGCGGTCATCGCCCCGGCTGTGGAGAGGCAACATTTCCAGCAGCAAGTGGAAATTGAAGTGAAGGTTGTGCGTCAGATCGCAGGCTGCATGCTTAGTGCGACACGCGTCGCAGAATGCGTAATTTGATGGATTTAACCGAGAAAAGCGGTGATGTTGTGCGGCGACAAGCCGGACGCGCGGGGGTTCAGGGTGCGGTAATAAGCAGAAGTGATGGTAAAAAACCGCCGGCCTGGCTGGCCGGCGATCTGATTAACGGAATTTCTTATGGTTGGTATTGCGGATGTCGTCGAACTTCGCTGCTTCGCGTTTCGCCCCGTCCACATTGTTGGCTTTCGCCAGCGCGCTGACCACATCGATCTGCGCGATCAGTGAGTCGATACCGGCATGGAAATCTTTCACCTGTGGGCTGTCAGCCGGCTGGCCTTCCAGCTTATCCGGCGTGCCCTGTCGCGCATCCTGCGCTGCGGCACGCATTTTGGTTAACGCCTGCTGCATCTCCTGGGCATTGTCACTTTTTTTGACGATTTTCAGGTTCGCATTCAGTGTATCCATATCCTGCTCCAGATCCGCCGCATAGAGACTGACGCTGGAGAACAACAGAGAAGCCGACAACATTGCAATCACATGCTTACGCATCATTACTTCCTTTTTATTGTGATGAAAAAAAGCAGCCAACCGGCTGCTTCAGGAATCCATCTTTATTGTCCCGCTATCTTCATCTCAGGCAGTAACACTGAACCGCACTGGATATTGCTGCGGGTTTCAATATCGTCACCGATGGTCACCATATTGCGCCACATCTCTTTGAGATTTCCGGCGATAGTCACTTCGCTGACCGGGTACTGAATAACGCCATTCTCGACCCAGAACCCGGCCGCACCGCGTGAGTAATCACCGGTAATGGCGCTGACGCCCTGTCCCATCAGTTCGGTCACCACTAACCCGGTGCCCATCTGCTTCAGCAGGTCGTCAAAGCTGTGGCCCTGGCCCGCAATGCGCCAGTTATGAATGCCGCCAGCGTGACCGGTGCTGGTCAGGCCCAGTTTGCGGGCTGAGTAGCTGGTTAACAGCCAGGTCTGCAGCACGCCATCTTTGATGATGTCGCGCGCCTGGGTACGCACCCCTTCGCTGTCGAATGGCGTGGAGGCGAGCCCTTTCAGCAGATGCGGCTGTTCATTGATGGTGAGCCACTCCGGCAGGATCTGCTGACCCATAGAATCCAGCAGGAAGGTCGATTTACGGTAAACGTTGCCGCCGCTGATCGCGCCAACCAGATGACCAAATAAGCCGGTTGCCACTTCTGAGGCGAAAATCACCGGGGCTTTCATGGTCGGAAGTTTACGCGGTGCCAGACGGGAGAGCGTGCGGCGCGCGCACTCTGCACCGACCCACTCCGGGCTCTTCAAATCTTCAAACGCGCGCCCAATGGTGTAGGCGTAGTCGCGCTCCATATTACCATCCTGCTCGGCAATCACGCTGCTGGAGAGCGAGTGACGGCTTGAGCAGTAGCTCTGTAACATACCGTGGCTGTTGCCAAAGACTTTGATGCCGACGTGGCTGTTGAAGCTGCCACCTTCGGTATTGGTAATACGCTTGTCGGCGCGCAGTGATGCCTGTTCCGCCTGCGCAGCCAGTTCAATGGCGCGGTCAGCATCAATCTCCCACGGATGGTAGAGATCCAGGTCTGGCGCATCATAGGCCAGCAGCTCTGCGTCGGCCGGACCGGCAAAGGGATCGGGCGAGGTATAGCGCGCAATATCAATCGCCGCCTGCACGGTGCGTTTGATCGCGTCCGGGCTGAGGTCGGTCGATGAGGCGCTGCCTTTACGATTCTGATGATAGACGGTGATGCCCAGCGCACCGTCGCTGTTGAATTCGACGTTTTCCACTTCGCCATAGCGGGTGCTGACCCCGATGCCGGTGGTTTTACTGACTGCCACTTCCGCGCTGTCAGTGCTTGCTTTAGCCAGTTCAAGTGCCTGCGCAATGGCCTGCTCCAGTACTTTTCGCTGTTCTGCAACCTGAGTAGATACGTTCATCGACCTGCCGTCTAATCTTATGTGTGAATGATTTGAGTCTATCAGAGTCAGAGAACAATTTCGCAGTCACCCGATAAACTGGTAGGATTAGCCTCTTTTTTTTGGGAGCCCGGAAATGACCAAACAGCCCGATGAGTGGCTCGACGATGTGCCAGATAATGACGAAGAAGAAGATGAAGAGATTATCTGGGTCAGTAAGAGTGAAATTAAACGCGATGCAGAAGAGTTAAAGCGCCTGGGTGCTGAACTGGTTGATCTGGGTAAAAACTCGCTGGATAAAATCCCGCTGGATGAGCGCCTGCGTACTGAAGTGGAACTGGCACAGCGCATCAAGAAAGAGGGTCGCCGTCGTCAGCTGCAGCTGATCGGTAAACTGCTGCGCAGTATTGATGTGGAGCCGATCCGCGTTGCGCTGGATAAGCTCAATAATCGCCATAACCAGCAGGTTGCGCTGTTCCATAAACTGGAAATGCTGCGCGATCGTCTGATTGAACAGGGTGATGAAGCGATGGGCGACGTGATTGCGCTTTATCCCGATGCCGATCGTCAGCAGTTACGCAGCATGATCCGTAACGCGCAGAAAGAGAAAGCGGGCAGCAAGCCGCCGAAGTCTGCCCGTCAGATTTTCCAGTATCTGCGCGAACTGGCCGAAGCGAAGTAACGCCATGGCGGGCAGCCTCGCCCGCCTCCCGGCAGCGCATTTATCGATAGATATAGAGAATACCGGTGCGCAGCCGCAGCTGGCGTTCGCTCGATGTCGCAGAACGTCCGATATCGCCAAAGGTGACGTAAGGCACCCAGACGCGATCGTTGCCAAGCGCATAATCGAACTGTAACTCCTGTTCGTAATCGTCATGTTTATTGGCAAAGAGTTTCGCATCCGCGTGCTTATACACCAGCTTATAGGTGGTGGTCAGCCGATCGCTTTTATTTCGCAGATAGAGATCAAAACGGTTGGCAGTGCGATGCCGGTCAGTATCGCAATAATCAATACCGCCGGTGCGGCATTGATCGTCATGCGCATAATCGGTCAGCTCAAGACGATAAAGGCCACCGAGAGACCAGCGATCATTAAATTTATACCAGGGTGCCACACCAAATTTCCATTCAGTGCGCGAGGAGTTAAACTCTGGCTGAATAAAAGGCGACACTGTCCAGTTCCCCCAGTAATACGATTTCAGAAAGGTCACCTCCACCACATTTAACACGGTGTCGTTATAATATTTGTCTTTTGGATCGGCGCCGCCGGTTTTGAATTTGGTTTCGACGCCGAGAAACATATTGTCCGGCAGCGTGGTGCTCAGACCCAGCTTGTCGTAGTGCGTGCGGTCGCGAAGGCGGTACTCATGCCGGTAATCAACGGTGGCCGTGGCCAGCGCCGCAGCAGAACTGCATAACAACGCGGCGCCCAGCAAAAACGACAATGAATTATTATTTCCCATATGAACATCCTTATTAGTGGTAATCAGAGCAATGAATTATCCGAACTCATTCGTTTAACCCAGAGTTAACTTATATTTAAAAACCTCATCAATATAAGATCGCGCATAAAGAGAGACTGTTATTTATCCCTTTAACTTTAACGCGTTAATTATTATTTCTCAGTTACTACAGGGATGATGCTAGAAATAACCGGCGAGAGCGGCCTTTCTGTTTCAGACACTAATAAGAAAAATATGGCAACGGCAGGAAGAGTGAGCAGATCGAATTCAAAAATATGCGGGATTTATTGAGGGAATAATATTTCCGGGGATAATGCTTTTAAAAAAGCGCCCGAAACGGGCGCCTGTGACATTATGCCAGCCTGTCCAGCAGCTTCTGGTGGATGCCACCAAACCCGCCGTTGCTCATGACCAGAATCGTGTCGCCTGGCTGAGCGGCTTTGGCCACCATTTCCACCAGGGTATCGATATCCGCGCTCCAGTGTGCAGGCGGAATGCACGCTTCTGCGACATCAGATACCTGCCACGGAATATGGTGCGGCTGGAACAGAAAGACCTCATCAGCACGCGCCAGCGACGGTGCCAGATCGTTCTTGCTGACGCCCATCTTCATGGTATTAGAGCGTGGCTCCAGCACAGCCAGGATACGCGCTCTGCCGCCAACTTTGCTACGCAGGGCAGCCAGCGTCGCCAGAATCGCGGTCGGATGGTGGGCGAAGTCATCATAGACTTTGATGCTGTTCACTTCGCCGCGCAGCTCCAGCCGTCGACGCGCATTGATAAAGCTGTTCAGCGCCTGGCCTGCATCTTCCGGCTTCACACCCACATGGCGCGCGGCAGCAATCGCCATTAGCCCGTTGTGCATATTGTGTTCACCTACCAGCGCCCAGTTCACTTCCCCGACTTTTTCGCCGTCGAGCCAGATTTCCCAGTGAGACGCATCGTTGGTGAGCTTCTTCGCCTGCCAGCGCCCGTGCTCGCCGACGTTCTCCTGCTCGCTCCAGCAGCCCATCGCCATCACCTGTTTGAGGTTAGGATCATGTTCCGGCAGCAGGATCTTGCCCTGGCCCGGTACGATCCGCACCAGGTGGTGGAACTGCTTCTGGATCGCCCGCAGATCGTCAAAGATATCGGCGTGATCAAACTCAAGATTATTGAGGATCAGCGTACGTGGGCAGTAATGGACAAACTTGGAACGCTTATCGAAAAACGCGCAGTCGTACTCATCCGCCTCAATCACGAAGAATGGACTTTTTCCTAATTTTGCCGAGACATCGAAGTTTCCGGGCACACCACCAATAATAAAGCCTGGCTCAAGGCCGCAGGCCTCGAGAATCCACGCTGCCATGCCGGCTGTGGTGGTTTTGCCGTGGGTTCCCGCGACCGCCAGCACCCAGCGATCGCGCAGCACGAAATCGTGCAGCCACTGCGGGCCAGAGAGGTAAGGAATGTTGCGTTCCAGCACCGCTTCCACGCAAGGATTACCCCGCGTCATCGCGTTGCCGATAATCACCAGGTCAGGCACCGGGTCAAGCTGACTGGCGTCGTAACCTTCTGTTAATTCAATACCTTGCTGTTCAAGCAGAGTACTCATAGGTGGGTAAACGTTGGCGTCTGACCCGGTCACCTGATGACCAAGTGAACGGGCCAGCATCGCCAGACCGCCCATAAAAGTGCCACAAATCCCGAGGATGTGAATGCGCATTACGTGATCCATTACTCAAAAGTTCGGCGCACAGTGTAACGCCGCTCGCAGATGGAAGAAACGGATTAGGACTATGGTTTTTGAAGTTCAATCGGCTAAACTGCGTACGCATCCGTTGGCAGACTGTTACGCGTGCTGCCACTCCATCGAAGATTCAGGGAATGTGTTATGAAAACGTTGGGCGAATTTATCGTCGAGAAGCAGCATGACTTTCCGCACGCTACAGGTGAACTGACAGCGCTGATTTCCGCTATTAAGCTGGGTGCCAAAATCATCCACCGCGATATCAACAAAGCCGGTTTAGTGGATATTCTGGGTGCCAGCGGCGTCGAGAATATTCAGGGTGAGCAGCAGATGAAACTTGATCTGTTTGCCAACGAGAAACTGAAGGCAGCACTGAAAGCACGCGGCATCGTCGCCGGTATCGCTTCTGAGGAAGAAGACGAGTTTGTGATCTTTGAAGGTGAAGAAAACGGTAAGTACGTGGTGTTAATGGATCCACTGGATGGTTCTTCTAACATCGACGTTAACGTTTCCGTCGGCACCATTTTCTCTATCTACCGCCGCGTCAGCGAACCGGGTACGCCAGTTGTTGAAGCGGACTTCATGCAGCCAGGCAACAAGCAGGTCGCTGCCGGTTACGTGGTTTACGGCTCCTCCACCATGATGGTTTATACCACCGGTGCAGGCGTGCATGCGTTTACTTACGATCCGTCTCTGGGTGTATTCTGCCTCAGCCACGAACGTATGACCTATCCACCAACGGGTTACACCTACTCCATTAACGAAGGTAACTACATTCGTTTCCCGCAGGGTGTGAAGAAATATCTGAAGTTCTGTCAGGAAGAGGATCTGCCAACGCACCGTCCTTATACCTCACGTTACATCGGATCGCTGGTCGCGGATTTCCATCGTAATCTGCTGAAAGGCGGCATCTACCTCTATCCAAGCACCGCCAGCCATCCTCAGGGTAAGCTGCGTCTGCTGTATGAGTGCAACCCGATGGCGTTCCTGGCAGAGCAGGCGGGCGGTAAAGCCAGCGACGGTCAGAAGCGTATTCTGGATATTCCACCGGTCACGCTGCACCAGCGCTGTCCGTTCTACTGCGGTAACGAGGCGATGGTGAACGACGTTGAGCGTTTCCTGGCCGAGTTCCCGGATTGCCGTCAGGGTTAATCCGGCAGTGGTATAAAAAGTCATATAAAAAGCAAGGGCGCGATTTTCGCGCCCTTGCTGTTTTTACGCCGTCTGCAACCTGAACTGCGCCATGGTTGCCTGAAGCTGATCGGACTGCGCTTCCAGCGACTGGGTCGCGGCGGTTGCCTGCTCCACCAGCGCCGCGTTCTGCTGCGCCGCCGCATCCATCTGTGTGACCGCCAGATTAACCTGCTCAATGCCACGGCTCTGTTCGTCGGAGGCCATCGAGATCTCTTTCATCAGTGCCGTTACGCGCATGACCTCACCAGAAATCTCATCCATGGTTTCTCCGGCCCGCGTCGCCATCTCGCTGCCCTCTTTCACCCTCGACTGTGAATCACTAATCAGCGTACGGATCTCTTTGGCCGCGTTAGCGCTGCGCTGCGCCAGCGTGCGCACTTCGTTTGCCACCACCGCAAAGCCACGGCCCTGTTCGCCTGCGCGCGCCGCTTCAACGGCGGCGTTGAGTGCCAGGATATTGGTCTGGAAGGCGATACCATCAATCACGCCAAGAATGTCGCCGATACGATTGGCACTGTCGGTAATCTCATGCATTTTTTCCATCACATAGCAGACCACCTCCGCGCCGCGATCGGCAGTATCAGAGACCGCGTTAGCCAGCTGGTGCGCCTGCTGGGCATTGCTGGCGTTAAGCCGCACGGTTGCCGTGAGCTGCTCCATGCTGGCGGCAGTCTGCTCCAGCGAGGCGGCGGACTCTTCGGTACGCTGCGACAGATTGACGTTGCCCGCGGCCAGTTCACGGCTGCCGATGTCGATCTGCATACTCGCTTCGCGCACCTGACTCACCGAGGTGCGCAACGACTGCTGCATTCCGGCGAGCGCATGATTAAGCCGCCCCAGCTCATTGTTGCCCGACGGTGGCAGCGCCTGCGAGAGGTCGCCCGCCGCGACCTGCTCAAGATGGAGAATGGCCAGGTTCAGCGGCTGCAGCAGCATCCGGCGCAGCAGTTGCCAGGCGAGCAACAGCAGCAGCAGTGTTAATACCACCGCCACGGCGATCAGGATTTTCATTTTGGTTTCGTTGTAGGCCGCCTGCGCCAGCTGGGCCTGGGTGATCTGATCGGCCAGCTGGCTGAAGTCCATGACGGCCTTGTTGTAGCTGGCCGCCAGTGTCGCCAGGTTGCCTTCCAGCAGCTGGTAATACTCGTCGGTATATTGCTTATCCAGGGCGTTCATCATCGGTTTGATACCCTGGTCGAGATAGGCTTTGTAACTGGCCGAAACCGCATCGGCCAGCTTTTTGCCGTGCGCCGTCACCGTTCCGGCGTCCACAAAACGCTTCAGGCTTTGCTGTGATGAGACCACATCCGCCTGCGACAGTTTTGTTACTGCCGCCCCCTCTTCCAGCAAACCAATTTCAATTTTACGCACCGCCAGCGCGGCGTTAGCGCGGGCCCGCATCAGATCGGCATTGCTCTGGTAAAGACTGTTCAGCTCGATCCCCTGAATGCGGTTGATCACATCCAGCGAGCGATTCCCTTTGTTAATTGCCACGATACCCATAAAACTCACCGCCAACAGCAGCAGTGTCATAAATGCCAGCAATGCCAGCAACCCCGTGCGAAGTGATAACTGTTTCATCCAGATAGTTTCCGTGTATGTGAAAAGGCAAATTTTCCAGCGGCCCTAAAACGGATGAAGTATCGGCAGTAACGGCGCGAAACTTTAACCCTGATTAGTGTTAACAACTTGATCATCACGGGAACATCCATCAAGCTAATCGCCGCTTATCCGTTATCCGGAGAAAAGAATGAAACCAGGATTACTTCTGATGCTGCTGTGCCTCAGCACGGCGGCGCTGGCAGAGGATATGCCCCAGGACGCCTCGCCCGACCGCTGCCTCAATGAAGCCTCGACTACCCTTGCCATGAACCAGTGCTACGCTGCGGCCAATCGGGCCTGGGATCAGGAGATGAATAAGCAGTACAACAAACTGATGAAAACCCTCTCCGGCGAACCTAAAAACAAACTGCGCGCCGCGCAGCGCGCCTGGCTGAGCTACCGCGACAGCTGGCTTGAGGCGAGCCGCAGCCAGCTCAGTTCACAAGGCTCGCTGGGCAGCGTGGCGCTGAGCGCTCAGAGCCTGAGCCTGGTGCGCAATCAGGCACTGATGTTGCAGTCACTTGGTAAAGGCAGCTGTGCTAACCCCGATGACTGCTGATCGATAACCGGTTTTTGCGCTGGCTGAAGTCAGCGCGCTCATTAACCTTCAGGGAGAAACCATGGCTGCTTACGCCTCGACCATCATTCTGATTTGCCTTGCCGTGCTGAGTTATTTCGTTCACAACAACGCAGTCACAATTTCAATTCTGGTGCTGCTGGCGATTAAAATTACCCCGCTGGCTCAGTTCTTCCCCTACGTAGAAAAACAGGGCATTACCTTAGGCATCATTATTCTTACCGTGGCGGTGATGGCCCCGCTGGCAAGCGGCTCACTGCCCGCCTCTGCGCTGATCAAGTCGTTTGCTAACTGGAAGTCGATTGTGGCGATTCTGGTGGGGATCTTTGTCGCCTGGCTGGGCGGCCGTGGCGTGAACTTTATGAGCGTCCAGCCTTCGGTGATTGGTGGTCTGCTGATTGGTACGGTGATTGGCGTGGCGTTCTTCCGTGGGGTGCCGGTAGGACCACTGATTGCCGCAGGCATTGTTTCGCTGTTTGTGGCGGCTAAGTAGCGTTTGGGCGCATTCCGAAACGCCAAAAAGGGGGCATACTTTCAGAGTCAGTTGGCTATAATAGCCGACACTCAACATACGACTACTGAAGGAATGCCAGATGAGTTTGAACCAGGTGCCAGCAGGTAAAGACCTGCCAGAAGATATCTACGTTGTCATTGAGATCCCAGCGAATGCTGATCCGATCAAATATGAAGTTGATAAAGAGTCTGGTGCCCTGTTTGTAGACCGTTTCATGTCTACCGCCATGTTCTATCCGTGCAACTACGGCTACATCAACCATACCCTTTCTCTGGATGGTGATCCGGTTGACGTACTGGTTCCGACCCCGTATCCACTGGTTCCAGGCTCAGTGATCCGCTGCCGTCCGGTTGGCGTGCTGAAAATGACCGACGAGTCTGGCGAAGATGCCAAACTGGTTGCCGTTCCGCACACCAAACTCTCTAAAGAGTACGATCACATCAAAGATGTGAACGACCTGCCAGAACTGCTGCGTGCACAGATCACCCACTTCTTTGAGCACTACAAAGATCTGGAAAAAGGCAAATGGGTGAAAGTGGATGGCTGGGATAATGCCGAAGCCGCTAAAGCTGAAATCATCTCCTCTTACGAGCGCGCACAGAAGAAGTAATTCTGCTGCCGGTTTGTGAGTCGAAAAAAAAACACCGTCCGGATGGACGGTGTTTTTGTTCAGGCCTCTGGCTCCTCATCGCGCTTCAGCCAGTCACCACTCATGATGCGCTGGCGTCCTGCCACTGAGCGTTGATAGACATAAAGCCATGCACTGCCAAACGGCGTCTGAGTCAGATAACGTTTGTACTCTCCCCCTTTGGTGCGAAGCGCATCCAGCTCCGCAAGGGTTGAGGCATCAATGCGGTACACCTCACAATGTACCGCTCCATTGCCCTCAATCACGCCGGGATAATGGCCCAGACTGTAAAGCTCAAAGCCTTCAATCTGGTGATCACCCAGCCACTGCGCATTCGTCATCCAGTGACTGTTTCCCTGTTTGCGCCGTAAACTGCCGTAGACAATTATTCGCATTGCTAAAACTCAAACTGATAGAGCAAATCGAGAGCCTGATCCACACCGGACACGGCTTCCAGATAGAGTTTAGGCATCAGGCGGTAACGCAAGGTTAACGTCGCCAGTGAATCAAATATGCCAACACCGTATTTTACCTGCAGACCCGGTAGCACATAGCCGCTGACCTGCACCTGCTGGCTGTCGCCAACACCGGCAGTATCAACAGCGAGATTGCTGACACCGAATGTCTCCCCGATTTTACCCACAACCTGCCCACTTTGTGCAACCCCTAAGCCAACAAGTGCTGAAGTGAGGGCGTTACTGTCGCCGTCGCTGCCCAATCCCTGACCGCGCAGCAGATAGGAAAGCGCTTCCTGTTGCGACATCGCCGGATCGGAGAAGACTTCCGCTTTTGGCTCATCCGCCAGGCCAGTGACGCGCAGACCCGCGGTGACGCCATCTTCGGTGGCATCCGGGTTACGGATGGCTTCCAGGTTGACGTAAGGCTGATCCGGCGGACCGGCAAACTGCAGCTCGCCTTTACGCACGATCAGATCCTGACCATAAGCGTGGAAGCGACCGGACGGAATGTTGATCTGACCGTTCAGGCCGAGTCCTGACTTATCCTGTACCATTTTCAGATCGCCATTCAGCTTCGCTTTCAGGCCAAACGCAGAGAGTCGCACATCGTTGCCGACGTGGATCACCAGATTGCTGTTAATCGGAATCGCGGCGGTTTGCGGTGCAATCGGCTTCAGCTGTTTATCCAGCAACACCTCATCCGACGAGACGCCGGTGGCGCTTTCCGGCACTTCCTGCACCGTGATGCGCGCCCATGGAATATCGACCCGGCCATCAAGGTTAAAGGCCGCTGGCGTCGCTTCAAACACCAGATCCGGCGAGACATCCATGCGCACCATCGGCGGCACGGTCACGCGAACCCGGCTGCCCTGCGCCGCAATGCGCGCACGCCAGTTGTCGAGCTGGCTCCAGTCTGCGTTACCGCTGAGGTTGATATTGCCCTGCCCGGTCTGCACCAGCCCGTTAAGGGTGGAGCTCATGCCGTTAAACACCAGATTCAGGTTGGCACTGGTCAGGTCAACCGGCATAAAGTTGCCATCCACATCCACACCCGTCAGGCCAAGCTGACCAAATACCTGCGGCTGCTGCACGCTGCCGCCCAGGCGCAGGCTGCTGTTCAGGCTGCCTTTGATCTTCTCGCCCTGCATCAGCGCCGGATTGAGCATCGCCAGCGAGACATTGCGGATGTTGACGTTACCGCCCAGCGTGCGGCGGTTTTGCGGATCGTCGATCTGCACGTTGCCATCCAGCTGACCGTTATTGGCGATGCGGATCAGCCAGTCGAGCTGGGCGCGTCCGTTTCGCAGCGCGGCATTGAGGTTCAGCGTGTCAAAGGCGATCGGCAGATTGTTGCCCTGCACATCCTGCACCACTTTCACGCCGTTGCCCTTCAGCGCCACGGTACCGGTCGGCAGGCTGCCATCGGCAGTCCAGTTGACGCGCACGTCGCCGCTGAACAGGCCGCTAAGCTGAGTCGCATCCGGCATAAACGGCTTCACCATCGCCAGGTCAAAGCGATTCAGCACCACATGCGCCTTGCCTGCCGGGCCCGCTTCAACCGGCTCCGGCACACAAATTTGCGCATTGGGGTTCTGCCAGCAGTGCGGCCCGATAGTTGCCGTCTGGCGGCTGTTCAGATAGTCGATGGCCATGCCGCGGGTCAGACGCCACTCACCGACTGGCGTATCAAAGTGGGTGTCGTTCAGCGACCCTTTCCAGCGCTCCGTCTGGCGATCAAAGCTGCCGTTCAGCGCCAGCTGGCCAGAGACCGGTTTGCCCTGCACATTGAGCTTCAGCTGATGCTGATGCTCATTGCCGTCCGCGTTCAGCGTCAGCAGGCTGATGTTCAGCGCATCCTGCTTCAGCTGCTCGACGCGCAGTTGCAGTTTACCCGCCACCTGCTCGCCGGAACGGACGTCGCCATTCAGGGTGACGCGATTGATCTGCATCTGCTGCCAGCGCAGACCACGGGCATTGAGATCGGCCAGCAGCTGCGGTGCCTTCAGAGTGCCCCGCGCTTTTATTGTGCCGTTGATGACGCCGCCCAGACCCGGCAGCGCATTGTCGAGCTGGGGCGCGTCGATGCTGGCATCGAGATCCAGGCTGTCGCCCAGCGCCCCTTTAACATCCAGATGGTTGCGTCCCAGCGCCAGCTTAATGCCCGGCACCGTCCACTGGTTGTAGCTGTTACCGGTCAGGGAGCCATCAGCGGTCACGGCGTTCTGTTTCACATTGCCTTTCAGCTGTAGCTGCGGCACGCTCAGTTGCCAGCTGCCACCATACAGACTGCCGCGGGTGGTGATTTTGCCATCCAGCCTTGCTGGCCAGTCGGGATACTGTTTAGCGGTATTAATTCCCGCCAGCGTCAGCTCACTGCGCCAGCTTATCGCCTTGCTCCAGTCCACCAGCGCGGTGAGATCGATATTGCCCTGCAGCGCAGCCACGCGCAGGCGGTCGAGGCTGAACTGCTCAACGTTGCCTTTACCCGTCAGCGAGATCGTCGCCGGTGGTACAGATTCACCCTTCACGGCAGTCTGCAGCGACATCACATAGTCGGTGGCTTTGCCTTTGAACTGATAGTCCAGGTTATCCGCCTGATACGCTACCGGACCGGTCAGCGGCCAGCGTAACTGTGGGCTGGTCAGCTTCAGTGACAGCGGCAATCCTGCCACCGCCAGCTGGGTCGTGGCGTCCAGCTGCGCATTCACCGGACCGGAGAGGTTCAGCCCCATCTTCAGCTCGTCGCGCATCGCGCCATTAAGTTTCAGCGCGAGCTTTTCGCCTTTAATCGGATCGGTATTCACTGTGCCGTTAAGGGAGAAATCGACCGGCCAGTTATCCGCGAGCGTCGCCTGACCGCTACCCTTCAGGTTGCCGAGGTTCGAGTCCACCTCCAGCGTGCTGAGCTGCATCTGACGATCGGCGGTTCTGGCTTTCAGCAGCAACCGGCTGACGGAAATATCGGTGTCGCCGGTAATGCGCAGCTGTTCACCCAGAATCTGCTGCACCTCAATATCCAGTGGCAGACGGAAATCAGGCATCGCAGGCAGCAGGGGTTGCGCAAACATCGCCTGCAGCGTTTCACCCAGCGGTTTTTCAGCAGGATGTGGCTGCTGGACTTTCGGCTCCACCACCTCGTCATTGACCACTTTCGCCGCTTTCGGCAGCGCAATCAGCAGGCTTTGAATATGGGTCGGGTTCAGCGTCAGCGCACGATCCTGCCACTGCAGGCCGGTGGTGAAGTCGAGCAGCGATATTGCGGTGTCATCAACTTTGACATTGATATTGTGCAGGCCAAAGTGACGCAGCGTGATGGGGTATGGCGTGCTGAGGTTAGTGTTGCCACTCTCCTCTTCCGGCGCTGGTGCCGCAGGCGTCATTTTCTTGCTGTCGACCACCACGCTGATATCGCGCAGGGAGACATCGTTAACGCACACGGAGGAGTGCAGCAGGCAGTTGAGATCCACCGCCAGATGAATTTGCCCGGCATCGACGCTGACCCCAGGCATTTCGTAACGCAGACCGTTAAGGGTCAGGTTACGCCAGCCCCCATCGACCTGTTTGATTGACAGGCCCGGCACCCAGCGCGACGCACCTTTCAGCACTAAATGCAGCCCAGGCGTGGTACCGATTAAAAATGCCACCCCACCCAACAGCACGACCAGAAAGATCAGAATGCCGATCAGGACCTTTTTCCACAGCTTCATAGTTCTGGCCCCAGCCCTACGTAAAATTGTAATCCATGCTCTTCGTCATCCCCGATGGGTCTGGCGATATCAAATTTGATTGGGCCAACCGGTGAAGACCAGCGCACGCCGACGCCCGCACCGGTTTTGACGTTACTTTGCTTGATGTCGTTAACCGCTTCGCCCGAGTCGACAAACACCGCGCCCCACCATTTCCCGGTGACGTTGTACTGATATTCCAGCGATCCGGTGGCGAGTTTTGACGCACCGGTGAGTTTGCCGTCATCATCGCGCGGTGAAATGTTTTTATATTTGTAGCCACGAATACTGCGGTCACCACCGGCAAAGAAGCGCAGATCCGGCGGCACTTTTTCGAAGTCGTTGGTTTCGATCCAGCCCAGATTGCCGCGCGCCACAAAGCGATGACTGTCGCCAAGGGTACGGATCCAGACGTTTTGCGCCTGCAGGATCAGGAAGTCGACGTCTGAACCCCAGGTGGTATCAGAGACGTCTGCCGAATAGCGCTGTGAATCGCCCCAGGTCGGCATCAGGCCGCCACGGGAACGGGTACGGTTTACGCTGACGCCGGGATAGAGCAGCATAGTGGTGTTGGTCACGCTGCCCTGAGTAAAGTGATCCAGGCTCCAGCGCAGGTTGACCGCCTTCTGCCAGCCGCTGCTGCTGTCCCAGTTGCGCGACATCGCAAGCGTCGTGGTATCTGCTTTGGTGTCGTTGAGGTCGGTGCGCTTCAGGCCGCCGGAGAAGGTGTAGTACTGCTCAAGCGGGCTTTTCAGCAGCGGCACTTTGTAGCTGAGATCGACCTGCTGTTCCGGCGCGGAAACGTAGGCGCTGGCCGCCAGGCTGTGGCCGCTGTCGTTGATCCACGGTTTTTTCCAGGTCCCTTTCAGGCGCGGACCGACGTCTGTGGAATAGCCGACGCCGGTTTCAATGGTGTTTTCGGTGCGGGGTGACATTACTGCGCTCAGCGGCAGCACTTTGGTCTGTCGTCCCTTGCTGAATTCCGGCGCGACCACCACCGAATTAAACCAGCCGGTAGCGGAGAGGCGGCGATTCAGCTCGGCTAAATCGCGGGAGCTGTAGTAGTCCCCTTCTTTAAACGGCACCAGGTTTTGCAGGTACTCTTCGCGAATTTGCGATCCCTGGAAAGTAACGTCGCCGAAGCGATAGCGTTCGCCACTGTCGTAGTCGATATCCCAGAACGCTTCACGCCGCTCCACCGAGACACCAAGCTGGCTTTTTTTAAACGTGCCGTCGAAATAGCCGTTACGCAGTGCGAGATTAGAGAAGCCGCTTTTGAATTTGTCATATTGCCCGTGGTTAAGCTGGCTGCCCACTTCAGGGCGTCCCTGCTTCACCCAGGCTTTGTAATCCGCGTCATTACGCGCATCGCCTTCGACCACAATCGTGCTGCCGCCGATTTTTACCGGTTCACCAGGCGTTACGTGTGCCACTAATACCGGTCGTCCCCCCTGCGCAGGCGCGGGGCGGGATTCAAAATCGATGGTGGGCTCGTAATAACCGAGCGCGCGCAGCCCCTCTTTTATCGCAACAGAAACGCGCGCGCGAAAGCGGCCATCATTAGAGACCTCATCGCTGCCGATGGTGGACAGACGCGCTCTGACATTCTTTTGCAGATCCCCGGATAAGCCGTCTACCTGTAATCGCACTGTCGCCGCCTCAAGGGCGGGCGCGGCAAGCAGCAGGCCAGCCATGCAATAAACATAAAATCGTGGCACCTGTACTCCTGTTAATCATGCCGGCCCCTTTTCCGCGGGGCGCTTATTAATCTTCTTTGCCCGCACTACCGCAACGGCAACATCCTCATCATAGCCGCACTTTATGGCAAACGGCGGAGCAACTCTGACATCTAAGTCAAATAACGGGGCTATTGTCGGTAAATGGGGTGAGCGATACAACTCCTGCGGGTCGGAATGATCAGTCCGATATGACTCACTCAGATAAATCCGAGTCTGTAACCGGCCGCTCTGGCTGCTAATGCGCCCTTAAGCAGCGGTTTGCCCTCTGGCGGCGCAATGAGCGCTCCTGCTATAATCGGCCACCACAGGCATGCCGCCTGTTTTCATTTCTGCCCCGACATGTCGTTTGTTGTCGAACTGGCGCAGACATTTTTGGCACGGATAGCTTTGTTTCACGGATAAACCAACTCTGTTTGCGCTTACCCACGCTGCCCAGGCCAAAAATGACAAGTGGATAACCCTTTGGATCTCATATGTTAGATAGCTTACTTGTCATTCTGTTACTGATCGTAATCAGTGCCTTTTTCTCTCTGTCGGAGATCTCGCTGGCGGCCGCCCGTAAGATCAAACTGAAACTGCTGGCCGATGAAGGCAACGTAAATGCGCAGCGCGTGCTGAAAATGCAGGAAACGCCGGGCATGTTCTTCACCGTGGTGCAGATTGGCCTCAACGCCGTCGCCATCCTGGGGGGTATTGTTGGCGATGCGGCGTTTTCGCCGGTTTTCAGCGGCCTGTTTAACCGGTTTGTCTCGCCGGAACTGGCGGAGCAGCTCAGCTTTATCTGCTCCTTCACCATCGTCACCAGCCTGTTTATCCTGTTTGCTGACTTAACCCCAAAGCGGGTCGGCATGGTCGCACCGGAAACCATCGCGCTGCGCATCATCAACCCGATGCGTTTCTGCCTGCTGATAATGCGTCCGTTGGTGTTTCTGTTTAATGGCCTGGCTAACGTCTTCTTCCGTATTTTCAAGCTGCCGATGGTGCGTAAAGATGACATCACCTCCGACGATATCTACGCGGTGGTTGAAGCGGGTGCGCTGGCTGGCGTGCTGCGTAAGCAGGAGCACGAGCTGATTGAAAACGTGTTTGAGCTGGAGTCACGTACTGTTCCCTCCTCCATGACCTCACGTGAGAATATTGTCTGGTTTGATCTGCACGAAGATGAGACCAGCCTCAAAACCAAAATCGCCCAGCATCCTCACTCGAAGTTTCTGGTCTGCAGCGGCGATATCGACCATATCGTTGGCTATGTCGACTCCAAAGAGCTGCTGCTGCGCGTGCTGGGTAATCAGAGCATGGCGCTGAACAGCGGCCTGCAGATTCGCTCGGCGCTGATCGTGCCGGACACGCTGACCCTCTCTGAAGCACTGGAAAGTTTTAAAACCGCCGGAGAAGATTTCGCGGTGATCATGAACGAATATGCGCTGGTTGTGGGCATTATTACCCTGAATGATGTAATGACCACGCTGATGGGCGATCTGGTTGGCCAGGGTATGGAAGAGCAGATTGTGGCGCGCGATGAGAATTCATGGCTGGTTGAAGGCGGTACGCCGATTGATGACGTGATGCGCGTGCTGGACATTGATGATTTCCCGCAGTCAGGCAACTACGAAACCATCGGCGGCTTTATGATGTATATGTTGCGTAAGATTCCGAAGCGTACCGATTTTGTGAAGTTTGCTGGCTACAAGTTCGAGGTAGTGGATATTGATAGCTATCGCATCGATCAGTTGCTGGTCACCCGCATCGATGAACGACCGCCGGTGCTGAGCATGACAAAAAGCGAAGAAGAGTAGAATGACCAGCAGTCTGGACATGGACAGCGCGGAACAACCGGAATGTGACGTAGTCTGTGAGAATTGTTGGCACTGCTCAGGTTCAGAGTGACAAATAAAATGGCCTGACTGGCCAGACACTAAGGGCGCCATCGGCGCCCTTATGATTAGTTGAACTCAAGTTTGAGACGAACGACCTGGCGGTTAATTTCTGACATCACGCTCAGGTGCTGTTTGTCTTTGACGCGCGGGATTAATACTTTCCCTTTGTCGAACTCGAACGCGCCGACGTCCTTGATATACAACCTTCCTTTGAACAGCGTTTTTACATATTTCGCTATTTGTAGCGGATTATAGCGCTGGAAGATCTTCATACTGACTAACTCCTGTACATTTTTAAGCACGCTTCGCCGTTTCCAAATTTGGTTCCAGCCCATGAAGCGCGAATTCGCGATAACTATAGAACACTCAAACCTACTAATGTTCCTAAAAGTGATTTTTTTTACTGAATTGACACATCATTACAGAACACTCTGTTATCAGGCTCACACAACACAGTATAAACCTTCGTTGGTTAAGGAATTGTGGAGGCCATAACAAACCTGACACCTTTCCAGGACAGGCGCATCATCCCTGCTTACTATTGCAGTAAAATGACTAACTGGTCTGATCACTCAAGGAAATAGCAATGCGAATAATTCTGGCAGCTGTAGCGTTGTCTTTACTGATACCGGCAAGCGTGATGGCTCATGACCTCAGGCAGGATATGCGGGTACTGGCCGTTGGCGTGAACGACAAAGGCGAGCTGTTATTGCAGCAGGATAAGTTTAGCTATAAAAACTGGAATAGCGCGCAGCTCAGCGGAAAAGTTCGCGTGGTTCAGCACATCGCGGGTCGCTCATCCGCTAAAGAGATGAATGCCGCATTGATCGAGGCGATTAAGGCCGCGAAGCTGCCGCATGATCGCTATCAGACCACCACCATCGTGAATACAGATGATGCCATTCCCGGTACGGGCATGTTTGTGCGCAGCAGCGTCGAGACTAACAAGCAGCAATATCCGTGGTCGCAGTTTGTTGTCGACAGCAAGGGCAATGTACAGCATGCCTGGCAGTTACAACCGGGCGGTTCCGCCATTGTGGTGCTGGATAAGCAGGGTAAGGTGAAATTTGTGAAGGATGGATCGCTGACGCAGGATGAAGTGACAAAAGTGATTACGCTGGTCACCTCCCTGCTGAAGGATTAATCGCTGAAGCCCCGGTGGGGAGAGCATCGCCCGCCGGGGTTTCAGCCTTCAGCAGGCTGAGCGCTCAGACAGCGTTAAAACAGTGATACGCGGAAGCCTGGATTAAGGAAGGATTCGCGCGGCGCGTAGTCCAGAGTTTTACCCTGCCAGTCGTGCACATGCGCGCCCGCCGCCATCGCCACGGCATGACCCGCGCCGGTATCCCAGATGTTGGTGGGTCCGAAACGGGGATAGAGCTGGGCTTTTCCTTCTGCCACCAGGCAGAATTTCAGTGAGGATCCGGTCGCGACGGTCTGATGTTCACCTAACTGCTTCAGGTACTCTTTCATCTCATCGTCGTCGCCATGTGAACGGCTCACCACCACCAGCGGAGGACGCGCATCACGGACATGAATCTGTTCACGCTGACCGCCCTCCTCTTTCCACGCTTTGCCGTCTGCAGCGGAGTACATCACGCCCAGCACTGGCGCATAGACCACGCCCATTACCGGCTTGCCCGCTTCGATTAGCGCAATGTTAACGGTGAATTCGCCGTTACGCTTGATGAACTCTTTGGTGCCATCCAGCGGATCGACCAGCCAGTAGCGCTGCCAGTGCTGACGCACCTCCCAGGCTGGCGGATCTTCTTCTGACAGCACGGGGAGATCAGGCGTTAACTTTTTGAGGCCAGCGAGGATCACCTCGTGTGCAGCGATATCCGCGGCAGTCACCGGCGAATCATCCGATTTGTGAGAAACGTCAAGCGGCGCGGCACCGTTATAGACCTGCATAATCGCGTCGCCTGCTTCGCGTGCCAGTTGGCAGATTTGCTCTAACATTTTTCACCTCATTGTGTCTGTCTGCTGCAGGATCAGCTCATCGTCAGATAGTGACATTTTAGCAGTTCCGCCTGAAGTACCCATTTACAGGCACTTTGGCGATTCAATTTATAGATATATCAATATCATAGTTACCCATTTATCGCCACGCCTGTGCCGCTACGCCTCCATGGTTTAAGAATCCGTCGCTGACCGATGCGCCAAAACGTTATACCCATCACGATTTAAAATGACTATCTGTCATGCTTTTACATTATTTTGAGATCCTTATTTATTTTGCAGCAGGAGCAAGCATGTTTAAGCCCGGAATGATGTTACTGGCACTGAGCGTTTCCGTCGCCACCCAGGCGGCGACGGTGGATTTGCGGATACTGGAAACCACCGATCTGCACAGCAATATGATGGATTTCGACTATTACAAAGACACGCCAACCGAGAAGTTTGGCCTGGTGCGAACCGCCACGCTGATCCACGCCGCACGCCAGGAAGTGAAAAACAGCCTGCTGGTCGATAACGGCGACATCATTCAGGGCAGCCCGCTGGGTGACTACATGGCGGCCAAAGGATTACGTGAGGGCGAGATCCATCCGGTCTACAAGGCGCTCAACACGCTGGATTACAGCGTCGGTAACCTCGGCAATCATGAATTCAATTATGGCCTGCCCTACCTGAAAAAAGCGCTGGCGGGCGCACGCTTTCCCTATGTGAACGCCAACGTGATTGATGTGAAGAGCGGCAAACCGCTGTTTACCCCATACCTCATCAAATCCACTACGGTGGTTGATCGCGAGGGCAAAACGCAGACCCTGAAGATAGGTTATATCGGCTTTGTGCCGCCGCAGATCATGGTGTGGGATAAAGCCAACCTGCAGGGCAAGGTACGCGTCGATGACATCACCGAAACGGCTCGCCGCTACGTGCCTGAGATGCGCGCGCAGGGCGCCGATCTGATTATCGCTATTCCCCACTCCGGCCTGAGCAGCGAGCCGTATCACACGATGGCGGAGAACTCGGTTTACTATCTCAGCCAGGTGGAAGGCATCAACGCCATCCTGTTTGGTCATGCGCATGCGGTCTTCCCCGGCAAGGATTTCGCTGACATCAAGGGCGCAGATATCGCTAACGGCACCCTGAACGGTATTCCGGCGGTGATGCCAGGCATGTGGGGCGATCACCTTGGCGTGGTTGACCTGGTGCTGAACAATGAGGGAGGACGCTGGCAGGTCAGTAGCGGCAAAGCACAGGCGCGGCCCATCTACGATACCGCAGCGAAGAAATCGCTGGCGGCAGAGGATCCGGCGCTGGTGAAGGTACTGGCTGACGATCACCACGCCACGCGAGAGTTTGTGGCGAAGCCCATCGGCAAGTCCGCCGATGTGATGTACAGCTACCTGTCGCTGGTACAGGACGATCCGACGGTACAGATCGTCAATAATGCCCAGCGCGCCTACGTGGAGCATTTCATTCAGGGCGATCCGGATCTGGGCCGCCTGCCGGTGCTCTCTGCTGCTGCGCCGTTTAAAGCGGGCGGACGTAAAAACGATCCGGCCAGCTATGTCGAAGTGGAGAAAGGCGCGCTGACCTTCCGTAACGCGGCCGATCTCTATCTCTATCCCAATACCCTGGTGGTCATGAAAGTCACCGGTGCGCAGGTAAAAGAGTGGCTGGAGTGCTCAGCGGGCCAGTTTAATCAGATCGATCCCCACAGCACGAAAACGCAGTCGCTGATCAACTGGGATTTCCGCACCTATAACTTTGATGTGATTGACGGGGTTAATTATCAGATTGATGTGACCCAGCCCGCGCGCTACGACGCAGAGTGTCAGTTGATCCATCCTGAGGCCTCACGTATCCGTCAGCTTAGCTGGCAGGGTAAACCCGTCGATCCACAGGCGACCTTCCTGGTGGCGACCAATAACTATCGCGCTTACGGCGGCAAGTTTGCCGGCACCGGAGATAAATACATTGCCTTTGCTTCGCCGGATGAGAACCGTTCCGTGGTTGCAGCCTATATCAGCGCGGAAACCAAAGCGCACGGTGAAGTTCAGCCGAAGGCGGACAATAACTGGCGGCTGGCACCGATTACCTCATCCACCCCGCTCGACATTCAGTTTGAAACGGCACCGGGTGATAAAGCGACCGGGTTTATTAAGCAGCATGCGCAATATCCACTTCAGCCCAAAGGGACAGATGCGATCGGCTTTGCTCTGTGGCAGGTGGATTTACAGCAGAAATAAGGCGGGAGAAAACGCTGCAACCGGGGTGGTTGCAGCGTCCGGAATTACAGAATTTCCAGCAGTTCGACTTCGAAGATCAGGGTGCTGAATGGTGGGATAGAGGCACCCGCACCGCGCTCGCCATACGCGAGGTTCTGTGGGATCACCAGTTCCCATTTTGAGCCAACCGGCATCAGGGTCAGCGCTTCAATCCAGCCTGGAATTACGCCGCTTACCGGGAATTCCGCCGGTTCGCCACGGGCAACAGAGCTGTCGAATACGCTGCCGTCGATCAGTTTACCGGTGTAGTGAACGCGTACGCGATCCTGACGTGATGGGATTGGACCTTCGCCCTGAGTAATCACGCTGAACTGCAGGCCTGATTCGGTGCTGCTCACGCCTTCACGCTGCGCATGTTCCTGCAGGAACGCCTGACCTTCTGCGGCCATGGCTTCGGTGCGCTCACGACGCACGCCTTCAGCGCGTTCATGCACTTCACGCAGTGCGCGATGAACCACATCAACCGGTACGGCCGGCGAGTTCCCTTCCAGCGCGTCGCGCAGACCCGCGAGCAGTGCTTCTGGTTGCAGACCCTGCAGACCAGATTCCAGCAACTGCTGGCCAACCTGTAAACCAATACCGTAACTTGCTTGTGCTTCGACGCTGTCGAAAGAAGGGGTAGTCATCTTCGTTCCTTTCACTCTCGGATAAATTCGAACGGGCAGCATAGCAGCGCAGGCCGCTGGCGTAAAATGCCCTGCATCGCAGATGACTTTTGCCGGGGAAAGAGAAACAATAGAGCCGTCAATTTTATCAATGCTGGCAGGCACTTCGCGCCGGTATTGCCCATACTATAACTATCGGGGGGGATCACCCCCTCTGTAGCACACGAATAAGAGAGCAAACATGGGCCAGATAGCCCCACGACGCCGCAGGATGCGTGCAAAACATCTTGTATCCCGGCTGCAGACCTGGCTGGCCGCACGCAGGCTAAAGCAGCCTGCCGGAGAGGAGGAACCCCGAATGGCTTCAGACACGTCATCCCGCCTGCCGACATGGCTTCAGCGTATCTGGCATTTTACCGACCACATTCGCTGGATGGACCCGCTGCCTGCGCCGCACCGCCGTGGCATTGTGGCCGCACTGCTGGTGATGCTGGTGGCGTTTCTCTGGCCCGCCAGCACGCTGCGCTATCCGGTCGAGCAGCCGGTCGCACCCCAGACGGAGAAAGAGGTGCCGATGCAGGCGGATATTTATGAGAACAACAGTAGCCGCCAGCCGTCATCCTCACCGTCTCAGCAGACGCCAAAAGCCGATTCTCAGGGCGAGTGGCGCAATCTGACCATCGCTTCCGGTCAGACGCTGGCGCAGCTGTTTCGTGATAATAGTCTGCCGGTCAATGATGTGTTTGCGATGGCGCGGGTGGAAGGCAGCGATCAGCCACTCAGCTCACTGAAAAGTGGTCAGCAGGTGAAAATCCGTCAGGATGCGCAGGGGGCGGTAACAGGTCTGACGGTGGAGGGCGCAAACGGTCCGGTGCTGTTTACACGTCAGCCAGACGGCAGCTTTATTCGCGCGCAGTAACGCGAACAGCGGCGATTGAAAGGCACAAAAACAAAAACGCCGGCACAGGGCCGGCGTTTGTGTCGTGCTCAGTTAATAAAGATTAACCAGCAACTACTTTCACGTTCAGTTTCGCGAATACTTCGCTGTGAACCTGGAAGCTTACTTCATGCTCACCGGTAGTGCGCAGAACGCCGTTCGGCAGACGAACTTCGCTCTTAGCCACTTCAACGCCAGCTGCAGTCACTGCATCAGCGATGTCGCGGGCACCGATTGAACCGAACAGTTTACCTTCATCGCCCGCTTTAGACGTGATGGTTACAGTGCCCAGTTCATTGATTTTCTCAGCGCGTGCAGTTGCTGCAGACTGAACGTCAGCCAGTTTGGCTTCCAGTTCAGCACGGCGTGCTTCGAAGAACTCAACGTTTTTCTTAGTAGCAGGAACAGCTTTGCCCTGTGGTACCAGGAAGTTACGAGCGTAGCCCGCTTTAACGTTAACCTGATCACCCAGGGTGCCAAGGTTTGCTACTTTATCAAGCAGAATAACTTGCATTACCTTATCCTCTTAAAGTCGTTAATGGACAGTTGCCGATTACTGATGACGATCAGTGTACGGCAGCAGAGACAGGTAACGCGCACGCTTGATGCAGCGAGCCAACTGACGCTGGTATTTTGCACGAGTACCGGTGATACGGCTCGGGACAATTTTACCGCTTTCGGTAATGTAGTTTTTCAACGTTGCGATGTCTTTGTAATCGATCTCAACAACGCCTTCCGCGGTGAAACGGCAGAACTTGCGACGACGGAAATAACGTGCCATTAGGCTAGTCTCCAGAATCTATCAATTCAATCTGCTCGGCATGGAACACCACTTTGCTCTGGCCATTTCGTGCCTGATGGCAACTAATGAAACCGTCGAGTGTGAGTTGCGTGCCGACCGTTATATGTTGAGTAATCACCTGATGGGCGCTGCCGCTGATAATAACCGGCATACGACACCAGGCTTGCCGGTGAAACCCGGCCTCCTCCTGCACTGAGCGGTGCTCAAGCACGAACTGACAGTGAGGAATTCCTGACGGGCTAACTCTTCGAACCGGCGTCTTGCACACAGTGCCAGACAGGCGAAGTCGATTAACCGTCACGATGGATTACTCTTCAGAATCCCCAGCATCTGACTCATCAGCGGATTCGTTAGCAAAATCTTCGCGACGATCACGACGCTCATCTTTCGCTTTAACCATCGGCGATGCTTCAGTTACCGCGTTTTTAACGCGCATAACCATGCTACGGATAACGGCGTCGTTGAAGCGGAAGTTCGTTTCCAGCTCATCGATCGCTTCCTGCGGCGCTTCAACGTTCATCAGAACGTAATGCGCTTTGTGCAGTTTATTGATCGGGTAAGCCAGCTGACGGCGGCCCCAGTCTTCCAGACGGTGAATCGTGCCTTCTGCACCAGTGATAGCACCAGTGTAACGCTCGATCATGCCAGGAACCTGTTCGCTCTGGTCAGGATGAACCATAAATACGATTTCGTAATGACGCATCGAAATTGCTCCTTACGGATTATTCAGCCTCCTGTCGGGGTCAACCGCGGCCCATGGAAGCAAGGAACGTTATAGGCTGTGTCCCACAAAGGTTCGTTGTGACGAGCGTTTGTGGGACACAGCCTGAGAATGCGGCTGAAAAATTGACGCGTAATCATACTGGCGGCGACGGCTAAACTCAAGCGCACATTTCAACAAATGCCATCCGGCGTGCCATATACGGTAGCTTTTCGTGCTAATCATGTGAATACAGCGCGTTAAGCGGGAAAGGTTCAAAAAAGCTGATAAAGAGCTTCAGGCGGACGATCTGGCGATAATGTGCACAGTCGCTAAACTTAATGCAGACGTTACGGTTTGGCTTATCGGCGTCTAACAGAGTGTGTTCCCTGAAGTGAGGAGTCGGGCATGAAAACGTTCGTCATCGCCACTTTACTGGGTCTCTTCCTGTCTCCACCCGCTCTTGCCAGCAATGCTGACTGTGCGCAGCAGATAAGAAGTCACAGCAGCGAAGCGGCATCGGGTTATATCTATGTTAATCGGCTGGATGCGCCACAAAAGAACCCGGTCAACGCGCCTGCCAGAGCAGCAGAAAAATCGTCTGCGCACTGGTAAGTGCCGGTAAATTTACGGGCGGCAGATCCACTCTCCGCCCGCTCATTTTTATAGCTGCTGTTTAAAAAAGCTGACCAGCGCCGTCAATGCTGATGGCGTGATCTTATGTCCAATCTGTTTTTCAGACAGCGAAGTCAGATGCTGCGCCAGCCCGTTGTCACGCAGCGCCCTCTCCAGCCGTATGCTCTCCGCCCAGGGCACCACCTCATCCGCCTCACCATGCCACAACAGCAGCGGACGGTTTGCCAGTGCCTCCAGCCGGTTGCAGGGATCGTAGTCGGCCAGCGGTGCCATGCGGGCAGCAAACTGCGCTTGCTGCTCAGGCGTGTCGGCTACCAGCGGCGGAAAGAGCGACTGACTGAGCTGCATAAAATAGCCCGATCCCATCAGGCAGGCGACGCTTTGAATCTGCGGATAACGCGCCATCGCGCCCAGCGCCGTCATGCCGCCCATCGACGCGCCCGCCACCGCAAAGCGCTCGCCGGCGATCAGATTGTCAGCGCGCAGCGCCGATTCCAGCTGCGGCAGCTCATCAATGTTCTGTTTCAGAATCTCCCAGAAGCGACCAAGGCGTGCATCGGCATCGCCGTGATAGCGCGCGCCGTGCAGATCCGCATCCGGCATCACCGCCCGGAACCCCGCCTGTGCCAGCGCGACAGCGAAGTAGGCGTAGACCTCTTTTGAAGAGGTAAAGCCGTGATAAAACAGCACGGTAGGCAGTGGCTGATGCCGTTGTCCGGCAGGCGTGGCATGCAGGCATTCGATACCGGCCAGCGTTTCTGTGGTGAGTTCAATCATTGTCTCTCCTGAGAAGGGGCAAGGCGTGCCGATTGAGTGTACGTCTGCGGGTTAATTTACGAAATCCCCTGCTGCGTTTAGTCGCCAGATTTCGGCCTAAACTTTTCCCGCGCTTTGCCGTTGATGTTGTGTCCCCCTAACTTGATCAAAGGTAATTTATGAAGCGTCTCTCTCTCAGCGGCCTGAGTCTTGGAGTTAAGCTGTCTGTACTGACGTCTCTCAGCGTTGCGTTATTGTTGCTGGTTCTGACGCTAACCCAGAGCCACACCGCTTCGCGGCAGCTGGAAAATCTCGCCATCGATGACATGCAAAACCAGGTGCAGGGCATCAGTGAAATGGCCACCATGTTCAACGCCACTCTCACCGAAGAGGTGGCTCACTACACCAGTCTGTTTACCAGCTTCCTGCCTAAGCGCTTTAGCCTGGATGAAGACTCCCGGGTGCAGGTCGGTGCCTTTTCGACGCCGGTGCTGCGCGCCGGGTTAAAAACGCTGAACCTCGACCAGACCGCGGTAGACGATTTCACCGAACGCACCGCCGCCGTGGCGACCATTTTTGTGCGTGATGGCGATGATTTTATCCGTATTTCCACCTCGCTGAAAAAGCAGGATGGCAGTCGCGCAATCGGTACGCAGCTTGACCGCAACGGCGCCGCCTGGAAAAGCGTCAGTCAGGGCGACGTCTATCAGGGGCTGGCGACGCTGTTCGGCCATCGCTACATCACACAATATCAGCCGGTAAAAGATGAGAGTGGCAAGGTTGTCGCCATCCTGTTTGTCGGCGTTGGCATTGATAAGCAGTATGCGCTGATGCGTGAAAAAATCCTGGCACGCAAGCTGGGTGATAGTGGTCATTTCTTTGTGCTCAACGGCACGCCCGGTAAGACGCAGGGAGAGTATCTGTTCGATCAGCACGACGAAGGAAAACGACCCGCCTGGGATGACGCGACACTCCAGCCGCTGCTGACTCAGCCGCAGGGCATGCTGCAGGCAGAGATCAACGGCGAGCACCAGATTCTGGCCTGGCAGCAGCTGCCGGGCTGGAACTGGGTGATCGCCGGCGAAGTTAACCGTGAAAGCCTGCTCGCCCCGATTACGCATAGCCGTAACCTGTTCCTGATAACCGGACTGATTCTGGTGGTGGTCTTTGCGCTGGGGTTTGTCTGGTACAGCCGTCGGGCGATTACCCGTCCGCTGCAGCAGGTGATCCATCTGGCGGAGCAGTATGCCGCCGGGAATCTGCAGGTCCATATGGACACCCAGCGTCGCGATGAAGTGGGCCAGTTGATCGTTGCGATCAACGGCATTGGCGATGGTCTGGAGAAAATCGTCAGCCAGGTGCGCGGCGCGGCGCAGGAGATCAGCGACGGCACAGACACCATCGCGGCCAGCAGTCATAACATCAGCGAGCAGATCGGGCGTCAGGCCAGCAGCGTGGAGCAGACCTCTGCCAGCATGGAGCAGTTTGGCGCGACGGTTGAACACACCGCAGACAGCCTGCGTCAGGCGATGTCACTGGTGGCCGAAGCCAGCGATATCGTCAGTCACGGCAGCCAGACGGTGGTGCGCTCGGTCAACACCATGTCGGCGATTAAGGTTTCATCACAAAGCATTGCGGATATCACCCACGTGATTGAGTCGATCGCCTTCCAGACCAATATCCTGGCGCTGAATGCCGCCGTTGAAGCGGCACGTGCCGGGGAACAGGGCCGTGGCTTTGCCGTGGTGGCCGCAGAAGTGCGTGCGCTGGCACAGCGTTCTGCGCAGGCCGCTAAAGAGATTGATGGACTGATTGCGACCTCCATCAGCAACGTGGCGGAAGGCCATCAATTATCTGAGCAGACGCGCGATGCGATGAGCGACATTGTGACCCACATCGAGCAGGTGCAGGCGCTGATGGGCGAGATCAACGTGGCGGCGCAGCAGCAGGCGGCAGGCATCGGCCAGGTTAATCTGGCGATGAACCAGATCAGCCAGGCGACTCACCAGAACAGCGAACTGGTGACACAGGCGGAAAACAGCGCGCAGAACCTGAGTGATAAAGGGCATCACCTGACCCAGCTGGTCAGCGTATTCAGCCTTAAATCCTGACGTCATTCAGGGCGATGGCATACACTTAATGCTTCGTCCTGAAAGAGGGTTTTGCTATGCGTTTCGCTTATTTACTGGTGATAAGCCTGCTGCTGGCAGGCTGTTCCGCGCTTGAGACCACGCCAAAAGCACCGCCCGCGTCGACGCAACAGGCGCAGGAGATTTCACGGGCGCAGAGTGGCGGTTTGCCGAAGCTGGGCAATATTACCGTTAACGTGCGCGGCTCACCGGATGATGCCGGGCGGGCAGTGGCCACCCGGGCTAACCAGGCCGGTGCGGCTTACTATCAGATCGTGGCGCTGAGTGAAACGGTAATGCCCGGTCTCTGGTACGCCAGCGCGATTCTTTACGGCGCATCACCTGCCACAGGCGCGGGCCAGTAATCGGTCTGTGATTGCTGTCTCAAGCGGGCGGGAGCCACGCCGATCGAGCCACTGCTGGCACCATGCATCCGCCAGCGGCGGTTCGCCATATTTCAGTAGCTGAGCGCCGGTCGCAAGCTGCAGCAGCGTGCGGGTCACCTCGCGCGCCTGCTCTTCGGGGACTTTGCTCATTCGCAGCCGTAACTGACGCCAGCGCGCATCGAAATGACGATTACTCCCTTTCACCGCTTCAAATTCCTGACTCAGCATCTCCGAAACCTCTGCCTGACGGGTGAGCACGCGCAGTACGTCAAGACACATCACGTTGCCCGACCCTTCCCAAATGCTGTTGACCGGTATGTCACGATAGAGGCGCGGCAGCTCGCTCGCTTCGCAGTAGCCGATGCCCCCCAGCACTTCCATCGACTCCGCGACGAACGGGGCACCCGCTTTGCAGATCTGATATTTTGCAGCCGGAGTGAATAAGCGGGCAAACGTGACCTCATGCGGTTTTGCCGGTTGTGACCAGGCGCGCGCCAGCCGCATCAGCAGCGCGGTTTGTCCCTCCAGCTGCAGCGCCTGCTGTGCCAGAACCTGACGCATCAGCGGCTGATCCACCAGGTTTTTCCCCATCACCTGGCGCTGATGTGCATGCCAGAGTGCCACCGAGAATGCACGCCGCATCTGACCATGACTGCCGAGTGCGCAGTCGAAGCGCGTCATACCGCCCATTTTAAGGATCAGCCGCACGCCCTCGCCCTCTTCTCCCAGCAGCCAGCCGGTCGCATCGCGAAACTCCACCTCACAACTGGCATTTGAGCGATTACCCAGCTTATCTTTAAGCTGCTCAAGCTGGATGGCGTTGCGTGACCCGTCAGGCAACAGGCGCGGCAGGAAGAAGCAGCTTAATCCGGCGGGCGTCTGCGCCAGCACCAGATGTGCATCGCTCTGCGGCACCGAGAAGAACCATTTGTGGCCGGTCAGCCGGTAGGCTTCACCCGGGCCGCGCGCCCCCAGCGGCTCGGCCCGGGTGGTGCTGGTGAGCAGATCGCTGCCGCCCTGTTTTTCCGTCATGCCCATACCGATCAGCAGACCCCGTTTCTGGTCGCCGGGCTGCGCATGGGTATCGTAACGATCGCTGAGCAGCGGATCGAGCCAGCCTTCGAACGCGGCAGGCAGATAAGTCTGCAGCAATGGAATGGCCGCGTGCGTCATGGTCACCGGGCAAAGCGTGCCCGCTTCAACCTGTGCATGCAGAATAAAGCGCGCAGCCCGCGCCACGCTGGCCTGTTCACGTACTGTGGGATGCCAGCTGAGATTATGCAGGCGGCTGGCGCAGACACCCTGCATCAGCAGGTGCCAGGCGGGGTGAAAACGGACTTCATCCATCCGTACGCCACGGGCGTCGTAGCGCAGCAGTTCAGGTGGCTCCGCGTTGGCGAGCCGGCCCAGTTCCAGCGACTCGGCGCTGCCCAGCTGTCGGCCTACCGAAGCCAGCCACTCCCGATCCCATCCGGCGCCTTCGCGTGACAGTGCCTCGCCGAGCGGCGTATCAGACAGGAACAGGTTGCTGTTGCTCAGAGGATGGGGCTGATTAAAAACGGTGTGTGTTGTCCAGGTCATAACCACTCCTCGCGGATGTCACTCAGTAAGTATACCCGTCGTCTTTCAAGCTGCATTTTTGTTGGCTGCGTTCACTCACCCGAATCACTTACTCATGTAAGCTCATCGGGATTCGTTCTCTTGCCGCCTCAATGCAACCCGAAATCCTTTGGGTATATACGAATGACGCGCAGTTATGCCTGGTACAGAAACTAATTTGTGGCGAGGATCACATCGGGGATCAGGCGTTGCGCTGACGCACCGCTTCAAACAGGCAGACACCCGTAGCCACCGAGACATTCAGCGAAGAGACGCTGCCGGCCATCGGAATGCTGATCAGCTCATCGCAATGCTCACGGGTCAGACGACGCATGCCTTCCCCTTCCGCGCCCATCACCAGCGCCATCGGACCGGTCATTTTGCTCTGGAAGACAGTATGGTCAGCTTCACCTGCGGTACCGACAACCCAGATGTTGTACTCCTGCAGCAGACGCAGGGTACGTGCCAGGTTGGTGACGCGGATCAACGGCACATTTTCTGCCGCGCCGCTGGCCACTTTTTTGGCCGTTGCATTCAGGGGCGCAGAGCGATCTTTCGGCACGATAATCGCGTGCACACCGGCCGCATCGGCACTGCGCAGGCAGGCACCCAGATTGTGCGGATCGGTGACCCCGTCCAGCACCAGCAGGAAGGGTTTCTCCAGGCTCTGCAGCAGATCCGGCAGGTCGCCTTCCTGATACTGACGACCCGGTTTTACCCGCGCCACAATACCCTGATGCACACCGCCTTCAACCTGGCTGTCGAGCCACTTGCGCTCGGCCAGCTGAATCACGACCCCCTGAGCTTCCAGCGCGGCGACCACGGGTTGCAGGCGACGATCGTCGCGGCCTTTGAGGATAAAGACTTCCTGGAAACGTTGTGGATCACGTTCCAGCAGCGCCTGCACGGCATGGATACCAAAAATAATTTCGCTCATCGATCTGCTCAGTGTTTGGAAATGAATGAATGACCGCCCTTTCTCAGTGAGAAAGGGCGGGTGCGCGCATCAGTCAGGCTGCGCCTTTTTTCTGGCGCGCTTCGCCCGGGTGGCGGCGGCGATTTTACGGGTTTTTTCCGAGACGTTTTTACTTTTATTCTCGGTATTTGCAGCGGCGGGCTTACTCTTGTCGCCCCGGAAAGCGGCGTCCGGCTCGAAGTTGGACTTCTTGCTCGCATCACGACGGCGTTTCGCTGGCGCTTTGTCGTCACGCTTCGCCCGGTCGCGTGCGGTTTTGCCTTCACCACGTACCTGACGCTGACTGGAGATCAGGGCAAAGTCGATTTTACGCTCATCCATATGGACGGCTTCAACACGCACTTCAACCGTGTCACCCAGACGATAGGTGCGACCGCCCGATTCACCGATCAGACGCTGACCTACCGGGTCAAAACGGTAGTAATCGTTGTCGAGCGTCGAAACGTGGACCAGACCATCAATGAACAGATCGCTTAAGCGTACAAAGAAGCCAAATCCGGTCACGCTGGAAATGACGCCGTTGAAGACGTTGCCAACCTGATCCTGCATGAAGTCACACTTGAGCCAGTCCGCGACGTCACGGGTCGCTTCATCGGCGCGGCGTTCGGTCAGGGAACAGTGCAGGCCCAGTTGCAGCATCTGCGGCATCTCGTAGTGATAGCCGCCGGTTGCTGTCGTCATATCTTTGGCGACGCTGCGATCTCTCGGCATCAGGTATTTAATGGCGCGCTGTACCAGGCCTTTACCTTCATCCTGCTCTTTTGCCAGCAGATATTTGATGGCGCGATGCAGCGTCAGATCCGGATAACGACGGATTGGCGAGGTAAAGTGCGCATACGACGAGAGCGCCAGACCAAAGTGACCGCGGTTTTCCGGATCGTAAACGGCCTGCTTCATCGAACGCAGCAGCATGGTTTGCAGCATTTCCGCATCAGGACGATCGGCAACCTGCTTCAGCAGCGCCGCATAGTCGATTGGCTGCGGTTTATTACCACCAGGCAGGCTCAGTCCCAGCTCGTTGAGCACGGTACGGAAGCTCTTGATGCTTTCGTCGGTCGGGCGATCGTGATCGCGGAACAGCGCCGGTTCCTGATTTTTCTCAACGAAGCGTGCCGAGGCGATGTTCGCCAGGATCATGCACTCTTCGATCAGCTTATGGGCGTCATTACGTGACACACGCTCAACACGCTCAATACGACGCTCGGCGTTGAAGATAAACTTCGCCTCTTCCGTTTCAAACGAGATACCGCCGCGCTCTTCACGAGCGGCTTCCAGCGCATGATAGAGGTTGTTCAGCTCTTCAAGGTCTTTAACCAGCGGCGCATACTGCTGACGCAGCTCTTTGTCGCCCTGCAGGATGTTCCAGACTTTGTTGTAGGTCAGACGCGCATGGGAGTTCATCACCGCTTCGTAGTGCTTGAAGCCGGTCAGTTTACCTTTGGTCGAGATGGTCATCTCGCACACCATACAGAGGCGATCAACCTGCGGGTTAAGCGAACATAAGCCATTCGACAGCACTTCCGGCAGCATCGGCACAACCTGCGACGGGAAGTAGACCGAGGTTCCGCGCTGATGCGCTTCGTCATCCAGAGGGGTGCCAGGACGGACGTAATAGCTGACATCCGCGATAGCTACCCACAGACGCCATCCGCCACCGCGCTTCTTCTCACAGTAAACAGCATCATCAAAGTCACGGGCATCTTCACCATCGATGGTGACCAGCGGCAGCTTACGCAGATCGACGCGACCTTTTTTGGCCTCTTCCGGGACTTCTTCTTTCAGTTTGCTGACCTGAGCTTCCACTTCCGGCGGCCAGGTGTGCGGGATTTCATGCGTACGCAGCGCCATATCCACGGCCAGGCTGGTACCCATATCATCGCCCAGAATCTCGGCGATTTTACCGATCGCTTTGCTGCGACGGTTCGGACGCTGGACCAGCTCAACCACCACCACGGAACCCATACGGGCATTCATCGTCTCTTCAGGTGGGATGAGGATGTCAAAACTCAGGCGACTGTCGTCCGGTACCACGAAGCCAGCACCGGCATCGGTAAAGTAACGGCCAACGATCTGATTGTTGCGGGGTTCCTGCACCCGGACCACGCGCGCTTCGCGGCGGCCTTTGCGATCGGCACCCAGCGGCTGCGCCAGGATCACGTCACCGTGCATACAGAATTTCATCTGTTCTGCGGAAAGGTAGAGGTCATCTTTCTGACCTTCTGCCCGCAGGAAGCCGTAGCCATCGCGGTGGCCAATGACTTTACCGCGCAGGAGATCAAGACGTTCTGGCAGGGCATAACACTGACGGCGGGTGAACACCAGCTGACCATCACGCTCCATGGCGCGAAGGCGGCGACGCAGCGCCTCAAGGTGTTCTTCTTCCTGCAGATTCATCTCTTCAGCCAGCTCTTCGCGGCTGGCCGGTTTTTCACGTTTTTCTAACAGAGCCAGAATAAATTCACGGCTCGGAATAGGGTTTTCGTATTTTTCAGCTTCTCTATCCTGAAAAGGATCTTTTGACATAGCGGTTCCTCCGATGTCATTTAATATTTATTTCCACCGGCGATCTGGACAAGATGATCTCATAAAGTGGTGTATTTCCTTCGACCAGATCTGCCAACGTATAGCTATCCAGCTCCTGCAAAAATCGCTGCACCGCATCATGTAACGCCTGCTTCAGACGACAGGCTGGCGTGATGGAACAGGACGCACAATCCACTAATTGTAGTGGTTCCATCTTACGTACCACATCGCCAATGACAATCTGACGAGCTGGCATACCCAGACGAATGCCCCCGTTTTTACCACGCGTTGCGGCGACATAGCCCGCCCGGCTCAGCTGATTGATAATTTTGACCATATGATTACGGGACAAACCATAAGTGTTCGTCACTTCCGTAATATTGGTCTGCTGACCTTCCGGCAACGATGCCAGATAAATCAGTGCCCGTAAGCCATAATCAGTAAAACTCGTGAGCTGCACAGTAACCTCAGTGAACCTTCAGGCGCGGCATGACCTTATTCGCCCTGTGATTGATGCCAGGATTAAATCGGATCGCCATTCGATTAGCTACGATGATAAACCAGAGTCTGTCTGGCCGTGCGCTTTTTTAAGCCAGCAGAAGGTTTGACAAGCGAAGGGAGGTTAAGTGGCATCAAAGAATGGAAAAACAAGGGCCGGACAGCGTCCGGCCTGAATGATTACGCGTCGAACGGGTCGCGCAGAATCATTGTTTCACTACGATCAGGGCCGGTTGAGATGATATCAATCGGCACACCCGTTACCTCTTCCACACGCTTGATGTAGTCACGCGCGGCCTGAGGCAAACCTTCCAGCGTCTTGACGCCAAACGTTGTCTCGCTCCAGCCTGGCAGGGTTTCGTAGATCGGCTCAATGCCTTCCCAGTTCTCTGCCGCCAGTGGCGTGGTGGTCACTTCGCGGCCATCAGGCATACGATAAGCCACACAGATCTTCACCTCTTTCAGGCCATCCAGCACGTCCAGCTTGGTCATGCAGAAACCTGACAGGGAGTTGATCTGGACCGCGCGGCGAACCGCTACCGCATCCAGCCAGCCGGTACGACGACGACGACCGGTGGTCGCACCAAACTCATTACCCTGCGCACAGAGGAATTCGCCGGTTTCATCGAACAGCTCGGTCGGGAACGGGCCTGCGCCAACGCGGGTTGAGTAAGCTTTCACAATACCCAGCACGTAGTCGACATAGCGCGGGCCAATGCCTGAACCGGTCGCTACGCCACCTGCGGTGGTGTTGGATGAGGTCACGTACGGATAGGTACCGTGATCGATATCCAGCAGCGTACCCTGCGCACCTTCAAACATAATCAGATCGCCACGCTTACGCGCGACGTCCAGCAGTTCAGAGACGTCAACGACCATGCCAGTGATGATGTCAGCGACTTCCATCACATCACTCAGCACTTTATCGAAGTCGACTGCCGGCTCTTTGTAGTACTCCACCAGCTGGAAGTTGTAGAAATCGACCACTTCTTTCAGCTTGGCAGCAAAGGTTTCTTTGTTAAACAGGTCGCTGACGCGCAGGGCACGGCGAGCGACTTTATCTTCATAAGCCGGTCCGATGCCACGACCCGTGGTACCAATCGCTTTGGCGCCACGAGCACGTTCACGCGCCATATCCATCGCAACATGATATTGCAGGATCAGCGGACAGGCTTCAGAAATCAGCAGACGTTCGCGTACCGGAATCCCGCGCGCTTCCAGGCCTTTCATCTCTTTCATTAAGGCTTCAGGAGAGAGCACTACGCCGTTACCAATGATGCTGGTGACGTTATCGCGCAGAATGCCAGAAGGGATCAGGTGGAGGACGGTTTTTTCACCGTTGATGACAAGCGTGTGGCCCGCATTGTGGCCGCCTTGATAACGCACAACGTAATTCGCGCGCTCAGTCAGAAGGTCTACAATCTTACCTTTACCTTCGTCACCCCATTGGGTGCCCAGTACGACGACGTTCTTACCCATTTCTCAAAATCACCGATTGCTTAAAAAAGGATTCTACCATCTGATCCCGTGGTTTTCAGCACTTTTAGCATACGATTGCGCGCTTTTTTGCCTGAGTTTTGATCACTACAACATGTTGGGGATAATAGCGTTGAAAGGCACAATTTAGCCGGTCTGAACGTCAGCCTCAGAGGTTGCCGTGCAGGCTGAGCATGCAGTAAATCACCATGCCAGCAACGACCAGTCCTCCACCAAAGCGGTGTAGCAGACGATCGGGCAACCGCGTCATCGTCAGGATCATGCGTCGCCAGGCGCGCGGCATAAACATCGGTCCCAACCCTTCCAGCACTAACACCAGCGCCAGCGCCATCCAGATGCTTGTTTTCATTCTGATACCCAAAAAAAAGGGCCGACAACATTGTCGGCCCACAGGTTATATCAGTTCTTAGCGTGTCGCGTTAGAGGGCGCCTTCATATATCGGAAGAAGTCGCTATCCGGGCTTAACACCATCACATCCTGATCGCTATTGAAGCTGTTTTCATAGGCACGCAGGCTACGAATAAAGGCGTAGAAGTCAGGATCTTTGCTGAACGAATCGGCAAACAACCGCGCCGTTTCCGCATCACCGTCACCGCGTGTAATCAGCGCTTCACGCTGGGCTTCAGCCAGAGTACGGGTGACCTGGTAATCGGCCTGGGCGCGCAGTTTTTCCGCCTCTTCCTGACCCTGTGAACGCTGGCTACGCGCTACCGCTTCACGCTCAGCACGCATACGGTTGAAGATCGCATCAGACACTTCAGTCGGCAGGTTGATCTGCTTGATGCGCACATCCACCACCTGAATACCTAACGCAGCCATACTGTTCGGGTTCGGTGCTGGTTCGCTGCTGTTGGTTTCACGCTCGACACGGGCCGCTGCACTGGCAATCGCGTCATCAGCCGCAGGGGTTGCGATTTCATCATCGTTGCCTGCAGAGCCGGTATTCAGCGCGTCACGCACATCGGTAGTCAGACGACCACGGGAGTCCGTTACGATATCTTTCACATCCAGACGACCCATCTCAGAACGCAAGCGGTCACTGAACTTACGTTTCAGCAGCACTTCCGCCTGAGAGACATCACCGCCACCGGTGGCCAGGTAGTAGCGACTGAAGTCGCTGATACGCCACTTGATGTAGGAGTCCACGATCAGATCTTTCTTCTCTTTGGTGACGAAGCGATCGGCCTGGTTATCCATGGTCTGGATACGCGCATCCAGCGTTTTAACCGTTTCCAGGAATGGAATCTTGAAATGCAGACCCGGCTCAAACACCTGCGGCTTGTTTTCGCCGTCGCGCAGGACTTTACCGAAGCGCAGAACAATGCCTCGCTGCCCTTCCTGCACCACAAACAGGGACGCATAGAGCGCCACCAGCACGACAATGATTAAAAATACTATTGGCTTACGCATCGATTACTCTCTCCCTTCGCGCTGGCTGTCGCTGCGCTGAGCATTCGCCCGACGCTGATCCATGATGTTGTCCGGACTGTATGACGACGTGTCATTGCGGCTGGCACTGCTATCGGAGCGCGCAGGCTGCGAAGAACCGTTCGCGCCTTTCTGACCATTCTGGCCCGATGAAGTCTGACCGCCACGCATCAGTTGATCCAGCGGCAGCACCATCAGGTTATTACCCCGATCGTTAACCAGTACTTTGCGGGTATGGCTCAGCACACGTTCCATGGTCTCGATATAGAGACGCTCTTTGGTGATTTCGGGTGCAGCTTTATACTCAGGCAGGATCTTGGCGAAACGCGCCACCTCACCCTGCGCTTCCAGAACGGTACGCTCTTTGTAAGCACGTGCCTCTTCCAGAATACGTTGCGCCTGGCCGTTAGCACGAGGCTGAACTTCGTTGGCGTAAGCTTCGGCTTCGCGAACGTATTGCTCGCGGTTTTCGCGTGCGGCAATCGCGTCATCAAATGCAGACTTCACCTCTTCCGGCGGACGTGCAGCCTGGAAGTTGACGTCCAGCACCGCGATCCCCATGTTATAAGGGCGAATTGTCTCGTCGATTTCACGCTGGGTATCGCTACGCACCACGGTACGACCTTCGGTCAGGATGCGGTCCATGGTAGAGCGACCAATCACGCCGCGCAGTGCGCTGTCGGTAGCCTGACGCAGGCTGTCGTCCGCGCTGGTCACAGCATAAAGATAACGTTCCGGATCGGTCACGCGGTACTGCACGTTCATCTCCACGCGTACCACGTTCTCATCCGAAGTCAGCATGACGCCAGAAGCAGCCAGTTCGCGCACCGATTCAACGTTAACCGCACGCACCTGGTCAACGAATGTCGGCTTCCAGTTCAGACCGGGTTCGACCAGATGACTGAATTTACCGAAGCGCGTCACCACGCCACGTTCCGCTTCTTTGATGGTGTAGAAACCGCTTGCAGCCCAGATGACTACAGCAGCAACAGCCACGATACCAACAATTTTGCCACCGCTGCCGGAGCCGCGCTGACCGTTGTCGTTCTGTTTGCCACCGCCCAGTCCACCAAGCTTCTTGCTCAGCTTACGGAAGATATCATCCAGATCAGGAGGCCCGGATTCCCGTCCTCCCTTATTCCCCCCAGAGTTGCCGCCTTGATTATTGCTGCTTCCCCACGGGTCGCGGTCCTGTCCGTTATTTCCGGGCTGATTCCACGCCATGTTTCTACTCCATTTATTGTAATTACGATTTTTACCCTTCAGCTTTCGGATTGCAGCGGTGTTGGCTGCCTTCGCTCACCCCGGTCACTTACCTGCGTAAGCTCCCGGCGTTTCACTCAGTTGCCGCCTTGCTGAAATCCAAAATACTCGGGTAACGCCAGCGTATTCGGGTCTGCAAAGAAAGTGCGACAATCTTCAATTTTTAAGGTAAATGCGTTTGGGCAACATCAAACAATGTAACTGGTCAGCGACGGTTCCTGCTTACATAAACGCATCCACTCAATAATGGGCATACGTATCTGCAATCCTACACTGCCGTCTTCTTCATTCCACTCTTTCTCAATCGCCTGCAGCTGATAGAAACGGCTGCGAAGTCGCCCCGCTTCCGGTGGCAGACGTAATGCGTGCTGGGCTATTTCACCCGCCAGACGCTCAGACAGCGCCTGCCATAGCAACGGAATGCCTGCGCCTGTCTGGGCGGAAAGCCAGACGCGGATTGGCAGGTTCTCTTCGTTACGATCGATACGCGGTTCGAATCCGTCGAGCATATCGATTTTATTCATCACCAGTAACGTCGGGATTTCGTCCGCTTCAATCTCTTCCAGTACGGCATCGACAGCAGCGATATTTTCCGTGACGCGAAGGTCAGCCCCATCAATCACGTGCATTAACAGCGTCGCCTGACGTGTCTCCTGCAGCGTGGCTTTAAAAGCGGCAACCAGGTCGTGAGGAAGATGGCGAATAAAGCCTACCGTGTCCGCCAGTACCACGTCCCCGACATCAGCAACATTCAGACGGCGCAGTGTGGGGTCGAGCGTCGCAAACAGCTGGTCTGCGGCAAAGACATTGGCGGAGGTCATGGCGTTAAAGAGGGTCGACTTGCCGGCGTTGGTGTAACCCACCAGCGAAACCGTTGGCACATCCGCTTTGGCGCGTGACTGACGTCCCTGCTCACGCTGTTTTTCAACTCGCTCAAGACGAGACAAAATCTGACTGATACGGCCGCGCAACAGCCGGCGGTCCGTTTCTAACTGCGTTTCACCGGGGCCACGTAAACCAATCCCGCCTTTCTGGCGTTCAAGGTGGGTCCAGCCGCGCACCAGACGTGTCGCAAGATGGCGCAGCTGTGCCAGCTCAACCTGCAATTTACCTTCGTGGGTACGTGCGCGTTGGGCAAAGATATCCAGAATTAAACCGGTGCGATCAATGACCCGGCATTCGCACAGGCGCTCGAGGTTTCTTTCCTGAGCGGGCGTAAGGGCATGATCGAATAATACGACCGATGCTCCTGTTGTTTTTACCGCATCGGCAATTTCAACGGCCTTTCCTTCACCGACAAAATACTTGGGGTGTGGCGCTTTGCGGCTGCCAGTAACCACTTGCAGCGCCTCAACGCCAGCAGAAGAGACCAGGGTTTCAAACTCCTGCAAATCTTCTACTTCTTTGTCTTGGGAGAACCAGATGTGTACCAGTACGGCCTGCTCACCGGCTTCATAACGGTCAAACAAGCTATAACCTCGCTAAATAAAAGACCAGGACGGAAAACCGCTGTTCTCCGTTCCTGGCTGTACGGTGACGCGTTATTCTGCGTTATCACCGTCTTGTTGTGGCTGTGGCTGCGCAGTTGTGTTGCTGCCGCCATGATGGTAATTGTTGCTGCCGCCACCGGTATTATTGCTATGGTGAGAAACCGGGCGTGAAGGAACAACGGTAGAAATGGCGTGCTTATACACCATCTGACTCACCGTGTTTTTCAACAAAATGACGAACTGATCAAATGACTCAATCTGACCCTGCAACTTAATACCGTTAACCAGATAAATCGAAACCGGAACACGTTCACGACGCAGTGCGTTCAAAAACGGGTCTTGTAATGATTGCCCCTTAGCCATTCTATCTTTTCCTTATATGCTTGTTGTTTGTTGCAAGTAGAACCTATGGTTCTGAAAAAACTGCGTAAAAATTTGCGCACGATAACCCATCAATTGTACACAATCACCCATGCTTCGCACTAAGAACCTGTAACACTGTATCACGCGCCAGCCGGGGCTCGTCACTGTCAAGCCAGTGAACATTTTCCCAACCGCGTAACCAGGTCATCTGTCGCTTAGCAAGCTGCCGGGTTGCGCAAATTCCCCGATAAACCATCTCGCTGTAATCGATTTCGCCCGATAAATAAGACCACATCTGACGATAGCCAACACAACGAATGGAAGGCATGTCCGTATGCAAATCACCTCGTGCAAAAAGGGCCCGAGACTCCGCTTCAAATCCTGACGCCAACATCTGCTCAAAACGCAACGCGATGCGCTGGTGCAGCAATTCACGGCTCGCGGGGGCGATGGCAAACTGTTGCACGTCGTAGGGTAACGCTTCACCGGATGTTTTTGTCAGTTCCGTTAAAGTTTTACCCGAAATAAAAAAAACTTCCAGTGCTCGCGAAAGTCTCTGCGGATCATTCGGATGAATACGACTGCCGGCAACCGGGTCGATTTCACACAGCTGGCGGTGTAAAGCTTCCCAGCCTTTTTCACGTGCCGTTTGCTCTATCCGCTGACGAACGTCGGGATCGGCCGAGGGCAACGGCGACAATCCTTCAAGTAACGCCTTGAAGTAGAGCATGGTTCCACCAACAAGCAACGGTATTCGTCCGGCTTCAACGATATCCGCCATTTCTGCTAAAGCATCCCGCCGGAACTCCGCTGCCGAATAGGCTTCAGCGGGATCGCGAATGTCGAGCAAACGATGGGGTGCCACTGCTAACTCCTCAGCCGACGGTTTCGCCGTACCAATATCCATCTGACGATAGATTAAGGCAGAGTCTACGCTGATTAGTTCCACTGGTAACCGCTTACGCAATTCAATTGCTAAAGCAGTCTTGCCAGAAGCCGTGGGTCCCATCAAAAAAATAGCCTTTGGCCGGCCAGCCTGGTTTAATTCACTCATGCTTCAACGCGTTGATCGCGCTCTCAATCTCTATGGGCTGTAATAAGCCTGAAGGCGGCGATTTCAGCAGCTGTGGGCAAAGCCGTTCAAGCTCTGCCAGCAGGTTGATCGCCTGTGAGTGATTCCAGTCGGAGGACTCTGTATCCTGACGCCGCGCCAGCCACTGGGCCAGTTGCGTCGCAGAGATCTCCTGCTGCCGGGCGAGATAGCCTAACAGCTCAGGAATCAAGATTTGTAAATTTTGTGTTCGTAACGGTAAAGGCACCGCGCGTAAGGTCACGTGGTCACCTTCGGGCTGAAGATCAATACCCATCTGATTGAGCAGGCTGCTCTTTTCTTTTGCGGCCTGCCGTTCATCCAGGGCGATTTTGAGCCGCACCGGAATCAGCAGGGGTTGCGGTTTAAGCCCTTCCTCACCCGGTTCAAGCTGCGCCTGTTTCAGCCAGCGCGCCGCGACCGGCAGCGCCATCAGCATTAACTTCTGATCCTGCTCCAGCAGCGCATAGTGGTTTTGCAACACGGTCAGTACCCGGCCAAAGCTCTGGGCATGCGCGGCCAGCGGCGAGGGTTTTTCGGCCGGACGCGGTGCCGGTTCACGGTTTTTTGGCGGCGGCGTGGCGCTGACAGGCGTTTTCAGCAACTGCTGATAAACCGCGCCTTCACGCTGACGATACACGTTCTCTTTGTTTTGCCAGGCCGGCGCCGCTGCGGGCGGTGTTTGCCGCGTGGAGGCTGAAGATTGATTCTCGCTGGCGGGCGCTGCAGGCTGCGCAAAATGATTCCCCCCCGCCGCCTGACGGTTTTCCGGCTGCCAGCGCGGTGCGGCTTCTTCTGCCTGCAGCGCAGGCAAAATGGGTGACGCTATCGCCTGTAACGCGCTGACCACGCCCTGATAAATAAAATCATGCACCAGGCGTGACTGATGAAAACGCACTTCATGCTTGGCCGGGTGAACGTTGACATCCACCTGATGCGGATCGATCTCCAGATAGAGCACGTAAGCGGGCTGCTGGTCATCCTGGAGCTGGGTCTGGAAAGCCTGGCGAATAGCGTGATTAATCAGCTTGTCGCGCATCATCCGGCCATTGACGTAGCAATATTGTAACTCGGTGACCTGGCGCGAACCGGCGGGATCGGCGACCCAGCCGCGCAGCGAGAGATCATCATGCTGCCAGTCAATTCGCAGCGCATGCTGAATAAACGTGGTGCCGCAGATAGCTGCCAGTCGCCGTTCGCGCTGGCTCTCCTCGCTGACGGCCCGATACTGACGCATCATTTTGCCGTTGTGGCTCAGTGAAAGCGCGACATCAAAACGCGCCAGTGCAATACGACGGATCACTTCGTCGATATGACCGAACTCGGTTTTCTCTGTGCGCATAAATTTGCGGCGCGCCGGGGTGTTATAAAACAGATCCAGCACTTCGAGCGTGGTCCCACAGGGATGCGCAGCCGGTTTAACCGTTACCGTCATATCACGCCCTTCCGCATAGGCCTGCCAGGCTTCGGTTTGATCGGCGGTACGTGAGGTTAAGGTCAGGCGGGAGACAGAACTGATACTGGCGAGCGCTTCACCGCGAAAACCCAGGCTCATGATCGCTTCCAGGTCATCCAGTGAGGCGATTTTACTGGTGGCGTGTCGGGCCAGCGCCATCGACAGCTCGCTTTTCACGATGCCGCAGCCGTTGTCACGAATGCGGATAAGCTTTGCGCCCCCCTTTTCAATATCAACGTCAATGCGCGTTGCACCAGCATCCAGGCTGTTCTCCACCAGCTCTTTTACAACCGATGCAGGACGTTCAACCACTTCACCCGCCGCAATCTGGTTTGCCAGTTGGGGCGGTAAAATTTGTATCGGCATGGTTTTCCTTTTAGCTGGTCGCCCGGCGCAGCGGCCGGGCAAACAATCAGGATGCAGGGATTTTCAGGTTCTGCCCCAACATGACGTTGGTCGATTTCAGATTATTGGTCTGCATTATCGCTTTCGGGCTGACGCCATAATGTGCGGCAATGCCGGTCAGTGAATCCCCCACAACCACTTTATGACGCACAATGCCGCGTGGCGTGGCGCGCGTGGTGCGGCTGGCGGCCGCACTGGCCGGCACTTTCAACCGCTGTCCGACCCATACCACATCCCGCTTCAGGGTGTTCATTTCACGCAGTGTCGACATGCTGACGCCATACTTCGCGGCAATCCCGGAGAGTGTCTCACCGCGCGTAACCGTATGGCGCTGAGTTACGCCGGTATATTGCGTCACCCCGGTCGCCGGGTTGCTGGCGACGTTAACCGCTGGCGACGAGCCCAGCGGCCGGTTTTCCTCCTTTGGGATGGATTGCAGCGGGTGCGCCAGGAAATAAGTGCGCAGACCTTTATAGATCGACTGCGCAATCTTATCCTGGTGTGCGCTACTGCCAAGCAGTCGCTCCTCCGAGGAATTACTGATAAAGCCGGTTTCCACCAGCAAAGAAGGAATATCGGGTGAACGCAGCACGCCAAGACTGGCATGCTCAGGCAGACGTTTATGCAGCGACGTCACGCTGCGCATCTGCTGCAACACTTTCTGGGCGATGTCATAACCGACACGCTGCGAGTGACCGAATTGCAGGTCAAGTACTGCCTGGCTGAGGTAGGGGTCGGCCTGACTGTTAGCCAGCAGGTCACCTGCGCCGCCCAGCAGCTCAGACTGTTTCTCTTTCTGCTCCAGCCAGTTAGCCATCTCGTTATTGGCCCGGCGGTTTGATAATACCCAGACCGATGCACCGGTCGCCGCATGGCTCGGCGCAGCGTCAGCATGAATTGAAACCAGCACGTTGGCGTTGGCTTTACGCGCCACGTCGGAGCGGCCCATAACCGAGATAAAATAGTCGCCATCACGTGTCAGGACGCCTTTAAACATCGGATCGTTATTCAGCAACACCCGCAGTTTACGTGCAATTGCGATTGTGACGTTCTTCTCTTTCAGTCCGCGCTGCCCGATAGCGCCGGGATCCTGACCGCCATGTCCGGCATCAATCGCCACAATCACGGTATCGTTCTGGCTGACGGCCCGGCCAGGACTCACGGTGCTGGCTGTGCTGGTCACGGACGTCACCGGATTCGAATTAAAGGGGTTCGCCGCTGCGGCACTCTGGGTGGGCACGCGCGTCGGGGCCGTTACCGGCGCAGGCACACTGCGCGTAACAGCAGGCGGCTTACCGGTAATGGTGAAGACCACGCTGTAGCTGTTGCCATTGCGCTGGGTGACCGCCCGGGTTTTACCCGCCTGCGTCAGCTCAAACACCAGCCGCACGCTCTGTTTATCTTTCGGGGTGCTGGTGCGAATTCGCTTTACGATGTTTTCGCCGCTGAAATTTAACGGCAGCCCCTGAACCACGCCGCTCTGGCGCACATCAAGCACCACACGGTCAGGATTGCGCAGCGGGAAGAAGCCATAGACAGGTTGTCCGGCAAAGTTCAGGGTGATGGTTGCCTGGCTGTCGCCATTGGCGACTTTGATATCCGACAGGGTGGCAGCAAACAGGGGTGTACAGACCAGCAGCAACAGTGTCACCAGCGCTATTTTCATCCGTGACATCATGCCTGATCCCTGCCCTGACCAAATTGTTCAAGCCATTGCTGGCCCGACGAGGATTGTGCCGTCAGTTCCGCTTCACGCGCCTCACCCACGTAACGCAGCGTTAGCGTGAGATCGGGCGGCGGCAGAAAACCGGCGCCCTGCTGCGGCCATTCAACCAGGCAGATAGCATCGCCGCTGAAATAGTCGCGGATGCCCATGAATTCAAGCTCTTCAGGATCGGCAAGACGATAGAGGTCGAAGTGATAAAGTGTACGGTCGTCCAGCGTGTAAGGCTCAACCAGCGTGTAAGTAGGGCTTTTGACGTTGCCCTGATGGCCCAGCGCCTGCAGAAAGCCGCGGCTGAAGGTGGTTTTACCCGCCCCCAGATCGCCATAGAGATAAATCACTGCCGCGCTGCCACAGGCGCGCGCCAGCTGAGCGCCCAAACTGAGCGTAGCCGCCTCATCGGGCAAAGAGATAACACAGGTCTTCATGCTTCTTTATTCATCTCAGGATTAACAAACTGCCACAGCAGATCCAGTAAATCAGTTGCCAGCATACCGCGCGTACCACGTTCCGCAGCGACCGCATCGGCCGCGGCACCATGTGCAACGCAGCCGGCGCAGGCCGCATCAAACAGCGTCAGTTTCTGGCCCACCAGTGAGGCGATGATTCCACTCAGGAGATCGCCCATACCGCCGGAGGCCATACCGGCATTGCCCACGTCAGCAAAGGCCATTTCACCTTGCTCGCTGGCAATCAGCGTACCGGCACCTTTCAGTACCACTACACCACCATAACGCTGCGCCAATGTCTGCGCTGCATGTAAGCGGTCACTCTCAATTTCACTGGTCTCGGTATTCAGCAAACGCGCCGCTTCACCAGGATGCGGCGTAATAATGCGATTCTGACGTTTCTCCGCACTGATTGCCAGCAGGTTAAGTGCATCCGCGTCCCAAAGCATCGGCTTTTCACTGCTCGCGACCTGCTTCAGCGCACGCTTTCCCCAGTCGCGCTGACCCAGACCGGGCCCTATCGCAATGACATCGGCCCACTCCAGCGCCTCCGTCAGGCGCTCATCGGTCAGTTCATCGACCATAATTTCGGGCCGGGCGGTCAGGATCGGAATAATATTATCTTTGTGAGTAAGTACTCGCACTAACCCACTACCGCTGCGCAACGCCGCTTCTGCCGTCATCCGCACCGCGCCAGCGGTACCGGCATCGCCCCCCACTACCAGCAGCCGGCCATGACTGCCCTTGTGCGAGGTTGGTTTGCGCGGCTTGAGCCAGCGGGTTAATGCGCTGGCATCATAACGCGCGATGGGAGCTACTTCGCCCGCCAGAAAAGCGGCCAGGCCGAGATCGGCATAGTAAAGCTCTCCAATGTAATCTCGCGCTTTGCCAGTGATCTGGCCCGGTTTAAGAGCGACCACACTCAGCGTATGGCTGGCATTGATTACCTCACCGGGCGCGGTGCCATTGCGGGCTGATAAGCCGGAAGGCATATCAATGGCAAGTTTCGGCGCCGCATGAGCGTTCGCCTGCTGGATCAGCGTGGCATAGGGTTCTTCGGGCGCACGATGACTGCCGGTTCCCAGCAGCGCATCCACAATCACATCGATCTGCTCTGGCCAGACCGCATCGGCCGCATGAATTTCACCGCCCGCATCCAGCCACGCGTCCCGTGCACGCTGCGCCTCTTCCGGCAACGCTTTTTCACTTTCGCACGCCAGCAGCGTAACGGTTTTGCCCGCCGCCTGTCCCAGTCGCGCCAGCACATACCCATCGCCACCGTTATTGCCGTGACCACACAGAATCAGCCAGTGGCTGGCCTCTGGCCAGTGCGCAGTCAGATGCTCGTAAGCGGCCTGTCCGGCACGCAGCATCAGCTCATACAGCGTAATGCCGAGCGCATCGGCCCCCTGTTGCTCAAGCTGGGCCACAGCCTGCGCAGGCCAGACAGAATATGGTAAACTGCGGCTGTTTTTCTTCGAATCCTGGTTACTCATGTCATACCCTCTCGATCTTCATCAATTCGCACAACAGATTAAACAGTGGGGATTGGATCTCGGCTTTCAGCAGGTCGGCATCACCGATACCGATCTCAGTGCGGAAGAGCCGCGCCTGCAGGCGTGGCTGGATAAGCAGTATCATGGCGAGATGGAGTGGATGGCGCGACACGGCATGATGCGGGCGCGTCCTCATGAACTGCTGCCCGGCACGCTGCGCGTTATCAGCGTTCGCATGAACTACCTTCCGGCCAAAGCCGCCTTTGCCAGCACGTTGAAAAATCCCCAACTGGGCTATGTCAGCCGTTATGCATTAGGTCGTGATTACCACAAAGTATTGCGCAATCGACTGAAAAAGCTCGGAGAAATGATCCAGCAGCATTGTGGCGAGCTTAATTTTCGCCCGTTTGTGGATTCGGCCCCGCTGCTTGAGCGGCCGCTGGCAGCCAAAGCGGGACTCGGCTGGACCGGCAAACATTCGCTGATACTGAATCGGGAAGCAGGCTCATGGTTTTTCCTCGGCGAACTGCTGATCGATATTCCGCTGCCGATAGATACACCGCAGCAGGAGCAGTGTGGCCGCTGTGTCGCCTGCATGACCATCTGCCCTACCAGCGCGATCGTTGAGCCCTACGTCGTGGATGCCAGGCGCTGTATTTCCTATCTCACCATTGAGCTGGAAGGCGCGATCCCGGAAGAGTTTCGCCCGCTGATGGGCAACCGGATATATGGCTGTGATGACTGCCAGCTGATCTGTCCGTGGAATCGCTATGGACAACTCAGTGACGAAAGCGATTTTTCACCGCGAGCGGCGCTACACGCCCCTGAGCTGATCGATCTGTTTCAATGGGATGAAGCGAAGTTTTTACGCATCACTGAAGGCTCAGCGATTCGCCGCATTGGTCATTTACGCTGGCTGCGTAATATTGCAGTGGCGCTGGGTAACGCGCCCTGGTCGCCCGAAATCGTTAAGGTACTGGAACAACGACTCGGTGAAAGTGACCTGCTGGATGAACATATTCTGTGGGCAATCACGCAGCAGCAGCAGAAACGCGAGCAACTCGTGGTTGAAGTGCAACCTGCCCAGCAGAAGCGCCTGGTTCGTGCAGTAGAGAAGGGTTTACCGCGTGATGCGTGATTGAACAGCTTGATCGCGAATTATCTTTTTCCACATGCTGTGAATAAAAATAAAAAGCTGTTGTCATTCAACTGCAACAACGCTGATTTTGCTGTTAAATAACAAATTGAAATATTTTCATAATGATAAATATCAACAACTTATATAAAAGTTGTGTTTATTTAATAATGAGGCTATCGCTTCGGTTAACCTGCAAGGTTGTGGATAACTCTGTTCAAAAGCCATTTACAGATCGCCGTAACAGGCGCAGATGATGGGGTGCAGTGCTGTGGATAACCTTCATGAAACAATCAAAATCACGCGACGTAAAACAGTCGGCTAACGGACTGAAATGAGGGTGATGTTAAATCTGGAGCGGGAAACGAGACTCGAACTCGCGACCCCGACCTTGGCAAGGTCGTGCTCTACCAACTGAGCTATTCC